>JAOAJK010000040.1 GCA_026414225.1 Thermoplasmata archaeon
CTCTTCGAGCACTTGTAAACTGCACCTTTTTCCTCCACGCCAATAATCCGCTCGTTTCTGAAGGAATACCAGTCCACGATGTATAGGGTGCCGTTTTTCTCATGGGTCTCTGCATTTATGCCAATCGCACTCATCAACTTCTTGAAATCGTCGGGAGAACTTTCTGATAACACCGCTATACAAATTTCGCCTTTAGTCAACGCCTCCTTTATATACTGCCTCACGAGCAGGTCTGTTTCCAAGCCCTCATCCGTTTGGAGAAGCAACATGTAGTTTGAAGGTATGCCTTCTTCGACCAGTTTATTTATGCCCTCAATTTCGATTTTCCCCGTGTTCATATATTTTGCCCCCATTTTCTGCGGAAGAGAGATTCCTCCCTTCTTTCAACAGGCAGCACGAAATTGGCATCTAATGAATAATAATGAAGCCCGCATGGTAAATAAATCTTTGCAAGGAATCGGAATTCGGGTGTACACCTGTGTCGTATCAGTTAGTTTCTTTGCCCCTTATTCTTTTCATGTGTTCGATTCTTTTCCTTATTAACTCCATCTTTCCAATATCGTGCCGGACAAAGAGCTTGCCGTGCACATGTTTCAGTGCGTTTTCCACATTTTTCTCAGCCAGGGAAACCGTGTCTGCGGGGCTCACCACTGCAACTGCCCGAGATGTTGTGGTATATATCCTCCCGTTTTCTTCGTTCACCATTGCATAGTATGGCACGCAGCCGGAGGCAATTATTCCCTGCTCATTCACGGTAATTTCTTCGTTAGCCAGCGGTTTTATCCCGTATCCCTCTGGCACGAGGTATTTGCACACCGTGGCCTTCCTCTCAAATTCTGGCTGCGCAAAGCTCTCGCCATTTGCAATTCGCCAGCACAGGTCTGTGAAGTCGGAGGTAATCAAGGTGAGCACATTCGTCGCTTCAGGGTCCCCGAGGCGGCAGTTGAACTCTATTACCTTAACGCCATCCCTTGCAGCCATAAACTGGCCGTAAAGAAAACCGCGGTAATTTATCCCTTCTCTATTCAGCGCCTCAACAGTCCTGAAAATTATTTCTTTTGCCATCTCGTAGTCCCTCTCGGTTATGAAGGGAAGAATGAAGTCCTCGCACGAGTAGGACCCCATGCCTCCAGTATTCGGTCCCGTATCCCCCTCGAAGAGCCGTTTGTGGTCCTGGACAAGCGGGGAAAACTGCACGGATTTTTCGTTCACGAAGGCCTGGAGCGTGAATTCCTCACCCTCTATCTTCTCCTCAACAAGCAAGTTCTGGCTCTGCCCTATCTTCTTCTCGATTATGTCCCTCGCATAACCCACAGCATCCTCAATGTTCTTCAGATGCTCCCCCATCACCTTCACGCCCTTTCCACCGGTCAACCCAATGGGCTTTATCACAAAATTCCCGTTGAATTCGTTGAATGCCCTTTTCGCCTCCTCCAGACTTCCCACCATTCTGTAATCCACACAACCCGGAATTCTGTAGTTTTTCATCAACTCCCTTGCGAACAATTTGGAACCCTCTATCCTAGCTCCTGATTGCAATGGACCGACGCAGGGAATCCCCTGCTGCCGGAGGGCATCGGCGAGACCATTTACAAGCGGGTCTTCGGGACCGCAAACTGCAAAATCCACCTGATGTGCGGTTGCAAATTCACAGACACCGTTTAAGTCGTTCTCAGGCACAATCTTTACCTTTTCTGCCAATCTCATGATGCCGGGATTTCTGTTCCGCATTGCCGCAAACAGCTTTGCACCTGAGCGGTGAAGGGCTGCGGCAATTGCATGCTCCCTACCACCACCACCAATTAGAAGAACCTTTGCATACATGGGTGCGGGAATATTTGCTGATTATATTAGGTTAACTGCGGCCCTTCAATGTTTGTTCCATAACTGAGATATATATACCGGGGCATAAGAGAGGTGAGGTGATAAACATGAACAGGAAAATGCGGGTTGCAATTGCGGCAACTGGGTTTGTGCTCTGCCTATTAGTGGCTGGAGCGTATGGTGCTGTGAGTGCAGGCGAGCAGGGAGAGAGGAGCAAGATCGTGGGGCTGATGGAATTTAATCCTGGGCTTACCACAGAAACAGTGAATCTTTCTCTGCATGTGGTCGATGGAAAGGACTACTCCCCGATAGCAGGTGCTTCGGTCACAGGGAAGCGGCTCGGGGATGTTTACTGCAATGGCACAGTGGAGAATGAAACCTGGTATTTCTACGGGGAAACCGATGGAAACGGAAATTTGGGAGTGCAGGTGGTACCGGATATATACTACATCTATGTGTATGCAGAAAATTATTTGCCGGAGAGTATGAGCGTTAATGTGGGAGATGCAAATGGGTCGTTTTTTGTCGAAATATCCCTAGACCCGTTGCCAGAACCTGATGCTGTGGTGAAGGGCAGGGTGTTGAACCAGTCAGATGGAAGTCCCATCGTCAATGCTACCGTGTATGCATGGTCCGAGATTGAGGGGAATGAAGGTGTGTACTATCCCTCCGAATGCACTGCGTTAACCGACGATAACGGAAGCTATGTACTGGCGGTGCACAGCGGAATCCTGTGGCTCCATGCCTTTGCAGAGGGCTACTACGATTATGCTACCTCAGTTAATGTGCCACCCAACATTACCATGCACCTGGATATTGGGTTGATCCCATTTGAGGGCCCACCAGCCATAGTGTCACGGGTTCAGGGCAGGGTGGTCTCTCAGGATGGTCCGGTCGCAAAGGCATATGTGGAGTTTGTGTATTCCTCTCAGAGGTACTGGGAAGGGGGAATTTATAATGGCTCTGTCAGCGGCGCGGTCGGTTCAGAGAAACCTGGAGGAAACGGGAGTTATCCTGGCTCTCCGGGTGCTTGGAGTTATTCTGGAATTACCGATGCTTCCGGGAACTACGCCGTGGATGTGCCCGCGGGCTGGCTCTCCATGACGGTGTATGCGGAGGGCTACTCTCCACACTATGAAGGAGTGTATGTGGAGGCAAATTCAGTGCTCTGGCTGAACATCTCTCTTGAGAAACTCCCGGAACCAGATGCGTGGATAGCAGGGATTGTGAAAAGCGAGCAGGGACAGGCAGTAAAGGGTGCGTATGTGAGTGCCTATGCCATCCATGAAATCGTCGACATTGTGCCTGGAAACGGGACGGCAACAACCACCAATAACACCTACGGCTACTACGCCGCAAGCACGGAGACGGATGAAAACGGCAAATTCACACTTGCGGTGCCGTCTGGACAATACATCCTCTCCGCCTACCACTCGGAGGTCGGGGGATACAGTGCTGTGGTTGAGGTTGAGCGGGGAACCACCCTCTACGTTGAAATCACCCTGTCGGAGATGAGCAATGAAACCTACCTGCCAGGTAATGGGACAGGCGAGAAGTATGTAATCTCCCCGCCGAAGGACATTGCGGTTGCCCCCAAATTCCACGGAACCCTTGAGGTCAAGCTCTCTCCAAACTCAGAATACCGCCTGAACCTCAACTCTCTCTTCACAGTGCCGCAGGGCAGGCGCGTCCTGTTCGGGGTGAGAGAAACCAACTACATCATGGCCGTGTACAACTCCAACACAGGGGAACTCGTGCTGAAGGCACCGGAGAACTGGCAGGGCGAGGAGGTTGTGACAGTTGAGGCGACAGATGGGACCACAACGGTGATTGGCACAATCCTGGTGAAGATTCTCGGTAGTTCACCGGTTCCGGTTGCGATGTGGTTTGGCCTTGGCGTGATTGCAGCAATTGCGGTGATTGCAGTGGTCTGGTTCAGGCAGAGGAAGAACAGCAACTCCAAGCAAAGATAATAACAAAACCTTTTTTATTTTTATTGTATTGTGGTCAGCATGTGGGAAGTTACTGCGTTTGCTGCTGGTGTGATTCTCGTGTTCAGTGCGGTGCTGTTTGTGCTATCAGCAGTTACCTACAGAAGATTGAGGACCAGGAGGTTACTGATTGTCTGCCTCTCCTTTCTGGCTTTTTTCATAAAGGGCATCTGGCTTTCTCTCAGCCAGTTCGTGGTAATCCAGGGGAATGCGCTCGTGCTCCTTTACCTGTTTGACCTGTGCATCCTCACCCTCCTCGCATTCTCCCTCCTCACCAAGGGATAGGGATGCACCAGGATATAGAGGTGAGACGGAGCATCTACAACCTGATTGCGGAAGTTCCAGGCATCCATTTCCGGGAGTTGCAGAGAAAACTTGGACTTGAAGTTGGCACCCTTGACTACCACCTGAACCGGATGGAGAAGGAGGGTTTGATTTACGCCGTCAAAGACAGGTATTACAAGCGGTATTACACGAAGGAGGTTGACGCCAGGGATTTTGAGCTGATGGCGGTTTTGCGGCAGGAGAAACCGCGGAGGATCGTGCTGCACCTCCTTCTCAACCCTGGTAGCACCCATGCAGAAATTGGAAAAGAACTGAATCTGGCTCTCTCCACCACGACCTTCTATCTGGACATGCTCTGCAGGAAGGGTGTGGTAAACGCTGTCAGGGGCGAGAAAGTCCAGTATTTTGTGAGTGAAAGCGAACGGGCAGTTAATGCACTCATCCGGTACCGCCAGAGCTTTCTGGACAAACTCGTGGATAGATTTCTGGAGGTCTGGCTTGAATCCACCGCTTCTCAAACCGAAAATCTATGAAACTCTCACTTCCAGTATTTCTTTGTCTGGGTGTATTTTATCTCCGCCTTGATCACTTCCTTGATAAGTTCGTCCTCGTTCTCATACATTCTGGAAAGAATTCGCGCTGCCGTATCAGGACCTATGCCCCTGCCGGCGAGGGCAATCAGTGCATTTTTTCCGTTGTCCCTGACAAGATTTGCGCAGAGCCAGGCACGCTCAAGGTTCCGCTTTTCACCCTTGTTCAGCACCCTCACATCCTTTCTGGCGCCGAAATACTTCTTGCAGGCGTCGATTATACCCTTCTCCACCTTCCTCATTCCTGCGAGCATCACAGAATTGCACCGCAGACAGGAAAACCGCGTGATGTTTTTGAGCTTGTAGGAGACCGTGGTCCCACACGACATGCATATCAGCACCATATCCGTGTCCATCAGCCGTTCCCTGACACTGTTGAGCATGTGAACAGAAATTTCGGTCTGGGCAAAACCCTGGACTTCAGAGATTTCCTTCCCGCAGAAGCCGGACATGCGTTCATGATAATTTACCTTTATCTCACCATCTGCAATTTTCTCCAGAACCGCCATTGCGGTTTCAATGTCCATGTGCTCGAAAATGGTTTTCTCCACCGCTTCCCTGAACACCTCCGAGTCCCTGTGGGCCTCAATGAACCGTTCCATGTTTATCTGGCTGTAGTCCGCATCCCGCTCTATCAACCCGAATTTTTTCGCCACATTCACGAAGATCCACCGGAAGTAGGTGATGGCCCCGACACCTTTTTCTATCACACTCCTCAATCCCCGGGCGTTCTCTGCAAGGTTGCTTATCACCTGTCTCACATCTTCAATCTCCACGCTTCTCGGTAATTCCAGGACAATACAGTACGGTTCAGAAGAGAACCCCACGCTTTCACCCAATTTTGCGGAGAGGAGAATCGAGATTGCCCTTGCCAGAGTTTCGTTAACCCTTGAACCAAAGGCGGCGGCAATCACGCAGTTTCTTTTTTCCAGGCAGACATGGACTTCATTGTCGGAGGGGAGGCAATCCATTTCGAAGAGTTTTTCAACGGCTCTCCTTGCATTCCCATCCATCTGGCAATCAATGTTTTTCGTTCTCAGAATCCTTCCGACTTCCATAGCACACTCGAAAGGGACTGGAATCTCCTCGCCGGTCCATGAGGGGGGCATCGCAATGTGCTGGCTCGGGACCACGAACACAGAATCCTCGTGGATTTCCTCAACAAGCCACACACTGCCTTTAACCGCAAATTCCTTTCCCGGTTCGAGGTTCTGGACGACAAATGACTCATCGAGCACCGCAATTATTTTCCTGCTTGTCAGGTCAACAACCTTGTAGGTGCGTTCATCAGGAATCATCGAGATGTTGTTGTTAAAATACGCTCTGGCTCTCTTTGAACCCTCGATGCGGTTCTCCTTGACAAAAATTCTGCGGGATTTCTCGAGCTCTTTAACCACGCCCATATACTGGTCAAAAGTGAGGGTTCTGAATGGATGGGCATTTTTCACGGTCTCATAAAATTCAGCAATCATGAACGATTTTTCAGCGGTCGCATGGGCCATGACCTGGTTCGCCAGGACAGAGAGTGGGTTCTCGCGGATTCTTATGCCCTCAATCCTTCCACTCATCCCCATTTTTGCAAGCACCCCGGCTTCAAGGGCATCCAGTGCTTCCTCGCAGATGATTTTGCCCTCCGAGGTTTTGCCGAGTCCGTGGCCACTTCTTCCCACCCTCTGGAGAAGCCGTCCCGCCTGTCGCGGGCTGTTATACTGGATGACCATGTCCACATGGCCTATGTCGATTCCGAGTTCGAGCGAGGAGGTGGCTATAATTGCCTTGAGGTCGCCCTTCTTAAACAATTCCTCTGTTTCTACCCGCACTTCCTTGGCGAGCGAGCCGTGATGGACCGCAAGTTTGAGATTTGGAAAGAGATGCTGCATATGGACACCCAGAAACTCGGCTGCCGCCCGTGTGTTCACGAAGAGAAGCACGCCTCTGTGGGCTTCAATTGTTTCTGCTATCTCCCGCATTGCCGCGACATTTTCAGGTGTCAGGCTGTCAGTGTGTTTCTTTATGTCTTCGTCGGAAACAGCGGGCGTGCAAACCTCTATTCGCAAACTTTTTTCCATTCCGCAGTCCACGACCCTGCAATCCCTGTTTACCCCCGCAAGGAACTGTGCCACTTCCTCTGGCTTCCCGACGGTTGCGGAGAGGCCTATCCGCTGGGCACCGCTGCCAAACAGTTTTTCCAGGCGTTCCAGGGCGACGGAGAGCTGGTAACCACGCTCGCTTCCACAGAGTTCGTGAATTTCATCAACTATGATGTAGCGGACATTCTTGAGGGCATTTCTGAGTTTTTTTCCAAGGAAAAGAATCTGGAATGTTTCCGGAGTGGTTATGAGAAGGTGTGCCGGGGAGTCCGCCTGTTTGCTCCGCTCATACTTGGTTGTGTCGCCGTGCCTCACAGCGACCTTGAGTCCGAGGGTCTCGCAGAGAAACTGGGTCCTCCTGAGCATGTCCCGGTTGAGGGCACGGAGCGGGGTGATGTAGATACAGGCAACTGGCCCGTTTTTTTCAGTGAGGATTTTGTGAAGGACTGGCAGGAGACCTGCTTCTGTCTTCCCTGTGCCGGTGGGTGCAATCATCAGCACATTCTTGCCAGAAAGCACCTCTGGAATTCCCTTTTCCTGAACGATGCTGGGCTCGGTTATGCCCGCGGCACGGATGGCTTTCTGGAGTTCAGGATGCAGCTGGTTGAAGACGGACATTGGAAAGAGAGATTGGTGAGGTGATAAAAAGGTTTGGATAAGGTGGTCGTAATAGGTGATTGAATTCGTTCTACTTCTGAAACACCAAGATATCTTCCGTTCCTATTTTTCCCTCATCTGCCTTTGACAATCCATGCTGAATCACCTCAACCAGTTTGAAGCCAACGGATTTTCCGAGTTCTGCGATCAGCGGAGAAGTTTCAATCACCCGCACTCTCCCGTTTACAGTCCAAGAGTGATACTTACTTACAACCATGATGTAGTACTTTCCATTTTTCAGCACACGATAGCATTCCCTGAATGATGCTGTCATCATTCTAAGATAATTTTCCACCATGGTTGCCTTCTGACCTCGCTTGGAGCGCTTTAGAAGCTGAATCAACTTTCTGCTCAGAGGAGGGAAGGTGAAACTTGCACTGTCGTATGCGTAGAGAGGGATAATCTCTCCTGTTCTTCCCAGTAATTCTCTCTTTTCATACATATCCACCGTGGAATCCCATGTAAGGTCGTCCCAGAGTCCGAGCACGAGTATAGGAAATAGG
>JAOAJK010000041.1 GCA_026414225.1 Thermoplasmata archaeon
TAGCTCGGGCTTTGCGGAAGCACTGTCAGGGATAAACCTCGATACGGAGGCAGAGCGGATTTCGCCGCCGTAGCCAGTCACCTCGATTTTTGCATCGACACCCAGGTTCTCTATCCTGTAACCGGTGTTCGGGTTGCCGTCAGCATCCACGAAAATCACGAGGGCATCGAATCCTCCATTGGCACCGTTGAACAAACTACCGGAGACCCTTCCGTAGAAGTAAACCCGGTCGTTTTCATAGTACACACCGTACTCGTTGAGGTTTATGTCCTGGTTGAAAACAGGGATTGAATCGGTGTACTTCGCGATCCCCTCCCAGTCCTCAATGTTCCCATCGACCATGATTCTTCCAGAGGGCTGCAATGCATACCACAGCACAAAAATGGATGTGAAAACCAAAATCAGGGCAAGGAAGACCGCACTGGCCATCCTCAGATTGGGCACCCTTTCCCTCTTCCCAGGTTTTACGGGCTTTGTCTTGAGGCCATTTATCTTTCCTTCTTTTCGGACTGGTTTCTTCTCAAAAACAATTTTTGCTTCTTTCCCCTTGGTGGTCTCGAGCACCTTCTCGGCCTCTTCCAGCTCCTTCTCCATCTCTTCAATCACTCTTTCGGTGTCACTCACCTTCTTCTGCGGTTCTTCCATCTTTTCCTCTGATCCAGCAACCTCTTTTTTTACATTTTCGGCAGAATGCAACTCCATCTCCTCTTTTCTTCCCTCTTCCCTCTTTTCCGCCCCCTCGTCGAAATACCTCCTAATCAGTATGGCTCTTCCCTCACCGATTCCCTTTATGCTAGCAAGTTCTTCAACGGAGGCTTTCCTCAGGTCGTCGAGTGTTCTGTAGCCCATCTCGTAAAGCTTTTTTGCTTTCGAAAGCCCCACGCCAGGAATTTTTGTGAACTCAGCCACCGCGCGGTTTATTTCCTCGCTATCTTCTCCAGACATATGAACACCATTTTTCAATTCTACCACGATGTTCTATATTTCCTGCAGGATATTTAAATTTTCTCACATTTTTTCAAAAAACAGGGGTATCTCTCTGGTGCATGTGATCTTCATTGATGCTTTCAAGCTTTGCCGCCATCTCTTTTTTCCAGCCCGGAGAAAAACACGAAATAGAGCACACATGACGAGAGATAAAATGTGGAACATAGCACAAAAGGCACATAGTCAGGGAAAATTTCCCACACATACCCGCTTATAAAGTAACTGAAACTCCAAGAGGCGTTCCAGGCAAACATTGTGATTGCATTGGCATTTGTTTTATCCTCCGGTTTCACAGTGGTCATCATGAAGGAGGTACCGATGGGTGATGAGACCATCATCAGAATTGTTCTCACGATGTAGAGTAGTGCAGCCAGTCCGAAAAACGGCGAAAACGGAATCAGAAACAGAAAAAGCACAGAAATGGCCTGACTGCCCGCAATCAATTTCACCTGCCCCAATCTCTCTGCAAAGAAAGGGGCCACGAGAAATGAAAAGGACATTATCACTGAAGAAATCGTCATTATCGTGCTCACCTGCGGAAGGGCTACTCCGTATGCGGTATCGAAGTCAGGATAATGCGGGAGAAAGTACTTGTTCGTAAAGAAAATTGGGAACCAGGGAATTACCAGCCCCGCACCGAGCCCTATCAGCATCTGCGTCACTGCAAATTTTCCAATGAGCTTTGGCTCTTTTATTTTGAAGGAGAAATGGGCTAGCTTGACACCGTTCTCCACACGGGTGAAAAAGAGAACCAGAAGCTGGGTGGAGTTTATTATCACAGAAATGACGATGCTCCACCAGAACCCCTGGGAGATACTCAGGGAAAAAATCTGCATTATGCCAGCTGGAAGTACCCCGCCCATGACTGTCCCCAGTGCCATCCCTATCTGCTGGGAAAAGGATTGAAAGCTGAAGGCATACTTGCTTATCTTTTTGCTGCACATGTTGGAAAGTACCGTGACAAAAGTAGGCCCGGCAAGGGCGCTGCCTATGCCACCAACAATGCCAGAGAGAATGTAGAGCGGCAGGTTCACCATTATCAGGAGGAGCACGGCACTGAGGATTACCATTCCATAGCCGATGTAGAGAGTATTCTTTTTTCCAATTGTATTGCCTATGAATGGGGTTGCAAGGTAGGTTAATGTAGTTGCCAGGCCCCCCAGTCCACCAACCCACCCGATGTTCTGGAGCGAGAAGCCAACGCTCTGCATGTAGAGCGAGACCATGAACCAGGTCATCCCTCCTCCAATACCACCAGCAAACGAGAGCATGATAAGGAGCTTTATGTTAATTGAAAATTCAGAATAAGCTTTGAACATGCCTTTCAGCATTTTTGAATTTGCGATTTTGTCGCCTCCCGGTATCACTTGCATTGGTGTGCATATAAAAACTGATGAATAAATAGTTTGTTATAGGGGATAGCCAGCTACCCGAACCCCTGTGTGAACAGGTTTGTGTAAATCGGACCTTGGGGTGTGAGAACACTCTTCTTCAGGTGGACTGCATTCACCTGCACATCTCCAAAGTTTGTGTGCCCATTTTCCTTTATCAGCTTCTGCAAGGCATTCAGATTCCGCTTGCCCTTCACCCTTGCTACCGTGATATGCGGTGCAAATGGCTTGTCCGCCTCTGGGAATCCGAGTTCAAGGAGTTTTGCGTTGATGCAAGTGCTCATCCGTTCAAGTTCCGCAGGATTTGAAATTCCGATCCAGACCACATTTATGTAGTTGAGATTTGGAAATGCACCCATCCCGCGAAGCTTCACTACGAATTCCCTGCTTGCGGCACAGCTTTTGATAGCGCCTGCGATTGGATACACCATATTCTCCTCGATGTCGCCCAGAAACCGGAGCGTTATGTGAATCTGCTGGAGATTTACAACCTTCAGGTCGCAACCCATCTCTTTCAGCTCCCTGGCGATTGCCCTCATTTGCTCGGTTGGCTCAAGTTCCACAGCAATAAATGCCCTAATCATTTGCCTTCTCCTCCCGCGAGAAATAGAGGGCTGCAAAACCGACGGCCACGACGCCAGCGGTAGTAATAAAGAAGAGGATGCTATCCACAACATCAAACCCTATCCCGAAACAGAAGGCGTAGACCAGATAGATTAGAATCCTGCTGGAGAATACTACGCATCCAACAGCCGGCCACTTCGATGGGAAGCGGATGAAAACCCACACCACATAGATTGTGAGCAGGAGAACCGCGAGCGCAGCTAAGCTTTCTGGATAAACATAAATTCCGTCCGGTAGCGGAATCACAGGCACCGAGAGGAACGCGAGAAAGATGCCGGCAGCTGAAAGTAATGCCAGGTAACCAGGGGAAATTCCATGAATCTGGATGTAACGCTTTGCGAGCTCCGCAGGTTTCTCGAGGCGTCTAACAAACTTTTCCTCGTCTGCGGGAGTTTTTACACCCGCATCTGCAGCCCTACTTCGTATGTCGTCCCTGATTTCAGCCATGATTTCCTTTCTTTTACCAGATGATACCGGAAGAAGTGCTCGTTCAACGCTTTTCAGGTATTCCTCAATCGCCCCTATTTTCTCACCACCCTTTCGACGCTCCTAACAACCTTCTCCCATTCCGCCAGCAATTTCTTGAGGGCTACCCTGCCCTCATCGGTTAGAACATAATACTTCCTCGGGATACCCTGCTCCTGGATTACCCAGTCGCTCTTCACATAGCCCTTCTGCTCGAGACGGTGCAATGCCGGGTAAAGGGTCCCTTCCTTGAGATCAAGGTAACCGTCTGAAAGCTCCCTGAGTTCCTTAATTATCTGGAAGCCGTATTTTCGCTCCTTTGCAAGGGCCGACAGAATGCAGAGAGGAATAATTCCTTTTTTTAGTTCAGCACTCCACTCGGTTTCTTTCATGTTACTCTCCTGCAGAAGATGCGCCTGATTTCCTCTGCATAAGCTGGCTCGTTCTCGCGCTTTATGAGTTTGTCGGAGGTCTTAATCGCGGTAATTACAACTTCACCATCCTCTGTGTCCAGAATTTCGCCGACATAGAATTCCTCATCTGGTTCTGCGAGAAGTGCATAGGGCTTCGTGAATTTTCTCTCGTTGACAGCCAATTTCACCCTCACCTTCTCAATGTCCTTCACCCAGAGCCGGTCAACATTCTGGGCATCCGCCCGCTTCACCGTGCGCCCATTCACCTCAACCTTTGTCACCTTTGCTTTTCTTCCAGAAATCACGATGGTTTCTCCGGTAACTATTTCCTCATCAGGCTCAAACTCTACCCTCTCCGTCTTCGTGGTCTCGCCGAAGCTGATGTTCACATGCACCATGACTGGCCTTTCCTCTGCGAACTCCACCTCTCTGGTAGCACCGCAACCGCTGCACCTGATCACTCCCTTGAAACGGAGGTTTCTTCCCTCCGTGATTTTGCCCTTTATCACCCGGTGCTTTCTTTCCGCCTTGCAATTTTCGCAGAAGTATTGAATCGATTTCGGAACCTCAACCATCGATAGAGAGATGGAATTTTGGTATATATTACCTTTGGACTAGATGCTGTGTTGCATAAATTATTGCTGGACTATTTGCCGAGTGTAGGAAGGAGGAAAAATAAGGGTGAACATGATACACTGTGGCCTGTGTTCTTCCTGGCAGTAAGGCCTCGATTCTCCTTGCATCGCGTTACGGTAAAATGTGTTCTTCAAATTTACGCAACACAGCAGGACTAGATTCTCCATGGATTCGGGGAGATGTGAGAATAATTGCGGCGCTGCATCCGGATCCATCCCATTCTCCAGACAACTCTAATACAATTTTATATCGCCCATATTCTGCGTCACGAATTTCCTCGGACATCAATCCCTCAGTTAAATATTTATACGCCATGTGGAATTACACCCAATATGGACACATACCTTGCCATTGAGTATCTTCTTATCTCCCTGGGCATCGGGGCCCTCATCGGGCTTGAGCGCGAGTTTCACCGGGAGGAGAAAGAAATCTTGCTCGTGGGCATGAGGACGATGCCGCTCGTGACAATGGCAGGGACGATAATTTCGCTTCTTGCTACCGATTACGGAAATTATCTGATCGGGGTTGGCCTTGTCATAGGCACCACATTCACGGTGCTCCTTGCAATCATCCGTCACCGGCTCGAGATGTCCGGGTTTACCACGCCCTTCGCAATGTTCCTCGCCTACATCTGCGGAATGCTGATCGGGCTGGGCTATATTATGACTGGCTTGTTTGTGGGCGTGCTCACCACGATTCTGCTGTTCACGAAGGAGAGGTTGCATCATATTGCCGCAAGTTTAACAGAGGAGGAGATGAACAGTGCCCTCCAGTTCCTAACAATTCTTCTCATCCTGCTCCCTATTGCAGCCACCTACAACTTCAGCAATCTTATAATAAACAACATCAACATAGGGGAGATTATTGGCAGGGGCAAGATTCTTGATGTTTACTGGCTGCTCCTGATTATTGTGTTCATTTCGACAATTTCATTCGTTTCATTTATCGCAATGAGAAAGATTGGCACCGGCAAGGGTCTCGAAATCTCCGGGTTGCTGGGCGGCCTTGTAAACTCCGAGGCGGCGGCGATCTCGCTTGCCAACATAGGCAGGAAGGCAGCAGGACTGGAGAGGGAGGTTATCACGGGGATAATGCTTGCGAATGCCACGATGCTTGTCCGGAATTTCCTCCTCTGTCTCTTTTCTGACCCCTCATTCAAGGTGGCGTACCTCACGGCCGTTCCGTTTGGAATGATGATAATCATCAACCTGGTGTTTGTAATAGCAAGACATGTGAAAAAGCCAGGTAAGAAAGAGGATTCCTCGGAGCACATCGTGGTCGTTGAATCTCCGTTTGCGGTGGGTCCTGCCGTTAAATTCGGTATGATATTCGCCCTGATTTCGGTGTTTGTTTACTTCGCCCAGGGCTACGGACAGGACCTCGGAATCTACATAACTGCGGTGGGAGGTTTCGTCTCAAGCGCCGCGGTGGTAGCGTCTGTGTCTGCCACTGCCTCATCAGGAATAATCAGTGCTTACATCGCAGCAATTACTGCGATGCTCGCTACCTGTGTCAGCACCCTGAATAAATTCGTGCTCGTTAGAACCGTGGACAAAAAGCTTGCGAGAAATCTGCTGATCCCGGTGCTGGCTACATTATCGGTTGGAATTTTCGGTGTTATTTTGATTGCCTGGGTGATCTAACCGCCAGAAAAGGCAGAATGAACCTCTATCCTCTCCTTTCCAGAGAGCGATAGTTTTGCATCGAGTGGCACAATCTTTCCGTCAATAATGAAGACCGCATTTCCGGGCGACGCTCCAAGCATTTCGAGCATCTCGATTACGGAAGTGCTTTTTCTAACCTTCAATCTTTTTTTTTCTTTTTTCGGGTAAAGTGTGACTTCTATCTCCATATCTACGCCTCAATCCGCTCAATTGCCTTTTGAAGCACCGCAGTCAGCTTATCGTTCATTTCAGCAACCACCCTGAGCGTCGTTTCATGCGTGATTTGCTCCGCAGAAATTCCCGCTGCCCAGTTAACCACCATGCACAGGGGCTGGTAGGTAATTCCCATCTCCCTGGCAAGTTTCGCCTCCGGTACCACCGTCATCCCCACGATGTCGCCGCCGATTGTTGAGAGCATTTTAATTTCCGCAGGGGTCTCGAATTGAGGCCCTGGCATGCACACATACACCCCGTGGTCAACATGCTGGAATTTTAGTTCCTCCAGCACATTTCCGATACATTTTCGGAGTTCAGCAGAAAAGGGCTCGGTCATATCCACATGCTTGATTTCCTCGTCATAGAAGGTGTGTACCTCCCTCGTAAAATCAATGTACTGGGAGGGAAGGACGAAAAAGCCCGGCGGCATTTCAGTGTTGATTCCGCCCACTGCAGAGACCGCAATTATTTTCTCAACACCAGATTTTTTCAACGCATAAATGTTTGCCCTGTGATTTATTCTGTGGGGTGGCACCTGCTTTATTTTTCCATGCCTTGACAGGAAGACAATTTCCTTGCCGCTGAAATAACCAGCGGTAACAATCACCTGGCCATACGGCGTCTGTTTTACCACATCCCGGGGTTTTTCCAGTCCTTTCAGGGACTTGTAGAGGCCAGAACCACCGATAACTCCAATCATGGTATCACCGCAAACTTACAATGAGCGAGGATATAAAAGGGTATGGGCAGTAAAGAATGAAGGGATGAGGTCCGGGCTGTGTTGCCCTAAAATTCGTCTGGGAGAATTTGCATGTAATTCCAGATGAGCACTCTTGCCATCAATTCTATGTTCTGATTATGTCTCTTTTTAGAA
>JAOAJK010000042.1 GCA_026414225.1 Thermoplasmata archaeon
GGTCAAGAAGGATAGGGCATTGCTCGAAAAGGCGCTGGAATTTTTTGAGAGAATCGGGAACAAGGTCTGGGCGGAAAGGGTGAGAGGGGTTCTCAGATAGAAAAAATTACAGAAAAAACCTTCACACCGCCTTCAACTTCTTTCCAATTTTCTCGTATGCGGCAAGAACTTCGTTCAGGTCATCCTTCGTATGGCCAGCGTTCATTATGTTCCTGATTCTTGCCTTATCTCTTGCAACCATCGGGAACACGATGGGCAGCGCGAACACGCCCTCCTCAAACAGCATGTCGCTGAACTGCTTTGCAAGGTCGCTCCTCCCGAGAATCACGGGGATTATTGGCGTTTCGCTGTTGCCTGTATCATACCCCATACTCTGGAGTTCCTTGCGGACATACCTCGTGTTTTCCCAGAGCTTCTGGACATGGTGGGGCTCGGTCTCAAGCACATCAATTGCCGCAATGCATGAGGCGACCGTGGCAGGTGGTGCACTGCCCGAAAGCAGCCAGGTCCTGGATTTGTTGTATGCGAAGTTTATCAGATCTTTGCTACCGGCGATCAATCCTCCAACGACACCGAGTGCCTTTGAGAATGTGCCCATCTCCACATGGATCTTGTCCTCGATTCCGAAGTGGGAACCAATTCCCCTGCCGCCTTCGCCGAGCACGCCCTCACCGTGGGCATCGTCAAAGTAGGTCATGGCCCCGTATTCCTCTGCCAGCTTGCAGATTTCCTTTGCCTTCGCTATGTCCCCGTCCATGCTGAACACCGCGTCGGTTACTATCAGAATCCGTCTTGCCCCTTCCTTATCCACCTGTTTTAGCGTGTTTTCAAGTCCTGCCATGTCGTTGTGAGGGTAGATGTACCGTTTCGCTTTTGTTAGCCTCACCCCGTCTATTATGCTGCCATGATTCAGCTCGTCCGTGAGAATCGCATCGCCTTCGCCCACAAGCTGGGGAATAAGCCCCGCATTCGCAGCAAACCCTGTCTGGTAGTAGAGTGCCGCCTCCCTTTTCTTGAATCTGGCAATCCGCTTCTCGAGCTCGATGTGCAGATCCATCGTGCCTGCTATCGCCCTCACGCTCCCCGAGCCCGCACCGTGGGTATCCAGCGCTTTCTTCGCTGCTTCCACCAGCTTTGGATGGTTGCTCAGATTCAGGTAGTTGTTGCTGCAGAACATTATCACTTTTTTGCCATCCACCGTAAGCCGCGGTGTTGAGGGTCCCTGTACCACTCTGATCTTCCAGTCAAATGCCTTCGCCACGAGTTCCTCGTATTCGGTTTTCAAAAATCCTACCGGGTCTCTCTTCATTTTTTCACCTCACATGTACATTACAACCTTTCCGCACTCACCTGAGCGCATTTTCTCCATCGCCTCAAAAAACTGCTCAAATTTATACCTATGGGTGATGATTCTCGAAATCCGTTCCCTGAATTCCGGGATTCTGTAAAGCCCGGCCATTCTGTACCAGGTCTCGTACATCAACCTCCCGTTTATTCCCTGAATTGTGGCATACTTGAAGACCACATCTTTCGAAAAATCAATTTCAAAAGGAGTCGGATAAACTCCTAGCAGCGAAATCTTGCCGCCAAGGCGGAGAATGTTTAGGCCAAGCTGCACGGCACCTGCCGTACCCGCGGTCTCCAGGACTACATCCACACCCTTTCCACCTGTTTCGTTGGACACGATTTCAGGGATGTTGTCGGTTACGGGATTGAGAACATAATGTGCCCCAACCTCTTTTGCAAGTTTTGCTCTGTAGTTATTTTTCTCAATTGCAAAAATTTTACTGGCACCACAAGTTTTCAGAATTGCCACACACATTGCTCCGATAGGGCCAATTCCCACAACAGCAACCTCTCTACCAACAAAATCTGTAGAGAAGGTTGTATGGACTGCGTTCCCAAGAGGGTCCTGGACTGAGCAGAGCTCAGGAGGTAACGAGGGATCATTGTGCCACACATTGGATTCGGGTATGGAGATGTATTCGCCAAAAGCCCCGTCCATGTCTACCCCGAATATCCTCATATTCTGGCAGATGTGAGAAAGCCCTGTTCTACAGTTGAAGCAATGTCCACACGCAATATGACACTCTCCCGACACGAAATCTCCCACTTTAACGGATCTCACATTGCTTCCGATTTTTACAACCTCTCCCGCAAATTCATGGCCATAGACCAAAGGAGGCTTAATCCTATTTTTTGCCCAGTCATCCCAGTTAAAGATGTGGACATCAGTCCCGCATATGGAAATAACATTAATCTTAATTAAAACATCATTTGGACCAAAATCTGGCACCGGGACTTCGCTGAACTCTGTACCATTTGGTTCGGCTCTCACTTTCACCACCGCTCGCATTTTTTCCATTTTTTCACCTCTACCATTTCACAGATGGACCCGTTTCATCGTGCAGGTGTGATACCCCGTGATTACCGGCAAGTAGTTCCTCTCTTTAAATCTATCTATCCCTTCCCCGCCGTAAATGTCAAATCTGAGTGCGGGAATTGATGCAAGCTTTGCAGGGGTTGCAATTATCATCATATCGTCGATGTCAATGTGGCGGAGCACGGCAGCACTTATCTGCTGGTTTCCCCGGCCAAGCACAAATCCCTGCCCTCCAATCGGGCTGAGCACAAGTTTAACCTTTCGGTATTTCGGTATCAAATCGAGCAATTCCCTCTCGCTCACATCCCTTGCTACAAGTGCCTTGCTGGCAACACAATCGACCCCCAGCATTGTTTTTTCAAGCCCGAGTTTCTCAAACACATGGGCTGTGGTGGAGCCAGGCCCGAACACGAAAAGGACATCCTTTTCCTTTTCAATTTCCTCTATCACATGCTCCGCAATTCCATCCAGGATGTCATTCTCATCCACCTCAATCACGCATTTACTGGTTTGCACGAATTCTGGCTCCGACGGTGTGAGGGCAATACCGAAGAGTTTCACCTGCCAGATGCCCCTTCTGTATGCCTCCTCATCCACATCCATTATCTCGCCCTCCTTCATCCTCAATTCTCCTGCAATGAAGTCAGCAACCACACGGGCGCATGTTTCTGGCGTGGTGGCAAAAACCCCAGAGTGCATCTTCACCCCTGCGGGAATTCCGAGAACCGGGGTGCGGGTTCCCACCACAGAAACAATATCTCTCGCGGTCCCGTCGCCCCCGCAGAACAGAATAAGGTCGCACTTTCTCCCGACAAACTCTCTAACTGCGTTGAGTGTATCTTCCCTTGTTGTCGGCTCCGCAGGTCTGTAAACAATTTCCGGGTTTATCCCTGCTTCAGCACATACCGCAGAACCCATAGGGTCCCCGGCAGAAAACCACGAGGGTTGATGCAATCTCAGGATTTCTCCATACTCTGCACCAAGGACCTGAAAAAATCTTTTTGCCCTTGGAGCCGCAACGGGGCTGGCTCCCCTTCTCAGCGCCTCTTCCACAACATCGTCCGTGCCCTTCAGCCCGACACTTCCACCCATGCCAGCAACTGGATTCAGCACAAACCCGATTTTCACCATCATTGAGAGGAAGGGAATGAGGATATAGAGTTTTGCCTTCTCAGAGACTGTCCAATCTTAAGTGATTTCCAAGGAAATCGCTAGACATCTATCAAGATATTTTTCTATCTGGCTATCATATGTGAGTTCGGATGGACTTCCTGTTTTCA
>JAOAJK010000043.1 GCA_026414225.1 Thermoplasmata archaeon
TACGATGAAGCCCTTGAACTTCTTAAACTCAGGGTTGCATGTATTGCTCCAGAAAAATCCGTCGAGGCAGGTAAATGTTACAGGAAAAGGTGCGAAATTTACACCCAGAAAGGGGACTATGAAAACGCGATGGCTGAAGCGGAAAAGGCAGAGCAAATCCTTACTGGTAGGCTTGATGCCATATTCGAACTTGCGAAGGTGTGGTGTGCAAGGGCCTATCTTTATGAACGAAAGGGAGATCATGGAAGTGGCATAGAATGGCAGGAGCGTGCCCTGGGAGTGTTTGAAAAAGTGAATGCGGAAAGGGAGATGGGCATCGCCCTTCACAGAATAGGAACCTGTTACTCCCGTGTAGGAGAACCCGAAAAAGCCCTTGAGTACTATGCGAGAGCCATAAAAATTCGAGAGAAGATAAATGATGTGCGGGGATTAGCTGCGACCTACAACAACATAGGGATAATTCACGATGAAAAAGGCGAGTACGAGAAGGCCCTATGGTACTATCACAAAAGCCTTGCTATTCTCGAGCGGGTTGGAGATTTCTGGGGCATTGCCACCGCATATAACAACATAGGGGTAATTTACGATGAAGAAGGCGAGTACGAGAAGGCACTGGAGTGTTATCAGAAGAGTTTGTCAATAAGTGAGCGGATCGGGGATAACTGGGGTATTTCCTTTTCCTACGCCAATCTGGGAAGAATTCACCGTGATAAGGGAGAGTATGAAAGGGCGCTCGAGTGTTATCAGAAGAGTTTATCAATAGGTGAGCGAATTTGGGATCTTCTGGGTATCGCCGCCTCATGTTCCCTTTTTGGGGAACTGTTCCTTCAACTAGGAAATTATGAGAAATCGCTTGCGTTCTACCAGCGGGCACTCGAAGCCATTGGAGAGGTTGGCGTGTTATCAGGAAAGTGCGAGATTCTGCTCGGAATTGCAGAAGTGTGGATTGCTAAAGGTGAGCTAGCAAAAGCTATGCCGGTGCTGGAGGAGGTTGCAGCACTTGCACGGACCACTTTTAAAAAGGAATCGGCGGCATATTTTCGGTATGTGGAAGGAAAGTTTCACGGTGCTGGAGGAGATAGTGAGAAAGCGATTGAGTGCCTGAAGCTGTCAGCCAGCATTTACGATGAAATTGGCAGGCACGACTACGACTACCACAAGACTCTTTTTGAGCTGGGAAGAATTGCGGGTGACAGAGAAATACTCCGGAAGGTGCTGCAATTTTTTGAATCACGGGGTAACGGAATGTGGATGGAAAGGGTGAAGAAAGAGATGGGGAAAATTGGCCATACAGTTCAGGAGAAAGCCCCAGTCAACCCAGCACATGCTTCAATGTGGAAATAAAGCTCTTTGTGAGGGTTTCTGGCTCTATTAGAAGGATGCCCGTACAGTCATAGTCAGCGCACAGGTTGTTTATTTTTATAATGTACTTTATGAACTTTGCCTCCCAGTCCTGGAGTGTGAACCTGAAGGGTTCGATGTGGGTCAGCACGACAACCGGGTCCTTGTTTTCCGATTTCTGGGCAAGGATAAATTCCTTCGGAATCTGGACAAGCTGGTGCTCTATTCTGGAGGGTGAGATTACAATGTAGCCCTCGCCTTTCTCTGCACTCTCCTCCTTTAGCCAGATAATCTGGTGAAGATTTGGCAGATCCTTTTTTACATGCTTTGGATGGGTTTGAGTGATGTAGAGAATCTCACAGGAAGGAATTTTCTGGAGGTTGCTGATAAATACTCTTGCCTTCTCTTTATCCTCCAGGATGTTCACCCTTCCAATTTCAATTCCATTTTCCTCCAGGAAGGCCTCGAATGGACTCTGCTCCATCTCCGTCTCTTCCTCCACCACAACCTCTCCCTCTTCCACCTTTTCCCGCGTGGGCTCTGCAGAGACAGCTTTTCTTGCAATCTCGACCTCCTCGGTAATCTGTCTCTTTTCATCTCCCTTCTGGAGGACGATTTCGATAATTTTATCTTTCTGGATTGTAACAAAGGTGGAATATGGCAATCCCGTGACATACACGAGGATGCCTGCGAGGGTGCCAGCAGCATACGGATGCTCCGGGAAGAATTCGGGGAACAGCTCAGCCAGGTATGCATGGATTCCATCCTCCTTCACTACCAGCTTGATTTTAGAATACCCACTTCCCCTCCAGACCGCCTCTATTTGCGGGATATAGTTCTCGAGCTTGCCCTTGCCAATCAGGTCTTTCGCCAGTGCCATTCCTGTGAGCCGTCCTGCAAGGAACCAGTGCTGCTTCTGCCCTCCTTCTCCTTCTTTTTTGAACAGAATTTGCTGCCATATCCTGATTGTTTCTACTGGGAGGATAATGTTCTGAGACATGCCTCACCCGCTTTCTGGAGAATTTTGCTCAGATGGAAACCTGTTTTTGCACTCGTTACTGTAGAGTAGCAGACATTTATGCCTTTCGCCCGCATCTTTTGCTCTAACCGGAAGAGTGCCTTTGCATGCACCACGAGGTTTTTTACCATGTCTACTTTGTTCTCAACAAGTATGACTGGCTTCTTTGGTTCAATTCTCTCGGCCCAGTAAAATTCGGTGCTGCTGGCAGTTCGCCGCCTTGGGGCGTCACACACGAGGATGTAAGCATCGGCGGCTCCAGTGTAGGTCTTGAGCAGGGCATCGGGCATGTGCACACCCTGGACATCATGGAAGTAGAATGTGATTTCGCAGGGAGTGTAATCTTTCCGCCATACCCTTACACCGAGGGTTGAATGGTACTGGGTGTCAAACACATTGGTTACGAGCCGTTGAATGATTGCGGTTTTCCCGACCCCGGATTCGCCGAGCACCACCACATTCGCTGCCTTCATATCTACCAGTTCCGAGATAAATCGTTTCCATTTAGGTAAGCACGATTGGATATATAATTGTTCCCCAATAGAATAAATAAAATTGAAAGAAAAATTTCAGTGTTCGGTAGATCCAGTTGCCCGCTCTACCGCACTCGCAAACCCGTTGAGCTTTGCGTAGAATTCGTCCCACTGGGTGTTCTTTGCGAAATCAGAGATTGCGAAGTATGTCTGGTTTGCCTGGTAGGTGTACCAGTCCCGCGGGAACATTATCCCGATGCCGTACGCATTCTGCAGATTCTCTCCCCAGCCACTCGCGGATTTCTTTGCTACCACTGTCTGGTTCACCGCGTTCATCACCTCACTGCAAAGTCCCTGAATCTCCGCATCGTCCACATTTGCCTTCAGTTTCGTGGCAAAGTGGTAGAGGTCCGCGTAGGGGGCGCCGTAGTGCTGCTCGAATTCCTGCGTCTGGTTCCGTGCCTCGATCATCTTTGTCCTGTATGTCCCCATCTTTGCAATCAGCTTCTGGC
>JAOAJK010000044.1 GCA_026414225.1 Thermoplasmata archaeon
GAAATAAAGTCCAGCTAGCCTGTGTTGGCCGTCAATGATATAGAATTTTTCCATAGGTTCGGTAAGGTTCCCTACGGTTTCATAATTTTCCAAGGGTTTGAAGTCAAGTTTTTCAGGCGTGTATAACAGGATAGCACCAGGAATCAGTGGCTGTTCACTGGCATTTTTATAGAAATCCCTGATATCTCTAACTTTACGGCGTATTAACCCCCTCTGGAAAGCTCTATCTGATCTCTCTATTTTTGAAATGAATTCCACAATTTCGTCGGGTTCTCCTTTTTTAATTGGTGCATTTTCTGGCGTTTCTTCACCTTCCAGATAGAATCGTGTCATAAATCTGACTTTGTCTAGAACATCTTCCGCGCGGTAATTTACGAAATAGAACACGCCATCCTTTTGTTGGATTTTTATAGCAAGCATATGTATTCACCAACAGGGTATTAGGATGGTGATATTTAACCATTTGGAAGTAACAAAAAATGAATTTCCATACACGCAGGGCAAATAATGGGACCATGAACCTCAATCCTTATAACCTATTAATTTATATCTAGCAAATGCGATAGAAATTTGTGGTTTCTATGACGCTCCTCGCAGAAGCCCTCTTCACGGGCACCCAGGTAAACTACTACATCGTTTGCCCAACGAAACTATGGCTCTTCAGCCATCACATAGGCATGGAGACAGAATCAGAGCATGTGCAGGTCGGGAAACACATCCATGAAACTTCCTATGCCAGGGAAAAGAAAGAGATAATTATAGATGACAGGATCGGAATTGATTTCATGCGTCAGGGGGAAAAAATTGTGATTTGCGAAGTGAAAAAATCTAAAAAGCTGGAGAGGGCCCATCTTTACCAGCTCTGGTATTATCTCTACTATCTCCACAAGGTGAAGGGTATGCCAGATGTTGAAGGGCAGCTGTTGTATCCCGCAACCAAAGAGAGGGAGGTGATACAGCTGACATCCGAGGTTATCGCCGAGATAGAGCAGACACTCTCAAAGATCAAGGAAATTATTTCTCAGCCAAAGGCACCAGAACCTGTATACAAACCCTACTGCAAATCCTGCGCCTATTACGAATTCTGCTGGGTGTGAACCATGAAGGTGAACTATTACATTTTACGGAATGGCAAACTCATCCGCAAAGAGAACACGGTTTACTTCGTGTTTGCGAAAGAGGAGGAGCAGCCACAGCCGTTTTCTGGAGAGGTTGACGGGGAGGAAGTCGCAGTGGAATCCGAGAACATCTCGGATAAGCCAGAGTATGAAAAGAGAATCCTGCCAGTGGAACAAATTAACTCCATCTTTGCAATCGGCAGGGTATCTATAACTTCAGGTGTGATATCGTTCATGGCAAAGCAGAAAATTCCGGTGCATTTCTTCGGATATTACGGACATTACGAATCCACGCTTTACCCCCATGAAAGTTTACTCTCGGGAGAGATGCACATAAGGCAGGCGGCATACTATCTCGATGGCACAAAACGCTTGAGAATTGCCAGGAAGTTTGTCGAAGGTGCCGCAAAAAACATGCTGAGGAATCTGGAGTATTATCAAAATGAAGGTAAGAACCTCGTCGAAGAAATAATCACGGTCAAAAATCACATTGCGAATCTGGAACAGTGCAATGATGTGAGCGAGTTGATGGCAATCGAGGGGAATATACGGAACATTTACTACCAGTGCTTCTCTAAAATCTTGAAGGAAACATTTCGGTTTGAAGGACGGACAAAACATCCTCCAGAGAATCCAATTAACGCAATGATAAGCTTTGGGAATTCGCTGCTATACAGTGCGACGATAAATGCAATCTATCATACCCAGCTGGATCAGACAATTTCTTTCCTGCATGAACCATCGGAGCGAAGATTTTCCCTTTCCCTGGACATCTCTGAAATTTTCAAACCGTTCCTGGTTGACAGGACCATATTCAAGCTTGTGAACAAGGACATAATTTCCCAGAACGATTTCGTGAAGGAGTTGAACGGATGCTTGCTCAGTAAGTCGGGAAAGGAAAAATTCGTGCGGGATTTTGATGAGCGCTTGAAGACCACAATAAAGCACAGGGAGCTTGGGAGGAATGTGTCGTATGAACGGTTGATATATCTGGAGTGTCTGAAATTGTGCAAGGAGATCCTGGGATTGAAGGAGTATGAGCCATTTGTAATCTGGTGGTAGCGATGTATGTGATAGTTGTGTATGATGTAGGCGTGGAGCGGGTCTCAAAAGTGTGCAGTTATTTGCGGTGTTTTCTGGCATGGGTTCAGAACTCGGTGTTTGAGGGCGAGTTAACCGAGTCCCAGTTCATGCGGGTTGAAAGCGGGTTGAAGGAAATTATAGATGCGAGTGTGGATTCTGTTAGAATTTATATATTGCGGAGCCAGGACGCTGTGAAGGTAAAAACGATTGGCGTTGAGAAGGCGCAGATAGGGACGATAATTTGAGGTCTGGCTGAGGGGAATGCTGAGAGAGAGTCACAGACAAACCAAGAGAAAAACCTGCCGGCTGTTTTTCAGAGAGGAATTTTGTCGGGGATCCATGCGTGAGGAATACATTATTATACATCCCCGACAATCAGGGTAATGATTTTGCGTTTAAACCCGCAAAATCTCAAAAAATCGCCCGTGTTCAAACTGGACTAAGGTAGGATTGAAATTGACACACATCGTATATCTCTGATGGCTCTTTTTTTAGTTCAAACTG
>JAOAJK010000045.1 GCA_026414225.1 Thermoplasmata archaeon
TAATCCAGTTATTGTGGTATTGATATGTGTGCCTGCGGTTTTATGGAAGTTGAAAGCAGGAAGAGAGTGGAAATAATAAATGCGGCGAGCAATGTGATAGCGGGCATAGCTGGTGCGTTTGCAACCGTTGTGAGCACGCTCGTAGAAAGAGTCATAAAATTCTGCAATGGTATGATGGTAAAAGCGGCCTGCAGTGTTTTACCCAAAAGGATAACACGGGCAAAGGAAATAGTGGAGATCGCACTAAAAAGGGAGTGGCAGAATAAACCAGCTTCAATCATGAACCTCAACGACCTTTATTCTGTATTCTCGTCAGCAATGGCCCTTGTGAAGTACATCAAGACGATGGGGTGTGCGAACATAATTCTGAAGGGGATAGGGCTCGGGACAACAAGTGCGGCTCTGGTAATGAACATTTATCAGACATATAATGATATAAATGAGGTGTTGAAGGAGGCGAAAATATGAACAGAAAGTTGATTTTGTTTTTTGGATTATGCATGAGTGTTGTTCTGGTCTTAGCATCTTTTGGTGGAGCGGGCACCCAGCCGGTTTTCGGCAACAAAAAAATAAACACTAAGAACACGGATTATGATACGGGAATGGGCAGTGTAGAAATAGGTGACATTGATGAAGAATACCCTGGAAATGAGATTATTTATACGGGTTATGGCTGGGGGACGGCATATGCATACTGGAATGGCACGGACTGGGAAAGCAAGTTGTTATGGAATCGGAGTTATCAGGTATGGTATTCGCCGGCGCTGGAGGTTGGAGATTTAGTTGCGGAAGTACCTGGAGTGGAGGTAGTGGAGGCCCTATACGAGGTGATAGTGCTTACATACGATAACGCGACAGGCAATTGGACGAACGAGACTGTGTGGGAACCGTGGGCAGAGATAGGGAGCACAGTGGGCGATATACAGATTGGTGATTTTGACCCAGTGCACCCTGGGAACGAGATGGCAGTTACGACGCATCTGCTCCACGAAATTTACAAGGAGCCAAACGGGACATGGTGTGTGAAATATGTTGGTGACCCACCGCCTAACGCTGATATATACGAATGCACGATAGGCGATGTTGACCCGAGATTTGATGGAAATGAGATAGTGGTATTTACAGCTGAAAATGTGTCGGTGTATGCCTGGAACGGGACAGGATGGCGGTCCGAGATTATAGATGTGTCATTCGGAATAGTTGGGGATGTGGGAGCAGGGAAGGTGTGTGAAATGAAATCAGGGAATAATGCAAGTGAAATTGTATGTGGCAATAAATGGGGTGAATTGATAATGGCCTGGTGGAATGAAACAAGATACGAAGTGGCGATGTATGTAAGATGTGACGGGCATACCAACGCTTTAGGGGTTGGCGATCTGTGGTCTGGACATGAAGGTATAGAGATCGTAGTAGGTCTATACGACGGGCGGGTTTATTTGGTGTGGGAAGATAACGGAAGCTGGAATCGGGAATTGATATTAAATGATGGATATTTATATGATGTGGAAGTGGGGGAGTTTGATAGCCAGCGGGACGGAGTAGAAATCGCAGTAGCTGCATACGGCCTGTATGAGGTGTACGAAGACACAAGTGTAGATGAAAATATTAATATTAATCCAGTTATTGTGGTATTGATATGTGTGCCTGCGGTTTTATGGAAGTTGAAAGCAGGAAGAGAGTGGAAATAATCTCAAACAATCTCCCTTCGCCCGCTGTTTGGTTCAGAGCAGAGGACTGCGCCGGTTCGGCTACAATCATAGTATCACCGCAGGGTCTCACAACCAGCACAACGAACTGCGACGGTGCATTAAGTTACGAGTACAGCCATCGCTGGGAGGTCCCGATACTCTCGTGGAACACCTGGGTATCAGGTTAC
>JAOAJK010000046.1 GCA_026414225.1 Thermoplasmata archaeon
GCATTGCATCCCTATCCCTTCATTCCTCTATGCTTTTCTCATATATTGTCCTATCTCCCGAATTTCTTGGAACATCGCCATGGAAAAATATTCATATACCGGCATGCAATAGAGGATGCCGGCGGTATAAAATGTCGATAGCACTTATAGCTGGGAGTCGCCAAGGAAAGACATTATATATGGCATTGCAGCACACCACATTTAATGAGATAATAAGGCAACAAGCAGGGGGAACGAACTTTATTTATCTGGGGTCACCAGGGTATCTCACACATATTGGATCAGCCTATACGGAGTTAGTTAGCGGAAAGTTGCCTCAAAGAGTTCCTTCTAATTTCCTTCATCAAATCTCTGTTAGATTAGGCTATCATAAAGACCTGTATGGAATAAGGTTATTACGAAAGCTCAAAGATTATTTTAAGGGTTGGTTTAATAGAGACCCTGGAAAGGATTATGTTCGTGTTGATCTGAGGTTGTATGACCCTGCGGGAGCACTCCTCAGCCAAATTACAAATCCTTCAGGGAACATGTCGCAGGCGAGGATTGACGATTTCATACAGCAGGTATGTAATAATAATCAATATATTCGTGACCTTTTTGAGAGTAGAGGATTCATATGCCTTGCAAATGCAAGATTGGTGGCTCAGTTGTATGACGAGAAGATTTTTGATTTCTGTAACCCCTCTCAAACATCACTTTCTTCTGATAGAAAGGTGGATTTTGCAAGGGGCGAGCTAACAAATGAGGATACTAAGCAAGCTACCCTGATAAGGACAATAGTGGGACATAGGTCAAGGACTATGAGTGGGAATGAAATTCAGCCGATATACTTCATTTGTATAGTGAATCAGTTTGACTGGATAGAGTCTCCACCAGTGGGGAAGAGTGTGTTGAGTAAGGTTGAAGAGGTAGTTGGGGTAGCCCGCAACAACCCAGAGTTTGGAAAAAGGTTTGTTGCAACCTACTTTCCAACGATATATTCTCATTTAGCGTCGAGAGTGTTAGATAGGGTGCCAGTAGGAACTCACCCCGAAGGAAAGTCAAATATCTTTATCATCTGGTTGAACACCAAAATAGGTGATCCAAACACAAGGAGACTAGATCCTTTATTTAAGAAGAAGGTACTCCAATTGGATTATTCCTATGATGAGTATGGAAATATACTTCACTACATCCGAGATATTGCACCTCATATGGGGATGCTAGATACGGAAAGGTTAGCAGGATTATTAGGAGGTCGAGGGAGGGGACCAACACCATGAGCCCGTGTGTAAATTTTCCTCATGTAATCTATTCTCAGATTGAGGATGTTGTTACCCTCGGCGCTTCCAAATCTCTTCCACAGGAGTACCTACAGGGTGTTCCTCAACATTGTTGGGAGAATAGAATCAACTCGTTCCTTGTTGATAGTGATATTGTACAGTTCTCCTCTCTTTTCGTGTTTGTAACAGAAAGAATATACAGCGAGCCACATATGGTGATATCAAGAGTATTCCGTGATGATCGTGTTGTAGATCTAACTGGACACCATGTGACGATTAATCACAGTGTAGTGATCAGATGTGATGATCTGTGGAATCTCTATGCCCGAGATGATAGAAACCTTAAGGTTTTTCCACCCTTCCCTTTGAGAAAAATAGAAGAAAACATGCAAAATTTCTTTTCCCAGTTCAAGAAAGGGATACCCGCGGATTGTGTTGTATGGGTTGAAAAT
>JAOAJK010000047.1 GCA_026414225.1 Thermoplasmata archaeon
AGGTAGGATTGAAATACCTTCCTCAAGTTGTTTCTCTCTTAAAATCTCAAGTTCAAACTGGACTAAGGTAGGATTGAAATGTTCGCAAATGTATGTTCTACTTCAATAACGACGGTCGTTCAAACTGGACTAAGGTAGGATTGAAATAGGAACAACATTCAACCTCTTACCGCCCATATTATAGTTCAAACTGGACTAAGGTAGGATTGAAATCCGTTATGCTCTTCCCGTTCGGATTAAATGTGCAATAGTTCAAACTGGACTAAGGTAGGATTGAAATATCAACAAAACATGCTGATTGGACAAAATCGCTGTCAGTTCAAACTGGACTAAGGTAGGATTGAAATGGTGATTGTTTCGTGTGGTTCTGAATTTAAATAAAGTTCAAACTGGACTAAGGTAGGATTGAAATCCTTCTGCTTCCTTATTTCTTCCAAAATTTTCTTCTTGTTCAAACTGGACTAAGGTAGGATTGAAATCACATTAAAAATATTTTTTTTATGATGGGTGGTAGTGTTCAAACTGGACTAAGGTAGGATTGAAATTCTGTTATCGTTAGATAGTGCGGTCAGTGTTTTTCTCGTTCAAACTGGACTAAGGTAGGATTGAAATTCTTTATGTCAATGCCTACTTTTTCACATTCTTGTTGTTCAAACTGGACTAAGGTAGGATTGAAATCCGAGCGGGGCTGATTTCTTCTTCTTGTTCTCCATGTGTTCAAACTGGACTAAGGTAGGATTGAAATTTGATGAAATCGTTGAACTCGTCTATTTTCTCTGACGCGTTCAAACTGGACTAAGGTAGGATTGAAATACACTTGAAAATGTAGTACATGTCTTGTTTTTAAAAGGTTCAAACTGGACTAAGGTAGGATTGAAATATTCAGTATTGATATCTACTAATTCAGTATTGATATGTTCAAACTGGACTAAGGTAGGATTGAAATACAAAAAACACGAATAAAAATCAACAAAACGGGTTTAGTTCAAACTGGACTAAGGTAGGATTGAAATGTTGCCTGAAGGCGACACTAATGCTCCATTTACTGGTTCAAACTGGACTAAGGTAGGATTGAAATCGGAATTAAAATGCGATTGTGGGGAAAAAGATGTAAGTTCAAACTGGACTAAGGTAGGATTGAAATTATAGGAATGGTAAGTCTTACTTCTTTTATTTTCCAGTTCAAACTGGACTAAGGTAGGATTGAAATAGGCGAGAAGACTATTTTTCAACGGGGAAGAAGGCAGTTCAAACTGGACTAAGGTAGGATTGAAATGACGAATATGTACTGCCATACAAACGCACGGCTCTGGGTTCAAACTGGACTAAGGTGGGATTGAAATGTGGACATAGCGATGAAGTCGACAGGGCAGGATTGGTTCAAACTGGACTAAGGTAGGATTGAAATGATGGTATTTTTTTTCATCTCCTCCGCCATTTTATCACCCGTTCAAACTGGACTAAGGTAGGATTGAAATTCTGTATGAAATAGATGCTACCCTTGTCC
>JAOAJK010000048.1 GCA_026414225.1 Thermoplasmata archaeon
GTACTATGATGCGGGTAACGGACTATGTGGAATGCCCTACAATGTTTTTACAGTGTCTATAGGCAACACTCCCGATGCAAGAATGCACTCTATAAGCTTAACAAATTCAAATAATATAAGCTACGGGGTGGTAACTACCGATTCAAGCAAGTTAAGTGCATTGTTCCAGATGTTCGTGGAGAAACTCCAACTCGCGAGCACTGGTGATGTTACTGTCATAGAACCCAAACCGACGCATACTCCGTGTGCTATCGGAAAACCAGGGATTAAAGGGATATCCATCTCAGACATGCCGTTCGTGGTGTTTGCGGATGGGTTCCGGTCCAAGAACTGGAGTGCACCGATGCTCGGCACATGGGTCCAATGGACAAGGACAGGAACGTGGAGCGTTAATGAGTGGAATCTTAACTTTGATGGATACAGGACATGCGCCTACACAAGCTCGAGCGGGAACACTCTATACACAATGATCAATGCATCAACCGTTCTGGCAAAACTTTCTAACACACAAACCGCCTACACGATAAACCAAGTGAATGTGAGTTTTCTCGCATATGGTTCCATGGCATTTGATGTGAGCACGAATGGGAGCACATGGACGCAGGTAGTAGGTTCCACTGCTTATAACTCAGTGTATACGAGAATATCCATAACATCCTACATAAATCCCACCCAGCCCTTTTACATCCGTTTCCGCTCCACTTCGTGGGTATATATAGATGATGTGATAGTTCAGTATGTGCTGGATACCCAGGACGCAAGTGGTAGCGGAGGAGGTGCTGCACCTGGTAACTACACAATTTCTCCAGCTAAATATAGATACCTCGTAACCCCTGAGGTGAACATCACCAACGCATCGAATGCCACACTCTCCTTCTACACCAAGTATGCGATCACAGAAGGGACGAACGGGGGCTTCATCTATCTCTGGGTCAAGCTTCCTGGTGAGAGCACATGGACCTGGGATGCAAATCACAGAATTTACATTCTCCCGAAACAGTCTTATGGAGGCAACCTCAAGATGAGTGGTGTAGCAAATGAGAGCACCACTGGAGGACTTGACGGAACAACTGGCTTGATAGACAGATACGGACGCCTGCCCTACTGGTGTTTCAATGGCAAGAGCGCAGGGGGAACGTATGGCTGGGCAAAGGTAGAGGCGGATCTAAGTAAGTACATAAGTAACTTCACGGCAGTCCGTGCGGTCTTTGTGTTTGCGCAGTTTGGAGGCCAGCTGCCACCTGACTGGAGAGCCGATATGGGCTGGTATATAGACGATGTACAGATAAAGGTGAGCGGGATTCCAACGGACTACTGGCAGTATGTGTACAATCCTG
>JAOAJK010000049.1 GCA_026414225.1 Thermoplasmata archaeon
CAAACTGGACTAAGGTAGGATTGAAAGGCCACTTTTCAATGGCACAAAGATATTTTTCAGTGTAGTTCAAACTGGACTAAGGTAGGATTGAAAGGTTATGTTTAATCATGAGTTTGTTAATGGCGAAATTAGTTCAAACTGGACTAAGGTAGGATTGAAAGCTTTGTTGAGTGCTTTTCGCACTTCAACAATGAGGTTGTTCAAACTGGACTAAGGTAGGATTGAAAGTTGTTGTAGAAAACACGCTCGTTAATCAATGAAAGCGTTCAAACTGGACTAAGGTAGGATTGATGCGGTTGTGCGGGGTCTAAGCGGGGCTGCAAATCGTTCAAACTGGACTAAGGTAGGATTGAAATAAAATCAGAACTAATTGAAGTGTTTCCGATACCAGGCGTTCAAACTGGACTAAGGTAGGATTGAAAGTTTCAGTATTATTTTCCTCCCAGAAAGTCCTCGCTCTAGTTCAAACTGGACTAAGGTAGGATTGAAAGCTATAAAAATTTGAAATAGTTTTTCATTTCCGTATGGTTCAAACTGGACTAAGGTAGGATTGAAAGGATTTGCACCCAGGCCCCAGCCGTAGTAGACAGAATTAGTTCAAACTGGACTAAGGTAGGATTGAAAGCAAAACGAACCGCTAAATTAAATGTACAATTGCCACCGTTCAAACTGGACTAAGGTAGGATTGAAAGCACGCCCAGCGTGTAATGTCTATTACACACAGGGCTGGTTCAAACTGGACTAAGGTAGGATTGAAAGTTTCTGGACATACGGGTAACTGTGTGTCCAGAAATTCGTTCAAACTGGACTAAGGTAGGATTGAAAGTTAACAACGGCAGAGCAGAAAAAACGCATACTGGACAGTTCAAACTGGACTAAGGTAGGATTGAAAGGAAAATCTTCAGTAATTTTCACTTTTATAACCACTTGTTCAAACTGGACTAAGGTAGGATTGAAAGTTGGGGGGAAGTGTGTAAAGAAATTTATAATCATGAGTTCAAACTGGACTAAGGTAGGATTGAAAGTGTATCGGATGCGGGGATGTCCAGCATAACGCAGGAAGTTCAAACTGGACTAAGGTAGGATTGAAAGTTTATTTTGTTTGCAGACAGTGTAGCAAGTAGCGTCGTTCAAACTGGACTAAG
>JAOAJK010000004.1 GCA_026414225.1 Thermoplasmata archaeon
ACCCCGGAGATGGCATACCCTGTGCTCGCGTTCTCATCAACATCAACGAACATGAAGAAAGCATCGGTCTCGTTGAATGCTCTGGCTACCATTGCGGTGTCCCTGACTTCCACATAGAATGAAAGATAGTTTCTGTAGAGATGGACCCCGTATTTTCCTATCTCAACACTCGGGTTCTGGAGGCCGTAAACAGGATTTTCGTAGAATGTTGTGCCCTCCCAGTCCTCAAATTTCCCGTCTATAGTGATACCAGGATACTGGACGAACAAGAGAATGCTGAAGATTCCCGTGGCTATGACGATCAGAGATGCAAGAAAGCCTGCGATTTTTTTCCAGGGTTTCTGTTTCCTTATTTTTCTCTCTCTTCCGGGAGCCACTTTTCCGTTTACCTTCCCGTTCACAAATCCATTGATGAGCCCGTCTCTCCCCACAATCTTTTTCTCCCGCACACCATTTATTAACCCGTTAACCTTCGCCTGAACCATCTGCTTCCCTATGTCTCCGCAGATACTGCAGTTTTCTCCCTGTCTCACAAATGCTCCACATTTGGGGCAGATACTCGGGAGTGTTAGTGAGGTTTCGAGCACCCTTTCAAGGGCTTTCTGGGGGACTTTCTCCACAACCGAGATTTCGGCCCCGCAAATCGGGCATGCCTTTTTACTGGCATTGACAAAAGCTCCGCACTGCATGCAGACATAAATGGACTTTTCACCCAATCCTGACTCCGCAGACACTGCTGGCGGCAGCACCTCTTCCTCCTCTACCCCAGCTTCAAGGTTTGCACCACAGATCTCACACCTTTTAGCTTTTCCACTCACAAATGCCCCGCAATTGCTGCAGATGAAGATGCCTCCCTTTTCTTTCTCACCCTCAATCTCTTTAGGGGCTTCTTCTTTCTCTCCAGGAGCCAGTTCTACACCACAGACAGAGCAGCGCCTTGCCTCTTCATTCACGAAGGCACCACAATTGGTGCAGAGCACAAAATGGAATCTGTGGGTTTCTTTCTCTCCAGCCGCTTTCTGCAGGGCAATTGGAGCACCGCAAACCCCGCATTTTTCTTCACCTGGCTGTGCAAATGCCCCGCATTCAGAGCAAACTGCAATTTCTCCCTTTACCTCAACCTTATCCTCACCATAGCAGGGCTCAAACGCCCCGTCCTTCAATCTGTATCCAAGCACCACTTTTTCATTCTGTCTTTGCATCTCGCATTTCACTCTTCCGCCATGCTCCGAAAATTTAAGCGCTGCCTGGAATCTCGAGAGAATTTCCACCGACTTTACTTTCGAATGGGTGTAAAACGAGAGAATCCCCTGCTTTTTGAGCTTGTTTTCGAATTTTATCAGGATTCCAATGGTATCCAGTTCTCCAAACACCTCAACAGACCTGTCCACTAATTCAATGATTGCAAACTTCTCCCTTTCCCTCCTGCTCTTCAATACTTTGTTGAGAGCAATCTGAAGATTTATCGGGTCCCTTGCACACCTGTATCCATGCTCCGTGGTTTCAACGCTGATAACCGTCTCAGTTTGCCAGGAATACCAATCGATGAATTTTATCTGCTTCAGGGCTTTATTGTTCACTCCCTGGTCCCTGAGATTTTCAATGATGGTATTTGGGTCCCGCTCTGAGAGCAAACAGATTACAAATTTACCGGAGGACAGTGCCTCCTTGATCAGGGAAATGTAGAGCGCAATGGCTATGTTTGCCGGAACCTGGCAGGAAACCTGCAACCCCGTTTCCATCCTTTCAATTATTTCTTTCATGGCCTCAGAATATTACTTCCTCTGGGTCAATTTCAATTCCCGACCTGGAAATAATGAATGGATGTTTGTAAGGGTCATGCCTCGTGAAACGCATCTTGTAGATTGTGAGCGTGCGTCTGTATTCTCCTTTTACATTCTCGTAGTTCAGGAAGATAAGCCCGTCCACGAGGAACTTCTCGAAGTCGTATTTTGTGAGCTTTCCCTCGGGTGCCTCCGAAATCAGAATTGAGGTAAAACCAGCTTCAGTGAGAAACCGGACAAATTTGAACATCTCCTTTCTAAGCACATCCTCGCTGGAATAGGCAACTCCGATGCCGGAAAGCGAGTCAATCACAATTCTTGTGGCCTTGTTCTGGCTGGCAGCACTTGCTATGAAGGTTTTGAGGGCAGCGAAGTCCACGAGGTCCTCTCTTGCCCGTATTTCACCAATATCCAGAACCAGAATTTTGTTCTCCTTCTCCAGTTTTTCAATCTCAAAGTTGTATCTCCTGGCTGCCCTGTACAGATTCTGTCTTGGTTCTTCAACCAGAATCAGGATGCCTGTTTCTCCATAATTCTTCGCGCCTCTGTAGATAAACTCCAGTCCGAGTAAACTTTTTGCGCTGCCCGCTGGTCCTGAGACTAAGGTGGTTGCATTCTCTGGCAGTCCTCCCTCACACAGTACATCAAAGCCCTCTATTCCGGATTTTATCCTCTTCATTTTTCATCTCCTCCTCGATTTTTTCTAGAATTTTTTTTGCATTCTGGATGCCCGCAAGATTCACAAGTGCCTCATAGATCTGCTTTTCTGCGGCCTTAATCTTGGAACTGGGTACATTTCCGTCACGGTCTTCTTCAATCCACTGCCTTACCCTCTCATCAAGCAAGGATCTCATTGCTTCTGCCCTTGCCTTGCCGAAAATTCGTTCACAGTACGCCAGCACCTCTCTCATTTTCTTTATCTTCTGTTCATCTGTGTCTTCGAACACTTTCACCTGTATGTAGAACTCAGGAGTTTTCAGTTTATATTCATAGAAGCTCCTCCTCTTACCCCTCACGAATCTTTTCTCCACAATTCCGTAATCAGCACACAGGGCAAGAAAATTCGAGACAATTGCTGTGTGGAGTTTCACCGCTTTTGCAATCTTGACACTGGAGCTCCACCCGTTTTGATGGAGATACTTCAGAATCTCCATCCTCTTCCTGTTCCCAAGTTCTGAGAAAATTTTTCTATCCCCGTTGATTTCTAGCGGCAAGGCATCACCCATTATTTCATTTTTTGTGAAATTATTTAACGGAGCACTGGTGAATAGAATGGTTCTCATTAGATATAAACTTTTCCAATCACTTCATAAAAAGTGAAACTTAAAAAATAATGAAGGTAAGAAAGTTCAGAATTACATCTGGGTCTGCTCTTTCTTCTTTTCCTCTTTCTTTTCTTCCTTGGGTTTCTTCTTCGGCGGCATCTTCCTCACTCCCGTGAGTTCTCGGTTTGATGAAACCCCCATTGCATGGTTGGATTTAAAACTTTGGGGAGCAAACACGGGATTAAAGGTCACAGGAAAGATTTATCTACAGCAAGACGCTACCTGGGAACGATGGAAGAGATTGGCACTGTTGTGGGTAACACCGCACCAACCCAGTTTGACTGCCTGCTTTCGAAACTTGCTGAGAAGACCGAGTATGTGGAAATTAATCATGAGAAATGTGGCGTTGTTCTCGGTCAGATAGACAATGTGGAAATTAAAACGAGGGGAGAAGCCAGGGATGCGAATGAGGAAATAGGAAGTTCAGAATACAGAGCAATAGCCAAAATTAAGATAATTGGATTCCGCGATGAACGGAACCTCCTTCAGGTGCCCCACACCCCGATACTGCCTGGTTCTCCGGTGTTCCGTGCCTCTGAGGAGACAATTCGGGAAGTGCTCGGGCTTGGTAGAGAAACCAGAACTGGAGCGTATGTGGGTCTGCTAAGGGGCCATGACATAGAGGTGTATCTTGATATCAACGAGATGGTGCAGAAGCATATTTCTGTGCTGGCCAAGACAGGGGGCGGAAAGAGTTACTTGGTGGGTGTTCTTCTTGAAGAATTCATGAAGCATGATGTGACCTGCGTCGTTATAGACCCACATGGAGAATATCCCTCGATGCGGGAGTCAGGTAAACTTCCAGAAACCAAGCGGAATTTCCATGTATCTCCACGGGGCTACTCCTCAAAAATTCAGGAGTTTTCCCCGGACATAAAGACCAACCCTGCTGCAAGACCCCTCAGATTCACACTATCTAGCATGGATGCAAGGGACATAATTGCGCTCACGACAATAAAGAATGTCCGGCAGTATCTCACACATCTCAGGAAGGCAATCGACACCCTCAGACAGACGAAGGGAAAATACACAATTGATGAGATAATCTCAATTCTCGAAACCGAGCAGGAGTATGTGGTTGGCACATTGATAAATGAACTTGAGTATCTGAAGGATGTGGAGATCTTTGCAGAGGTGGGCACCCATGTGAATGATATCGTTGTGAAGGGCAAAACTTCAATTATAAACCTCCGTGGGACGCCTCCAGATATTCAGGAGTTGATTGTCACACGGCTATGCAACGCCCTGTTTGAACTCAGAAAGATAAACAAAATTCCTCCGCTGATGCTTGTTGTTGAGGAAGCCCACAACTTCTGTCCGCAGCAGGGACAGGCCGCGAGCTCGAAAATAATGAGAACGATTGCCTCCGAGGGAAGAAAATTTGGCCTCGGACTCTGCATCATCAGCCAGCGACCTGCAAAGATTGACAAGAACGTGCTCAGTCAGTGCAACACCCAGATTATCCTGAAGATCACGAATCCGAATGACCTGAAGGCGGTCTGTGCATCGGTTGAGGGGATTACCACTGGCACGATGGATGAAATTCAGTCGCTCCCAATTGGTACTGCTCTGATTACCTCTCCCTCACTCCCGATCCCTGTATTCGTTGATATTCGGCCCCGTGAGACAAAACATGGGGGAGAGGCGGTTAAAATAATTGAATGATGCGTGGTTGCAACTGAAAAAGCCTTCTTAACGACAACAGGAGGTTACCATTTTCAAAAAATTTTTTTATGGTCGCCGAGGGATTAACTCAAACCTGTAGTTAAAAAATGGTACCTACCGGGTAACTACCCGATGAAGTTTATATTTTGAGAGGGAGGTTATGCAACAGGTGATACACTATGCATCATAGAAATAGAAGGATTGCATCGGGAATAGCATTGACGGTTGTGTTAGTGTTGAGCGTGTTTTGGTTTTTGACAGGAGAGAGAAGCCAGGAAATGGAAGAAACTCAGCTTTTGTACATCACCGCAACAGAGCATCAGATAGAGATGCTGGAGAAAAGCGGAGTACGGGTGATAGAAAGGTATCCTAACTATGCACTAGTTGAGGTTACCTCACAGGAGAAAAAGGTGATAGAAAAGAGCAGGTTTGAAGTTGCTGGTGTTGACAACACAATTCTATTGCAGAACTATCGATTTGACCCGCTGCGGGGAGAACCTATGCTTCCTAGATCTGAATCGGATGTGAAACTTGTGCAGTTCATAGGTCCGGTGAAGGCCTCGTGGAAAACTGCCCTTGCAAATCTCGGATGTGAGATTTACTGGTATATTCCGAACAATGCTTTCATCGTTAAGGTGCCCTCGTCCTCCCTTTCTTTAGTAAAGAAGCTTTCGTTTGTGAGGTGGGTGGGAGAATATCTACCTGCATACAAGATTGATGGTGCCCTGACCGGCATGGGCGAGGCAAAGGTAAGCATTTCATTGCTGACGCCAGATGCATCAGACAATGTGGCGATTGTGGTAAATGCGTACGGGGGAGAATTGATTAAGACAGGAAGCACGATGATAGTGGCAAAACTTTCGCAGGCAGGAATAAGGGCAGTGTCAGAGATTTCTGGTGTTGAATTTATTTCGCCGTATGAGGAAATGCGGATCTTAAACAACAATGCCCAGTGGATTACCCAGACAGGCAATTCGGGAGATAGGAAGATATGGGATAGGGGTATTCAAGGGGAAGGACAGATAGTTGGAGAGACAGACACAGGTATAGATTATGACCACGCAGCGTTCCGCGACCCGAATGTGCAGATCGTACAAAATCAGGTAAACCAGAACCACAGAAAAATCGTGCTCTATCAGAACTTTGCGGATGGAAAGGACTCTGATAATTCAGGGCACGGGACCCATGTGGCAGGGACCATTGCTGGAGATGACTCCTATGTCGGAGGCACCGCAGCACACGACGGGATGGCCTACAAGGCGAAACTTGCTTTCGGGGACATTGGCTATGGAGATAGCCTTTCAGGTATTCCATCTGACTACAACAACCTGTTTGGACCGCTGTACAATGCAGGGGCGAGAATTATTTCCAATTCCTGGGGGTCCTCAAGTGCCTCCTACACGAGTTCTGCGAGAATGGTCGATGTGTTCATGTGGAACCACAAGGACTGCCTTATTCTGTTTGCAAATGGAAATTCTGGTGCAAGCGGTGCCCAAACGGTTGGTTCCCCAGCGACAGCCAAGAACCTGGTAAGTGTAGGCGCTTCCAAGAACAGTCCAAATCAGAATGATATGGCCTCATTTTCAAGCAGGGGGACTACCACCGATGGGAGATTGAAACCGACAATTTCAGCTGTCGGCTCAAGTTTGTACTCGGCGGATTCAGATGGCAACCTCAACACAAATAACTCAGGATATATAAGCATGGCTGGAACGAGCATGGCAACCCCCTGTGCAGCAGGAAATGCCGCCCTGGTAAGGCAGTACTTCATGGAGGGCTGGTATCCTACAGGAGCAAAGAATCCTGCAAATGCCTTCACGCCTTCTGCAGCGCTGCTTAAGGCAGTGCTGATGGTTGGCGGTGTTGAGCTGACTGGCGCATACAGCGACATGAACAACGAGGGGAAATTCCCGAATAACAGCCAGGGCTGGGGAAGAATTAACCTCGACAATTCTCTGTATTTTGCGGGAGATACCCTCGGGCTTCAAATTGTGGATGAAACAGCAGGAATAAGCACAGGAGAGTACAAGGAGTACCAGTACTCAATCTCATCGAATGCCCAGCCATTTAAGGTGATTCTTACATGGACTGACTATCCGGGTACTGTCGGGGCTTCGAAGGCAATTGTGAATAACCTTGACTTGAAAGTGACGGCACCTGATGGTAGCGTTTATCTTGGCAATGTGTTTTCGGGTAAGAACCCGGGGCACTCGGTGACAGGCGGCTCGCCCGACACGATAAATGTTGAGGAGGGAGTAATTCTGCCAACGCCTGTGACGGGCACATATACAATAAGAGTCACTGCCACGAATGTACCCAATGGACCACAGCCATTTGCGCTGGCATTGATCGGTGCCATTGGCTCTGGTGGTGGGGATACAACGCCCCCTGTGATTTCAAATGTGGAGGTGAAGAACATCACGCAGGATTCTGCAACCATCACATGGACCACCGATGAGCCAAGCACGAGCGTAGTGGAGTACGGCAAAACTACCTCCTATGGCCAGACAGCAACTGGTGCAAACGGAGTCACATCCCATTCCGTCACATTGCTCGGGCTCAGTGCCTCGACCCTCTATCATTTCAGGGTGAAGTCAGCAGATGGTGCTGGCAACACCGCAACAAGCTCTGATTACACCTTCACAACCTTATCTCCAGGTGATACCACGCCCCCAGTAATTTCGAATGTGGAGGTAAAGAACATAACCCAGGATTCTGCGACAGTCACATGGACCACCGATGAACCGAGCACGAGCGTAGTGGAGTATGGCACCACAACCTCCTACGGGCAGACGGCAACAGGAGCAGGTGGTGTTACCTCCCATACCGTCCAACTTTCAGGATTAACCGCCTCAACCCTCTATCATTTCAGGGTGAAGTCAGCAGATGCTGCGGGGAATGCCGCGGTGAGCTCTGACTACACATTTACCACATCCGGTGGCGGCGGGGACACCACACCTCCTGTGATTTCAAATGTGGAGGTAAAGAACATAACCCAGGATTCCGCGACAGTCACATGGATAACCGATGAACCCAGCACGAGCGTTGTAGAATATGGCACGGATACGAGTTATGGTGAATCCGCAGATGGCCCTGATGGAGTAACCTTCCATACAGTGGTCCTCACAGGGCTCACACCCTCAACCACCTACCACTTCAGGGTGAGCTCCAAGGATGCTTCCGGGAACACTGCGGAAAGTGATGATTATACATTCACCACTACTCAGGCAGATACCACGCCACCAGTAATCTCAAATGTTGCGGTGTCAGGAATTACGATGACCTCTGCAATCGTTACCTGGACCACGGATGAACCGAGCACGAGCGTAGTGGAGTACGGCAAAACCCCTGCATACGGCGATGTTGCGATAGGGGCTACCGGTGTGACCTCCCATCAGGTCACTCTAACTGGCTTAAGTCCCGCGACCACATATCACTTCAGGGTCAACTCTAAGGATGCTTACGGCAACACAGCTGTAAGCCAGGATTACAATTTCACCACTGCTTCCAATGACACGACACCGCCCCAGATCTCAAATGTTACGGTTGTGAACATCACCGCAAGTTCTGCGGTGGTTATGTGGACCACCGATGAGCCGAGCAGCAGTGTGGTGGAGTATGGGACTACCACATCTTATGGCCAGACAGCCACTGGTGCCAATGGAGTCATTTCGCACTCAGTTCAACTTTCAGGATTAACCTCCTCAACCCTCTATCATTTCAGGGTGAAGTCGGCAGACGCGAATGGAAACGCGGCTATAAGTTCTGACTACACCTTCACCACATCCGGTGGCGGTGGAGACACCACACCCCCTGTAATATCGAATGTGGCGGTGAAAAATATCACTGCGACCTCCGCAATTATAACTTGGATTACGGATGAACCCAGTAGCAGCGTGGTGGACTACGGCACAACGACTGCCTATGGAAAGACCGAGACGGGTGCAGGAAACACAACCTCTCACTCGGTGTCACTATCTGGATTAACACCAGGAACGCTTTATCATTTCATGGTGAAATCAGTGGATGCCTCAGGCAATGCTGCAAACAGCTCGGACTATACATTCACGACATTGAATAATACGACGGTGATACCGCTCACGGATGGAGTTCCGGAAACAGGCACACTCGGTAAAGCGAAAGATGTCAGATATTACTGCCTAGTTGTGCCAGCAGGCAAGATAAAGTTGAAGGTTGAGCTGAGGGGTTCTGCGTACACTGACTTTGACCTGTATGCGAAACTTGGCACACTGCCGACCCTATCTATCTATGATTATAGAGGAGTGAATTCAAACTCCAATGAACTGATAAACATAAATGCACCTTCTCCTGGAACATGGTACTTCATGGTTTATTCCTATTCTGGTAAAGGCACATTCACGATCAAGGCAACTACAACCGCACCACCATCAGTTACACCCCTAACAGACGGAGTCCCCTACACGGATACAATCAACGGAACTGGCTATGGCAAATACTATTCGATTACTGTAGGTCCTGGCAGAGCCCAGCTCAAGGTTGAGCTTGTAGGTTCAAGTTCCTATTACTACAAGGACCTTGACCTGTATGTGAAATACAACGCACTCCCCACAACCCTGACTTACGACTACAAGAGCACGAGTTCCTCATCCAATGAGAAAATTTCCATACTGAATCCTGCAGAGGGCATCTGGTTCATATATGTGTTTTCATACTACGGTGCTGGCAGTTACACTATCAAAGCCACTACCACAGACACCGTGGATGATGGGCAGCTCCAGGACGGGGTTGCAAAGACGAGTTCGCTGAGCGGAAGCGGAAAAGGTGAATACTTCTACATCACAATTCCAACTGGAAAGTACAGGTTGAGGATTGACCTCACAGGACCATTAAACGCTGACTTTGACCTGTATGTGCGGCTTAACTCAAAGCCAACACCATGCTACTATGACATCAGGAGTGTAGGCCCCTCCTCCTACGAAACAATTATCATCGGCTATCCACCAGCAGGCACATGGTATATCCTGGTGTATTCCTACTACGGCTCAGGCAGCTTCACAATCAAAGCCACGACCTACTGAAAACCTTTCCTCTTTTTTTTCAAAATTTTTTTATTCATTTTCTGGTATTTCGTGCTTCAGAATGCTTGAACCCAAAGATTCCCCTCGAGACCGTCCAATCTTAAGTGATTTTTGAAGAGACCATAGAACACTTATTGTTATATTTTTCCCTAAATGTGTTTAACAAAATTTGACATTAAAAACATACATTATATTTAATAGGAAAGTTTATATATGTGATTGTCTTATATGGAATCATGGTAGAATATAAATATGAAAAAATGAAAAAAGAGCTGCCATTCTTGGAGCAAATAAAGGTTGTTGACACAAAGCTAGAGGATTTTGATGGCGGTAAGAGAGTGACCTTCAAGGAAAAGGTGCTATCCTGTCTACCCCAACCTGAAGATAGAGAGATAGAATATGATGGAGAATGTGGAATCAAAGAAGAAAATCTACTCTATCTTTTGCATCCAAAATGTCCACAATGTGAGAGTACCCATATCGTTCATAATGGGACAAATAAACGAAAGTTGCGAACCCCTGGTGGCATGAAAGATTTCATCATTCAGAGATATCTCTGTCCAAGATGTAAGTGTTGTTTTCAACCTTCGTTACTCTCTTTAAAAAAAACGCTCAATACTTCCAGACGACAAAATGTCAAGTAGTACAGAATATAGTGGAAAACAGATCACTTAGAAAAGGCGTCGAGAATTACAGTTTATTGCAAGAAGGAATTAGAGTGTGTGCCCAAACTGGATTAAACTGGTTGAGAGAAGTGGGAAGTCATCTTAAGAAGATAAGGGAAAAAATCAGCGTAATCCATTCTGGAATTTATGTCCACGATGAACAATTTATAGAAATTAAGGGGAAAAGAATGTATAGGTATGCGTTACGAGATGTTATTACAGGCCAGGTTATTCACGAAGAAATAAGAGAAAACAATGATGCAGATACAATTTATGATTTTCTGCTATCTGGCTTACGCGGTAAGAAAGTTGCCGTGTTGATAGAAGACGGGTCTAAAGAGTATGAGTGTGTAATAAATCGCCTGAACAGAAATCCAGAGATAATAAAAGTGTTTGAAAAAATATACACACAACGTTGTATTTTTCACATTCTTAAGGATTTCAGAAAAGAGTTATGGGAAGTGAAAAAGCTGATTGAGAGAAAAAAAGAGAAGGAGATATCCTTACCTTATCAAACCGAATATGATGTAGAGTGGAAAATCTTAAAACTCACATTTTCACTGGACGATGAGGAAAAGAAGAGGGAAATTGTGGGCTCCTTACCTTCGGGCTATAAAGAAAAAGTGAGAAGGATATTGGAGAGCGATATGCCCATATGGGATATGGCAAGAGCGATATTTGACTTGCTATTCTCTTGGCGACATCATTATCATCCAACGATAAGAAAGAAGATAGAAACAATAGATAGTATCTGGGAAAAAGCTACACTCTTTTACAGAATGAAGGATGTGCCAAAGACTACAAACAGCATCGAACAATTTTTTAGTTGCACACAACCCGAAAAAACAAAATGGAGATTTCAGTCCGTAACTACCCTTCTCTCCTATCTGGCAATCATAGATGGGGTTAGAACGGGCCTCCTATTTTCACTTAACTTTTGACACCCTCTTCCCCTCAAAAAAACTATATCCTCCCTTGCGTTCCTTCACACATGAAGGTTACCCTGATTAGATACACCCCCGAACCAGAGTATACGGTTGCCCTTGCCGCCAAGACCTGCCATACGAGAACAGTGGAGGACGCGATGAAATTGAGCGAGGAGGAGGTGAGAAAAATCATTTCAATTGTTCTCAAGTCAGGGCATTTCAGTGTCCTTGAGCATGCGAATTTCACTTTTGCGATTGAAGATGTGAGCAGGGTATTGACCCACCAGCTGGTGCGGCATAGAATTGCCTCATACTCCCAGCAATCCCAGAGGTATGTGAAACTTGAGGATTTTCCGTTTGTAATACCCCCAGAGATCGAGAAAAATCCAGAAGCAAAACAGATTTTTATTGAGTGTGCGCGGAAGTGCATGGAAGCGTACAATGGACTGATTGAAGCAGGGCTCACAATCGAGGATGCCAGATACATTCTCCCCTCTGCCACGAAGACAAATATAATTGTGACAATGAATGCGAGGGAACTTCACCATTTCTTTGCGTTGCGGTGCTGCGAACGCTCCCAGTGGGAAATCCGCGAGCTTGCGAGGGCAATGCTGGGGGAGGTGAAAAAAGTGGCGCCCAACATCTTTGTAGATGCTGGGCCGGAATGCGCGAGAAGTAACTGTCCTGAGGGTGATTTCTCATGTCTGAAAGAAGGAGAACAAAAATGAAGAAAGAAGAGACAGCAGGCCTTTGCACCAGAAAGGTCGAGGACATTGGGCTGAGAGAGGGTTTATCAGTCCGTGAGTTGATGGAGATGCTTGATAAAGCCGGGGGTTTTTCAGCAAAGAAGCTGGGTGTTGCATACAGAATAATGAAGCAGATGCTTGAGGAAAAGGATTGTGTAAAGTTTTTTTCATTCCCTGCATGTATTGTCTCAACAGGCACAAGAGGAGTAATAAAGGAAATGGTCCGAAGGAAAATGGTGGATGTGGTAATAACCACCTGCGGGACACTCGACCATGACCTTGCAAGAATCTGGAAGGATTACTACCATGGTGACTTTATGCTGGACGATAGAAAGCTTCACAGGGCAAAACTCAATCGGCTCGGGAATATTCTGGTCCCCAACGACTCATATGGAATTATTCTCGAGGCCAAACTCCAGCCGATGCTCGAGGATATTTATAATTCTGGATTGAAGGAGGTCTCAACCAACCAGCTTGCATGGGAAATCGGGAAGAGAATTGACTGCCAGGAGTCCCTCCTCTACTGGGCATATAGGAACAGGATTCCTGTCTTTATTCCGGGAATAACCGATGGGGCCGTGGGCTCTCAGGTCTGGCTTTTTTGGCAGACCCACAGGGATTTCAAAATAAACTTGCTTCAGGACGAACAGGAGCTCGCGGACATAGTGTTTACGGCAAGGAAAACAGGTGCGTTAATGCTGGGTGGCGGGATCTCGAAACACCACACAATCTGGTGGAACCAGTTTAGAGATGGATTGGATTATGCTGTCTACATCACTACGGCTGTGGAGTATGATGGAAGCCTATCAGGGGCGCAGGTGAGGGAAGCGATTTCGTGGGGAAAGGTTAGGGAAGATGCAAAGCAAGTCACGGTTGAGGGAGATGCTACAGTACTTTTGCCGCTGCTGATAGCTGCACTGGTATGAAATTCTATAGCGCAGAGCACCCTGACGGACTAAGCGTAATAATACTCCCCTGCCTCTTTCTGCTCCCTGTCCTTCGCAGAATCTGGCTTGTTAACCCTTGGTCTCTTCGTGGTCTCATCTCTCCTGAAGGTGATGTTCACACTTTTCAGAAATGCATTCATTCCGTCTCGCATCGAAAGAATTTCCGTGGTTTTTCCCAGTTTGCCGGGAACCCCATCAAACACGATCATTCTGTCAGCAACGAGATCGATGAAGTATATATCATGGTCAACAACCATCCCTGTCATTCCCGTTTTCGAAATCACCCTCTTAATTGTTTTCGCAGCAATCATTCTCTGATTTGAATCAAGGTATGCCGAAGGTTCATCTAGAAGATAAATCTCTGCTGGCTGCGCGAGGCAAAGGGCGATTGCAGTCCTCTGGAGCTCACCACCAGATAGTTCTGTCACATTTTTGTCATAAAGAGGATTGATTTTCAGAGGATGCTCGATCTCTTCCTTGTAAAAGTTTGTAAACATAATATCTTTAAGGGTTTCTGCAAATATCTGGCGAACTGTATAATTTTCCTCAGGATTAATATACTGGGGCTTGTAACTCACCTTCACACTCCTGGTTATGCATCCTTCATCCGGTTTCTCCACACCCGCAAGCATCTTCACGAATGTGGTCTTACCAGTTGCATTGGCACCGACCATCCCGATGACCTCTCCCTTTCTTATCGTTCCTCCTTCTGTCTTCAGGGTGAAGTTGTCATAAGTTTTTCTGAGCGGTGTAAATTCAAGAACTATTTCCTGGACTGGGGTTTCAGGTGGGGGATGCTCGAAAAATTCTATCGGATAATCCCTGACACGGATGTTCTCCTCCTTGAGATATCCCTCTAGGTAGGTGTTTATAGCGACTCTCACCGCTTTCGGGGGCACAACCACCCCGTAGGCACCTTCGGAACCGTAGAGAAGGTGGACATTATCTGCAAGGTAGTCGAGCACTGCCAGGTCATGCTCCACAACAACCACAATCTTCTGCTTTGCAAGTTCCCTGATTATTTTTGCCATCTTCATCCGTTGATAAATGTCCAGGTAGGAGGAGGGCTCGTCGAAGAAATAGGCCTCTGCATCCTTAAGCACGGACGCCATAATTGCCAGCCGCTGGAGTTCTCCACCAGAAAGGGACCCAATGTTCTTCTCAAGCTGCTGGGACTCAAACCCGAAGTCATCTAGCAGCGCTTTTATTCGTTCTGGAGTTGCGATTTTCTGAAGAAGTTCAATGGCGGTCCCTTTCGTCACTTTTGGAATCTTATCCACGTACTGGGGCTTGAGCGAGGTTCTTATTTTTCCATCATACAATTTTTCAAAATAATCCCTGAGTTCAGTGCCAGAAAAATGCTCTATCACCCTGGGTCTTTCAACACCCTTCTCCCACTCTCCAAAATTCGGGACAAGGTTATTTGTCAAAATAGAGAGAGCGGTGGTCTTCCCGATCCCGTTCTCTCCGAGAATCCCTGTAACCAACCCCTCTTTTGGAGCCGGTAATCTGTAGAGCCTGAAACCGTTCTGGCCAAACTGGTGCACGAGGTCTGTTTTCAGTTCCTCTGCCAGGTTAATTATCTTTATGGCTGCAAACGGGCATTTGTGGACACAAATCCCGCAACCTGCACAGAGTTCTTCAGAAATCACTGGAAAACCCTTCTCGTCAAAGGTTATGGTTTCGGTGCCCATCCGCATCTTCGGGCAGTACTTCACGCATTCCATGAAACATCTTTTTGGCTGGCATCTGTCCTTGATAATCACGGCAATCCGCATAGGGGAAGCATACACAGGGGGAATAATAAGGATTGTCATCAGGTAGAACTGGTGATTGTTCCGGAGTCGACGATAGGATAGGTGTTAAACTATATATATAGCAATAAATATCTCGGTATAACTTGAAAGAAGGTGAAGAAATGCGGGCAAAGAATTGGTACTCGAGGGTTTTGTGCATAGCGGTAATGTTGATGCTCCTGCTACCTGGAGTGAACATGTTTATCAAGCAGGCAGGTGCGAGGGCAGAGATTGTGCAGGATGAGTATGGAAATCTTGTGATTAATGGCACGAGTGTTTTTGAGATCAATGGCCTGACAATTGATCCGCTTACTGGACAGACAGGAAAGTATGGAATGAAGGGAAATATTACGGTTCAGAACGGAGGTACTTTGATTATAAGGGACGCTGAGCTCTATTTTCTCCAGGACCTCTACCATCATTACTGGCTTTCGGTCAGAAACGGTGGGAAGATAATAATGGAGAATGCAACCCTCACCGTGGGCACGAACCAGATTTTGCCTTATGTGTTCTTCAATATCTCGATGACCAATGCTGGCAATTCCTACATAAACAATTCTAAAATTGCCTATCCCGGCTACTTCAATGTTTCCGGTACTAATCTCTCGATCATCAATTCGAATCTTTCAGCAATCACTCCTCCTTCCCAGTACCAGCAACCGGAGGAGATCGATGCTGTGGATGATGCTCCCGTGCTCAGGGCAGTTAACAGCTGTGTCGTTTTAATCAATTCCAGCATTGACAAGTGTTATGAGAATGCATATGCAAGTGTGGTCTATGAGCTAAAACCCCTTTACAGAGGAGCTATGGACAACACTACAAATACCAACACAGCACCGCTCAACTCGACGGATGGAAATTACTACATTGTTGGCGCGGGGCAGATGATGCACATCAGAAACTTTGATATCCTCGGGAACACAGGGAATGTGCTGAATGCATGGTTGAACATAACCTATCGCACAGACGCAGATTACCTTTCACCAACGGTTATGCAAATATCTTTCGACGGTGGGGCAACCTGGAAGGATACCACCGTTGCTCCTAACAACAGGAGTTCGATGGTTACGGAGACCTATACGATAGGGGCCACGGCATTTGGCAATCTTTCAAATCTCCAGATAAGGTATCAGAATTTGAATGACAGTTTAAATTTGTACATTGACAAAATCACAGTGTATGCCCAGGTCTACATCGGTGTAAATGAGAGAGACCAGTATGACATCATATTTGAACACACCACGGTCATCGCGATTGACACCTACTTCGATGTGGATTTCCTTTCCTGCAACAATCCTGAGGACCCGAAAGCCAACAGCAACCCGCAGCACAACAGGGTGAATCTGAAGAGCAGCAGCTTTGGTTATTTTGTCAATCTCACTGTGAATGAATGTCAGAGCCCTGGCCATGAGGACACGCCCATTATTACTGATGCTACTTCCGAGCTCTATCTATATAGATGGCTGGATGTAATTGTGAAAGATATCCAGAATATGTCCGTATCTGGAGCAACAATCAAGGTGGCCTACAATGGGCCCTCTGGTGAAATTGCAGAGAGGGTGGAAAAACTCAATAACCTGAGCACTGCTCCCCATGGACCGTATGTGCTTGCAGCACTCGGGAGAACTCTGGCAAATTACAATGTGACAAATGAGAGTGGTTTCTGTTCCATTCCACTCATCACAGATAACATTTCCGCGGCTTTCTGGCCCAACTCCATGCCGTACGGTAACTATCTCATAAGCCTCACATATGGTGGCACAGGTGGACCGATAAATCTGAACTCTAATATGAGCTACCCGGCATTTCCGAATATAAACGCTACGGCCAACAGAATGTCTTTGAATTTCACTCTCCCCGGACTCCTTCCCGATTTAACCGTGGGGATTCCTGGCATGCCCTCCCTGATATCCGGCGGTTCTCCTGTCAGTATAACAGTTGTAGTGAATAACACGGGTTCCGCTATGGCAGCAAATGCAGAAATCGTCCTGTACGATGTGGTAGGTGACAACATCACTCTGATTGGGAAGAAGTCCATCACGGTGGGTCCTAACACCTACTGGAATAATGTGTCATTCACCTGGAGCCCGAATGTTCCGGAAATGCACAGAATTCTTGCAATTGCTGACCCTCTGAACAACATAACGGAAATCAGCAAATTGAACAATCAGGTATCGGTGGATGTGCTGGTTTATCGACCTGGAATCGACCTCATGATTATGAACACAACCCGGACACTCAGGAACATGTATTACCTCTGCAGTGGATTTGTTTACCTGGACAATGGCACACTCATACTTGAGAACACCACATTCAAGGTCATACAGACGAAGGATAATCAATTCAATGTTTACATGAAAGGGAATTCTAAACTCGTGCTGAACAAATCCTTGCTGACAAGCGATTACCGTTACGGAATCATAGTTGCTGACAATGGCCAGATATATGGGAACAACTCTGGGATAAAAAACGGATCCCTGAGCGGAATGGCCGGTGTGGTTTACCTGAGAGGAACAAACTATAACGGCAGCATCAGTGGGTTCCAGTGTGGCGCTATCACATTCATTGATGTGACTTTTGTAAGCGGGACCCTAGATTACCATGGTAGGGTTTATGCAGAGAACACGACATTTGACAGAAATCTGGTGTTTAACGGCACGGACAATGTAACGCTGGTTGCAGTCACGCTTCCGTCAGCCCCTGATTCGGTCCTTGCATATGATAATGCGGTCGTGTACATTTACAGGTACCTGGATGTCAGGATTATGGATGTGAATGGTGTAGGTGTGGATAATGTAAACATAAGTGTGTATGACATAAACATGAATCTTGCAGCCCATGCGACCACAACCAATGGAACTGCAAGAATAACGCTGGTGACAGACATAATTGATGCGACAACCCAGTATTATTCCCACTTTGTGGGGGTTTACATCGTTCACATCAGTTTTGGAAGTGGGTACTGGTACAACATCACGATGCCCTCTTACTTTTCATGGGAGAAGGGAATTGAGATAACCGAGTCAATTTCTGCAATCCCAGACATAGCAGTATCTTTTGCTACTGCCTTCCCATCCCTCCTACCGTACGGTGCAACATTAAACGGTACAATTCAGGTCGAGAACACAGGCACAGGCAGAGCAGAGAATGTCCTTCTTGAGATATACGATGGACTTGAAACCGTGTTCTCTCAGAGAGGCACAGTGCTCGCAGGACAGGTCCTGCTGATAAACTTCACCTACACGGCAAACATCACGGGACACAGAACGCTGGTGCTGGTTGCAGACCCCGGCAGTGAACTTGTTGAGACCTCTAAGGAAAACAACATGGCAACGATGGAATTTATTGTATATAAACCGAGTTCCCTCTTGGTTGTTGAGAACACCACGGTCGAGATTTCAAACACCACGGTTTACCAGTACGGCTCTGTGCTCATCGGCACCAACGGAACCCTGATCCTTGACAATGCTACAATGTGTTTCTCTCAACCCACTGCCTATTCCTATGGTATCTACATTTACTCGAACGGAAACCTTGTGATGAAGCACAGCAATATCCAGAGCAACTATCCATATTACTTAATTTCCATAGAATCTGGCTCCACAGTCGCCACGGATTCGCGGATAACCAGTGCCTCGGTTTTCGGGATGCAGAATTGCAGTTACACACTTTTGGGGACTACTTTTGTAGATGCAAGGGTAAACATAACAGCAAGTAGGTTTACGATGATTGGTGGCAGTTTGACCGAAGGGTTCTGGCAGAGTCTTTCTGTCTCCGCTGTTGCCCTGTATCTCCAGGACATCTATTATCCTTCCCAACTTATCCTCTCACCCACATCCTATGCTGTGCTTGTGAATGTATCACTGGGAGGCAGCGTGGGAGATATAGTAACTCCAGATGGGGCCGAGGTACGGATTTACAGATACCTGGATGTGCTGACACTGGATGGAAACAGGAATCCACTTGACAGCGTGAACATCACCGTGAGATTTGCCTCAAATGATACGGTCGCAGGTAATCTTCTTTCAGACCTTTACGGAAATGCCAGATTCGTGCTTCTGACAGATATAATAAACTACTCAATTCAGAGCATAGGTGGAACCTCCTTCTTTGTAGGTAATTACAGGGTAGTCGCTGAATTTGCCGGTGAGAACTTGACTGCTGGCATATCCTTCCAGCCCTATCCATCAATTGCAAATGTTATATACCTCAATCTCACATACACTACCCAGGTGCCCGACTTCGCCGTAAACCCCGGGGATATAAAGACACCATCGGCATTTGATTACTATACCGGTGCTCTCGTAAACATCACGGTAAGAAACATAGGTCCGAGAAATGGAGTGAATGTGACAATCGTAGTTTACGACATGAATCTGGATGCAAATACCGTGACCGAAATCAACCGCACCGTGATAAACATTCTATCTGGTTCAGTCGTATCATTCACGGTCCAGTGGCTACCCTCAATGTCTGGAAATCACAGCATAAAGGTGGAAATTGACCCCGCCAGCATATTTAATGAGACCAGCAAGGCAAACAACATTGCGGTAAGCCAGAGTGTCTGGTTCAATCCATCCATTAAAATTGTAACTCTTAACATCTCAAAGGACGCCCTTCCCTACGATGAGAGCGTGTACATAAACCTGACAGTCAAAAACACTGGCAATGTGAACATGTCAAACTTTGAGGTGGTGCTTGAGGATACATATATCCATCAGAGCATCAGGGAGTTTATAAATGTCTTAAATGCAGGCCAGTCAGTGAATATTTCCTTCAGTTATCCTGTTGCTACACCGGGAAACCATACGGTGAATCTCCGCATAGAACTCGATAGGGTCTATGATGCTGAAACCTTTGTACTGAAGGTTTATTCTCCCCCAGACCTTGAGGTCACATCCAGTGGCATCCGTGTTCTGTTTGGCACCACTCCAGTGTCCAAAGCAATGGAAGAGACCCCGCTGGCGATAAATGTTACTGTCACAAACCTAGCGAACACCCCTGCCTACAATGTGACTGTGGAAATCTACAATGATACCTACCTCATCACCTCAGTTTTGATTCCCGTTGTGGACTCCCTATCTTCCGCCGAAATCTCGGTGCCATGGAACGCCTCAATGCCAGGAAGAATCGTGGTATCCGTGCTCAAGTGCGAGCAACCCTATCCCGAAAAGAACACCGCGAATAACAATGCAGAGAAACAGATTGAAGTGATTCCGCTACCAGACCTCAAGATTCTTGATTTCTACGCTGAAAAGAACGGAAATAAGACAGTTAATTTTACAGCAGGGGACACGGCTATACTATGGTTGAACATCTCAAACAGTGTTGACTATCCAGTAGAGAACTTCTCAGTTGAAGTCTTTGCTGGAAACATAAGCGAAGAAAACCTGATTGCCTCTGTGAATCTCACAATAAATGCAAGTGAGATGCACCTGATGAACTTCACATGGGCAGTGCACCTGGAAGCGAACACTACCCTCCACGCGGTATTGAATAGAAATCACACAATCACGGAGAAAAACTACACGAACAACGTGTTCGATCTGAATCTCACAATAATCTCTGCAAAACTGTTGATATCCTTTGCGCAGCTCCCCCTTAAATTCAACATAGACGATATACCGGTGGTCTCAGGTCAAATTTTGAGGGAGGCAACGGGTGAAGGCATACCAGGAATTAATGTAAGTGCCGCCTTGTTCCTCAACGACAAAGTCGTCTACCAGCAGACTGTTGTCACCGATGAAAATGGTAACTTTACAGTAACCCTTATGCAATTGAAAGAACCGGGCCAGTACAGAGTAGTGTTATCCTGTCCGGATTATCCAGATGTAGAGGCAGCAATATCCTTATTCAATGTGGAGAAACCCGTCCCTCCACCTCAATTCCCCTGGCTTATGGTAATCATTGCGGTGATTGCGGTCGTTGGAATTTCCCTTGCGGTGGTCTTCCTGTACTTCCGCAGGGCTGCAGGAAAACTCGTGGAATGCGGGGAATGTGGTGCCTACATTCCAGAGAATGCGACCAAATGCCCGAAATGCGGTACCGAATTTGAAGTCACAACCGTTAAGTGCAGTGAGTGCGGTGCCTGGATAGATGGGAAGGCAACAGTGTGTCCGGAATGCGGTACAGTATTCACCGGTAAGAAGGTTGAAGCAGAAAGTTACGAGGAAATGATGAGAAGAGAGTTCAATGCGTATGTGGAGAAATTCAAGACCGAGGCGAAGAAGGAACTTGGGAAGGAATACTCGGAAAGCGCCTTCTGGGCATGGTGGAAGAACAAGCCAACATACAGAACTTACACCCAGTGGCTGAAAGAAGAGGAACTAAAGAAAAGAGGTGCCCTGAAGTGCCCACAGTGCACTACGCTGAACGAGAAAACCTCCAAGGTGTGTCTCAAGTGCGGAACTTCGCTTGAAGGTGCAGAACTTGTGCAGACCGAAAAATTACCTGGTGTCAAGGGGGCAGAGGTACTAAAAGAAGAGACCAAACCTGAACCGGAACCACCTGAGGTAAAGAAACCTCCGGTGCAGAATCCTGAAGAAGCGAAGAAATCTGTGCAGCCAATGCCACCAGTTCACGGGGCACCACCTGTGAAAACTGCAGAGGACCAGAAGCAACCGCCACAATCTCCACAGGTAGCGCCGAAACCCCAGGTGCCGTTACCTCCGAAGCCAGCTGCACCAAAAGAAGAAATGCCAACCCTCCCGATTCGCGGTGGCCCTCCAGCCACTGAGCAACCACCGCCAGAAAAGGCGTTGCTTGAATTCAAGCCAGAACCCACAACGCCGGGAGCACCGAAGGTCGTGGTCATCAGAAAACCCACCGCAGCAAAGGTGGTAATTCCGAAGAAAGTTGTAAGGAAGCCGATGACACCCGGGCAGGAGGGTGAGGGGCAAGAAACCCAGGATGAAGAAACCCAGGACAAACAGCAGCTTTAAAATCTTCCAAATATTTTTTCTTTACATTTTGAGCATTTTCCATCTTTTATTTTGTTGTAAACCACAGAGAACCCCTCTCGTTCTATAAGGATCTCATTGCATTTAGGGCAGTAAGTTATGTCAGGCTCACCCCATACATTTCCAATGTATACATTTGCAAGTCCTATATCCTTGGCCATTCTGAATGCTTTTTTAAGCGTGGCCAGTGGAGTTGGAGGCACATCCATCAGCTCGTAGTCAGGATGAAATCTGGTAAAGTGCACGGGCACCTCGGGCGAAAGTTTTTCTTTCACCCAGTTCACGAATTCCACAAGTTCTCTCTCGTTGTCATTGTGTCTAGGAATTACGAGATAGGTAATTTCTATGTGGATTCCGAGGTGGTAGGCAAGCTCGCAGGTTTCCAGCACAGGTTTCAATCGCCCATGCACAACCTTAGCATAAAATTCCTCAGTAAAGCCCTTCACATCAATGTTCATTGCATCTAGATAAGGTGCAATCCGTTTCAGCGGTTCCTTTTCTATGTAACCATTTGTCACATAAACGCTTTTTATTCCGTGTTCGTGAAGAAGTTTCGAGCAATCATGGGTGAACTCGTACCATATCGTGGGCTCATTGTAGGTCCAGGCGACACCTGGAACTTTGTAGCGTTTTGCAAGCCCAAGGACACCTTCCGGTGTGGTTTTTTCAAGGTAGGAGTTTTCCACATTCGCCTGGGAAATCGTGTAGTTCTGGCAGTGAAGACATTTGAAGTTGCAGCCCACCGTACCGTAGGAAAGAATCTCAGAGCCAGGGTAGAAATGGTAAAGGGGCTTTTTTTCAATTGGGTCTATGGCAACAGAAGAATAAAGTCCGTAGATAAGGGTATGAAGTTCACCATCCCTGTTCTCTCTTACACCACAAATCCCGCGTTTTCCCTCCTGGATTATGCAATGATGGTTGCAGAGGTTACATCTTACTGTGTTGTTCTCCTTTTTCTCCCAGAAAAGTGCCCTCATTTTCAGCCCTTCATAACTCCAATAGGCCGCATCTTCACAATCATCTTCGATATGCGCGCATTGTGGGCAATCCTCACAACATCATCCACATCCTTGTATGCCTCAGGACTCTCTTCGGAGAGGACTTCCTTGCTTGCAGCCCGTACATAGATACCCTGCTTCATGAGGGAATCCCTCACATCGTTGGGTCTGAACCGCCTTATTGCCGCCTCCCTCGACATCACCCTGCCCGCACCATGACATGTTGAACCGAAAGTTTCCTGCATTGCAATTTCAGTACCGACCAGCAGGTAGCTCGCAGTCCCCATATCTCCAGGGATTAATACTGGCTGGCCGACCTTTCTGTACGGAGCGGGAATCTCAGTTCGTCCGAGGGCAAACGCCCTGGTGGCACCTTTTCTGTGGACCACAACCTTTCTTCTCTTCCCATCAATCTCATGTTCCTCTATCTTCCCGATGTTGTGGCATACATCATAAATCACATGCATCTCCATTGACTCTGGCGTTTGCCTGAAAACTTTCTGGAAAGATTCCCTTACCCAGTGAAGGATAAGCTGACGATTGGCCCAGGCATAGTTAGCACCGCAACCCATCGCTTTCAGATACTCTTCTCCTTCCTGGGAAGTGGCAGGAGCACATGCTAGTTGTTTATCTTCAAGGTGGATGTTGTATTTCTTTGCAGCATTCACCATTTTTGCAATGTAGTCAGTTGCAATCTGATGCCCTGCCCCTCTTGAGCCGGTATGGATCATTACTACAATCTGGTCTTTTGTGGTGATTCCAAAAACCTTTGCAATTTCTGGCTCATAAATTTCCTCTACCTTCTGTACCTCGAGGAAATGGTTACCAGCACCGAGAGTGCCGAGCTGGGGCATACCTCTCTGGATTGCCTTGTCGCTTACAAACGAAGAGTCCGCAAATTTTAGCCGTCCGTTTTCTTCGAGAAAGTCGAGGTCTTCCTTCCAGCCATAACCCTTTTCCACCGCCCACTCAGCACCCAGGTCAAGCACATTTTTCATTTCGTCATAGGTCAATCTAACCTTTCCTTCCGAGCCCACACCTGAGGGCACATTTGTGAATATTGTATCTATCAGATCCCTTATCTTTGGCTGTACATCCTTCAGCATGAGGTTTGTGCGGACGAGCCGCACTCCACAGTTGATGTCGTAACCGACGCCACCTGGCGAGATAATGCCTGTCTCATAATCAAAGGCAGCAACGCCGCCTATTGGAAATCCGTAGCCCCAGTGAATGTCGGGCATGGCCATAGAATGACCGAGGATGCCAGGGAGAGTAGCCACATTTGCAACCTGTTCCAGTGAATTATCCTTCCGTACATCCTCAATCATCTTTGCGTCTGCATAGACAATTCCAGATACCTTCATCCCTTTTTTGTAGGAGGTTTCAATTTCATACTTGTAGTCAGTTAGTTTCTTCAGTGGACCATTCCATGTCATGAATTTCACCTTCCACCACCATATTAAACTCCTCAGGGTAGATAAATGTTCCGAAAAGCACAAATAAAAAAGATAGGGCCACGTATGAAAAGCCAGTAAATTTTATATAGGGTGTAGTGATGGGCTGATTGGATGAAATCGTTGCCTGTGATTGTTTGCCTCCTTCTGCTGGTTGGTAGTACCAGCTTTCTGCTCTCCGGGGAAGATGGAAGCATCTCAAGGATTATTGTACCTAGATTGCTGAGCGAGGACATTGCACCCTACTGCTGGGGCCTGGCAGTTGGGGACATTTTTGGAAACGGAAGTTTTGCGGTTCTGGCAGGGTCTAACAACAGAGTTGTAGGTCTCTCGCATGAAAATGGCACAAGGATATGGGAGTCCCAGGAATTGAGTGGTAATGTGAGGAAAATTGCGGTGGGGAATGTCACGGGGGATGCGCGATGTGAGGTGTTGGTAGCTACACACGACGGGCATCTTTACATAATAGATGCCCTGGAAAATCAAATTCTGCTTGACTGGGATAAGTCACACTTTACGAATGGGGCAATTTTCGGGTTATGCGTTTGTGACCTTGATGGTGATAATGTTAATGAGATTGTTGTGGGCACAGGGACCGCCAGCATTTCTGTATATAATTACAATGCGGGTCTCCTTTTCATGAAGGGAATGACGATGACCCAGGATGCAGTTTTTGAGGTCAAAATTGGAGATGTGGATGGTGATGGCCGCAAGGACATTGTGTTTGTGGACTGGCGTGGAAATACAGAGAGCACGGTGAGGGTTCTTGATTACTATTTTGGACAGTTTACCCAGAAATTTGCAAGTCCATACATCCCGGGGATTTTATCGGCACTGACTGTTGATGACCTCAATGGAGACGGGGTGGATGAAATTGTAGCTGGGAGCGGGGATGGATTTATATGGATAATTTCAATTGGAAATGTCAGCGGAGGCAGCACACGCACGGACACCGTTTTTGTTTCCCATGCCCAGATTTTCGGTGTTGCGGTTGGTGATTTTGAAGGAGACGGAATAAAGGATATTGCGTGTACCACATGGGATGGCTATATCTATATTACGGACACCCAGACGAAGACGGTCAAGTATCTAAGCGAGAAGCGTCCCACTGACATCGGAAATTCAAACAGTGTGCTGTTTTTTGGCCAGTTAAACTCTAGCAAGGAAGTGCTGGTTGCGACAGAGTCAGGGATTCCGGATATTTCTCCTGGGAGGGTGCTGTTCTACGCAACCAAAAACATTGAGATACTCAATATAGAATACTCCCCCAGATTCCCAGAGATAAACCAGAATGTCACCTTCAGCGTTGAGATTTTGAGTGTATCTGCAAATATCCAGATTGAACTGAAACTGTCCGAAATTTTGCAGGGCGATGACACACTGATAGGAACTGCGATGCTTAAGAACACGCGTCCAAACACGAAATACTATCTGAACTTCACATGGATCCCGGTTTCTGCGGGTTATAAATCAGTTAAGCTGGAATGCAATGCTGATGGAGAGGTCTTGAATAAGACATCTGCGGTATGTGTTGCCGTCAAGATGGAGCTCTCCATTACAGTAGGTAAATATCTCAGAAACAAAACCCTGGTTCACGGAGAAAAAATTGAATTGGAACTTACGCGGGGGGAGGTGGTGGAGGTCTCGATCCGGATTGTAAATAACGCTCCATACACACTCTTCAATCTAGCTCTGGAGATATTTTTAGATGACAGTCTGTTCATGACGAAGAGGTTTGATATTTCGGGCGCTGAGGAGTTTTCCTTCAAGCTGGATACATTCATCATGAACAATGGAACATTTGAACTAACAATCAAATCAAAGCTCATAAATCCGATGGATAACACGGAAAGTATCTATTCCACCTATGTAATTGATATAACCCTGAGGACACAGGTAGAATATCTCCCCTACATACTTAGTTTGCTTCCTGCAGGGATTATTCTCGTTCTGGTAATTGGAATACTCCTGCTGGTCCAGAGACAGGCTAAAAAATACAAGAAGCTCTGGCAAATTCCCGAGAATTTCCTCCGTAAAGAATAAGTGCAATGAATGAATACGGGGACTCGAGCAGTATGGGAATTGTTTCTGTAGAAATGCTGGCAGCCGCCCTCAGGGAAAAATTAAAGGGTACGGCCTACGAAGAAGAGGATATCGGAAAGCTGGCAGAGTATATTATGAGCTTTTTTGGTTTCGAGGATAGAATAATTGATAACATGCTGAACAACGAAGATAGGGATATGTTTTACTTCTTGGAAGATAATGGAATTCTCAGATCAGGATTCGAGGACACCACCGTGGAAAAGGGCAAACCGTGGAGGATTCATTACTGGATCCTTAACAAGGAAGAAATCTTTCGAATTGTTGAACAAACAACCATGAAGAAGAAGGACACTGAAGAGGAGGTGTATGCCCTCTACGATAATCCCGAACTCTGGAAGAGGGGCGAGGACGACCATGAATCTCAGTGAACTGGTAATGACTTTGAAGGAAAAGAGGAAATGGGAGGAGGCAACGATGGAACTGAGCAGGAAGCTTGAGGAGGTAGAGAGACAGATAGAAATTGTCTCTGCGAATCTCAGAAACCTGGAGGCGGAGTTAAGTAAAATGAAAGAAATGCTTCATGCTGAACCCGTAGGTAAGGTGGAGATTAGCCCCATCAGGATCAGGGAGGAGGTGAAATAAATTGCAGCCAGCGGATACATTTGCAGAAAGAGTGGCAGAGATGGAAAAGGAAGCTGAAACTTTGAAGAAGAAGCTGGCGGCTCTCCATACAGAGCGGGAAATTTTGCAGAAGGAACTCAAAAATGCGATAAATCAAACAATGTACTACGATAAACTGTTAAAGGACATGAGGAAGATGTTTCGGCCACTGACGATGAAAGAGTTGCTGCTAAGAATGTAGGTGAGACCATGGGTGTGGAAAGATTCGGTGTTTCGATAGAGAAGGAGTTGCTTTCCAGATTTGATAGGATGATAAAGGACAAAGGATACACGAACAGGTCTGAGGCAATCAGAGATCTGATACGCGATGCATTGCTTGAGAGAGAAGCAGGTATTGAGAAGAAGAATGGTTTTGGGGCGCTCACAATCGTTTACGACCATGATGCTGGCAATGTAGTAGAAAATCTGCTTCACCTTCAACATGAATGGCACGCTAACATAATTTCAACGACCCACATTCACCTTTCAGAACATCTTTGCATGGAACTCATTGCCCTTCGGGGGGAAATAATAGAGATGAATAAGATAGCAGACCATCTCAGGGCACAGAAAGGCGTGCTTCATGGCAAGCTTATGGTGATCAAAGCTTTTGATGGGTGAGATTACTCATATATCCAGTTTTCTGTGACGAGCTTGTATTCGTAAATCTCCTCCTTTGTGAAAAAGAGCCCGATTTCTCGCTCGGCACTTGCTAGGGAATCCGAACCGTGGATTATGTTTCTTCCCAGGTCTATAGAGTAATCTCCCCTGATAGTCCCGGGAAGGGATTCCTGTGGATTGGTTTTCCCCATCATGTCTCTCACAAGCTTAACCGCATTCTTCCCCTCAATCACCATCGCGATCACAGGTGCCGAGGTTATATATGCTACAAGTCCCTCAAAGAATTTCTTGCCCCTGTGTTCTCCGTAATGTTTCTCAGCCAGGTCTCTGGTAATCCAGAGCATCTTCATCGCTACAATCTTTAAGCCCCTTCTCTCGAACCTGGCGATAATTTCACCGCAAACCCCTCTCTGAACCGCATCAGGTTTCAACATTACAAAGGTGCGTTCCATGGGCTCACTCCTTCTTTTCTACTTTCTTTTCCTTTGACTCCGGCTTGGCAGGCACAACAATCTTCTTTACAGCCTTCTTTCTCTCCTTCCTTGCAGTTCCCTTGGTAAACACACCAGTCCACTTCAACTTTCTTGGATTTCTTGCAAACTCTAGGAGATTTTTCTGGCATCTTCTTGAGCAGAAATTGTAGATTGTGCCATCTTTCTTTATAAACATCTTTCCTGTGCCTGGTTCAATCGGGTTTCCGCAAAAAGAGCACGTTTTGATTGCTGGCATGTTTTCATCTCCTCATTTCACGGTGAGTTTTCTTGCTTCGCGGGCAGTTTCACGCAGATGGAGAATGTCGCCTACCTGCACCGGACCAATGATGTTTCGGGTTATAATCTTCCCTTTATCCCTTCCATCAAGGATTCTAACTTTAACCTGTGTTGCCTCACCTGTCATTCCAGTTCTTCCTATGATTTCTACAACCTCTGCATTGGCAGATTCGTCAGGCATTCATCTCACCTGCTGATTTCACTCACTTCTTAAGATTTTTAATCGCCTGCTCGATTTCATCCATGAGGGGCTTTCCCTTTCCGAAATCAACGATTGCGACCGAGGCGGACTGTTTCTCGAGTCCGGCCGCGTTTCCGAGGGAAACCTTGCTTGGCACATACCCGTAGGGAATTTTCTTCTCCTCGCAGAGCATCGGAATGTGGGCAAGAATTTCCGGTGGTTCAACATCCTCCGCCATTACCACAAACTTTGCATCACCTCGTTCGAGAACTTTTGTAACTTCGTTGGTGCCTTTCTTCACCTTGCCAGTTTCCCTTGCCATCTGCACCAGCTGATAAATCTTATCCGCAACCTCTTTCGGGGTTTCGAACCTTACATACATCGGTTTCGCCATATCTGACACCTCTTTCTGCTATTTTTTATAGCCTCATTATTCACAGGCAAAGGGGTTTACATGGAAATGGTATATATAACTTTGCTTCTGAGAATTTGGGTCACTTCAGTGTCTCTCTCTATGGTACACACAAAATCAATTTATACTTTCTGCATCTTCACTTTTAAAATGCAGAGAAAAATCTGTATAATCCATGATTTCTTTTTCAGTGCTGGTGGAGGAGAAAAACTTGTGCTTACCCTAGCAAAAGCCCTCGGGGCTGATGTGTATACCACCCATGTAGAAAGGAGAGTGCTGGAAAATCTCGGTTATGAGAATGTACCCGTGTATTCTATCGGGGATGTACCTGCTAACCAGTTTCTAGCTGCGGAAATCTCCACTCTTTGGTATTCCACACTCCATCTGAAAGATAAGTATGATGTTTACATTCTTTCAGGCAACTGGGCGCACTGTGCAGCCCTCCATCACCATCCAAACATTTTCTACTGCCACACTCCCGTGCGTTACTTTTACGATTCCAGGGAGCGATTTCTCGGAAATTTCGGTCCTCTGATGCGGAGTTTCCTGAAAACCATAATCTGGCTGCAGAGCAGATATGATAGATACACGGTAAGACATGTGGACCAGATTGTGGCTAACAGCAGAAATGTGCAGCAACGGATAAGAAGATATTATGGGCGAGAATCAGTGCTGGTCCATCCCCCTGTAGATACTGATAGATACAGGTTTGAAAGGGTGGGCGAATACTGGCTCTCCGTTAATCGCATCACACCTGACAAAAGAATAGAACTCCAGTGCGAAATTTTTAGAAAACTGAGGAACGAGAGATTAATTGTCGCCGGAAAAATAGAGCGGCAGGCAGGAGAATACTTTCAATCTTTAAAACCACCGGAGAACATCGAGTTCCTCGGTGAGTGTAGCGAGACGGAGCTTATGAAACTTTATGCAAACTGCAAGGGATTGATTACCACCGCTATTGATGAGGACTTTGGAATGACTCCGCTTGAAGCAATGGCGTCGGGAAAGGTTGTGCTGGCGGTTAACGAGGGGGGCTATAGAGAAACAGTTGTGGATGGCGTAACTGGCTGGCTTTTGCCCCCAACTCCAGATGCGTTTGTTCGAAAAGTGAGGGAGGTTGATGAGAAGACACTTCTTGGAATGAAAGACAGCTGTATTGCCCATGCCAGAAAATTCGATGTAAAGGTATTCGTGGGGAAGATGGAGGAATTGATCGAGAAGCTCTGTTAGCAGATTCTGATGCAGCTTTCATCTCCAAAAACAAGGTTCCATTTTCCGTAATGGGAGTTGTAAATAAAATGACCGAAAATTTCCACAGTAATACCTCTCTCCAAGTATCTGCCTGTGCAATCTGTCTGGACGTTGACATCATAAGCGATGCAAGAGAGTGTGTAACCGGCATTCGAGATTTCTACCTGGGTTCCCGTAAGTTTCCCACTTGTCGCATTTTTAAGAAGGGTTATCGAGGTTATGCTCCCAGAAGTGTTGAGATATAGCCCTTCAAACCGCCCAGGTGATTCCAGCAGTGTCTCTAAAGGGACCTTCAGTTCACATGGTTCTGCCAAAACCTCGATAGCATTCTTATCACTAAGATAGATCTCAATTTCGCCAGCATACTCTCTGACCTCTCCAGTAAACCTCAGGTTTGAGCCTGGTAAAGGATTGAGTTTCCGGAAGTCCACAAATGCGTTGTTTACAGCATAGAACCCGATGCTACAGTTTACCTCCTGGTCCCTGATTTCCCCATTCACATAATTGTCGGCAATCCTGCAGTTTCCCAGTAACCCTTCGGTGGTAATTCTCTTCCCTATGTGGGCCTGGGAGATTTTAGAGAGCGGCACAAATTCCGGTTTCGACTGGATGCTGTAAAGGAAAAGCAGGAATGTGGCCATGACCGCAAGTAATGTGATTATCACAACCAGCGAAATCCTTTTTTTCTCCATTAAACATCGCCCTCAAACATAAGTTCCGGGTATTTTTCTTCTAGAATGTAGAATATGGTCTTTGCGGTAATGTAAGATACGAGAAGGACAGGGAAAAGGAACACAAGATAGAGAAGGAGGGAAACAGCACCTACGATTAGCAGGGAGGTGAAATCGACTGGCATGGAGAATATCTGGGGGTAGAGATAGACGAAGATTGTGATTAGGAGGGTGCTTGTCAGCGAGCCGAGATAGAATTCAGCCCTGTATCTGCATCCCAGCCTGAAGAAAATGAGGGTTACGAGAACTGCGGCTGAGAGTATGGCAACAGGCAGGGAGAACAGGGCCACCGGGAAAAATGGCACTGAGATTAGGGCCGCCTGTCCAGCAATCTTTTTGCCCTTGACCTTTATCCAGTCAATCTTTATCAAAAAGCCGAAGACCTTTGAAGTTTTTTCTCTGACAACCGCTTTTACTTTATCAGTCCAGCCCATCTGAATTTTTCTGATCTGGAACCTCCCACCCAGATATTCTCCCCAGAGCAGGATCTCGTCTACAAGGAGCGAAAGAAGCAGCATCACGACAACGACGAGGACCGCAAAAACCAGGCCTGAAACTATGTCCAGCAAAATCACAGCAATATATGGGTTATAGTCCAGCAGGGCGGTGATAAAATCGTCAGGTAACACGACCCAGAATGGCGAAGAGTAAGCCACAATTTTTCCGTTGTACACTCCCGGTTTGGTTGTAGAATAGGCGAAGAATGTGGTAGAAATAGTATCGTATTTTCCCCCCTGGATTACCATTACATTTCGGCTTACTGCACCTATCTCTTTGATGTCTCCATCCATGAATACCACGCATTTAAGGGGTAAAAAGCCATCATTGGTTATTGTCACTTCTTGGGTCTTGGTAGCATTTGGTGGGAGTGTTACTTCTAGGTTTGCTGGCTCTGGTTCCTCTCCTACACCCGCGGACACGGTGACTATGGAGTTGGCGAAGAGTAGGGTGGAGAGCATCATCGCAAGAAATGCGACAAAAGTGTAGAGAAAAACCCTCCTGACCCTGACTTTATCTGGCCCCAGTATCAGATTGAGCTTCTTGTACTTTTTGGCTCCCCCATCCTCCCACATGAAAAGGAGAAGAACGAAGGCGATTGCCGGAACAACCAGTGGAGCTACCGCAAACGGAGTGCCTGCGCTCGTTATGCTTTTGGAGATGGAATTTGTTAGGTCTCCCAGAGCGATGAATAGATTGCCAACAAGCGGAATTTTCAGGGGTAAACTGCCGACACCAACTGCCTTGCCGAGAAAGTGATTCTCACGGATGTATGGTTCCACTATGTGCGGGCCAGATTGATCAGGAAATTCGTTTGCATCTCCCTTCGTGGCGAGCAGAATCTCACCGTTTTCTACCCTGATATCAATCACCCTGTGGAGCACATACTTGTCCTTTTCAATATAGCTTTTGTAAACAATTATGTCTCCGACCCTGACATCTGAAATTTTACAGGGGTGCCAGAAAATTACATCTCCCCTTGAGAGGGTCGGCTCCATACTTCCACTCATGACCACACTCACGGGCATTGGCCTAACTTCAGAGATCGAGAGAAATCGGGCTACCAGTATCAGGACGACAACGATGAAGACCACATCGGACACATGCTTCTTCAGGCTGAAACGCATTTATTTAAGTAAGTTTATTCTGATATTTTAAGTTATTTGTGAACTTGCCTGATATAGAAGAGGTGGAGCGTTTTTTAAAGGATTTGTTCTACCTTGCCTGAGCATGCAATCCTTAATCCTTTCCCGTTGAGGTCTACAAGGATGAGAGAATCCCCGGGGTTTAAAGCAGCTGGCTTCTGCAGCTCTACCTCTGCAACGAATTTTTCTCCAGTTCCACCCACCACTCTCACTTTTACCGGAATGAGAGAAAGCCGCACAAATAGGTGGGTGATGTTCTCATGTGTCCCTTTATAATATCTCTCCATCTCTCCAGCCATTTCAATCTTCCGGGTAACATGGAGGGCATCAGGCGCTGCAAGCACAAATCCGCGTTCGAGTTCATCTACCTCGGCACCCTTAATAGCCAGCCCAACGCGGTCCCCGTTTTCCGCTTCCTCAACATCCACATCATGCACCTGGATTGACTTTATTTCAACAACTTTGTCTGTAGGGAAGAGACGGAATTTATCATGCCTGTGCACCTTTCCTCTCGACACGCCTAGTATCACCGTACCCACACCTTTCACATTGAAGAAATGGTCAATGCAGATATGGTCAAAATCAGATTTTTTAACTGGCTGCAGGCTTGCAAACCGTTCAAGTAAATGAGGAATACTTTTTTCAGCAACCTCAAACCTGCTCAACGGTGTAGATTTCACTATTCTCTTCCAGGTTTCCATTAGCGACGGGTCCTCTAGTATAACAGTCCCGCTTGAAAACCCGAACCTGCTGATTGCAACAATTTCTTCACCGAGAGTGGCTGAAAACTCCTTCACAGCAATCACCGGGATATCACACATGTCCAGCGCATAGAGGAGGGATTGCAGCCTATCCGGGTATCTCAGGGGATATGCAACGGTCAGGTCCTTTCCACTTACCCTGTAATTATACATCTGAATGTCACTTGTCGTCCCTTTTTTTCCGAGTTCAGCAGCAAGTTCCATGTCATTGAGAACTGCGAGAGTGATACCAGGCATAGAAGCACCCAGAAACAATTTATATTTAAAAGTTATCGGCATCCACTATCCGAGCAATCGGTCATGCAGAAAATTTTCCAAGAAAAGATTAATAATGGGTTGTTCTTTCCAACTGTAAACCCTGAGGTGAATAGATGGCATTGCTGGTCACGGGCGGTTATGGTTTTATCGGCTCGAATTACATAAGACACCTGGAGAGCATCGGATATAGAGGGAAGGTAATCAATGTGGATAAGCTGGGCATCGGGTCCAATGTTGACAATTTGAAGGGCCTCAATCTGGACCACAAATTTCTCAAACTTGACCTCGCTGCACAGAATCTCCCGGAGAACGAGGAAATTGACTACATCGTAAATTTCGCCTCCGAAACCCATGTGGATAGGAGCATCAAAAACCCTGAGGAATTTTACAGGAACAATGTGGAGAGCTTGTTCAGGATTCTCGAGTGGATGCGAAAAAGCAAAAATGATGTGAGGATGGTGCACATTTCGACGGATGAGGTTTATGGTGAAATCCTGGAGGGTTCATTCACGGAAGAGTCCACATTGAAACCCTCCAATCCCTATTCCGCCACCAAGGCCTCCCAGGACATGTTCGTGCTCGCCTATGTCCGCACCTACGGACTGAACATTTCCATAACGCGCTCTGCAAATAACTATGGACCCTATCAATTCCCGGAGAAGTTTATTCCCAAGACCATTATTCGGGGAATGAACAATCTGGACATAATTGTTTACGGTTCAGGAAAGCAGATACGGAGCTGGCTTTATGTAAGGGACAATGCTGAGGCGATTCATACAGTCCTTCTGAAAGGGAAGAAAGGTGAAATTTACAATATACCTGGTAGCGATGAAGTAGAGAACATCCAGATTGTGAAAATGATTGCCAAGACGATGAACAGGGAACTGAAGATCAGGCATGTGGAAGACAGGCCAGGACATGACCTCAGGTACAGTTTGAGGGGCAAAAATCTTGAGGCCCTTGGCTGGATGCCGAAAACAAGAATTGCAGATGGATTAGGTTTAACAGTTAAGTGGTATATGGAAAATGAGTGGTGGTGGAAGCCCCTGGTCAATGAGAAAGTTCTGGGTGTGGGTTTCGCCTAATTCTTCCCCACTCTTTCCCCCTCTGCTCTAATTGCCTCTTCCAGAATCTGGAGGCCTTTCTGCACAAGACCATCGGCCTGCGTCTCGCTGGGTGCATCGGAGAAAACCCGCACAAGGGGTTCGGTGCCTGACTTTCTCACCAGGAGCCAGGCATTATCCTCAAAGCAGACCTTGTACCCATCAATGGTAATGATTTTCTCACCTGGGAATTCGTTTTTCAGCATCTCAAAAACCCGTTTCATCACCCTCTTCTTCAATCCCTCCTCGCAATGCAATGCCTCCTTTCTCTGATAAAACTTAGGAAACTCCTCTGAGAGCTCTTTCAGTGTCTTTTCTCTGTCAACGAGAATTTCCAGAAGCTTGAAGGTGCTCAGCAATCCGTCAGCAAACATCCTTGGTAGAAAGAAGTACTTCCCCGTCTCCTCGTATGCAAAAACTGTGTCGGGATTTGCCCGCATTGCAATTGAGATTTCAGGGGGCCCAACCCTTGTAGCAATGACTTCAACACCAAATTGCTGGGCAACCCAGTAAATTAGGCCAGACGAATTGATAGGAGTAACAATTTTGCCTTTCTTACGGCTCAAAATCTCCCTTGCGAAAATTGCGGCGACCACATCTTCCGAAACAACCTCTCCATCACCAGTAATGAACAGCACACGGTCCGCATCGGTGTCGGTTGCGACCCCTATATCACATCCTTCTGCCTTCACCTGCTTTGCACTGCTCTGAAGTGTGTGTCTCCTTGGCTCAGGCATTCTTGCGGGCGTTGGTGAAGGGATTGAGTTTATGCTGAAAACCTCACAGTCGGCACCAATGAGAAGTTTTGGTAGAATCTGGTGGGCACATCCATTTGCAGTGTCCACAAGCACTCTGAACTTCCTCTTTCTTATTTTCCCGAAATCAGCACTCTCTTTGAGAATCTCTGCATAAACATTCAATGCAAAGAGGTTGACGGAACCGCCGAATTTCTGCATCGGACAGCGGGTCCTGACATACTTTCTAGTTTCAAAGATTTTTTCAATTTTTTCCGCGTTTTCTCCTCCGATGTCACTTCCATCTGGATTCATTAAAACTATCCCGGAAATTTCTGGAGGCGTGTGGGAACCAGTGATCATCGCTCCCCCAGGTATCTTCTGGTCCACTATGTACGACGCGATACCGGGCGTTGGAATTATATCGCAGTAGTCCACATTCACCCCCTGGGAGTTCAAACCGGCGATGAATGCCATTGCTATGCTCTGGGCGCCAAATCTGGAATCCCTGCCGACCGCCACCCTCGCTCCCTGGCCTAAGTAGCATCCAAATGCTTCACCCACCTGTAGTGCGAACTCTGGTGTGATGTATTCATTTATTCTCCCCCTTATCCCGGCGGTCCCAAAAAGTTTCATATTTTTCACCCCTCCCTCAATTTCTGGACCAGCTTTTCAATTTCTTCAAAAATTTCTGGCTTTGTGATTTTTGCATCATAAACACACACAAAGACCATTTTTCCTGCTCGTTTCAGGAGCACCCTCTCACTCCCCTTCATGCACAGCATTCCATCGGGCATCTCAATCTTCATCTGCTTGCAGATTTTTTCCCCGGCTTCAATGGCTGCCTGGCACATCATAGCGAGCAAAGGTCCGGGGGTAAATTTTTCAATATCTGAAACAAAGATTTTGCCGGTGTCATCAATTATCATCGTACCGGTGCAGTTGTAATTTTTTCTCAAGTCCACCAGTTTCTGATAAATTTCAAGCGATTCCATGGAAGAGGGATGGGGTATATCTATTAAAAGATTTTTCTAACGCCTCCTAACATTTTCATCTCCCTTCAGAAACATTAAAATCCCTCCGCCCATACGGAAGAGCGATGAAAGATGTACAGAATCACAGTGCCACAAAAAGCTTTGCACTTAACCGTGTGGGAATAAGCGAGGTCCTCAAGCCGGCGTGCATTCAGAGACCGGACAAAGTGGTGATGCTCACAGCTAGAATAGACCTCGCGGTGGATTTACCTTCTAGCCTTAAAGGGGCCCATCTTTCGAGGAACATGGAAGTGCTGACTGAAATCATAGATAACAGCATCCGCACCCCTGCAGAAAGCCTGGAATCGCTGTGCCTCAGATGCGCTAAGGGAGTTCTCGAAAAGCACGAGTATGCCACCATCGCGGAGGTATCCATGGAAGCAGTGTATTTTCTGGAGAGAGGTGCAAAACCCTCAATGGAGAGCTACCTTCTTTTCGCTAAGGCAGTCTGCAGCAGGAGCGAAAAATCAAGAAGATTTCTCGGCGTAGAGGTCTCCGGAATGACGGCCTGTCCATGTGCTATGGAAACATTGCGGGAAAAACTTATAGAGGCCCACGGTGCCAGGGAGATACTGACGCGATTACCTGTAATTACCCATAACCAGCGAAATCGTGTGAGAATCGATCTGGAAATTCCAGAGGAAGAGGAAATTGAGGCAGACCATCTGATAGAAATAGGAGAGAAAGCCCTCAGCACACCAACCTATGGGATACTGAAAAGAGACAATGAGGCAGAAGTGGTGCTTCAGGCCCACAGAAATCCTAAGTTCGTGGAAGATGTGGTGAGGGATGCGCTGCACCTTATTCTGCAAAAGTACGGGCATTTCCCCGATGAGATGCAGGTAAGGGTCTGCAGCGAAAGTGAGGAAAGTATCCACAAGCATAACGCTTTCGCCGAGAAGACCACAACCATCGGAGAACTCAAAAAGGAGTTTAATTCGTCTCTGTGAGCATCTCAAATTCGATGTTTAGATCCTCCGATATCTGACTGACCTTGTTATATACATTCAATAGAGCTTTTAAAACCATGCTAGCTCCTGAGGCGGGAAGGGAATCAGGTGCGTATCTCTCCTCCAGCAGATGCAGGGTTTTGTCCAGGAACTGTTTGGTCATTGCATGCAATTCCTTCGTAGCAACGATGCCCATGCAGAACTTCGTGCCTTTCATGAGCCCGATTTCATAGACACTTGAATCAAACTTTTTTGTGGCAAAGGTGTAGGGAGTATTCAGTTCCTTCTGGAGTTTGTATGATTCGCTGAGGAGTTTTGCCAGCACATTCTTGTTGCCGGTCCTCCATTTTCTCACATATCTGATAAGAATTTTGCCATTGAGGTCCATTATGAACACTTCCTCGGGTCTCGCCTTGATCACCCTCTGTCCACCAGCCCTTTCAGGAGCGGTAACTATGGAACTTACAATCTGCATTTCAAAGAAGCGTTCCTTCACCCTCTGCTTCAGTAGGGTTACCTGTTTTTCAATCTCCTCCAAACTCTGGGTTCCAAACATCTTCCAGATTTTAAGAAGGTCCTCTTCGAACCCGGGCACTTCAATGCTTGCCAGGTCTTCCTTCAATTTTTGCTCTTTGATAGTCTTCCACTCTTCCTTCAGTGTCTCAAACATCTGCGAAATTTCGTCTGCAGCGTTAAAATCGCCAAATTTATCTTTCAAGAGCTTAATTTTGTTTTCCAGTTCTGGTAACTCGTATTTTCCAACCTGTTTTTTTATTTCCTCTATCTTTATTATTTTCTCCTTCGCACCTGCAATCTCCCTCTTCAGTTTTTCAGGTTCAGTGATTTCCTCCAGCTGTGAGGTATCATATCCCAGATTCTTTATGAACTGGATATCCGGGTTTTCACGCCTTGCCTCTTTTTCTTCGGAGGGAGTACTTGCTTCCGTGACCTGTGAAGGCGCCTGTACCTCGGAAGTCCCGGCGGTCTCTTCAGATTTGGGTTCCCTGGGCTTTTCTTCTTCCCTCGGAGTTTGGGTAGGTTTCTTCCGCTTTCCCATTATCACACCTGCCTCTAGGATAACAAGGATTTATAAATAATCTTCCTCTTTTTATGTGCGTTAATTCTACATGCTTGTTAATTTGCCTTTTTTAATTTTGCCAGATTTGAAAAAAGCATGCTGGTGGTTACGGGTCCCACACCTCCGGGCACTGGGGTAATATAACTGCATTTCCTGGCTAAACCCTCAAAATCTGCATCACCCACAATTTTTCCATCCACGCGGTTCATTCCGCAGTCAATGACAAATGCATTCTCCTTCACCATTTCCGTCTTCAGGAAACCTGGAATTCCTACACCACAGATTACCACATCGGCATTACGGGTATGGTACAGGAGGTCCTTGGTAAATTCATGACAGACCGACACAGTGGCATTACGGTTCAGTAGCATCGTGGCAAGAGGTTTACCTATCACTGGAGAGTGGTTGATCACGCACACATCTTTTCCTCCAAGCTCAAAACTGACCTCATCAATTATTCTCATCACGGCAGCAGGGGTGCAGGGAACTGGGGCGCTATGATACGCATTTCTATACAGGAGTCCGAGATGTCTGGAACACATGCCTTCAATATCCTTTTCCGCTGGAAGCGACGCATATACCTGTTCCAAATCGAGGTGTTTGAAACCCATGAGCACGATCCCATCAGTATTCTCCATTCCATTAATTGCATCACGCACTTCCTGGAGAGTAGAATTCATGCTGAGGCAAACTTCTTTGCATTCAATATCAAGGATTCCCGCATTTTTTTTCACAACACCAGCATATATCTTCGCATCCTCTGCAGCGGTGCGGATAATACCAATTCTGGAACCCTTCACAATCGTCCTTATTCCATCATAAACCTTGCTGGCAATTTTTCTTCCGTCAATAATCCCGGCCAAAGCCCTCACTTTTTCCTCTTCTGGATGTCCACGATTGAGATGTCAAAAATCAGGGTCTTGCCTGCAAGCGGATGTGTGCCTGTTTTTCCATATGCAAGTTCTGGTGGGATGGTAACTCTTTTCTTTTCTCCCACACTCATCCCCAGGATTGCATCCTCAAATCCCTTTATCAATTTTCCATCACCGAGACGGAATGTGAGGGGTGCATAGTCCTGCCGTGGGTTGTACATTCTGTGCTGCTTTGCGACATCCAGAATGTTGGTGTCGAAAATCTCCCCGTTTGTAAAAAAGCCGACATACTCCACGCTTACAGTGTCTCCCTTTTCAGCCCTTGTCTGTCCTGGATTTTTCTGCATGTGCGGTAATTACCATACTTAAATTTAAGTATTTCCTTTCCATAGGGGTTTTGAGAGCCATGAACGATGATGTACAAATCTATGAACTGAAGAAGATGGACCTGAAAAATGCGATTGTGATTGATGGTTTTCCCAGCGTCGGGCTTGTTAGCTCCATTGTTGCAAATTTCCTGATTACGGAGCTGCGACTGGAGCAGATAGGCATCATTGATGCTCCGCAGTTTCCGGTGGTATCTTTGATAAAGAATTCCGAGCCCCACCATCCAGTTAGAATTTATGCAGGTTCGAAAACCACCTCTAAGGGAGACGGGGACAGGTTGGTGGTCTTTACCTCGGAACTTCAGCCGCCTCCAAACATGGTGAAGGTAATTGCCACCACGATGCTGGACTGGATTGAGGAGCAGAAATGCGGATTGCTGGTCTCCCCGGAGGGCCTCGTGATTGAGGATGGAAGTCCGGATGATAGAAGGGCCGAGATGAAGGTGTACGGTGTGGGAAGCACGAAGAGAGCAAGGGAGTTGCTTGTGGAGCCCAATGTATTTCCTTTCACGGAAGGAATCATAACAGGGATCGCGGGTGTTCTTCTCAATGAGGGCAAGATACGGGATTTTGATGTCATCTGCCTGCTTGCAGAGGCCTACCAGGATATTCCAGATGCGAGGGCGGCGGCAAAGGTGATAGAGGTGCTCGACCGAATTCTGCTTCACACAAAACTCGATGCCAAACCATTGTATGATGAGGCACTGAGAATTGAAAGGGAACTCCAGCGTATCCGGGAAAAGAGCAAAACCCAGAAGGCGGTGGCTCCACCCACTTCCTCAATTTACAGATAGGATGATGGGAATTCTCTGTCTCTCTGGGGGAAAGGATTCTGTTTATGCGGGCTATCTTGCAATGCAGATGGGTCTGGAGATAAAAAGGAGCTTGATTTTTTTGCCTGAACAAACGGATTCTTACATGTTTCACTGCCCCAACATCCGCATAGCGTCCCTTGTGGCGGAATGCATGGGTCTGGAACCTGTTGAGATTCCGGTGCAGGGGGATGAGGTAGAGAGCATTGAAAAAGCTTTTGGAGGGCTTGAGGAGGAGTATGTGATAACAGGAGCAATTGCTTCTGAATACCAGAAGGAGCGGTTTGAAAGGGTGGCCTACATCACAGGCAAAAAATGCATATCCCCGCTCTGGAGAAGAAATGAGCTGGGGTTGCTGAGAGAGATTGTGGATTCTGGCATGAGGGTTATTTTTGTTGGAAGGTTTGCGGAGGGCCTGGGCGATGAGTGGCTTGGAAGGGAGCTGGATGAGGAAGCGATAGAGGAACTGGCAGAGCTCCACAGGCAATTTGGCATAAATCCGAGCGGTGAGGGTGGGGAATACGAGACCCTCGTGCTGGATGCGCCGTTCTTTCACAGGCGGTTAAGGATTGTAAGCACAGTTCTACGCTCTGGTATTCACAGCGGGATGTTCGATGTGGAGGTTTTGGCTGAGGCGAAAAATTAACCTCACAGGAGCAGCACGATTGCAACAGGAAGAATGATGGAACCCATTAGATGAATTTTCCTTAAGTTTAGAAGTAAGGGAATTAGGCCAACAAGGGTCGCAGTGGAGAGCACAAGAATCCCGGTAATCCCGCAAACCATGAAAACCGATACTACGAGAGCAACTAGGACTCCAATCTGAAACTCTTTTCTCACAAAGAATTTTGCTTTTCTTAGAAGCCAGATGCCAAATTTGGGAATTATCACCAAGGCACAGAGAGATGCGAGGGATATGGCAAAAAGGGAGAGGGAAAGCACCGGTGCTATCTGGGCAGGGTCAGACCACTCTGTCGAAATTCCATAGAACTCTTCGAGAGTTGCAATTGCTCCCGACCTTGTTCTCTGGAGCATGAAGAGGGCTGCTATGTTGAACACAAATGCAGAGGTTTCAATTGCGGAGGTCAGGGCAATGTACTGTTCTGGTTTTGTCTTCCTTGTATCTATCAGCACGGCGCCGCAGCCGGGGGTTATACCTGGAAAGATTCCAATAATCATTCCAGCAATTGCACCGCCTATTACCTTCCGGTTGACTATGCCAGAATTCCAACCAATTTTTTCCTTCTGTTCGGGCAGGTTCGCAGGACAGGCAATGGTTGCGAGGAGTCCCGAGACGCCGAAAAGCCCTGTGAAAAGAGGGAATAGGAGGGTGAAGCTGGATGTGGCGGCGAGTGGAGTGAGAAGCACGGTCCAGCCGAGAAAACCAGAAAGGAGGAAAACAGAGAGAGCGAGAGATGCTGGCTTCCAGCGATTTTCCCTCAGATCTGGAACAAAAATGCCGTGGAAAGTCACAGTTTCTCCCGGTTTTACACCCAACCGTTTCTTTGCTTCGAAAGGGATTAGCCGGTAGCCTACGCGGATTTTTCCCCTCCTATCATTTTCCATCTGGACGATTAAACCGTGGATGTGTCGCAATGTATCGCAATCCGGCCGACCATCGCCCGCATCTAACACAACAAATTTTTTCCCCCTTCTTTCCAGCACGCTTTTTTCTGACAGCACGATGAGCGCACCAACGCAGAGGAGTACGAGGGGAATCAATTTTCTGGCATGTTCGTAAAGATTTACAGGTTCTGAAATAAGGAGTTTTACGGGTAGGAGAAGGAGCAACCCAAGCACGATTCCCGCAACCGAACCGTAAAGGGAGGCATAGATTATTTTTTGTCCTTCTCCTTTAAGCATGAGTCGCTGGGCCGGCTGGAGTGTGAGAAGTTCACTACTGTCAGGAACCCCTGTGAGCACGGTGCCCAGGATATCTGAGAAATTATGGGTGCAAATTGCAGCCATGAACATTGCTATGAACCCGAAGAACACATTGTCTGCGCACACAATCGAAGCTGCCCATCCATAAACAGGAAACACAAGGAGTAGCAGGATTGCAAGGTTGTTCTGGTGAAGGGCAGGAATAATCCCGCACAGAATTCCTAGCAGAGCCCCGAGGAATGCGGATACCACTACCAGTATGATCAATTCCATCATGAAAATAGAAGGTGTTGAGATTTTATTAACCCGAGCCCTACATGTAGGGAGGGAGAAAGGTTAAAAAACCCCCATGTAATTCCATTATCAATGAGATGTAAATTGAAGAGAAGAAAGAAAGGTGTGGCAGGATTCTACGAGGAGATTCCTGCATTGATTCTGATTATTGCTGGTGTTACCGTATTTCTCATAAGCGTGGTTCATGTGGTATCCCTTTATCTTTCCACTGTGAACCAGGAGAACATCCAGGATGAATGCTATTCTCTTTCCCGTATTGTAAGGTCGTACGATAAAATAATGTATAATGGTACCTACAGTATGAACCCGGTGAGCGGGGTATTTGACATAGATAAAATAAGGAACCTTACAAACGCAACAGTGTTGAAAGATTTACACTCAACGAAAAAATTTAAAATCACGATAGAGGACCTTGAAAACACCACTGCTAAATGGACCTTTGGCACCGAAATACCCACACCTAGGCCATCTGTTTATGCGGTTGAAACCACATCTATTGTCCTGAAAGACAAGCATGATGTATTCCATGTAGGGAGGTTAACCGTGGAGATGTGGTAACGATGAGGAGATGCATAAGATTTAAGAAGGCCCAAACCGCCCTCGTAGATACCCTTCTTTTCTTCATCATTCTCTCGGTCGCAGCTGCGGCTCTTTATGTGGTTGCAGAAAAATACATCAGGAATCCACCATCAACACAGTTCGTGCATGAAACTGAATATGCTGCAGATATGCTCACTACGACGCTGATGAGTACCATAAATAAAACAAGTTATGTGTCTACCTCGGGGACAACCTTACTGATATATGATGTATCGGTCCAGAAAGCAATTGAGTATTATCTCGGTTTCTATGCAAATGCCCAGAACATGCCAGGTTCAAATCTCAGAAACGCAATTGAGAAAAAATTCGAACTCGCGAAGAAACTAGAATACCACTATGCGGTCCACGCTGCAATCAGCGGAACTAACAGGATCCTGTTTCTCTCAGACACAATTCCAGATGCTACTGCGGCGGATATGAATGCCGGGTTATCCAAAATTCCGGCCCAGAGGACCACGGCAATCAACTATCTAACAGTACCTAACATAAACGAGCCAGTGCCAATAACCCTCTATCTGTGGAGAGCCACCTGAGATCAGTCCTCAATGTAGTCCTCCAGATTCAATTTCAGGGGCAATTCTGGCTTTCTGAAACCTTTCCCTTGATGTCCAAATGGGATTGTGAGATCAAATCCTATTTTTGTTGTCATTCTCGTATTCGGGTCTGCTGAGGGGTCAAGCGAAGAGCCCTTTTCCTCCTTCATTATTATGTCCTCCTTTCCCTGAAACCTTGTTGCCATCGCCCATTCCACATCATGCGGGTTGTGAATGTCGATGTCCTCATCAACTACAAACACATGCTTAACCGAATGATGCCCCCGAAACGCCGCCTCGATTGCCTTCCTTCCATCATCCGCATCTTTCTTTCTTATGCTCACTATTGCATGGAGCCAAGAGCAACCACCGGGGGTTATGTATACATCTTTCACATCGCAGACCTTACCCACTTCAATGTAAATCGTGGGCTCTCTTGGCATCCCCATCAACACCTTGTGTTCAAGCCCACCTGGGAGCAGGGCATGATATACTGGATTTTCCCTTATATAAATCTTCTTTACTCTCGCTACTCGCTGTTTTCTCACGATATCCGGGGTTTCTGTAAGGTCGAGAAAAGGTCCTTCGTCATGGAATTCCCCAGTAAGCTCGCAGAGCATCACTATTTCTGCCTTCGGAACAATATGTCCATCCAGATTTGTGCACTCGGTTTTTGCAAGCGCATTGGCGATTGCCAGTTCGTTTACATTTACTGGCACTGAGATCGCGGACCCGAGAAGCACGGGGATTGAGTTTCCAATGCAGAAGGCAAATTCCTTCAAACCTCTCTTTATGTAAGCATCAAAATCTCTTTCCAGAATTCTAAGAACCAGCTTATCTTTGTCTATTACCATCGCCCTGTGGAAAGATGCATTCAGTCCGTACTCCCTGTCATTTGCAATGACAATCCCAGAGGCTATGTATGGACCACCATCAAAGGGATAGTATGTAAGGATGGGGATTTTGGTAAGGTCCACTTCCATCGTTTTGTAATTTGCATCTACTATTTCTGGTTCTATTGGCTTATTGATTGCATCAATCATCTTCGGAATGATATCCTCTTCTCTTATTCCCAACCCTATTGCCACATGTTTTCTAGTGGGGCAGAGGTTCGCCACCACGGGCATCGAGTGCGCCTCCACATTTTCAAACAGAATTGTTTCCTGCTCCAGCATTTTCATAATTGTTGAGATTTCATATTTTGGGTTTACTTTTCTTCTCACATGTTTGACCATCTTTCGCTTTTCAAGCTCATCAATAAATTCCCGAAGTTCCATAATTTCACACTCCTATTGTAGTTTTAAGCACGGTAAAGCCAGCATTCTCAATCGCTCTTGCAACCTTCTCCTGACACTCTTTACCAGGTGTCAATGCAACCATGTATCCGCCTCTGCCTGTTCCTGTCAGCTTTGCACCCCAGGCACCATTCTCCCTTGCAATGTTTACCAGCAGATCAAGTTCCTTGCAGGAAACACCGAGTTCCTGGAGCAACTCATGGTTGCGGTTCATAAGTTCACCAGCCCTTCTGTAGTCGCAGGATTCAAGACAGATTCTTCCTTCCCTGATTAGGCCATCCGCCTCTTCAAAAATCTTTTTGGTTTTTTCCGGCTGCGTTTTCATCAGGGCTTTCACCTCTTCAACCACCTTCTGGGTGTTTGCGGTTAAACCAGTATTTCCCATCACTATCTCAACTTTCGTGGGCATTTTAACCCGCTCAAATTTTGGTGGCGGGCCTTTCAGAAATACGAGGCAGCCACCGAATGTAGAGGCAGTATTGTCCACGCCAGAAGGGGTTCCGTGATAGCCTTTCTCGCCTTCGTATGCAACCTCGTTTATTTTTTCGTCATTGAAACCTAGATTGAATTCTTCATTCACAGCTCTGGCAAACGCGGTGCATGCGGCAGCACTTGCACCTATACCTGACGCCGCTACGAGATCTCCAGCAAAGGTAATTTTGATCGGAGTCCTGGTAAGGTCAATTCCGCAGTACTCACACATAAGCGAGATAGATCTGTACATCTGGGCTTCCTTCTCTTTCTTGTAGCCGGGCGTTTCAGGTCTTAGGTCTTCAACTTCAAAACCTGAGAAGTTTTTTCTCCTTATCCTGGAAACAGTTGCAGTGGTCCGCATTCCAATCGCGCATACAATTGAGGGCAGCCCATGCACCACAAAGTGTTCTCCGAAGATTATGACTTTTCCGTAGCCGTGCCCATGTCCCATGGAATCACCAAGAAGCCCGAAAACATGAAGATATTTGGATTTTTCTCCAGAGGTTATGGGTTTGGCCAGCATGCTGTCCACTCTTAAAATTGGCAATGGTAAATAATATATAGCACTATTTATTTGTGGACATTGAGGATGAATATGGGCCTGAAAGACTTTATAATAAAAAGAACGGTCTACTCCATAGTGACGCTGCTGATCGTGCTGGTGTTGCTCTTTACAATCTTCAGAGTAATGCCTGGGGACCCGACAAAACTTGCCCTAGACCCGAAAGCATCGCCCGAGAGAAAGCATATTCAAGCGGTTCAGTACGGGCTAGAGGACAGGGCGGATTACACTGTAGAAGACAAGACAATTCGTGTAACGAAAGATCCAGGTGCGACGATTTTTACGCCGCTTACACCTGGGAATTTCGTGAATTCCACGAACGAACTAAGGTACACGGTGAACAACCCGCGGGAGGAATGGTTTATTCTTGAGATTAAAATCAAACCCCAGACGCCAGGGTTGATGGTATCCGCAGGAGTTTTCCTTGATGGGCTCGGCGAGAAGGACGGAAAAATTGATGTGAGGGAAACAGTTTTGGATGTCGGAAACAAAACCCCGTGGCTTGCCAAAGCAGCTACCAACGGAAATGTGTTGCTAGGTGCGGTTACATTCTCAGACCAATCGAAGTTACAGGCCCAGAACAATACGATCAAGAATTGCGATGTGGCGGTGAATTCTGGTGGTCTCAGTATAGAAAATACAATAATTTCAGATGCAAAAATATTTTCTGGCACCTCCGGAATTAGAAACAGCGTGATTATCGGCACCACTGAAGAGTTCATCAATAAATCAACAATTACAAACGAGGTATGGTATTATAATGTTAACATAACTGGGAGGGATACATGGGCAGCATCATGGGGTTCCCCTGAAAAGGATAACAACTCTGTGGTGGCCGCCTCAATGCTTGTCGGAAAAACTACCATAAAGAACTCGAACATCACGAGTGCAAAAATATTTGACTCTTTTGTAGATAACTGCACATTCACGAATGTGATAGTCATAAACAGCACTATCAACAACAGAACTGCTGAAAACCTGATAATTCTGAATGATGAGGAATATCCCCTTGATAGAACCGAGCTGATTCTAAAAACACCACCGAAACCCGCGCTACAGGCAAGGGGCAACGATAAGAATCTGGTGGTAGTCAAGTTACTTACCCTGAACAAAGATGGGGACATTAAAATTGAAATCAAGGTGACTTCTTACATCAGGACGGATTTCTTCACCCAGCTCGCTAGATACATGCATGATATGCTGGTGTTCAACTTCGGAAACGATTTCACTACCCAGAGGCCGGTGGCTGAAGGAATTTCTATAAGAATTGGTCCCACAGTTCTTCTCTTTGGAAGTGCTACTATCATTGCATATGCACTCGGAATTTTCCTCGGCGCGCTCCTCGCCTGGAGGCGTGGAAGCAGGATGGAACTTTCAGTGATCATTGTCAGCCTGTTCTTTTATTCAATGCCCCTCTTCTGGTTCGGGATGATATTGATATGGGTATTTTCAAACCAGGCCGGCTGGTTCCCACCTGGTGGCCTCCAGTCTCCTACAACCGATAAACCACTGGAAGGATTTGAATACTTCAAGGATATAGTGTGGCATCTTTCCCTTCCGCTTCTTACTCTTACTGTGACACATCTAGCGGGTGATATTCTGCTGATGAGGAACTCGATGTTAGAAGTCATGGGCGAGGATTACATACTTACAGCAAAGGGGAAGGGACTGAAGGAAAAGACGATTCTGTACAAACATGCGGCCAGGAATGCGATGTTACCGGTTGTTACCGCCCTTGCATTGAGCATAGGTGGTATCGTGAGCGGTGGTGTGCTTACAGAAACAGTGTTCTCATGGCCAGGCATGGGACATTGGCTTGTGGAGGCAACGCTGACCTTCAACTACCCAGTGGCTCAGGGTGTGTTCTATATCCTTGCGATTCTGACGATTGTGGGAAATGTGATGGCAGACATACTGTATGCGTATCTGGACCCGAGGGTGCGACTGTGAGGTGAGAAAATGGTATCAAGAAGAACTAAAGAAAAAATTAGGGACATTTCCAAAGTGCTAAAGACCAGCTGGAAGATGTTCAGCGAGAGCATTACTGGTCTGGTGGGCCTCGGGATAATCTTCTTCTTCGTAATTATTGCAGTTCTAGCCCCGGTTCTGGGGTTGAAGGATCCTATGCACTGGACCGCTCCATACTCGGACATACTCGTAGGTGTGGAATCAAACGCGACATCCGGTTCATTCACCGGCACACTTGCTAGCGGTCCTGCGAGTGTGCCCCCAGTTGGTGAGAAAATTTATAAGGCATACATTCTAACCACCGAAGGAACCAAGGGAAAGATTTCCGGCATTAGCTTGAGGGACAATTCGGTTGTGTGGACCAGAGAATTCGACGGAACCCCGGTTCAGAATTTCACATATTTCTACCTCGTGGCTGGTGCAATGAGCGCACCGACAAACATCACCATATTTGTATGCGCGAACACGGCATCAGGGGGAAAACTGTATATTTTCGTGGATGACTACCAGTACAACATCGCATCAAAGGACATAAAAATGGTAGAATTCCCATCGGCAGGGTATTTCGATAAGATTGGTGGGGTGACATTTCCAGCGAAAATTATAAGAACTGGAGAGTACTGGCCATTCTTTGTTGTTTCTGAAAAGGGTAAGGTTTATGGTCTCCAGATCAGAATAACACAACCAGGAACATTGTTGAAGGACCTGCAGATAACAGTTCAGCGGGGATTTGCTGATGGAAGTGAATACCAGATACCGGGCAATGCTACAGTTTATGGTGACCCATTGCAACTCCACGGACAGAGAGTCCTGGTAGTCACCCACGAGCAGGGCATTACATTCATTCAATACAACTCCACAGGGTATCCATGGACGGTGAATCCATTCGGAAACTATTCCTTTAAACCGAGTCAGAGAAGTTCACCGGTCACATCCAAGTATTATAAGGACCTGGGCAGTTTCAATCCAGAGACCCCTATATTTGCTGGTAGCGATGACGGATTGCTTTATCTCTTCCGGCTTAATTCTCAGGCAATTTCAAATCCGGTGAAGTATGGCGTCGGCAGTTCAAGTGAAAAAATCGTGGGGATTTCCGCCAGTTATGAAGAGGAATGCCAGGTATATACGGCATCGGAGAACGGGAAGGTAATGGCGTTTACTTACAACCGCACGGAAAAAGTTCTCAGGGAGAACTATGAACTTGATCTGGGTGGTAATGTAATTGCGTCCCCTTACTTCAGCAAAGCTACCGATAAAGTGTTTGTAGTCACCGAAAAGTCAGGCATCAGGATAATGTGGGTGTTGAACAATGTAATAACGGAATCTGGCGTGATACGGTACACTTATGAAACCCGCAAGGACATTTCTCCACCGTTTCCCACAGGGCAGGTGATACAGTTCAATGTGACTGCATACAATCCGAATACTGGTGCATTTGAAAACAAAACTGAGACAGGAGAAGTGGTCCTTCTCTGTGATAGAAACACCAACGGGATCCTGCTAATCGCTGAGAAAATAAGAACTCCCTTGCCCCCTGGTACCTACCCATCGGGTAACACATACTGGTTGGGTACAGACACCCAGGGAAGAGACATCCTCAGCAGGATTGTCTGGGGTTCTCAGATTGCTCTCTTCATCGGTGTCACCGCTGCAGTACTTTCAATGCTTCTCGGCACCATAATCGGGCTGGTGAGTGGATACTACGGCGGAAGCATAGACCTTGTGCTCATGAGAATAACGGATGTGTTCCTAGTTATACCGTTCCTTCCGCTCGTGATCATTCTAGCAGCGGTTCTTGGATCTAGCGTTATGAACATAATCTATGTGCTTGTGCTTATCGGCTGGCCGGGGATTGCCAGGGTGATCCGTTCGATGATTCTCTCCCTGAAAGAAAGGCCATTTATTGATGCGGCAAGGGTGACCGGCGCAAGCAACTTCCGGATAATGTTCAAGCACCTATTTCCGAATGTAGTACCGCTTGCAGTGCTCTACATGACCTTCACGGTTTCTGGTGCGATTCTCACGGAGGCAGCATTAAGTTTCATCGGACTCGGTGACCCCAACTCTGTCAGCTGGGGCATAATCCTCCACGACGCCCAGTACTCTAATGCAGTGGGTAACTGGTGGATGACAATTCCTGCAGGGTTGTGTATCACCATGATTTCGATGGGGTTCTATCTTGTTGGCAGGGCAGTCGAACAAATAATCAATCCGAGGTTAAGGAGTAGATGAATATGGCGCTCTTAGAAGTAAAGGATTTGAAGGTGTACTTCAGAATAAGAAAGGGTACAGTGAAAGCAGTGGACGGCGTTTCATTCAATCTTGATGCAGGTGAAACGCTCGGGCTTGTGGGCGAATCCGGTTGTGGAAAGACAACAACTGCATTTGCAATTACAAAACTCCTGGCAAATAACGGATACATAGCAGGTGGAGAAATCTACTTTGATGGCCAGAAAATTGCAGAACCCGTGCCGGACTTCGGTAAAGGGCTTCTTGCAGGGGCAAAGGCAACAAAGTTTGAAAAAATGCAGGAAGAAAAGATGCAGACGATAAGATGGAAACAGATTTCTGTGATATTCCAGAGTGCGATGAACGCCTTTAATCCTGTTTATAAAGTCGGGGACCAGATCATGGAAGCCCTCAGGGTTCATGAAAAGATGACTAAGGAACAGGCAAGACAGAGGACGATTGAACTCTTCCAGCTTGTGGGACTGGATCCGCGAAGGCTCACAGGATACCCACATGAATTCAGTGGCGGTATGAGACAGAGGGCGATGATCGCGATGGCCCTCGCCTGCAATCCGAAGTTGATTATTGCGGATGAGCCAACGACAGCGCTGGATGTCATCATGCAGGACAGAATTCTGAAGGAAATCAAGGATCTGCAGAGGAAATTTCAGATTTCAATGATAATAATCACCCACGACATTTCGGTGGTTGCAGAAGTCGCGGATAAGATTGCAATCATGTATGCTGGTAAGATTGTTGAATACGGGGACATCGTAGCCATCTTCCACCGCACCTCCCATCCTTATTCAATTGGTCTTCTCGGGGCTTTCCCGAGCATCAAGGGGAAGAAGCGACGGCTGGATGCGATACCTGGCTCTCCACCAGACCTGGCAAATCCACCCACTGGATGTAGGTTCCATCCCAGATGCAAGTATGTGAAGGATATCTGCAAGGATAAGGATCCGGAATTTGTTGAGGTGGAAAAGAACCACTGGACTGCGTGTCACTTTGCATACGAAGTGTTCAATGCAAGGATTTCTGCGGAGGAGGTGAGAATGTGATAACGGGTGCACAGGAAATTCCCATGGAACCATTTCAGGGCCCATCTCCAGAAACGGTGGTAAGGGTAGATAACCTGGTCAAGTATTTCCCAGTTAAGATGGGAATTGCCGGAATATTTGGACCTAAGAAAGTGGTGCATGCAGTCGATGGAATTTCATTTGAAATCAGGAAAGGCGAAATTCTGGGGCTTGTTGGTGAGTCTGGATGTGGCAAATCCACGACTGGAAGATTGCTCGTACGTCTTGAGACCCCTACAAGTGGAACAATCCTTCACCATGGTAAGAATATCGCACACATTAAAGGGAAGGAACTGAAGGAATTCCGAAGAAGGGTTCAGATGGTTTTCCAGGACCCATATGAATCCCTCAATCCGAGGTTTACAGTGCTTGGAAGTGTTTCCGAGCCGCTGATTGTGCACAAGATAGGGAGTTCTATGGAAGAAAGGGAGGAACTCGTATGCAGAGCCCTGGAGGCAGCGGAATTAAAGCCAGCAACTGAGTATCTATACAGGTATCCCCATGAATTAAGCGGTGGGCAACGACAGAGAGTTGCAATTGCCAGAGCCCTCGTGCTCCGCCCCGACTTCATAGTCGCAGATGAGCCAGTGTCAATGCTGGATGTGTCGATCAGGGCAGGGATTATGAACCTGATGCTGGACCTCCGTGCGAAGTACCAAATCCCCTACCTATTTGTAACCCACGATGTCTCCGTTGCCAGATACATGTCAGACAGAATTGCGGTGATGTATCTAGGCAGGATAGTTGAGATCGGGCCTACCGAGTATGTGATATCCAATGCCCAGCACCCGTACACCCGTGCCCTCCTATCCGCAGTTCCAGTGCCTGACCCCGCCCACAAACACGGACGTGCAGAGATAAAAGGGGAATTGCCGAGTCCGATAGACCTACCAAAGGGCTGCAGATTCAATCCGCGATGTCTTTACGCGAAGGATATCTGTTTCCAGCAATCCCCTGGTATGATAGAGGTGGAAAAGGACCACTTCGTCGAATGCCACTTCGCTGGAAAAATTTAAAACAAATCAATCTACAATTATTTTTTTACATCTTTTGCAGACAACCACCGCATCCTTTTTGCATCTGGAACATACCTTTTTGAACAATAACTCCTCAATATCAGCATGACAGCATTTGCTCTCGACACTGGTGAATTTGCCACAGTAGGTGCAGTAGTGTTTCCTTGATTCCTTTTTGCCAAACCGAGAGTAAAGATAAAGCAATATATACAAAACGAGGACTATCACAAACATTACAATAATGTAGATGCACAGCATTCCGTAATCAATTTCCTCTTCACCTGAGAGCTGGAACATGGGAATCATTGAGACAACAGGCGCATTGCCTCTTCCCTTGTCAGGTTAAGGGCTTTCAGAAAGTATTCCAGGGATTTTTTCAGGATGGTGTCATACTCCTGATTACTTGCCTCTTCGTCCATTTTAGAAATTGCGTTCCTGTAGAATTCAACGCTCAGTTCTGAGAGGTAGTATATGGCATTGTCAGGGTCAAGGTGTGCCGCACGGGTGTAGGCCTCCTCGGCCTCCTTATATAGCCCGTTCTCCAGACAGAAGGAGCCATATGCAGAATAATAATATGGATTTTTGCTATCTAATTCGATAGCCTTCCTGTATGCATTTAAAATTTGATCGATACTCACCTTTGGAATTCCCACACTTGCCTCAGCAATTCCGAAGTAGGCTTCGGCGCAGTTTGGATCCAGTTTCACGGCTTTATTGAACCTCGAGAGAGCACCCTTGAGGTCACCTTCCTGGAGCAGTCGGTTGCCAGCAGCGAGTTCTTTTTCCACATTTGGTTCCATGTTTACCACGATTTCCACAATAGAAAGGGGGTTTAAAAAAGTTCTTCTGTAGAAGGCGCAAACCTTCTACGGGATATAGCGAATAGTTTATATTTGAGTGAAATATCTGCATACCTTGGTGTTAGTATGGAGATGCAACCAGGTCAGATGGCATATGATAGAGCAATAACAGTATTCTCGCCAGATGGAAGATTGTTCCAGGTAGAGTATGCAAGAGAGGCCGTGAAGCGTGGCTCCACCACACTCGGGATCCTGTTTAAAGACGGGGCAGTCCTTTTAGCGGACAAGAGGGTATCCTCTAAACTAGCGGTGGCACACTCCATTGAAAAAATTTATGTGCTGGATGAGCATATTGGCTGCGCCACTTCAGGACTCGTGGCGGATGCAAGGGTCCTTGTGGACTATGCTAGGGTGATCGCACAGATAAACAAGGTCACCTACAACGAAAAAATTTCTGTGGAGATGCTGGTTAAGCGGATTTGCGACTACAAACAGACCTACACGCAGTATGGTGGTGTGAGACCCTTTGGCACTTCGCTTCTCGTTGCGGGTGTGGACGAGTTCGGGCCCCAGCTGTTTGAGACGGATCCAAGTGGTTCGCTTACTGGCTACAAGGCAGCCTGTATAGGTGCCAACAAGGAAAAAGTCCTGGAGTATTTTGAGGAAAATTACAGGGATGAACTTTCAATGGAGGACGCGATTGTCATGGGTTTGAAAGCTCTGAGGGAGGGTGCAAAGGACTCCCCCCTTTCTGTCGAGGTGGGCACTGTCACAAAAAACAGACCCTTCAGCAGAATGCCCCAGGAAGAAGTTCAAAAGTATCTTGAAAAGGTGAAGTAAAAAATGGTGAAGCTAGAGGATTCTGTGGTGGCACGGCTCCAGATAGGGGAGAGCACATTTGAAGTGCTGGTTGACCCGAAGGCGGTGCAGTTGATAAGGGACGGAAAAGAGGTAAATTTGATGGATCATCTGGTTATTGATGAAATCTTCAAGGATGCAAGGAAGGGTGAAAGGGCATCCGAGGAGCATTTGAAGAAAAATTTCGGCACTGAGGATGTGCTGGAAATTGCAAAGATAATTATCCTGAAAGGAGAGGTGCAGCTGACTACAGAACAGCGGAGACAGATGCAGGAAGCCAAGCGGAAGCAGATTGTGGAAATTATTGCGAGGAATGCTGTGAACCCGCAGACTGGCACCCCCCATCCTCCGGCGAGAATTGAGTCAGCAATGAAGGAAGCAAAGGTCCACATTGACCCGTTTAAACCCGCCGACTCCCAGATTCAGGAGGTGCTGGCTGCCCTTCGCCCGATAATCCCTATAAAGTTTGACACGGTGAGAATTGCGGTGAAACTCTCTCCCACCGACTACCCGAGAGTGATAGGGGACATCAAAAACTTTGGAAAAATCACACAGGAAGAATGGCAGTCAAACGGATACTGGATTGGCATCGTAGAGATGCCTGCGGGGATGCAGACCGATTTCTTTGATAAGCTGAACCAGAAAACGAAGGGTGCGGCTGAAACCAGAATTCTCAAATCCCAGCAGTAGATTTTAAAGAGTGATACCATGATGGAAGAAAGGAAACAGATGCAGAATGTTGCCACAAGGAAAATTGTGGTGCCAGGCGAGTTGCTGATGAAAGGGCATATGAAGCCAGGTGTTGGCACATATGCGAGGGATGGACAGATTTTTGCTGCCACTGTCGGGATTCTGAATGTCCACGGAAACTATGTGAATGTGATCCCGCTCAGCGGAAAGTACATGCCCAGAGTGGGTGATGTGATCATAGGCAAGATTATAGATGTAGCTCCCACAAACTGGCTTGTTGACATAAATGCTCCCTACCCAGCACCCCTGCACATAAGTGGAACACCGTGGAGAATTGAAATGGGGGAAACCCAGAAGTATTTGAATGTAGGGGACATGGTGCTGTGCGAGGTTGAGGCGGTGGATGAGACCAAGCGTGTGATGGTGACAATGGGGAAGCCGGGATGTAAAAAGCTGCTTGGGGGGGAGATCATTGAGATCACACCCACAAAGGTACCCAGGGTCATCGGCAAGGGCGGCTCAATGATAAATCTCCTGAAGAACTATACAAAGTGCCGAATCTTTGTGGGACAGAATGGCAGAATCTGGATAGAAGGCAGTGTGGAGCAGATTGCAATTGCAATCCTTGCAATCCGAAAAATTGAGGAAGAATCCCATTTGCTCGGACTCACGGATTCAATAAAAAATTTTCTTGAGGAGAAAACTAAGAATTTAACACAGTGAGAGGTGGAATAGTTATGAGTGGAATAGGTATGGAAAACAAACCAAAGTTAGTTGATGAAAATGGTAGACGAATAGATGGACGGAAGCTGGATGAACTCAGACCGATAAGAATTGAAGCAGGAGTGCTGAAAAGGGCGGATGGTTCTGCGTATGTGGAATGGGGAGAAAACAAGGTTCTGGCCGCGGTTTATGGACCGAGGGAAGCAAAACCGAAGCACATCCAGAATCCGGCAAGAGCAATCGTGCAGTGCCGTTACAACATGGCACCATTTTCCGTTAGCGAGAGGAAAAGACCTGGACCAGATAGAAGGTCTGTGGAAATCTCGAAGATAACTGGAGAGGTGTTCGAGAATGTTCTCTTTCTCGAGATGTTTCCGAGGGCGTCGGTTGACATCTTCATAGAGGTCCTTCAAGCTAATGCGGGAACCAGGTGTGCCGGAATAACCGCTGCCTCCGTTGCCCTTGCGGATGCAGGAATTCCGATGGCAGACCTTGTGCCTGCATGTGCTGCAGGGAAAATTGACGGTCAGATTGCGCTTGACCTCAAGAAAGAGGAGGACAACTATGGCGAAGCCGATTTGCCTGTGGCAATTATTCCCAGGACAAAGGAGATTGTGCTGCTCCAGATGGATGGGAACATGTCCCAGAGCGAATTTGAAACCGCACTGAACATGGCGATAGATGCCTGCATGAAGATTTACGAACTCCAGAAAGAGGCACTGAAAAACAAGTACAAGGGAGAACAGGAAGTGGAGAGGGAAGAGGTTCAGACACCGAAACAGGAGCAGAGGTGATTGAATGGGTGAGGATATAGTTTCAGAAATAATGAGAGAATACCTGCAGCAGCTTGCGGCGAAGGGAACAAGAGTGGATGGAAGAAAACTTGATGAGTACAGGCAGATTGAGATAAAGAAGAATGTAATTTCGTCGGCGGAAGGGTCAGCCCAGGTATCAATCGGAAACACCTCGGTGCTGGTTGGTGTGAAGGTTGAACTCGGGGAACCGTTCCCAGATACCCCGAATGTGGGTGTACTTACGACCAATGCAGAGCTGATTCCCCTGGCATCGCCCACATTTGAAGCAGGGCCTCCGAACGAGGAGGGAATTGAGCTGGCAAGAGTGGTGGACAGGGGCCTGCGCGAAGGGCGAGTAATTGACCTCGAAAAACTCTGTGTTGCACCCGGAGAAAAGGTCTGGATTATTTTTGTAGACATCCATGTTCTGGATTATGACGGGAATCTGTTTGACGCAGCTTACCTGGCGTCCCTGGCAGCCCTCACATGCACACGGGTGCCTGCCTCTGCCCAGGGGATGGGCGAGGATTTTCCTCTGCCTCTGAACGGATTGCCGATTGAATGCACGGTGGTAAAGATAAAGAATGCCATGATGGTGGACCCTGCACTGGACGAGGAAAAGATTGCGGATGTGCGGCTTACGATGGCAATAGATGAAAACGGCAATATAAGGGCAGTCCAAAAAGGACTTGCGGGATCTTTCAGCGTGGAGGAAGTAAGGAAAGTTATAAGTATGTGTCAGGTGTGTTCCTCCAAATTGCGGGAAATCCTCAAGTCAAGCTAAAGCATTAAAAAGGTGGTTCCTATGTCAAGGCGGACAAAAAAGGTTGGAATTGCTGGCAAATACGGACCAAGATACGGAATAAGGATCAGGAGAAGGTTGCATGATGTGGAGTCGGAGATGAGAGAGAAACATCCATGTCCTGAATGCAACACGGGCGTTTTGAAGAGAATAAGCACAGGGGTTTACGAGTGCCGGAAATGCGGGACAAAGATTGCGAGCAGCGCCTACTACCCAACGCCTCCAAAAGCAATCACGAAGAAGATTGAGGAAGAGGAGGAGGCAGAAAAGGAAATGGAAAAGAAAGAGCCAGAGAAGAGAGTTAGAAAGGTGAAGAAGGTGAAGGTTGAGGGCGAGAAGGAGAAGGAAGAGAAGGAGGAGGGTTCAAATGTATAGATGTGCTAGATGCAAGGAACCCCTGAAACCAGATTCCATTACCCTCCAGTGTGAGAAATGCGGTTGCAGGATGTTTTACAAGGATAGACCAAATGTGAAGAAGGTGATTAAGGCAAGGTGAAAACTATTTTCCCTGGATTTTCTCCAGTTCTCTGTTAATTTTCTCCAGCATGCCCTTGCTCCCCATCTGTTCGAAAAATTCTCTTGCTTTCTCAAGGTTTTCTTTAGCCATACCGTATTTCCCCCACATGGTGTAAAGCTTTCCCATATCATATCTGCAGGTGTAGACCCTTTCAGCACGCTGGATGGCAACATATAGGTCAAGGGCTCTCGAGTAATGGGCTTCTGCTTCCTCGAATTTGCCCATGGAAACCAGAACTTTAGCCGTTGCGGAGCAAGCATCCCCCTCGTCCTCCTTGTTTCCCACTTCTACTGCCACCCGCATTGCTTCCTCTGCAAAACTCAGGGCCTTATCAACCTCTCCAAGCTCTGCATAAATTACTGCAAGGTTTGATAGGATCGTCGTGAGCATCCTCTTTTCACCGATTTTCCTGGATTCTGCAAGTGCCCGCTTGTAGTGCTCCAATGCAGTTTTGTAATCCTCTGTTTCCTGGTAGATTGAAGCAATGTTGCTCAATGCCATGATTTCGGAGGTTTTGTAGCCAATCCTCCTGGAGAGTTCAACATCTTTCCAGTAAATCTTTATTGCCTCCTCATACTCCCCTCTCAGGGCATAAATGTCTGCCAGGTTATTGTAAATTGCACATAAGCCAGACAACTCACCGATTTCCATGTACAACTTCTCCGCCTCTTTGAAGTGTTCGATTGCCTTCTTAATCTCTCCCTCATCACTGTAAAGGATTGCCAGATTGTTGTAAGTGTCTGCAAGTCCCTCCTTTACATTATGCTTTTTCCTTATTTCAAGCGCCCTCTCAAGTGCCTTTCTTGCTTCCAAAATGTTACCTGTGCACCAGTGACCTGTGCCCACACGGTGAAATACCGCCCCAGCTAAAACCTCATCATTCATCTTTTCACAGTTATTCAGGGCTTGCTGGTAATATTTCACGGCTATCTGAAACTCTCCTTTCAATTCGTATGTCCAGCCGAGCGTCATCAATGCAGAGGTGGTGTGGGCAGGGTCATCAGGCGAGGCGAAATCCAGGACTTCGCTTAGAAGGTGCACGCTCTCATCAAAATTCCCCTTTTTTGTGTGGGGCATGCTGAGTTTCAATTTAACCTTCATTTCCTCTGATTTTTCTCTTACGAAAGTCAGAGCATTCTGGTATGCATTGATAGATTCATCATACATTGAAAGGAAGTAATGGCAATCTCCGAGCATGCTGTAGAGCCTGTAACCGTAGTTTCTCCTCTCATTTTCATCCTCGATTTCGCCGAGAACTCCCTCCGCCTCCTTTAAGTTTGCAACTGCATCTTCAATTGAATAGCTAGAAAGAGCAAACTCTGCTGCAAGGACCTTATATTTAACACCTTTCGCGAATTCCCTTGCAATTATGAAGTGTTTTCCGAGGTCTGAATAATATACCGGTTCATTACTATGCAATCTTTCAAGTTGTATGCCAGCAATTCTGTGCATTATCCTCTTTCTCGGAGTTGAAATTTCACTGTAAACCCACTCGTAAACTGGGTTATGGACAAAACGATATTTTTCCTCACCACCGGGAACTTCTTCAATGTAGCCGGAGATAAGCAGATTGTCTAGAATTACCAGGAGTTTCTCCTCAGTTAATTCCACCAGCTTGGTAAGCAGCATGTATTCAAATTCACGGCCGAGCACTGCACACGCCCTCAGCACCTTCTTTGCCTCCTCAGAGAGACGGGATATTCTGATACCGACCAGGCTTTTCACCGTTTCGGGCATATCGATTTTCTCCAAGGGGATTCTGAGGCGCATCGTCTCTGCATCAAACGCACCCAGTTCCCTGAAATTTTTCCCGAGTTCCTCCACAAACAACGGGTTTCCTCCAGTTTTCTCGTACACCGCAGCAAGGAGCTTTTCGGGCATGTTGCTGGACACAATACTATGTAAAATCTCCGCCACCTCCTTTTTCTGGAGATTCTTTATTTTAATTGTTCTTGCATTTCTTTCTATCATTATGTTCCTCACGGTCTCTGCAAAGCGGGAACTGCTGCCCGTGGTCAAAAATTCGGTAGCATATGCAGCAAGGCACACCATCGAAACTTTGGAAATGTTCCTTGAAAGATAGTGGAGGAAACTGAGCGTTCCAGAATCCGCCCACTGCAAGTCGTCAATCACAAACACTACGGGTTTCTCCGCAGCCAGTTGCTCAAATTTTCGCAGGAAGCTTTCCAGTTTCCTTGCGCGCTCCCGTTCAGCGTAATACAGTTTTTCTGTGGATATTTCACCCAGCATAAAAAGTCCGAGGGGCACAGGTTCCAGGGTTCTTTCAGCTTCTAAATGCCTGAACGCATCGTAGAGCGGAAGAAAGGGTGCTGCCTTTGTATCAATGCATCTGGAAAACAAGATCCGAAACCCCTCATTTTCCGCAATCTTGCAAAACTCCTCCATTAACCTCGTTTTTCCAATGCCTGTCTCACCTGTGATAAGGAAAATAGCTCCGTTGCCGGATTTTGCAGAGTCAAGGACAGCGCGCAGCTCAGAAATTTCGATAGCCCTGTCCACAAACGGGGTTTCCATGAGTTTCGAATAACTACCGCCTAAAAAAATGTTGTTGTGCTAGTAAGAAAAGTGTATTATCAACTTTCCTCGTGAACAACAAAAGCCACGCATGCATGTTCACGATGCCCATTGATAATACAATGAAAATTTCTTCTACAACCTCCCCGCGGAAAGAATTTCCTTTAGCCGTGGCAATTTCAAAAGCCCGTATTCGGTGCAGCCCACAACCTCCGCCTCCAGATAGTCAGCATAACCCAGCGAGGGCAGAAGCACATCCCCTTCGGCCAGATCATGTCCATAGGTCCATGGAGAGAACGCAGGGAGCAGCAGAAAACGGCTATCTCTCCAGAGGAAGACGGGCATCTTCACATAGCCCCCAACCCTATCTGAAAGCTTGATTGCGGGGTGCTCATGCCCGAGCACATAGATTTTGCCAGGCACAAATCTGACCTCCCTGTGTCCGTGCACAAACACAAAGTTCTGGATTTCAAAACTTTCTGCGAATTTCACATTCTCCACTGAGGCAATGCTTAGAAGGAAGTTGTCATGGTTACCCCTCACAATCCATGTCTCAACACTATCCGCCAGATTCCCCAGGATTCTCGGCACTCCCCTCCACTCCTCCTTGACATTGCCAGAAAATGTGTGCTTGAAATCCCCGTTGATTACAAATACCTCTGGCTTATAACGCCCGATCAATTTTCGGATTCGCTCCTCCATCTCCTGAATGTGCGCGTTCATATCCAGTCCCAGCAATTCACTTTCAAGTCCAATGTGGAGATCTGAGATTACACATATCGAAAGATGGCTCAAAAAAACGCCCCGATATTCAGTTAGAAAAACGCCATCGGAAATCTCAATTTCATGCTGGAACCCCATTGGTCTCACTCCCGAGCAGTTCCATGAGCTTTTTGTGCAGCCCCATGATGTACTCCTTTCTGTCAGCCATCAGCACAATATCTGAAACACTTGCCGCCACGATGTTGAACGCAAAGGGGGAGGGCATGGGCAGATTTAACAGGGTTATTTTTATTTTCCCATCTCCCACTGCGTTCCAGTATTTCAATGCATTCTCAATGTCCATGCTATCTTCCATAATCTCCCTGTAGGTCTCCTTAATCACCGGAAAGTCCGGAAACCTCTGCTGCAGCAGTCCTGCGAGGATATGGGCATCGTATTGCTGGTAATGGACGCTCTTGGTGTGTTCTCCGTATTTGCGGAGGATGAGGAAGGAACGGACAGCCACATGTCTGAACCTCCGTTTAAACATCTCCGTGTTACCGATTGCTTGTTTCACAAGGACCTCAAGATTTTCCCTGAAAATCGTTGTGAAATCCTCCTTTGCCAGCTTTTCTTCAAGGGTAAGCATGAATCCGTTGTCGTTCACGCTTACTCTCACGGTTCCCCGCTTTCTGGTTGCCACGGCATGGGCAACAGCCCTGCTTATCGCATCGTTTGCCCTCCTGCCGATGAGCGAATGAAACACATAGCAGTAAAGTCCATCTTCGTCCAGGAACTCCTCAATCAGTAACTCGTTTTTTGCAGGGACACGCGCATACTTTGCCTGCTCGTTGAAGTAAGTGTAGATTGCATTTGCGGTGCTTGGATCAATGTTCAGATACCTGCCAATCTGATTAACTGCCTCCCGCTTCGGCTTTTTCAAAATCTGCCGCATCCAGTGCCTGAATTCTGCGATGTGCGAAGCCAGATCATACTGGAGGGGTAGCATCTCAGAAAACCATGCTGGCACAGTGGGCTTTTTTGTGGGCTGCGGAATCACAAATGCCTTCATATTCCATAACTTCCGGAATTCGTAGGTCTTCCCGCCGAGAACGAAAATGTCCCCGGGGGTTAACCTCTCCACAAATTCCTCCTCAAGTTTTCCTATGAACCGGCGTTCGTCCTCAGTGAAAACCCTTATCGCCACCTCATCAGGGATTGTGCCAGAGTTCATGTAGTAGATTGCCCTCGTCATCTTCCCTCTCCTTCCAAACTCATTACCATCATACCAGATTTTGCCATAGACCCTCTGGTCTTCAAGATATCTGTTGCCAGAGAGGTAGCGAAGCACACTTGTAAAATCCTCGAAACTGAGTTCGTTATACGGCATTGCCTTTCGCACCAGATTGTAACCCTCTCGAACATCCCATTTCTTCTCCAAGCTCATCCCGACGATGTGCTGGGCGAGCACATCAAGGCAGTTACGGGGAATTTTGACCCTCTCGAGCTTTCGCTCCCGTGCATACTTTGCAAGCACCGCGCACTCGACAAGGTCGTCCCTGTCCAGCACAATTATTCTTCCCTTTGAAACATCGTGAAGCTTATGCCCGCTCCGCCCGATTCGCTGCACCCCTCTGGTGGCACTCTTCGGGGAGCCAAGCAACAGCACGAGGTCAATGTAGCCGATGTCGATTCCGAGTTCGAGGCTCGTAGAACTCACCACGGCCCTGTATTTTCCATTCTTCAACCCTTCCTCAACCTCAAGCCGCACATCCCTTGAAAGGGAGCTGTGGTGGGCACCGATTTCTTCATCAAAGTTTTCGCTCACACCGTTTCCCATTTCGTGCTTCAGATGGAAAACCACTCTTTCGGTTGCACTCCTTGTGTTGGTAAAAACAAGGGTTGTTCTGTGTTTTTGTATGTGGTCGTGCACCATGCTGTATAGTTTTTTGCTCAGCAGCTCGGAGGGCGTGTAGATGAAATCTGAGACAGGGGAGAGCACCTTTATGTCCATCTTCTTTGCAAAGTTGACATCCACGATTGTGCAGTTTCGCGGTATTTTTTTCTCAGGGGCTTCAAACCCCACGAGGAATTTTGCGACATCCTCGAGCGGGTGGATTGTTGCTGAAAGACCGATTCTAACTGGCTCCTCCTTCATCCTGCTGACAAGCCGTTCGAGGGAGAGCGCAAGATGGACGCCGCGCTTGTTTTCAGCCAGAGCATGGATTTCATCCACGATTATCCATTTCACACCAAGCAGCTTCTCCGAGAATTTCGGGGCGTTGAGTGCAATTGCGATGCTCTCAGGTGTTGTGATGAGCACATGCGGGGGTTTTTTAAGCATTCTTGATTTCACATCAGCCGGGGTGTCGCTCGTCCTCACCGCCACACGGATTTTCGAGGCAAATGGTGTGAGCTGGCTTATTTCCCGCAATGGAGTTTCGAGGTTTCTCTGGATGTCGTTGTTGAGGGCTTTGAGCGGAGAGATGTAGACCACATAGATTCTGTCCTCGAGCTGGTTCGTTTTTGCAAGGGATAGGAGGTGGTCGATGGAAAAGAGGAATGCACTCAGAGTTTTGCCAGAACCAGTTGGAGAGGTGATTAGCACATTGTTACCCTTCGAGATGTAGTAAAGTGCGAACTTTTGAGCTGGTGTGAAGTCCTCGAATGTCTGGAAGAACCACTGCTTTATCTCCTCGTTCTCAATTGTTTTAAGCACCGAATTTTTATCCGGCTCCTTTCTCGCAAACCTGATGCCCTGCATTTGCTAAAACATTAGTTGAGGGATAGATAAAGATAGTGATTGGGGAACGGGTCACTGATATCAGCCAGATTTAACTTCAGGCATGTATCCAAATTACCCCTCAACATTCTTCTTCCCCTCCTTCTTATTCTCCCCGGCAACCTCCCTTATCGTTTGTGTCAGGAAGTCAATCTGGGCCATGTCTAGTGTCCAAGTGGCATAGATGTTCCTTGTGGTTTTGAGTGCGTAAATTTCGGCGGCAAAATTTATTCCGGGCCTTCTGAATAACACCGCAAATTCCAGATCTCTACCGGTGAAGTGCAGCGACTCCAGTGCACCGTACTTGGAATAGGTGCTAGAGACGGAGTAGCCGGTAGCAACGAGTTTCTCGGCGAGTTTTGTTTTCAGATTCGTGAGGTCCTTTACACCCCCAATGTCCATCTCTGTATGCACACAGAATGTGGTGGGTGTTAGCCAGATAATTTCCACATTCCCTTCCCAGATTTTTGTGTGCTCTCCGAACATCCTTAAACTCACCATGAATATCAGGAAATACAGTATGATTCCGCCAGTGAGAATTGCGAGGACACATGGATTCCACCAGAGAATAAATTTGGGGAAAAATGAAGCGAGTCCCAGGATTGAAGGCACCGATGCCAGAATGAATGGGGGCAGCGAGGCACGGATACCTTTGGAAAGCATTGCACTTCTCACCCAGCCCGTTTCACCCTTCATCTTTTTGAGTTCTAAGGCAGAGTACTTAAATTTTCTGAGGAATTTGATTGTGAGGACCACCCCCACGAGAAAGTGAATAAGGGAGAGCAAACCGATTGCTAGAGGTACTGTGTAAAACAACCAGCGTGGCTTCGTGCTAATCCCTGATGCCCTTGCAACCCAGAGGAAAGGAATATACCACGGGAGGACAAAGAGCAGAAGGACGAGATACACGGCTGAAATTGGGTTTCGATAGAAGAAGAAGGAAATCTGGTAGGCGGTGCCCTGGAGGTAGATGCCCTCTGTTATCTCCGCCTCTAAATCAAAATCGGGTGCGGCATCAGCGAATTCCAGATAGTAACAATTTTCACCGCGGAGCGAGAGAAATGAACCCCCGCGAGGGTTATCTTTCAGTAAAAATGAGGGAGGCATTGTGATAAGCACCTGGATGTGTTGCTTTCCTTCCCAGGAGGAAGAGGTCCCGAGCGGATAGTAAATTTTTCCATCAGCGAGTGGCATCCTCATGCTTACCTTAAGCCCCGAGTATTCCTTTCCGTAACCGTAGAGAACAGCAAGAATCTCATTCAGGGTCTCGTATAGACGGGTTGAGTTTCGTGCCTCGCTGTAGAACACATTTTTCACATTCACAAGAAGGGGATGGTTGATGAAATCCCGCATTTCCTGGCTGTATCCATAGAAATACATGGAAGGTTTTGCCTTCACAAAATCCCTCAGCACCGCGAGGGTGTTGGGGCATCTGGCTGCAAATTCGTTGAAGTCCTCCTCCGGGACAGGAGGCATGGTTTTCAAAGTGATATACACGAAATGGTAGTCCGCGTAGTTATCAATCACCCTCCAGAGTTTTTGAGAAACTGTAAGATTCAAGCTGGAGATGAACTCTTTCAGCGAGTCCTTCGTGGTGAAGTTGAGCACCGAAACACTGTAGCCATCACCGTAGGCGGCGTAGGATACTGTGGGTAAGCCGAGTCCACCACCATAGGATGTGGCGGATATCAGAAAAATGCTCGCTGCAAACGGGGTAAACATCTGGGAGAGGGTGCATCCAGCCATACTATTCATCGCATTCTGCTCAAACTCCTGTTTTCCCTCGCTGTATTTTTCCACCGTGGCTTTGGCCTCCGCGATTCCTTGGCTCTCAAATTCCTCATCGGATACAATCTTCACCTCGTTCACTGTGGGCATGGCTTTGAGAGGCACGAAGTATTTTATCTCTGTGCCAGGGTCAAGGGAAACCATGGTCACGAACATGTCCAGTGTTTCAGTTCTGTCAGGGTTGAGCTTGATATATGCCAGTTGCCTTGTTTCAAACAGGATGTCAATCTCTCTAGTGGGTATTGAGATTCCATCACCTGCTGCGGGGGGCACAAGAACTGGAATTATGCATGAAAACAGCATAACTACACTCACAATCTTAGCAAACACATTTGCCCTCACACAAATCACCTTCACATAACTACGATATTTGATACATATAGATAAAGGTTTTTATGTGCCAACGAGCTATCAGCAATCTGGTCCAATATCAGTTATGTGAAACTCTCCCGCTCCGCTTATCGCTACCTTTATCTCCTATGCTTCCATGCAATCTTTGAGCATCATGCGTTCCTACACCTACGATGCGGAGAAACTCAAATGCTGGATAGAAAGAGAAAAGATAAAGAAATTTGCAGTCCAGTTACCCGCAGGTCTCCTGCCCCGAGCCCGTGAAATTCTGGAGGAATTGGGAGGTTACGGGGAGCCCCTGCTTTATGCGGAGCCCGCATTCGGGGCTTGCGACTTTCCGGACTTGGACGCAATTCCGGAGATTGACGGGCTTGTCCAGCTCGGACATGCAGAAATTCCAGGTGTTACAAAAAACCGGAAAATTCTGTTTCTGGAACTATACTCCACCGCAGAGCCGAAACCACCAGACAAGATTCCAGGTAACATGGGGGACCGCATCTGCCTGCTTACCACGGTTCAGTATCTGAAACAGCTCCAGAAGATTGCAGATTTTTTGAAGGAGGCCGGCAGGAGGGTGCACATCCCGGGACCTATGAACAGAACGCTTTACCCTGGCCAGGTGCTTGGCTGCGATGTGAGTTCTGCTGCCGCATGCTCTACCATCGTTGATTCCTACCTTTTTGTAGGGGATGGCAGATTCCATCCAGCAGGCATCGCGATGCTCACATCCAGACCAGTTTACCGCTACCTTCCATCCGGCAGAATTGAACCCCTCGAGTTTGAGAGAGAGAAATTTTTGAGGGCGGGGGTCTCAAAAGCCAGCGCAATCCGTGATGCAAGAACAGTCGCGATTGTGGTCTGCACAAAGCCAGGACAGAAACGCCTCAAACTTGCCAGGGAACTTGCCGGGATTCTGAAAAGCCATGGAAAAAACCCTTGCTTCCTCACGATCAACAATCTTTCGCCAGAATTTCTAAACTATACGGGCAATGATTTGCTCATCAGCACCGCCTGTCCGCGAGTCGCACTTGAGGATTATGGGAACTACGAGGTGCCCCTGTTGACTCCGCAGGAAGCCCTACTTGGACTGGGAGAAATAAAAAATTACGAAATGGACCAGTTCCTGCCCGGGCACATCTAGTCCATGTTTTCGTAGAATGCCAGGTAGGCCAGATGTGTGTGATACAGATCTGCCTTTGAGGTAATTTCAAGCGGGGCATGCATGCTCAGCACCGCGGGGCCACAATCCACGATGTCCATATTATACATTGCGAGATACTTTGCTACCGTGCCACCGCCGCCCTCATCCACCTTTCCAAGTTCTGCTGACTGCCAGGCGACCCCTGCCTTGTTGAATATCTGCCTCACCTTTCCCATATATTCAGCATGGGCATCGTTAGCGCTGTATTTACCGCCAACACCTGTGTATTTTGTAACCACGATTCCATACCCCATCTTCGCAGCGTTATTCAGGTCATGGACTTCCTTGTAAGTTGGGTCAACGCCCGCATCGACATCCCCAGATAATGCCTTGCTTCGCTCGAGAACTGATTTTACATCGCAGCCACAGTGCTGCTCCGTGCACATCATGCAAAGATTTGCCACGAAATTTTCAAAGAAGTAGGAGGTAGCACTGGTATTCCCGGCACTCCCGATCTCTTCCTTGTCGTAGAAAACTGCCAGGCACCATTTATCTGGCTTCTCAAGTTCCATCAGAGCCGTTAGCGCGGTGTAAACGCAGACCCTGTCATCCTGGCCATAGGCGAGGACGAAGCTTCTGTCGAAGCCAGAATCCATCGGGGCTACAGCGGGTACCGCTTCCAGCTCTGCGGAGACAAAATCCTCTTCCACGATGCCATAGTTCTTGTTGAGGTAATCGAGCACGGCCACCTTCACCTTCTGCTTCACATCCTCATCCTGCACAGGGATCGAGCCAACGATAATGTTGAGTTCTTCTCCTTTTATCCCGTCAAAAAGCTTTCTCTCGCCCTGGACATTTCTTGCAAGGTGGGGAAGCAAATCCGGGATGATGAAGACAGGGTCCCCTGCCTTCTCGCCTATTTCGATTGACACTTTTTTTCCATCCTTCGTGTAAACCACGCCATGGATCGCAAGCGGGAAAGCCACCCAATGGTATTTCTTGATTCCGCCATAGTAATGGGTTTTGAAGAGGGCAATTTCGGTTTCTCCATCTTCGTAAAGCGGAAGCTGCTTCAGGTCAAGGCGGGGAGAATCCAGGTGGGCGGTGATGATGTTGAGCCCTTCGTCGATACTCTTTTTTCCTGCAACACCCAGGATAATCATTTTGTCCTTGTTCACCTCGTAAAATCTGTCACCGGGTTTAATTTGTTTGAACTCGGAGATTTCCCTGAATCCGTTGGTTCTAGCGAGTTCCACAACCTTCGCAACCGTTTCCCTTTCTGTCTTTGCGGCCTTCATGAAGTCCTTATAACCCTCAGCATATTTGAAAAAAGTATCAATGTCTTTCTTGGTTGCCTTTTTCCAGATGGATTCTCTCTTCCTAAGCAAGACCTCCTCAATCTTCTTTGACTTTTTCTTTGCGTTTGGCATTGCATTCACCGAAGTGGGAGATAGAACGACAGAATATAACCCTTTCTCCACAGGAAGCTGTGGGACAAAATCCGAGCATTAGGGGCATTGTAAATCTCTCACCGGCTTGGAAAGTTCTGGTGAATCTTGTCTCCCCCTCAATCCTTTATGATGATAACATATGCGATCCGGCCCCTGTGTTTTTCGGGCGGCAATCTTCGCAGAATTCAAGAATGGTGCTATGCGTTTTGCATATGCAATCTCCACCCTCTCTGTCGGCACAAATTTTTCATTATTTACTTCAATCCACCGCATTTGAATCTAGGGAGGAATTACCTGTCCCTGCAGGCGTTCACGAGGTCCGTTGATACAACACCTGAATTTTATACAAAGTTATTAATATCGCAAATGCTATCTTCTACCATGCACCAGCACATCCTTCATAAGATGAGTGTGTACTTTGTGCTCGCCTGTTTTTTGGCCAATATGCCGGCCGCGGGTAGTTTGGCGACATTAAACAGGGAAACCAAAGGTGATGGAGCAGACCCATTTTCAGCGATCAGCCAGAGTGGAATAGAGTTATACTTATATTATGCAGGCAACAATAAGGTAGACCTGGGCTGGCTGGATGGATACATGGAAGGCAACTGCACCTACACACTCACAAAAAACAATGTAACCATTCTAACATTCGATACCGCTACATACAGAAATAGATACCTTGATACGGATGTAATGAAAGGAAATACCTATTCCTATAAAATTTCAAAGACAAACGGGACAGCGACTGCAGTTAGCAACTCTGTAAGTGCACTCATTGGAAGGGTGGGGGGTTCAAGGATGCAATGCGACGATGTGTGGACCAAAGCATCAAGCCCCTATATTCTAACTGATGATTACGATGAAGACGGACTTACCGTGTACGGCAATCTTACCATTGAGCCAGGAGTAGATATTTATTTTGAATCCAAGAGGCAGTCCTCCCATGTATTTGGAATATTTGTTCTGGAATCTCCATATGGGAACCGGGGAACACTAAAAGCTAAGGGCACAGAAAGATATCCAATCAACTTTTACGGGGCCCTCAACTGCGAAACCCACAGGAAAGGTACAATCTCGGTAATTGATGATCTGGTAACTTCTCCCCCGATAACCCAGAGCAAGTGTGTTCTCGAATACTGCAATTTTGATGGTATGTATTGCGGCATAGACACCTATAAAAACTCGCCTTTCATTGCCCACTGCAGAATCGAAAATTGCACATACGGAATCGAATGCCGGGTAAGTTCAGCCCCAATAATTGAGGACAACATTATCTGCAACAACACGGTTGGCATCCGCTGCAACAAATCCACACTTTCTCCATACATAAAGAAAAATCTAATTTATTCCAACAAGGTTGCTGGCCTGACTGGACCGCTGAGCGGCGCAGTCATAGATGCCACTGACAACTGGTGGGGAAACAACACCGGGCCAAGGCATCTCATTTTGAATCCGAATGGCACTGGTGGCAATATAACGGGAAATGTGAAATTCATTCCCTGGTGGAACTATACAGATCTTACCGTGGTGAATTTACAAGTGCTTCAGGTGATCGAGAATGGTTCTCTCGTGGCAGAGAAACCCACCGCAGTGCGTGTATGGGTCGATTCCTTAGGATATGCCCTGCCTGAGGTAGAGGTAGAACTCTTTGTGGATGGAGAATCTGCAGGAATTGTAAAAAACAGCGTCAGGGCAAGTATCAAAGATTATAAAAATGTAGAGCTCTGGCAGTGCAAAGAAACCTTCAATTTCTTCTTGGATGGCCTTCAGGCAGGCACCCATAAAATAAAGGCGGTAGTTGACCCTGATGGAAAGATAGATGAAGCTGATGAGGAGAACAACGAGAAGGAGATTACAGTCCAAACACGGCCTACAAAAATGATAAGGGCACTCTTCAAACCGGTCTACTTTCCCCTTACTCCATATCCTGTAAACATTTATCCCTTTATGGATGAAGCTGTCAGTTTTTTTGCGGATACCTATCCTATTGTTCCAAGCAACTTTCATTCCAAGCTTGTCCCGGCTGAGAAATTTTGGACAATCCCTATTCCATTCGACTTTGATATTTTTGACATGAATTACATTGCAACCCAGTATATGAAAAAGCTAATAATCTACAATCTCCTGAACGAGCCGAACTATGATTTTTTTGTCGGGGTGCTATCCAAGGATTACATGGGAACTGTTACTGGTGCAAGTTTTGCGGGCCGACGGTGTGCCCCTCTTGTAAGTGATGCCGCCCCTCCGGCGCTTGCCCATGAAATTGCCCATTACTATGGACTCTGCTTAAACAGTTATATATTTTTCAGTGGTGAGGAATACGATGTAAATCCCCCGCTGGGCAACAAACTTGGAAATACCACTATATTTTCGGCCTCGCAAAAGAAGCTGGAGTATGTGTTTCCTGCCGGGACTTATACACCAGGTACCGAGACATACTGTTTTATGGGTGCTGCGAACACAAACGTGCGTTACAAAAACTGGGTTGACCTGGATTGCTACAACAAACTCTTTAATGCCCTTGCAGTCAAAAACGGAAAGACCAGTCCAAAACCCTCCTACACAACGGAGATGCTTATTCTAAGCGGTTCGGTACACAGAAACGGAACCCTTTATGTTGACCCGTTCTACAGGGTAAATGGGAGCCCTGCAGAATTTGATGTTACTGAAGACCCGGGGGACTACATTGTTGAGTGCCGTGCGTCGAACGGCACCGTGCTTGCAAATACAAGCTTCAAAGCTTATTTTGGGGGCAGAAACTGGTATTCATTCCTCGTTACGCTCCCCTGCCCGAATGGCACAGAGAAACTTGTGTTCAGATACAGAAACCTGACGCTGAAAGAGATTGTGCAGAGCCGCAACAGCCCCGCGGTCAGTATCAATTCAGTCAGTGCGCTTCCCAACGGTTCATTTGAAATCAGGTGGAGTGGAAGCGATGCCGATGGGGACAAAATAAGATACTCCCTGTTCTACTCTCCCAACGGTGGCAGTAACTGGGAACCAGTGGCGGAGGAACTCGAAGCCACCACATATGTGTTCAACCATTCTGAATACCCTGGAGGAAATAACTGCATTTTCAGGGTAATAGCCAGCGATGGTTTTAACGCCGGTAGTGCTGCCTCCGAGCCAGTTACAGTTTCCAGAAAAGTCCCTATTGTTAAAATCACTGCACCTGTTGACGGAACAAGTTTTTCCACTGGTGCCCGGATCGAGCTCAGGGGAGCCGCCCATGATGCGGAGGATGATACAATCCAGCCGGTATATTTCAACTGGACATCTGCAGAGGATGGGTTTTTGGGCACCGGGAGCATTCTCACAATTTCCAGTTTCGGCGAAGGCAACCACACAATCACCCTTACTGTCAATGACACGGATGGAAACAAGGCAAGCCAGACAATTACGATTTATGTATTGAACGATACACAACCACCAGAGATAACTACCGTCGAAGTAAGCCCCCAGGTTGCATACTCTGGGCAGAAAATCTGGTTCAAGTTGAATGTAACAGATAATGTGCGGATTCCTGATGATGGAGTTATGGGTGAGATGGATACGCACAAGTTTGCCCTTGAATTGAACCTCACCTCAGGTTTTTATGAGGGAAGCATAAACTACACGCTAAATCCTGGCCAGCATTATGTCCACTTAACTGCGGTGGACTCGGCAGGGCTCTCTGCGACGATTACAAAGAGATTGGAAATCACACCGAACCATGCTCCGGCTGTATATATCATTTCTCCATACGAAGGCCAGCACTTTGCATCAGGCGAAACAGTCCGGTTTGAGGCAAACGCTACCGATGAGGAGGATGGAGTTCTGGACACCACATCAGTGGTCTGGATTTCAAGCCGTGACGGGATAATTGGTTATGGGAAGGCAGTCAACACTTCTTCGCTCTCTGAAGGCCCACACACCATCCGTCTTTCAGTGCGGGATGGTGGTGGACTGACTGTCCAGTGTGACATAAACCTCCTTATCTTTCATCAGGGCGAACTGGAAAAAGTCAGTGGACTCAAGATTACTGAGGTGAACACGGGGCGGATTACTATCTCGTGGCTTCCAAGCGAAATTTCGGATTTTCTTGAATACAGAATATACATCTCTCGGAACCAGTTTACCAGTGTTCATGGGATGTCACCATTCACAGCGATTTCAGAAAGAAACGCGACCACTTGCACACTCGCCGGGCTGGAAAAAGGCATGACTTACCATTTTGCAGTGACTGTGGTTGATGCGGATGGCACCGAAAATCCCGAGGTGAATGCGGTTTCCGCTACCACTCCAGATGAGGGGTTGTCCCAGATTATGCCTTCATCCGCGGAATCCTCTCTTGCATTCTGGTTCTTTGTTGCTTCTATGGCGATTCTGGTTGGTTCAATCGGGTGTGCCGCCTGGATTCTCCGTACCCCAAGGGGAGGGAAGAAGAATGAGTAGATGCTTGATCGTGATTGTGATTGCAACCCTCCTGTTTTCAATGCCCCCGATCATGCCAGACCTCCAGAGCAATCAAATCAGTGAAAATGCACCATCATGGGCTCCAGCAGCAATCCCAGCGGCCGAACCCAAACCCCTCGCACCCCAGTATGATTTGCTCATAATCGCCCCTTCCATCTTCAATTCCACTCTTGCAACCCTTGCGTCGCATAAAGATGGCCGGGGGATAAGAACGATTTTAGTTAATCTGGAAGACATCCCTGATTACACGGAAGGTAGGGACCTCCAGGAAGATATAAAACTCTTCATCAAGCACGCAAGGGAGGACATGAACATAAAGTATGTAATCCTGGGTGGAGATGCGGACCTTATTCCACCAAGATACTGTTATTTACCTGAGGTGTGGTCCTATCTTTATCCAGATGAAAACAACTACACACCAAGTGACCTTTACTATGCGGATTTATACGCCCAGAACGGCTCTTTCTGTTCCTGGGATGCAAATGGAAACAATGTGTTTGGAGAATTCAATAACTCTGCCTCATGGACCCAGTTCTGGTCAAAGAGCGACCAGATTGATGGCGTTCCGGATGTGGGAATTGGGAGGTTGCCCGCAGGCAATGTTACTGAGATGAGTGCAATTGTGAACAAGATTGTAAACTACGAATCTGGAGACCATGCTCTGGAACCCTGGTTCAACAATGTCACGCTCGTTGGCGGAGACACTTTCACTGGAAACGGTTACGAAGGTGAGGAACATTGTGAATACATCTACAACAGTTTTATGGCCAGTTATCGGAAGATTACGGTGTATGAGGGTGTCGAGCACACAACCAATCACACATATTATCCAAATCCAGAAAATGTCACCCGTGCACTGAGTAACGGGAGCAAATTTGCTGTCTTTGCATGCCATGGGAATTATGATTCGCTGGGCATCCACGAGAGCGGGGTTGTGACACTCTACCATTCACGGGACATCGCAAATCTGACGAATACGGACAAACTTCCTGTGATTACATTCTTCTCCTGCCACTCATGTGGATTTGATTGCGGCGTCAATTACTCAGGTGAGGATTGCATTGCAGAGAAATTCCTGTTTGAGGAAAATGGAGGGGCAATAGCGACAATCGGCTCAACCAGATTGACCTGGGCACTGCCAGATGCCAACCTGGTGGACAGTTACTTTTACGAGCAGTGTGCAAACGAAACAGGATTACTCGGTGACTGCTTCAGGGAAGCCATTGCAAATGTGTCTGACCTTTTCTACTACAGGAATTTTCCACCAGATGAAGCAAAGTATTTCCCGCCTGAATCATGCATGTATGCTGTGCTCGTAGAACATGTTCTTCTCGGGGACCCGACCCTCAACATTGGTTCAAACCCGAAAATCCCGGAAGTGAAAATTGTTTCACCTGCGGATGAGCGAATCAACGGAAATACCACATACAGGGTTGTATGGGAAACGAAAAACGATACTCCGAATGCTACTGCGATAACCTTAACAGTAGTTATAGACGGGCTTCCCTATACGCTCTTCCAGGACCTGCCACCAACCGCAGAATACTACTGGACCACTCCGTTCCTCCAAAATCACACCGCATACTTCAATGCATCTATCCGTAACCTGCTCACAGACAAAATCACATACTACCAGAGCCCAGCATTCATTATTGATTCTCTGCACCCTGAGGTGCTTTGTGTCTCTCCAGTTGACAGTGAGGCCGGGGTTTCCCTCATGCCTGACATAAATGTGAGTTTTTCTGAGGCGATGAACCTCTCGTCAGTAGTGGAAGCGTTTTCCCTCACATGCGGTGGAATGAGAGTGCCGTGCAGTTTGGTGAATAGTTCAACCACTTCCAGCTTCACATTCAGGCCCGATGCTCCCCTGCAGGAGGATAGCTGGTATTATGTGAACATTTCCACGGTTGCGGCGGATTCCTCCTCGCCTGGACTCCACCTCCAGGTAAATTATACCTGGAAATTCCGCACGCGGGCAAACACGGTAAATCCAGTTTATGTGGTGAGTTTCCGTCCATCCGTGCAAAATGTGCCGATAAACTCAAACATAACAGTATGCTTTTCTGAACCAATAAACGCAAGCTCTGTGCCTGGTGGCATAGACATCACACCCTCTGTTCCGTACAGAATTATCTGGAATGAAACTGCGACTGCCTTAACGCTGGGCATTCTGGTGAATTTTGCACCACTCACAAACTATACTGTGCGCATAAAGGCGTGGTCTCTCAAAAGCCAGGCTGGAAATTATCTCGTATCTGATTTTTCATGGAACTTCACAACATCCTCCTCTGCGGACATCACTCCTCCAACAATTAGGCACATTCCTGTAACATCGGGTAAGGCCGGTGAACCCATAAATATCACAGCCAGAATAACAGATGAAAATGATATTCAAACAGTTAAACTCTTCTACAAAAGCTCAGGTGAGGTAAACTGGAAAGAGATACCCATGGCCCTTAATTCAGACGGAAACTATTATGCTGTGATACCGGGAAATGCTATAACCGAAAAGGGATTGATGTATTATATTGAAGCCACAGATGCCATTTCAAATGTTGCAAGGGCACCATCACAAGCCCCCGCGGTTTCTTGCAATGTTTCTGTTCACGGTGCTACCGACGATAACCAGTTCAATCTGGTCGTGTTCCGTGGAATCCTGTTTTACTCACTCCTTTTCCTCGTTGTCTCGGTTGCTTTCAGTGTTCTGATACTTGGCTTTGCTTATAGAAGAGCTAGAAGCCGCAAGAGGTCAGACAGCGGGGGAGACAAAAAAGGGAAAGAAGTTGCTTTGAAAACAGAAGAAAATTGCGAACCTGATCGCAAGGAGCAAATGCTGGATAAGAGTGAAATTGAACTGGAAAAAAAGGAAATGGAAAATTCTGAAAAGGCACCAGGGGAAGAGAAATAGCGAAGCATGGAAATCCAGCGAATGCCCTTGGTAATACAAAGAAACACTCGAATTGGCAAGTTTTATTAACTCCGTTTTTATTACATGGCTGGTGAGCGGATGAAACGGTTCACTGTTGCCCTTGTAGTGGTGTGTTTGTTGGTGAATGTACTGGTAGCGGCGCAGGGAAGTGCGGAAGGGAAGGCAGGCATGGCCTGGTGGAACCCTGCCTACGGAAAGAGAATCCAGATAAATATTACAAACCCTACGCTGACCGACTACAACCAGCAGTTTATTGAATTTTTGCTGAATACAACCCTCATAAGTTATTCTGCGATGCTCCCCTCCGGCGATGACATTGCGGTCGTAGATGCAAACGGCAAACTTATGAATTATACGGTGCTGTCATGGTCCCCTGCAGAATGCTATCTTGGTGTTGAAGTCACAATTCCTGCGGGCCAGACAGTGCCGGTCTGGGTTTATTACAACAGCACGGCACCCGTCTCCGTCGGTCTTAAAAACAACACAAACTTTATCTCGGAGCCCTGGACCAATGCCACTGACCTCAATGCCTGGCAGACCTTCACAACCAACGGTACATTTGCGGTCGAGGCCTTGGACCCCAAGCTTTCCTATCTGAATCAAACCCTTCAAACAGAAACTGCCTCCCGGATTTACTACAGCATTGCCTCTATCAATGTTTCCCAGAACCTGAAATCCCTAGCATGGGAAGTGAATGCCACAATCCCCGACAACAGCTTTGTCTCCCTCAATCTCAACTTCAGCGACACTTCCGTAATCCGCTACATCTGTTTAAGCAATGGTAACTATACCGATGCGGACATGCTGAACGGTACTGGAGTCGTGTATTACAAGAAACTTGCAGGCACCCCAGTTCTGCACGAAGGTCTCAACTTTCTCCGTTTCGAGGTTGCAAATCTGAGCCAGGATGTGAATGCTGCTGGAATTACCGCAAACCTCTCTAAGATTTCAATTGAGGTGGCAACAACTGACAACAGTGGCACTGCCTACACCGTGCTCTGGAACTCCCTTTCAGGTTGCGTTGAAAGAAAGATGGCTGGAATCGGTTATGGCCCTGAGGAAAACAAAGCCGGTCCATTGCTGTCTGTCTTTGTTCCTGAGGACAACATTTCCTTTTCAGGCACAATTCTGGTATTTGCTGGTTCATGTGCACCGGTTTACTCCAATGTTTCGAAAATTGAGGTGATTTCGGACACCACGACCAGCGCCGTGATTCTGCCGGAGGGCCTATGGTATGCCCATGTGAATCTGTCAAGCTATCTTGTCGGCCCCCACCAGTTTGAGGTGAGGGCTACTGATGAAACTGGCGTTACCACCAGTGTGTTCCTGAATGTTACGAAGGTGAGCATTGCTACTCCTCCCGCGGTTTCCATCATCTACCCTGCAAACAATACCAAAGTCAACGGGACAGAAAACTGCTCTGGCAGCTATGCGAATGCAAACACAGTGCGGGTGCGGGTGAATGGCGGCACCTGGGGAAATGCAAACACGAACGCCACGGCCTGGTGGTATGCTTATAATTTCTCCCAGCATCCGTACGGTAAGTACCTTCTCATCGCAAGGGCTTCAACTGCAACCAGCGTGGTAACCTACACCATTGCACTGGTAAACCACAGCACCGCACCCACTATTCTTAACTTCAATGTGGTGCCAGTTTCCCAGATTTCAGACAACGACACCTTTTCCGCCTGGGCAAACATAACTTCAACCCTCACTTTCACACCGTATCTTGAGTATGCCCTGAATCCGAACTTTGCATCCCCGGTGCAGCTCAGCATGGCCAACACAGGTGGAAGCACATACTTTGTCCAGCTAACCCAGAAGTTCAACACCCTCACGGCGGTTTATTTCAGGGTGAAGGCAGTGGACAGTGATAATTATGTAAAGTACTCAGGCACCATTCAGAGAACGGTGGATAAATCATACGCAACCGGCAACATCCAGTTACTTCATTCTTCCGATATTTCCCAGGGAACTACAATTCTCGTGGATTCCTCCACAATTTTCAACACCTTTGGCTCCGCTGTGATAAACGGGACTGCTTTCACTGTCTGGGCAGACCATGGTAATATAAATTATGTCTCTGGCCCGAGTCAGGTCACATCAATCAACGGAAAAATCTCCTTCTACTACACGGGCGTCACTGCAGGTAACGACACAATTCATGTGCAGGCGGTTGTCGGCAATGCAACCGGGACAAGCACAATCAATGTTCATGTCCTGCCAGCAATTGCGAGCTATACTCCTTCCACAAATCTTTCCGTGCCTGGAGCAACGGTAAATGTCCTCTTCACAAATCCTATGAACTCCACGACAATCACGGAGTCCAACATCACCACAACTTACGGAACAATCACCAGCATTACAGTAATCAATCAGACCAGTATAAACATCCAGATTGAACAACTTAGCTATTACCGAACCTTCAACATCGGTTTCAACCTTAAGGACATATACGGGGGCACACTTAACCAGCAAATTCAGGTTTCAACTGCCTACATCGGTGGCAATATTGTTCTGATTCCCCAAGCGTGGAACATTGATGCAAATGCAACCGCGGTGGTCAACAGTTCCATCATCTACGATACCGCTGGCAGCACAATCCAGAATGGTGTGGCATTCCATGTGAGCACAAACCTGGGGTGGATAAATGTCATTGGAAACAGAAATGCAACGGTGCTCACTTCTGGCGGAAGGATAAGTTTTACCCTCATCGGTGAGAACCTCATTGGCATCGCCAACATCAGTGCTGCCGTGAACTCTTCAGTCGGGAATGCCGCAGGGATGATTCAGGTGCAGTTTGCCGACCTCGTGGCTCCGGCGCAACCGAAAAACCTGGCGGTCAACCCATCTGGATGGACAAAGGACAATGCGTTCACCTTTACCTGGCAAAACCCGGAGAGCCTGACACCGGTTACGAGGGCTTACTACAAATTCGGAACTCCACCATCAAGCAATGCGGACTACGATGGCTACGAGGAAAGCCAGAACATAACCTCAATGACCCTCTCCTTACCCTCCCAGGGTATCTGGAATGTATATATCTGGCTCTCCGATGCCGCAAACAACACGGACTATACAAAGAATGTCCAGGCGACTGTATATCTGGACACCACGGGACCACAGGTTACCGCAATAGATGTGCCGTCAGTTACCGGTAACCAGCAGATTACTGCCACCATAAATGCCCAGGACCCGCTTTCTGGAATTGCAGGATATTACTGGAGGGTCTACAGAAACGGGAGCGCACCTCCCCAGTACACTTACATCACCGCAAACACATGCCTGATAAACTTTGGTACTGAAGGGGGTTACACATTCGAGTGTTATGCCGTGGATAATGTCGGTCTCGCCTCTGGAATTGCCTCCACGTATGTGCTTTACGATACAGAAAAGCCCTATGGCAACATTACAATTGCGGGCAAGCCGTTCACTGGCAACAGGCAACTCGTGGTGTGGCTCAACGCATCCGACAATGTTTCCGGTGTAGAAAAAATGATGCTGAGTGTTAACGACCCTGGATTTGGCAATGGAACCTGGATTAACTATGCTCCTACATACACCGCATTTGTTTCTGGAAACGATGGCACATACAGGATTTATGTGAAGTTCAGGGACTTTGTAGGCCATGAGAGCAATTCCTTTTACGATGAGATTATCCTGGATACCACACCTCCCTCCAATTGCAGTGTAGGGATTGAAAATGGTGCTAAATACACAAATAAAACGAGCATAAATCTGTCAATCCGGGCAACAGATATCCTGAGCGGGGTGAGCGGTTTCTACCTGAGCTGGATTGAAGGCGAGAACGGCACATGGTATTCCTTCACACAGAATTTGACTACATCGCTCTCTAACACCACCCAGGGATTGCACACCCTCTATATCATCATCCGTGACAATGCAGGCAACTCGGTGAAATTGAACGCATCAATCTATTATGATGTAACACTGCCAGTTCTCACGATGGGTGCCCCGCAGTACACCAATTCAACGGCAGTAAACCTGCACCTGAATGCAACCGATAACATAGGCACTGTGAAGTTTGTTAAAGTTTCCGAGCAGCTTGATGCCCTTGGAACAGCCCCCTGGGAGAATTTCTCATCAGAATTTCAGTTCATTATCTCTGACGGTGATGGCGAGAAAACGCTCTACGCCCAGGTATCCACAGATCTCGGGGAGGTTTCGGAGATAACCACGGTGAATGTGGTACTGGATACGCGGGTGCCAATCCTCACAATCCTCGGTGTTGATGCCTCAAGTTCTCTCCTGCTTACAGAAAACACCTCGCATAATCTAACCTGGAATGCGTATGACACCAATGGGATTGCGGAGACAATAATCTTCATAAACTCAAGTGATGGAGACGGCTGGGACGAACTTGCAAAGATAAACCAGAGCTACTACCAACTGAGTTTCCAGGATAACTACACCTACAAGGTCAAGGTAACCGTCAGAGACCCGGCGGGCAACACCAGGGAGAAGGAATGCACGGTTGTGGTGAATCTAAATTACGAGCCCGTCTTCGTCAATGCCTCCATTCCGTCCGAGTTCCTCACCGATACGGTTTACCAGTTCTATGCAAATTTCAGCGATGTAAAGAATGACTCTCTCACCTACACCTGGTATCTGAACGGAGAGGTTGTGGGGAGCAGCAACACCCTTGAATATCTCTTCAAAACTCCAGGCACCTTCACATTAAAAGTGGTGGTTACGGACGGAAAATATTCTGTGGAGAGGAGCTGGGAAATCCATGTGAGTCAGAAGGTAGTCCCAAAGGGAATTGGGGATTATCTGCCCTGGCTTCTGCCGATAGCCCTCATCGCCGTGTTTGTGCTCATTGTCGTGGTACTGGTGAGGCGGAGGAAGAGGGAACCTGTGCCGAAGCCACCTTCCGAGGAAGAGGGTGCAGTGGCTGCAGAGTCGCCTGGCATCGCAGGGGAAGTGCCTCCATCTGAAGGTGAACCTGAGATTGTGGAGGAAGAGGAGGAGCCGGCAGAGTATGGCATTACCCCGGACCTTGAAAAGAAGATAAAGGCGTATGTGAAACAAAACCCAGGCGTATATCTCACAAAGCTTGCCGCTGACTTTGCTGCAGAGTACGGAATGCGGGAAGTGGATGTGATGACCGCAGTTCAGATGATGGAGGTGGATGGAAATATAACAATTCAGGTGGATGAAGAGGGCAGAACCAGAGTGTATCCACCGTAACCGTTGAAAATAGAGGGAAAGGCACATTCCCGATGGTAACCATTATTATCCCTCAAATATTTCCCTTAATTATGGAAACCTGTGTGGAGTTAGATGGTGTGCTTAGAGACCTGCGGTTTTCTGCTTGCCACTTCATCCCAGGGCATGAAAAATGTTCAAGGCTGCACGGACATGACTACTTTCTGAATATTAAGCTCTACGGAAGAAAAGGTGCGGATGGAATGCTGCTGGACTTTTCAAAGTTGAAGGAATACGCAAGGGAGCTAATCTCCATGCTTGACCACCGCGTGATTCTACCCGCGAAAAGTCCTGCGATCAAGATAGAGCAAAAAGGGGACGAAATTGAGGTCTGGCATGAGGGGAAACACTACCTCTTTCCTGCATCTGACTGCGTGGTGTGTGAGGTGGAACATGTGACTGCGGAGGCCCTTGCAGAGTACATCTGCAATTTCATCGCTGGCAAAATAATGGCGTGTGAAAATGTGGAGAAAATCTGCTGTGGTGTGTCTGAAGGGACCGGCCAGACAGCGTGGTTTGAACGGGGGCTGAAAGCGTGCGGATAAACGAAATCTTCTATTCAATCCAGGGTGAAGGGATAAATATCGGCGTTCCGATGGTTTTTGTCCGTGTTACTGGCTGTAACCTGAGGTGTAGATGGTGCGATACTAAATATGCGTTTGATGAAGGCACTGAGATGAGCATCGAGGCCATCTTCACCAAGGTGGATGAATTCAATGTGGGCAGGGTCTGCATCACGGGTGGAGAGCCCCTTCTTTACAAGGATATCACAAAACTGCTATCAAGATTCATTGATGCTGGCTACTTTGTGCAACTTCAGACCAACGGCTCCAGAACAATTCAGGAGATGCCCTGCGAGGAGAATCTCTGCATTTCAATGGATATAAAGTGCCCCAGTTCTGGAATGCAGGATAAGATGGAGTTTTCAAACATTGAACTTCTCTCTCCTTTTGATGAACTCAAATTTGTGATCGCTGATGAAACCGATTTAAATTATGCAAGGCAGGTCATAGATAAGTATCAGCCGAAGACGAATGTGGTGTTTCAGCCCGTTTACGGAACCGACATAAAGTTCATTGCGGATGCGGTGGTCAAGGAAGAGTTGAATGTGAGGGTGCTTCCCCAGCTCCACAAGATAATCTGGGGAGAAGTGCGGGGAAAATAGGCGGGTGAGGGAATGCGCGTGATGGTGACAGGCGCGGAAGGTTTCATAGGCAGGTACCTCGTGAAGATGCTGGCAGATGAGGGTACCACGGTGATTGCCACCTGGAACGATGAGAAAAATGCTAGAAGAATCCCCGGGCAGGATAATATCAAGTTGCTGAAGTGCGATGTGCGGAGCAGGAAGACCGTGGAAAAGATTGTGGGTAAGTATGCACCTGAATATGTTTACCATCTCGCAGCCCAGAGTTTCCCTACAAAGTCATGGGAGGACCCGTGGTACACGATGGAAGCCAATGTCATTGGGACGGTAAACCTCTTTGAAGCGATAAAGGCATTGAGGCATGACGCCAAGGTTTTTGTTGCCTGCTCAAGTGCAGAATACGGCCATGTGGAACCAGAAGAAATTCCAGTGAAGGAGACCCACCTGCTCCAGCCCCTGCACCCGTACGGGGTAAGCAAGGTGGCACAGGACCTGCTCGCCTACCAGTACTACAAAAATTTTGGAATCAGGTGCACAAGGGGCAGAATCTTCAACACCACGGGCCCTGGCAAAACCAACGATGCCCCGAATGACTTTGCCACCCAGATTGTGGAGATTGAGAAAGGAAAGAGGGAAAATAAAATTCTGGTTGGAAATTTGCAGACAGAGCGGGATTTCACGGATGTGAGAGACATGGTAAAAGCCATAGTCATTTCGACGGTGAAGGGAAAGGATGGCGAGTGCTACAATCTCTGCTCCAGCAGGCCTATAAAAATCCAGAATGTGCTGGACACCCTCATCGGGCTCTCAACAAGCAAAATCGAGGTTGTGGTGGACGAGAAAAAGCTGCGCCCTTCTGATGAAAAGATAATCCTGGGCGATAACTCAAAACTGGCTGCAGATACGGGCTGGAAGCCAGAAATTCCGATGTACAAAACCCTTGCGGACATACTAAATTACTGGCGGGAGAACATAGAGTAAAGTTGCACCAAAACATTATATACTTCTAATCCATATTCTGTAAAAACTTGGAGGCATCAAAATGAGGAAAAAAGGATTTGTGATCGGAGCTCTGTTGCTGAGTGCTTTGCTGGTGCTGGTTCCATGTGCCAGCGCAGATCCATGGGAAGTAGGGCAGACATGGGCGTACAAGTGGGAGAAGGACTACAGCAGCTCTGGAAGCGTTTCGTGGGCAAACGGGTCTGTCTCAGGTAGTTATGACGGCAATGCGGTGTATGCCTACTATGTGGAGTACGCGGGGATGGAAAATGAGTATTACAGGTTTAACTTCCACGGGGTCCACTACAGCTGGGCATACCTGGATGTGACCTATCATGTGACTTCACCAGAACCTGGCAGCGGGCACCTCAAACTCCAGCAGAAAACAATCTGGGTGGAGTACTACGGTTACTTCTACATGAAGGAGAAGAACATCACTACATGGGGTGGAGAACACATGGTTTATGCGGTGTACAAGTTTGTTTACACCGTGTACTCGAAGGAAGATGTGGATTACAGTGCAGAGTACCATGTAGAATCGGAAAAGTCTGTTGTGGATGCTACAGCATATGCAAAGGGAAATTTCAACATCTCGCTTACACTTGAGTTTGAAGATGGGATTCCGTTTGTGCCGGCGGACGATGGGAATTACTACTATTCTGGCTACACGGATTGCAATTACAGCGGGCATGCGAAGGCCAAGGTAAACGGTAAATGGAACCTTTCAGGGAATTACAACGGCACGACAATCTCCTTTGGCGGAAATGTGAATATCAACGCAGATAAAGATTATTCGGGCACCACCACGGTGTGGTACACCTTCCAGGTCAACGGAAACAGAGTCACGAGAGCTGGTTTCCTCACGAACGCAGGCACCAAAGTACTGGACAGAGTGGGATGCCACGGCTGGAACGGTGTTCCAGTATCTCCAACAAAGGGTAACGAAAACGAGCCCGATGTTGAAGGCTGTGCTGAGGACATAAGCACGAGCACATCTGCAACCTACGATTCCAATACTGGTTATTACACATCAGAGACCTGCGGAGATTACGGCAGTTCCCAGAGCACCGACAAGAGCAGCGTGAACCAGATAGTTTCCAACCCGAAGGGCACCTACGGCACCTACTCGGCACCTGCAACTCCATCCGAGACCGGGCTCGGCATGCTCCTGCTTCTTGCAATTATTGCCGTGATTGTGGTCGTGGTGATAGTTGTGGTGGTTGCCGTCGTCCTCCTGAGAAAGAAACAGCCCCCCGCAGCCCAGCAGGCACCACCACAGCAGTACCAGCAACCCCCGCAGTATCAGCAACCACCCCAGTACCAGCAGCCAGCACCGCAGCAGCCGTATCCTCAGCAACCCCAGCAGCCACAGCAACCCCAGCCACCGTCTTACTGAACCTTTTCCCCAACCCTTTTAATTATTTTTGTTTTGCCCGCGGGAAGCAATTTCTGGACTGTTTCAATTTTTACTCCGAAAAATTCCGCAAGGCGCTTGGCTACAATCTCCTTTTCCTCGTCACCCGGCACGAGCAAAATGTAATCCTCTGTTTTCTTTCTGAATGCGGTCTCGGGCCCGCACATAAGCAACTTCTCCCCTTCGTACTCAATCCAGCCGATTGCAAGTTCTGGTTTCAAATCGGGAACAAAGTTCTTTGTGCCTCTGATAATCCATGCACCCCTGGGCACGAATTCACCGCTCTGCGGGGTCTTGCTTACCTGTTCTGGCTTTACCCAGTAAGCATCGAGATTTCCCGCTGACTGGCTCCACGCACGGGAGTAGGAGACGGTAAACACACATGCCTCCCTGATTGTGGTTTCCGGGATTTCCTTCCCCCCCGATTTAATCACTGTACTCGGTGAGCCGTGGATGTTTGCATGCACATACCTATCCTTCTCCTTCAGGTACTTCTTCACAACCCTGTCGTTGGACTCAGCATCGTAGCCGCTGACCACAATGAATCCATCCGAGGAGATGAACCATCTGTATGTCTCGAACCAGAAGGTTTTTCTCTTCACGAATGCGGGAATGATGGGCTTTTCCTTCTGCACAAATTCCATTCTTTCAAGGGCCTCAATTCTGGTCTCAGTGTTTTTAATCAATTCTCTCAGCTTTCCCACCTTTTTGCGGCATCTTGCGGCACGGGCAAACGCATTCTGGGCGTTCTGGTTGACCGTGAGTTTCTTGTCAAGCTGGAAATCTATTTCTCCGGCCCTGCATTTAACTGTGCGCTCGTCCTGGGCGACCACAAACCCGGCGTTCGCACTGCCTCCCAGCACCGCGTCAATCTCCGAGTAATGCTCGTAGATGAAATTTCCTATGGTCTGCCATTTCTCATACTCTGCCTCTGCATTTCTAAGTTCCTGCATCTGGATTTCCAGTTTCCTCCTCGCTTTCTCAATTTTCTCTGCCTTTTCCGCCTCAAACTTCTGGATTTCCCTGAGATTTTCTATTTCAGCCAGGTAAGCTCCCGTTGCTTCGATGAATGTTCCAAAGGTTTTCTTCTGGAAATTGTCGTAGATTCTGAGGGATATCGGGACCACATCCACTGGCTTTCCATCAGCATACACAATCTGGGGCTCAGGATTCTCTGTTTTATCGAGAATTTCCTGGAGAGCGTTCAGAATTGCGTTTCTTTGCTCGCAGCTCAATGCTCTGACTTCAACGCTTCCCTCCACTCCCGAGCGGAGCAGCACCTCCTCCGCAATCCCCCCAAGCCACAGCTGGCTTACCAGGTTTCTCCTGACATCATATTTCGCTTTTTTGCAGAATTCTGAGAATGCTGTCTCATCTAGATGCAGGGGTGAGAGTTTCGCAGGTGGAGGCCGGTACTCTTCTCCTCTTCCGATTTCCCTCTGGCCATACTTCTGATAATGTTTCGCAGCAAGGATTTTATCCTCCTTTACCAGAACGATATTTCCCTCGGCAAAAACCTCGAGGTAAAGAGCATACTCTCCCAGACCAATTCTCACAATCCTGTCAAAACCAACCTGGGAAATCCCTTCTATTCTTCTTCCCTGGATGTGCTTTCGCAGTTCCATCGTAAATGAATCCGGATGTGCAGTTTTCTCTGTTACTGGCACCGAAACGAAGCTACCAGACACCTGCAGCTCAAAATCCCGGCTTCCTGAGAATCTGAAAATAGTTCCGCCATCTCCCGCCGTATAAATTTTTTCAAGATAGGCGGGTCCAAATCTGTTCAATTCTTTGACCGTGCAAAAAATGTCAAAGGAAGTAAGTTGGGTTTTCATCTTTAAAAATCAATGAAGCCCATGCCTGAGGCAACATTTTCGTCCTCGGCCTTGAAAGCAGCGTACGCCTTCTCTGCGTCAGCACCCGTCTCCTTCTCTGCAATCTCCTTGAAAAGTTCATCCGCTTTCTTCACTGCCTCCTCGGTGCCCTCCACCAGCACATACCGCACTTCCTTGTTGATTCCGAGCACCCTGGCATCCCTTATCTTGATGCTCTGCCTGCTCACCAGGTCGTCTTTCAGAACATTATCTATTTTACCGATGAACTCCTTTTTTACCCCGTAGATTCCGTAAGCCATGTTTGAACCTCCAAATCCCCAAAAGATGGGGAAGATATAAACCTAATCTTATAGCGGTGAACCCATAAGGCACATAGAAGCATTTATTACCGGTTATGACCGCTACCTCGTTGCCACAGCCACAATAAACTGGCAGAATGTTACACCCCGAACATCAATAACCGGTTGTCCATAAAAACCGTTGATTGCGCGAAAATCGTGCTTATCTCACCGTCTCGATTCCAGGCGGTGCCTTTGCCACTTTCTTCCCCTTCACAACCTCCCTGAACTTTTTCTCCTCAACGCCAGTGGCTATAACCGTGGCCCTGAGCACATGCTCCATCTCCGGGTTCACCCTTGCACCCCAGATTATTCTTGCGGTCGGGCTCGCCCTTGCCTGCACCTCCTCGGCAATCTTCTCCGCCTCGGCCAGTGTCATGTCCTCTCCTCCCTCCACATGAATCATTGCACCCCTGGCACCGTCGATGCCAACATCCAGGAACGGTGAGTGCAACGCCTTTGTAATCGCCTCAAGGGCCCTTGCATCGCCCACATTTGCGGATTCGCCCATTCCCATCAGCGCAAGCCCGGAATCCTTCAGCACGGTTTTCAAGTCGTTGTAGTCAAGATTCACAAGTCCCGGCTTTGTAATCATTTCGGTTGTGCCCTTTATTGCATGGGCAAGAATTTCATCTATGACCTTGAACGCGGTGTTGAGCGGGAGCCGTGGCACCACATCTAGCAACTTATCATTGGGGATTACAACCACCGCATCAGCGCTCCTCTTCAGCTTCTCAAGCCCTGCCTCTGCATTCTCCATCCTGACCATTCCTTCCCCGCGGAATGGCAGCGTGACAAATGCCACCACGAGGGCTCCAAGTTCCTTTGCAATTTTCGAAACCATGGGGATTGCACCTGTGCCAGTGCCGCCACCGAGCCCGCAGGTGATGAACACCAGGTGTGCCCCGTCAAACAGTTTTTTCAGTTCATCTTCGCTCTCCCTTGCCGCTTCCTCACCCACCTCAGGAAGCGCACCTGCGCCGAGTCCCTTGGTAATCCGCTTCCCGAGTAGGATCTTTCGCTGGCTTTTGGTTATCAGAAGATGCTGGGCATCCGTATTCATTGCCACCGATTCAGCCCCGTAAATTCCCTCCTCTGAAAGCCGTGTTACGGTGTTGCACCCTCCACCACCAACACCCACAATCTTCACATTAATTTTCATTTTTTCAAGCATCTCGCGTAGTTCCTCATCCACAACTTCATCTGAAAACTGCCTTGGATCTGGTGTGGCAGTAGCCCCTGTCTTCGCCAGCGCCTCTTCAATAAACGACTTCATGTTTCCAACCTCTAGCTAGATAAAGGAAAAAGGATATAAGAAGATTACTGTTGGGTGTTGGCTACTTTTCCTCCATCTCCTCCAGATACTTCATTGCAATCCGGTTATTTCGGTCATAGCTCAGCACGGTTTCGAACGCAATTCCTGCATTCCTGTAATCCTTTCTCTGATAATGAATTATGCCCTTGTTCACCCAGGCCTCAACATAGTCCTTCTTCCGTTCGATTGCCTTATCAAAAAGGGACAGGGCTTCATCCATTTTTCCAGAGAGCATCTTTGCGACACCGTAATTGAAAATTACCCTCTCATTCTGTGGATTTCTCGCATAGAGTTTTTCAAACACCTTCTCCCCCTCTCTGATTCTCTTCTGGCTCAGGAGGAGGGTGCCCTTCAGGAGCCCCACCTCAAGGTTATCCGGCACAGTTCTTTCAGCATTTGACACCATTGCAAGGGCCTGAACAAAATCCTTCTTTTTGGTGTAAACAAGCGCGAGGTTGTACCACCCACGCCAGTAATTCTGGTTTATCGACACCGCCTTCTCAAAGTAGTCCTTTGCCATTTCATTGTCTCCCTTCTGTAGATAAACATTCCCGAGGGCATTCCATGCCTTCTCGTTGTCCTTCTCAAGTGCAAGGGATTTTCTTATTGCCTCTTCCGCACCTCTCAGATCCCCATCGCCAAGCAAAAGCAAGCCCAGATTGTAGTAGGGTGCATACTCCTGCGGGTTCAGCCTGATGTAATTCTCAAGGGTTTTCTTCAACTTCTCAAACATTTTCCTGCTGAATTGCACGAACGCAAGTTCTTCCCATACATCCTCATTCGCAGGGTTAATCTCAAGTGCCTGCGCATAATATTCGCCCGCCTGCTCGTAGTTTCCGAGTTCCCTGTGGGCTCTTGCAATTCCAACCAGATACTCAAATTTCTTGGTTTCCGCAAGGAGTTTTTCATACCCGCCGATTGCCCTAGCGAAATCCCTCTTCTGCATCCAGATTTCTACGCATACCTCCTGTTTTTCCCTCGAATCTTCCCTGATTTTCGCCGCAAGGTCTTCTGCCTCCGCCACCCTTCCAAGTTTCAACTTCACACTCGCACCGAGCAGCAGCACTGCATCCTCCTCTCCCTGGCTCAACAGCTTATCCACCCAGGAATTTGCCTCTGCTACATCACCGTTCTCGAGAAGTGCGTTCGAGTATTCCAGCAGGATCTCCCTGTTTTCCCGGAATCTCAGGGCTTCCTGAAGATATTCCAGCTTTTCCTTCCCTTCACTGCATCTCGCAAGCAAATACCAGCCCTCTCCACTTTTCCTGTCAAGGGAGAGCGCACGTTCAGCATACTCCCTTGCCCTGGACCTGTTTCCCTCATCCAAGTAAAGTCCTGCAAGGATTAGACAGATGCTGGAGTTGTTTGGCTGGAGACGGAGGGCCCTTTCATAGTGCGCGATTGCTTCCCTTCTTTCGCCCATTTTCTCAAGGATATCCCCGCGGATCTTTAGCAGTTCTGGGTCTTCCTTCAGTGCAAGGTATTTGTCCACAACCGCAAGGGCTTTCTGGACTTCCCCAGCCCTCAAAAAACCCTCTGCCCATAAGACCCCCCCTTCAATCCCCTTCACCAGTTCCTCGTATCTGCTGAAAATTTTCAGAATCCCCTCCGGTTCATTGCTTGCTAAAAGGAGTTTGCCGTAGTCCAGCAGCAGTTTTTCATCCACGAAACCATTTTCCATGGACCTCTCGGCGTACTCCCTTGCATCCCTGCTACCCAGTGCCAGTTTCGCAAGGGCTACCGTGTGAATGGCACCGCTCTTACCGTCCATGCCCAGCGATTTTTCACCATAATCCACCGCCTTCCTGTAATCACCCAGCTTCAAACAGCACCTTGCACACCCCTCAAAACTCTCGAGATTTCCGGTTTTCTCAGCCACCACCTTGTAGGCATTCAGTGCCTCCTCAAACATCCCATTTTTCTCAAAGATTTTACCCGCAAGGAGCACATGCCGCATATCTGTGCTCCCGGCAAGTTTTTCAGCGTCAGCCAGTGCTTCTTTTTCCCGTCCGAGTATAAATAGGTTTCTGGCAAGCTCGAACACGACTTCCATTGTCTCTGGCTTCAAGCTCAGTGCCCTCTTAAAGCACTCTACCGCCTCGGCCCTCAACCTTTCTGAGTTCTCCATTTCGGCCTCAAGCATCTTCACCCTGCCCATCAGCAACCATCTGTCTGCAGAGCCAGGCATTACCGTCTTCGCAATTTCGAGATATTCCTTTGCCTCTACAATCCGTTTCAGCGAGAAGCAGGAGAGGGCAAGCACATACGCGCTCTCGCCATCAAGTCGCTCGATTCTCGCATACCTCGTCAGTTCCTCTACCGCCTTCTCCCAGATTGAGAGTTTGCCGTAAATCCAGCCCCTCAGCTTTCCTGCCTCAACCGTTTCCACTCCCTCCAAGGTTCTCAATGCCTCGGCGTAATTTCCGAGGTTGTAGTGCGCGGTTGCCAGCATCAATTTCGCAGGCAGGAAATGTTCCAGGGAGGATTTTTCAAAGTGGTGAAGGGCTCTCTGAATGTCTCCAGTTCCACTGTAAGCGAGCCCGAGCAGGTAGTGTCCGAGGTAATCCAGTGCTTTGAGCCCCTCAAGCATTTCAATGCATTCCTGGTACCGCTCAATCTGATAAAGGAATCGTGCAATAAAATAGATAATCCTCTCACTTTTCTCGATTGAAATTGCAGTTCTGAACCACTTCAGGGCACTCTCTCTCTCCCCGAACCTTGCATGGGCGGAGCCGAGCAGGAAGGCAGCCCTTGCACTCTCCGGGTTTGCAAGCGCACATTTCTCCATTATTTCGATTGCCCCTGTCATATCATCTTCCAGCACCCTTGCAATTGCCTCAATATAATAAGCGTCCAGCATTGTTTTATCAAGCTCTTCAACATTCTCGCAGAACTTGATCGCATTCTTTATCTTGCCCAGATTTAGTGCTGCAACTGCCCTGAGATACCAGCTCTCCGCATCCTCCGCCTTTTTCTCAGCTGCAACGGAAGCATACTTCTCCATCTCCTCCCATTCAAACAACATCGAACATGCAACCGCAGCCAGTTTGTAGGGCTCAAACTGTGCTGGCTCTACGGAAATTGCGTTTACGAAGTCCTGTTTTGCCTCGCCAAATTTGCCAAGTTTCTGCAGCGCTTTCCCTCTCAGAACCAGGGCCTCGAAATGTTCCGGCTTCCTCTCAAGGAACTGGGTAAGTCCATCAACCGCCTTCTGATACTCTTCCATTTCAAAGTAGGCACTTCCTTTGACAAAGAGGGCATCCAGGTATTCTGGGTTTATGGAAACCGCCCTGTCAAAACATTCAATTGCCTCACGGTGTCTTCCCTGTCTCATCAATGCTACACCCTTGTTATACCATGCCTCGGAATTTCCGAGTTCCGCAGCAATGGCGGTCTCAAATGCTCTCACCGCCTCATCGTAGCGTTCCATTCCGAGATAGGCCGTGCCCAGGTTGTTCCATACCCTGGCATCATGGGGCATAAGCTCTCCAGCCTTCAGCAGGACTTTTTCAGCATCCTCAAACCGCCCCAGCATCAGGAGCACGGTGCCCTTGTTGTACCATGCCTCGTGCATCCCAGGGTTCAGCTCGATGCATTTATCCAGGGCATTCAGGCATCTCTCGGTGTCTCCGGTTGCGTAATAGCACTCGGAGAGCATTTTCCAGGCGGCAATGTCATCGGTTCTGGTGCCAAGATATTTTTCAAGATGGATTAATGCGGAGGCATAATCTTCAAGCCCTGCACATGCGGTGGCAAGATGCAGCAATATCTCTGGCTTCTCCTCAATCTCGATCAGTTTCTCAAATCGCTCCCTTGCGCTCCCGAACTCTTTCAGGCCGAGATAAGCAAGCCCCTCAAGCCAGAGGATTGTCTTTTCCTCCGCACCAGGCAATTTGCCCGCTCTCTCTACTGATTCGAGGGCTTTTTCAAACTCCTTCAGCTGGATGTAAATCTCGGCAATCCTTATCAGATATTCTCCCTTCTCCTCTTTCGAAAGAATCTGCTGGTAGCATTCCAGCGCTTCCGCCTTCCTGTCAAGGGCCAGCAGCACATTTCCCTTTGCCTGCCAGCCATCAATCGCATCTGGTGAGACCTCAATCGCCTTGCTGTAGGAATGCAATGCTTCGTCGAGTTTGCCCAGCTTTTCCTCGCATGTTCCTTTAATCATCCAGGCATGGAAAATACCCGTATCTGGAGGGAGGGACTGGAGAAATCCAAGGGCCTTTTCCTCATCTCCAAGCGAGAGCGCACATTCTGCAGCGTAAACTCTGGCCTCCGTATCATCAAGGTTTTCGAAGATAGCCAGTGCTTTCTGAATGTTACCTCCATGATGGTAGGCAATTCCGAGATGCTTCAAATACTCACTTTTTTCGGCAAGTTTCACGGCCATCTCAAGCATCTCCACTGCCTTCTTGAATTCCTTTTTCTCGATGTATGCCTTCCCTGCCTCGAAGTAGGCCTCGTCGCCGTAGGGGTTGAGCTCCACCGCCTTCTCCAGGTATTCAACTGCCTCCTCAACTTTTTTCTGTTTCCCGCAGGCGATTCCGAGGAGCAGGGCACATTCGTAGGTTGCCTTCACCTCAAATCCTTTCTTGAATGCATGGTATGCCTCGTCCCACTTCTCCATTGCCGCACATACCTTCCCGAGATTGAACAGGGCCTGGTAATCCCTTGGCAGGATCTTCAGGATCTCTTCGTAACACTCCGCTGCTTTCGCGTAATTATTCTCCTCCTCGTACGCAAGGGCAAGATAGTAATGGGAATTGTAATGCCACGGATTTATCTGTATCGCCAGCTCAAGGGAGGCAACTGCCTTCTCCATCTCTTTGGTTTCCAGCAGGGTTCTCCCTTTATAGTACCATGCCTCGAAATTTGCAGGGTTCTTATCCACGGCCCTTTCAAACATATGGATTGCCTCTTCAAGTTCTCCACGGAGCACCATAATTCTTCCCATGAGGAGGAGAGCGTCCGAATCTGGATTGGTTTCAAGCAACTTATCGAGCATCTGGCCTGCTTCCTCAACCTCCCCAAGTTCAAACTTACCTTTAGCAACCAGATACTGGACTTTCCAGTTATCAGGGGCCATCTCCAGCGCTTTTTCGAGAAGTTTCAGTCCCTCTTCCCTCATGCCTGTCTCGATCAATGTAAAACCGAGTTTAACATAGGTCTCAGTGAAACCCGGGTTCTCCGCAATGCAGTTCTCAAAGTGCCGCCTTGCATCTGCATACTCCTTTTTTTCAAAATGCGAGGAGCCCAGAAGGTATTCCAGGTACCAGCGATGCTCCTGGCTCTCCGGAAGGGCAAGGGCGCGTTCAGCAGCATAAATCGCCGCATCATACCTCTCAAGCTGGTGCTCAATCTCGGCGAGCAATTCCCATGCCTGGGCATTTTCCGGAGCCCGCTCCACAGCATCCTTGAGAGTCTCCTCCGCCTCCCTGAGACGGTGATGTTTTGCCGCCAGCTTTGCAGCGGCCAGATAGACCTCGGCGTTCTCCGGATTGATTTTCATGCATTCCTTCAGCGTGTTGGAGGCATCTTCGGTTTTCTCGAGCTCCGCAAGAACTGCTGCCCGTAGGAGCCAGGCATCAATATTCTTCGAATTAAGCGAAATTGCCTTGTTTATGGTTTTCAGCGCCTGCTGGAAATTGTTCGTAGCGTATTCGCACGATGCCATAGCACAGTAGGCCTCCACCATTTCCTCCCTTTCAAGCACGCGGGAAAACTGGTCCATCGCCGCGGCATACTCCCCCCTCTGGGCCAATACCATTCCGAGGTTGTATCTAGCGACCGTATAATCAGGATTCAGTTCTATGGCTTTAGTATAGGCCTTGACCGCTTCCTCAACCTTTCCACGCCTGGCATATATGTTGCCCAGATTGTTCCAGATTTCCTCGATGTCAGGGTTGTTCTTCACGAGTTTTTCAAGAATTCTCAGGGCCTCCTCATTTCTGCCAATCTGGAGCAGGGCATTTGCCTTGTTGTAGAGGGCGGCTACATTATCAGGTGAGAGTTTCAGGGCTTCGTTGTAGCATTTGATGGCACCATCGAAATCCTCGCTTTCAAATCTCAGATTTCCCCTGTAAATCCAGGTGTCGGGATTGGAATTGTCTGCATTTTTTAAGAGTTCCTCAGCATTCTTGATGTCCTTCCTGTGGTAAAGTGCGACAGATTTTACAGCCCTTGCAATCTCGTCCACCCTTGCCATCGGTTCTACCAATGGTTTAGAGGGTTATAAATATAACTCAAGGAGAATCACGGATTGACTGTTGCGGAGGAGCAAATCTTTATGCCCCGTGCTCCGCGAGCTTCCGCTTCAGCAACCCGGCGATGGGGGTGAAGTCATCCATCGCCTGGCACGCCCTGAAAAACCTTTCCCAGAGTTTCAGCCCTTTCAGAACCATTCCAGGGTACCACAAAATCCCCGGGTTCGCCCAGTAATACTGGCAGCTGAAAACTGCCTTATCTAGAAATTCCCTGGCTTTCTGGCTTTCCTCTATTCTGCCAATCTTGAATGCCATCACTGCAATCGCCCACTGGAGCAGATGTAGTTCATTATGCTGGTTGTACCATCGCGGGTAATGGATGCCCTGGTTCAATTCCTCCTCAGTAGAGGCCCAGGAACAGGCCCTCGCGGCAACCGGTTCCTCACTGCCCCCCTCTGCCAGAAACTCGCTCACAGTCATTGTGCGGACCCCGCTCCCCTGCAGATCTTTGAAGATCAGCCAGAAATTCTTTTTGTGATGCCCGTAAATCTCACCGTCAGTCGCGCTTATCCACAATTCCATTTTCCCGAAGTTTTTCACCAAATCTTCAAGGTGCAAAGCATAGGTGTTGAGGGCATTGCTCACAGCCCTGTTTCTCAAAATCACCCTCACATTTGTGCCTCTGATGATGCCGCAGGTTTTACCCGGGCAGGCGATTTCATCCAGTATGACCCATTTATACCCCATTTTCTCCAGAATTCCAGAAACGGCTGGAGAGTAGCACATCTCAGGAAGAAAAAAACCATCCGGCTTCTTTATTCCAGCAGTTTTTTCAAGGATGTGCTCGTTCAATGCAATCTGGCGGACGCACTCTTCAACCGGAAGCAACGGCAGGATCGGGTGGTACGCAGCACTGCCAGTAAACTCGACATTCTGGTTTACTCTCAGGCGGTCAATCAGCTCAAAAACTTCGTTTATCTCCAGCGCCTCGAAATGCTCGAGCAGAACCCCGCTGATGTTTACCGTGACGCGCACATCCGGGGTTTCAGCAAGCAATCTGAAAAGCGGGAGATAGCACTCATTTGCAATTCTCCTCACCCAGTAAGCGGTCTGAACAGGCGGTTGATAAATGTGAAGAAAATTAACCCATCGAATCATTTCTGAGCCCTTATCAATCTCGCCAGTTCCGTGGCTCTCTTTCCAAGTGCTATTGCGTTTCTTACCGCCCGCAAGTCCCTTTTCACTTCCTTATCCCTTGAGCCGGTTCCTACAACGCCTCCTGCATACACCATCTGATGCTGGGCGAAGAAGGTGGCAAGGGCTGAAACCACGAGGTCCCCGGCCTCACCTTCCATGACAACCACGGCTGCCCCGACCTTATCCTTCAGTTCCTGGTTGTTGTAGAGCAGGTAGGTGCGGTCAATCAGTGCCTTCAGTTTTGCAGTCACACCAGCAAAATAGGTAGGTGTGCCGATGATGATAACATCGGCCTTTCTCAGCTCAGGGTAAATTTCCTGCATCGCATCTTCCTTTATGCATTTACCCTCAACCAGACACTTGTTGCATCCATCGCAGGGCTGGATTTCCTTGTCGCCGATAAAAATTATCTTCCGCTCCTCGCACTCGACCGCATCCAGAGTATACTTCAGCAGAAAACCCGTATTCCCGTTCGCTCTGGGACTTCCAGAGATACCTATCGCATACATTTTATTCCCTCCAGTCAACTCCCACAGTTTGCGTTCCCACTTTGGGTATAATTCCAAGCCTCCGCTTGTGCCAGCTTTTCTCAACCTTTCTTACAACCTCCGCAATCTTTTCAACCGGGATTCCAGTGATTGCGTGAATTTCCTCGACCTTCAGAAAATGCTCGATTCCAAACAGAATTCTATCCAGTTCCTCGTATGAAATTCCAAGTTCCTCCTCATCTGTCTGCCCCTCCCAGAAACCTGCGCTCGGCACTTTCTTCAGAATTTTTTCCTGGATTTTGAGGTCTTTCGCAAGCAACCGGACCTGGGTTTTGTAAAGGTCACCGATTGGCAGGATATCCGCGGCTCCATCACCATACTTTGTAAAATATCCTGTTAAAAGTTCGCTCTTGTTTGAGGTCCCCGCCACCAGCAGGTTGTTCTGGTTTGCAAATGCAAAGAGAATGCACATCCTGACCCTCGCCGTCAAATTCCCGGTGTGCATTCTGGAGAGGTCAAAACCGAGGGCTTTCCTGAAACTGGTAACGATCGGTTCAATTTCAACTTCTTCCTTCTCTATCCCCAGCGTTTCGGCAAACTTGCGGGCATCCTCCATATCCTCCGGAGATGTGGTCGCCGAGGGCATAAGCACCGCGGCTACCCTGTTCTGTCCAACAGCGTCAACCAGCAACTTGCAGACCACCGCGGAATCTATTCCTCCACTTAACCCGAGGATGTATCCGCTGGCACCACTCTGTACCAGATAATCAGAGATAAAGGTTTTAATGGTTGGAACCGTTTCCTGCCCCAGTTCTATCTTAATCTCCATCAATTTACCTCACTCGCCTTTCTGGAGTGCCTCCAGATGTCCTATGATGTTCCATATCATAGTTCTGCCATGCATCGGAATATTCGGTTCGTTTGCCAGTTCGTCAAGCTGGAAGATTGCGCTTGCGAGCCGTACATCGAGGGATTCGTTTTCCTTCATCAATCTTTCTTTTATCGCAGAGGCCCCACGCCTTATGTTCCTGGGGATAGTGTTGTCCTCTGCTAGCTGTGCAAGATATTCTATAATCTCGCTCAATTTCTGCTGCTTATCCAATTTTTCACCTCCTGTTATTCCACAGGTCTGGGTTTACCGCAATCCTTGTAAGACGTCACCACCAGCAAGGTTTTGCTCTCCTTCAATCCTTTGATACCTGCAAGGGAATTCACAACAAAGTCCTTGAGTTCACCATAATTCCCAAATCTGGCCTTAAGCACGATATCTGTATCTCCGGTGACAAGGAACACATCCTCGACATTTTTGAACTTCACGAGCTCAATTGCTGTGTTCTCGAGTTCCTTCGCATCCACCTTTAGCAAAATCATCGCAACAACGGATTCCTCGCCGTAGTACCTAGCCATGATTTCATCGTAATTTGTCGCAGTTTCGCTCATTCAATCACACCCGTGATTTTCAGCTCATATCTGCCCACTGTAGTATTTCCTGCAATTCTCCTTGGTTGGTTCCAGCCCCCTCACTCTCGTCTTCTGCATAACCCAGTTCCTGAACTTGCAGGCCTTGGCATAATTTGGACTGTTCCAAAGCCGTTCGAAATCTTCTTCCTTTGTCATAGTAAACACCTTTCGGCAACATATATCCCTCCCTCTTAAATCTTTTTCCCTTGCTGCCTCCTCAAAAGTATATATACCCTGTGCCTAATTCAGCCCCATGAAGCACATCGCAATTGTTGGTGTTGGCCGTGTGGGCAGTGCCCTTGCTTACACCCTCGCCTTCCAGAAATGGGTAGGAAAACTAACCCTTGTAGACATAAAGCCAGAAATTGCGGAAATGACAAAGGAAGAAATCCATCATGGACTTGCCTTTCACGGCTTGGACCTTGAGATTGACGCCTTTGCAAGTGCGTCAGAAATCGGAAACCCTGATCTGGTTGTGGTCTCCGCAGGCACCGCAAGAACGCCGGGAATGAGCAGGAGAGATTTAGCATCGAAGAATGCCTCGATCATCCGCGATGTGGTCTCAGGTGCGAGGGCAGCAAATTCCTCCGCGAAGTTCTTTGTGATTACAAATCCTGTCGATGCAATGTCAACCCTGGCAGAGCAGATATCTGGCAGGAAAAATGTTGTCGGGACAGGGACCTGCCTTGAAACCGCCCGTTTCAAAACCATTCTTGCCAGGGAGCTCGGGGTGAGTATTGCGGACATTGAGGGTTTTGTGGGTGGGGAGCATGGGGAGGCATGCGTCCCGCTCTGGAGCACCGTGCAGGTAAAGGGGATTTCCCTTGAACACTACCTTGAGACCACCGGGAAAAAGATGGACAGGAAGAAATGCGATGACTACATCAAAAATGTAAGCATGAAGGTGATTGAGGCGACAGGGGGCACGAGGTGGGGCCCCGCAGGTGCCTTCCTTGAAATTATCAAAGGGCTGTTGCTTCACACAGGCGCGGTCCTACCTTTCTCAACCTCAACCGAAATTCCGGGCGTAGAAGTTCCTGTCCATGTGACCGTGCCGGGTAAAATCGGGTTTGAGAAGGAACTGGATTTATGGAATCACCTATTCACGGACGAAAAGGAGCGAATTATTGAAGCGGGGAAGGCGATATACCAGACCTACCTCAGAGCATCCGGTAAATGATCAGATTTTCAACACCTTCGTGTTTGCAAAGTACTCGAAATTAAAGGTGGTTTCTGCACCGGCTTTTCTTCCAGGCACAGGCATCAGCCTTGCTGAGAGAAACTTGCTCAACTTTGCCGCAAGGGCACCGATGTCCAGCAGAAGGAGATAAATTTTTTTCGTTGACACATCTCCTGGTAGCGGAATTGTATCCAGCCCTGTGCCGCAGACCGCAGAGTATGCCAGCAGGTTGCTGAGGTTATAACTACCTTCAGCATTTCTCTTAGCCAGGCCTGCATCCTCGAGCACGGGAAGCATGAGGCCAGAGTACCCGCATCTTTTTACATTGAGGGAGGAAAGCACCCCGGTAACAATTCTCGCAACGGCGAGGGTTCCTGGTCCCCCGAACCTCTCTATTCCGACCTTTTCAAAGGCATAGGCGATACTCTCCCTGCGACAGATACCTGGCGCCACCGAAACATCTATACCATCGAATTCAATTCTGCACCTGGTCGAGATTTCCTCACAGATTGTCTCAATTCTCCTGAACTCGGACTCAAGTTTTTCCTTGAGAATCTTTTCCGCCAAGCTGATGTTTCTGGCTTCTGAAAACGCCTCATAAACCGCATCGCTGTTCTCGCACCCAATTCCGAAGGAAGGAGCCCCTGCATGATAGGAAGCAGGGTAGAACGGAGTGTTTGGTCTTGGATTGAAGAGGCAGGCAAATCGGAGGTTACCAAATCCCTCCTCTTCAATTTCTGCCAGCTTTTTTACCAGCTTTGCAGTTGCAAGTGCCATTTCATCGTTGATTTTGTTCTGGTCACAGGCAGTGGTGGTGCAGAAGCCCCTTCTGGTGTTTTTCAAAATTTCATAAATCAGTCCTACATTTTCGATGCATCGCACGGTACCCATGCTGAAGTAATCAATTTCCCAGGATTCTGCAAATGCATCTAGGGTTCCTGCAATCTCGAGAATCTGGGTCTTGTTCTGGTAATATTGTTCCCAGGGCTGGGTTGTGAGCCGCAATGTCTGGACCTCATACCCGTTTCTCTCAAAAACTGCCTTCGCAGAATGGAGGAAGGCCGCCCAGTTCTCAAGCTGTTTCAGGTCTAGGGGATATTCGATGTTATTTCCTAAGGTAATCGTGCGGATTTTCATCTTTTCCCTTTACAATTCGACAAGTTTCTTCTCGTAGTCCACAACAAAAACTCGGTTTCCTCTATTGACAAACCGATGGCCTTCTTTTTCGAGCAGTTTTTTCTGGGCATCCGTGCCACCCGGATATTTTGGATTTATCTCACCATCCTTTTTCAAGGTCCTCCAGTAAGGGGTGATTTGCTTCGCTCCCGCCATCCTCTCCTCCTCCGAGGCATGGGCAGCAATCGAGGCAAAAATTCCGGTGGTGAGGGGGCAAGAGATTGTGGTTCCGTGCTTTCTTGCTAGAATGTCGCGGATCATGTCAATTGTAATAACCTTCCCTTCCGGCACCTGCTTCATTATCTCATCCACCTCCGCCGGTGCAGGGATAAGGATTGTATCCCCTTCCTCCACTCCCCACTTTCCACCCATTTCCTTGGTCGCATGCACTATCTTCGGCAGTTCTCTGTTATCCCGCAGCTTTTCCCTGAATGTTCTCTTACGCTTTCCCATTTTTTCACTTCCTGTTCCATCAAATATTTTTCTCAACCTTATTTGAGCTTCTCGCCGCACTTCACGCACTTCTTTGTCTTCAGGTCATTTTCGGTTTTGCATGAGGGGCACACCACGACCGCTCTTGTCTCCCCTTTTCTTTTCCTCTTTGCCCGTTTCTCGAGCCAGTAATCAACCAGAAAGGGCACAAGGATTATGAGTGCGATTGAAATCTGGAGATACAGCCATGAATTTGCAGGCACATACTGGGCATTCCCTGTGAAAAGGAGCTTCAAAGCTCCGAACCACGGAAGTTCTCCCCTTGCGACACCCACAATCCATTCGAATTTCACTGGCTGGACGAGCTCGTCGCGGTAAAGGAGGTTGGTCTGGTCAACCGCACCCCTGTTGTTGTCCCCCAGTGTGATGTAGCCATCGTGCCTGGAAGCCACATTTGAGAGAATGCCTCCAAGATTTATCGTGAGGTTGATTTTGGCATGGCCGTAATCCGCTATCCAGAGTTTCCCTGTAACCGCATACCATCGTGGGGAGGTCCCAACGATGCCCCAGTCCTTGTTGGGCACGAGCGAAGGACTGTTTAGTTCAGGTATGTCAAACGCATTGCTGCTGGAATTGTACCTAAGAAACAGCACCACCCTGTGGATTACTGGCGTTGCATCATCATGCCCGTTTTTCCTGTAAACGATTACATCCCCGTATGCCCCGTAGGTGGAATAGCCAGAAATTTTACCCTGGATGTAAGTGGTTATTTCTCCACCCGAACCAAGTTTTTTCACAATCACCATATCTCCAGTATCTATCACACCGATCTGGCTGTCTGAACCATGCTGCATGCTTCCGCTCTCAACAACCACGAGGAAGGGCCAGAGCCCGGAATATGCGTATAGAATCACGAGAATTGCACCCACGGCTGCAAACGAAACCAGAATATCCCTCATCCACCCCCTCAGGTACCTTTTCACTTTTGATTGCTTCTTCTCCTGGTCTGGATGAATCTCCGCCTTGTCCTTGTTTGGCTCCGATTGAGGCATTAAAGCCACTCATATTATGGGAATATATTAAGTAAATGGTAGCGAAGAGGTTTTCACGGATATCGGCGTTCAGCTCGCACCTTCAGAAATCCTTATATATCGCAATCCTTATTTCCTGTTGCCTTTTGGAAAAACTAAAAAAGGTGGTTTTATGGAGAATATACCTGAGGAGTTAAAACACGGCACTACCACGATAGGGATAGTGTGCAAGGATGGAGTAGTCATGGCTACGGAGAAACGGGCTACGATGGGGAACTTCATTGCCCACAAGGACACGAAGAAACTGTTCAAAATAGACGAGCATCTCGGCCTGACAATTGCAGGGCTTGTGGGCGATGCCCAACTGCTGGCGAGGTATCTCAAGGCAGAGGTAGAGCTTTACAAGCTGAAGAGGAATGCCCCAATTTCCGTGGAGGGTGCAGCCACACTGATGGCGAACATCCTGAACGGAAACAGATTTTTCCCCTACTATGTGGGGTTGCTCATCGGGGGCATGGATTCCAGGGGTTCCCATGTGTTCTCACTGGATGCAGTTGGAGGAAGCATCGAGGACAAGTTCGTTTCCGTTGGTTCTGGCTCACCATATGCCTACGGAATTCTTGAGGAACATTACCACGAGGAAATTAGCACTGCGGAGGCCGTGGATGTAGCCATCAAGGCACTGAATGCTGCGATGAAGAGGGATTCTGCATCCGGGGATGGAATGAGCGTTGCAGTGATTACCCAGAAAGAATTCAGAGAGTTAACGGACGAGGAGATAAAGAAGCGGATGACCAAACTCAAACTTTAAGGTCTTTTCCAAACAATTTTTAAAATTTTTGATGTGGTGATTTATGGGGCGGCTTGAGGATGTGATTAAGGAGGTCAGAGGCGCAATAAGGAACATTATCTCGTCCGAGATTGATGTATCTGATGTTACGATGGAGGGCCCTACCGTAGTGGTGTACACAAAGGACATAGACAAATTTGCAGAAAACCCTGAGATTGTGAAACAGATTGCACAGACCATAAGAAAACGCATTCTGATTCGCCCCGACCCGAAAATAGTCAAACCGCCAGAGGTGGCTGAGGACGAAATCAGGAAATGCATACCCCAGGACGCAGATGTGCGGGAGATTTTCTTTGACGCAGAAAACGGGGAGGTGACGATCGAGGCGGGCAATCCCCTGAAGGCATCAGGTGCCAACGGTGCAATCGAAAACCAGATTAAAAAAGCCACTGGCTGGGTCCCGAGAATCGTAAGGGCCCCGCCTATCCCCTCAAAGACCGTCGAAGAAATCAGAAAATTGCTGAGAGAATATGATGCCGAAAGGAAGAAGTTTCTGGGCGAGGTGAGTTCCAGAATCTGCAGATTGCTCACCAAGCAGGATAAGTGGGTGCGTGTCACTTCACTGGGTGGTTTCAGGGAAGTGGGTAGAAGCGCCTCGCTGCTCAGCACCCCGGAAAGCATGGTGCTTATCGACTGTGGACTTGAGACCTCTTCAGATGGAAACGGCACGCCCTACTTTTACATCCCGGAAATCAAAAACAGTTTTTCTGAGATTGATGCGATTGTCGTAACCCATGCCCATCTGGATCACTGCGGGCTCGTGCCCGCTCTCTACAAATTTGGCTACAATGGGCCGGTTTACTGCACCCCTCCGACGAGGGACCTGATGACGCTCCTGCAGATCGACTACATTCGTGTGTCCCAGGCAGAGGGGAAGAAACCACTGTACGAGTCAAAACACATCAGGGAAATGTTGAAGCACACAATCGTGCTGAAGTATGGTGAGACAACGGACATAGCTCCAGACATACGGTTGACCTTCCACAACGCCGGGCACATCCTCGGCTCTGCGATTGCCCACTTCCATATCGGAGAAGGCCTTTACAACATTGCTTTTACCGGAGATATTAAATTCGAGAAGACCTGGCTTTTCAATCAAGCAGCAACCAAGTTTCCGCGCCTTGAAACCCTCGTGATTGAGGCCACCTACGGGGGTCACAAGGATACCCAGCCCTCGAGGGAAGAGGCATCAGAGCGTCTTACCCAGATTGTGAGGGAAACCCTTACAAAGGGAGGGAAGGTGATAATCCCAGTGTTTGCTGTGGGACGTTCTCAGGAAGTTATGATTGTGCTGGAAGAGAAAATGAAAATCGGGGACATTCCGCCAGTGCCAGTTTACCTGGACGGAATGATTTATGAAGCCACGGGAATCCACACAACCTATCCAGAATATCTTAACAGCCAGCTGAGGCAGTTAATTATAGAAAGTGGAGAGAATCCCTTCCTCTCGAGCGTTTTTCAGAAGGTGGACAGTGCAGAAAAACGAGAGAGAATTCTCGGGGATGTAGAATCCTGCATAGTCCTTGCTACCTCGGGAATGATGAACGGGGGACCGATCATGGAGTACTTCAGAGAGTGGGCTGATGACGGTAAGAATACCCTGGTCTTCGTGGGATATCAGGGTGAAGGTACGCTGGGAAGGCGGCTCCAGAAGGGCCTGAAGGAGATTACTCTGAATGTGAAGGGCAATCCGTACGAGGTGAAGGTTGAGATGGCGATTGAAACCTGTGAGGGATTTTCAGGACACTCGGACAGGACCCAGCTTCTGAATTACATAGGTTCCCTTGACAGCAGGCCCGAGAGGGTGATTGTGGGGCATGGGGAAGAGAGCAAGTGCATTGAACTAGCCAGCGCCATCTACAAGAAGTACGGGATAGAGACCAAAGCCCCGATGAACCTGGAAACGGTCAGGGTAAAGTAGGGGCGAAAGATGCAGAAGGTAGGTATCACTGCCCTTGTACCACCGGAACTCGTCTATCTTACAGGAAATGTGCCAGTTGACCTGAACAATTTTGTCCCTTATACGGAATACTATCCAAGGCATAAGCTGTGTGCATGGACCGCAATCTGGCGTGACATCGTGATTTCAAGGAGAATTGTGGAGAAAGTGATCGTGGTTGCCGGTGGCGATTGCCATAACTCGCTCGTCGATGGACAGAAGATTGAGATGCATGGAGTTCCCGCGCATTACTTTTTCTATCCATTCGATGGGAGCGAGAAATTGCTGGCGGAGGAGTGCGGAAAGCTGGTCGAGTTCCTTGGAGGAGCAAGATGTCCAGATGCTTTCAAATTTGTGGATGAAGTCAAAAGGGCCGGAAAGAAGATAGATGGGCTGAGAAGCATCGGAAGAGTGGCTGCAAAACATGCATTTGAATTCATGATAAAGCTGAGTGACCTTGGCGGTTCTCCAGAAAACATGCTCAAGATGGCAAAGGCAGTTGAGGAGGCAGAACTTTCTCACCTGCCGAGGGTTGCCTTGCTCGGTGTGCCCCCGATATACAGGGATTTTCATGAAGTTGCGGAAAAATCAGGCCTGCACATCGTGTTCGACGAACTTCCGTTCGAGTTTTTGCGGCTCGGAGGACTGGATTTCAGCGAGGTTGTGAGAAGCTATGCCACCTACACTTTTGCGAGACCCCTTGCCTATAGAATGGATTTTTTGAAGCAGGAGCTTGCAAGAAGAAAAATTGATGGAATCATTCATTACACACAGTATGCCTGCCACCATGTGCTTGAAGATGATGTGCTCCGGAGGGAACTTCCCTATCCATTCCTGACGGTCCAAGGGGATTTGCCAGGCACGACACCCGCCCAGATACGGTTGCGGCTTGAGGCGTTTGCAGAGATGCTGGGAATGAGGTGAATGTGCCATCTCCTGCGAAAGAAAATGACATTCGATTTAACTTTCCGGTATTATTGGTTAGGGGTTGATTGTGTCAGCCCGTAACGGGCTGCCCGCATCGGGGAAAGAGATTTATATTGCTCAACCTTCCCTTTAGCATTCAGATATTAAGGAGTGGTCTAGATATGTGGAAAAATTGGAGCAAGGTGTTCGGGATGGGTATAGCGATCGCTTGTATTCTCAGCATTCTTCCCCTGCCAGCGGTGACTGCAGCACCGTCATTGACCGTGACACCAGGTACTGGAATTGTGGGCTCTCTGGTGATTGTAAATGGGACTGGTTTTGGATCAAGCCAGGTAGTTAATATCTACTGGGATAGCACCTTCAACCTCCGTAACTCGACAACCACAACAACCACAGGCACATTCTCAGTTCCGGTAATAATCCCCTCCGCATCTGGAGGAAAACACACCATAATAGCGAAAGACGCAGGCGGCAACCAGGCAACTGCACAGTTCACGGTAATTCCCTCCCTGACAATCTCGCCGAGCAGCGGGTATGTGGGAGAGGATGTGACCCTTACCCTTAATGGTTTCGGCGCAAATCTTGAAGTTGAGTTTTACTGGGATGGGGACTACTGGACTTCTGATTACACGAACAATGTTGGGAGTAGAACGGTCACCCTGAAACTGCCGGAACTAACAGGGGGTTACCATGTGCTTTCAGCGGTGGATGCAAAAGAAAATACTGGAAGCACCCAGTTTCTGGTATTCTCGACCTTCGCGCTCGATCCCTCCCAGGGAAGATACGGGGATTCCGTGAATTTTGAAGGCACCGGCTTTGGTTCTGGCACCGAGGTTAAACTCTACATGGATAACCAGTCAAATTATCTCGCCTCCGCTTACACGACCCCAGGAGGAAATTTCTCGGGTTCATTCACGGTCCCGCAGATGCCCGGCGGGTTACATACCGTGCTTGCGGTGGATTCGTCAGGCAACAGCGGAAGTGCCAATTTTGAGATTCTACCGCTGGTTTCCCTCTCAAAATACACTGGCTATGTGGATGATGAGGTATCAGTTTATGGATATGGATATACGGCAAACAAGAATATCTCGGTTCTTTGGGATTCTGTTCAGATTCCAACGGCACCTGATACGGTAGCGGTGTCGTCCGGTGGGTGGTTCAGGTGTAAAATTAAGGTCCCGTATACGCCCTACGGAGTCCATGTTGTAACCGCAGTCGATGAAGGTGGCCTGAGCCATTCCGTTTCTTTCTCTGTTTATCCCAGAATTTCTGTTGACCCTGACCACGGGCTGCCTGGAATCTTTGCCTCTGTAAATGGAACAGGTTTCTCTGCCAATGTCTCTGTCTCTCTGTTCTGGGATTTTGGACTTCCGAACCAGCAGGGACTGGGAGCCACGGTTACGAATGCCACCGGAAGTTTCAGCCATCAGGTTCAAATTCCTTCCGACCAGAACGGGGTTCACACCATCATGGCGAAGGATACTAACTGGCACATAGCCATCACGGCTTTCTACCTGGGACCCTCCCTCTTGATCGCAAATTCCACGGGCAATGTGGGGTCCTCCAATACAATTTCTGGCTATGTGTTTTCCCCAGCCGCAAATGTGACCGTATACTGGGACGCCGAACCCATCGGGACCGCAAGGACAGATTCCAGCGGGGACTTCACATTCTCATTTGTAATTCCACCTTCCTGTTACGGGGCCCACACCGTTTCTGCAGTCGATGAGTATGGGGTCCATGCAGAAACCCAGTTCTTTGTGGTGCCGGAGATTTCTGTAGTCCCCGCTTCAGGGACTGTGGGATCCACGGTAGCAATCACGGGCACAGGTTTCTCGGGTAATTCCATTGCCTCCATATACTGGGATGGGACAAACACCTACAGGAGCGAGAGAACGGCCCAGAATGGAAGTTTCAACCTCGCATTTACGGTTCCAGACGCAGCGTTCGGCCCACATACTATTGGGGCGAGGGACATTGGTGGGGTTACTGCCAGCGCCCAGTACTCTGTCATTCCAAGCATCGAACTGAGCAGGACCAGCGGGCGTGTGGGTGATACATTTACAGTATTCTGCCACGGTTTTGCTCCGAGTTCTCCGGTGACCCTCGTATGGGACAATGTATCTACCATCTACTACAGCATGACCACCGACACTGGCTTTGCAGAAATTTATTCAAATGTTCCCGACTGCCATGCAGGACCCCATGAAATTTATGTTTACGATGGAATGCTCCACGCAGTCCAGCCCCTTCCTTTCACTGTCCTCCCTCTTGATGCCCCGGAACCCATTGCGCCATCTGGCTTCGTGAACGCAACCTCCGTGCGACTTTCATGGACCGCCATCCAGAATGCAAGCTTTTACATCGGTCAGATTTCCACGGATCCGCTCTTCAGCACAAATGTAATTCAGTTCTCCACTACCTCCACAGGTTACCAGGTAACAGGTCTCATCCATGGAAATAGGTACTACTGGAGGGTCAAAGCAGTGGATGTTGCGGGAAACGAGGGTAGCTTTTCAGCATCGCCGGATTTCACAGTCGACCTCGTGACCCCGTCTTCGTTACTCACAGGGCCAGGGTACACGGGCACCAGCCCCTTCACCTTGGGCTACACCGCGAGTGATGCCCTCAGCGGGATTGCCTCGGTGGCCCTCTACTATTCCTTCAACTTCTCAGATTTCGTGCTCTATGGCGAATCCACGGTTTCCAACGGCACATTCAGTTTCACCGCTCCCTACGGCGACGGTACCTACCGCTTCTACACCGTGGCACGGGATAAGGCGGGAAACGCTGAGCCAGTGTCCGGGGCAAAGCTCACGGTGGTCGTAGATACAAAAAAACCCTCTGCATTCGTATCCCCCCTACCCCAAATTTCGAACACCAGGATTTTGGAACTGAATGTGGTCTGTGGAGATACGGCGAGTGGTGTGAGCCACTTCATGCTACTCTCATCTACCGATAACGGGAGCACCTGGGAATTTTACGGAAATTACACCACGAGCCCGGTGCAATTCATTGCAGGCAGGGAAGGAAAATACCTGTTCCAGGCGATTGCTGTCGATTATGCAGGCAATGTGGAAGAAATGGGTCCCGCGGAGGCATGGACATTTGTTGACCTTACAGAACCTGCGGTTTATGTAAGTATTGAGGGAATCCTGGGAAACGATGGTTGGTATCTTTCAAGTGTGAAGGTGATGCTGGGTGCGGCGGATGCAACCGGCGTGAAACTCTATTATTCCCTCAACTATGGAAACTGGTGCGTCTACACAGCCCCGTTTACCTTGGCTGAAGATGGAATCCACAACCTTGCATGCTATGCGGTCGATGCTGCAGGGAACATAAATTCGTCACTGAACATCCAGGTAAAGGTCGATAGAACCGCACCTGTGACCCAGCACTCGCAGGTACCTGAGTGGTCGAACGGCACCCACACCACAATAAACTTCACCGCAACGGACTCCGCAAGCGGTGTGAAATTCACGAAAGTGAGAATAGATGATGGAGAATGGATTACCCTGAACACTGGCTCTGGCACATCTCCCCTGACAGTGATCGGAAATGGAGTCCACCGGATAAGGTATTTCAGTTTGGATGTTGGAGGAAACCCAGAACAGGAGCGGGAATTCTATGTGAGGATAGATGCGGTTGCACCTGGTACAGAACTCACGGTTTCTGGCGTCTCCGGTAAAAATGGCTGGTTCGTTTCTGCTGTAAAGGTTCAGCTGACATCCACCGATGGACTGAGCGGGGTTGCGGGTGTGTATTATTCAATTGATAATTCCACATTCAGACAGTACACCGCGCCTGTTGAGATTATCGCAGAAGGCATGCATTTGATAGAGTATTATGCAGTGGATGTTGCGGGGAATCTGGAGGCAAGGAAAGCAGTAACGGTAAAAATTGACACCACCATGCCATCCTCCACGATTAACATGAGCGGGGGCTGGTACAGGACACTACCTGTCAACCTCACAATAAATGCGATGGATGGAGTAAGCGGACTGGCAGGGATGTATTACTCGATCAACGGCTTACCTTGGGTGAAAGGGACCATAGTTTCCCTGGACACGGATGGAGCGCACACGATAAGGTATTATTCGGTGGATAACGCTGGAAATGCGGAAGAGGTAAAGTATGTGGTGGTCCAGATAGACGCCGAAGCCCCGGAGACAGAAGCCATTCTGAGCGGGAATCTCTCCCAGAACGGCTGGTACACAGGCACGGTGCTGGTCACGCTTGAGGCAGAAGATGGGGTTAGCGGGGTCTCAGACATCTTTTTCTCGGTTGATGGCTCCCAGGTCTTTGATTACACTGGACCAATTGTGTTGACTGGTGATGGAGTTCACATCCTGTGCTATTACGCAGTTGACAGAGCAGGAAATCTGGAGGAGGAAAAAACGCTTACCATCGGGATTGATTCCACTGCACCTGAAACAACGATAAATGCCTCATCCGGGTGGTATTCGCAGACCCCCGTGATGCTGGCACTCGCGGCCGTGGATGGAACTTCTGGCGTTGCGGTCACATTCTACAGGGTCGAGGGGGGAGAGTGGAAAACTGGTGTTGAAATAAATCTGACGGAGGACGGGGTTTACACGGTTGAGTTTTACTCGGTGGATATCGCTGGCAATCTGGAAAGGTCTCAGCGAGTGACTGTAAGAATTGATTCTTCCGCTCCAGCTGTCGAGTTGCGAGGACTTCCCACCGAAAGAAAGTCAGTGTCTGGCACAATCCAGGTATCGTTTGGCGTGAGTGACCTCTCTGGAATCTCGAGAGCTACCTACTCAATCGATGGCACAGCAAGAACACTGGTAGCAGTGGGCAACCTCTACTCCCTTGAAATTGACACGACCAGCATTGGGGACGGGACCCATGGACTCGTTATTGAGATCACTGACAATGCCGGCCACTCCACAAGAATCACAAGGACAATCAGAGTGGATAATACACCCCCGGCAATTGCTTCGTGCACACCGTCGGAAGGGGCAGTGGTTACTGGAGAGGTCAATATAGTTCTCCTCCTCACCGACGAGGCTGAAATCACGGAAATTGCCCTCTACCTTGACAGCAAGCCAGTTACATTTGAGAGGGAAGGTGGCACTGTGAAGTATAACTGGAAGACAACAATTGCCGATAATGGAAGGCATGTGCTGAAGGTTTATGCGAAGGATGCGGCTGGAAATCTGAAGGTATATGAACAGGGATTTTCTGTTAATAATATCGATTTCGCGCCTTACATAGCCACCGGTGCCCTGATTGCCGGACTTGCCGCAGCATGTGCGGGCCTAATTTCCTTTAGAAAACCGTCCAGACTGGTGAGGGTGGCAAAGGTTGAGATAAAAGAAAAGGTAGAGGATAAGGAGGTGAAGAAATGAAGGATGTGTTTGATTCGCCCCTGATAATAGGTTTGAGTGCAAGGAACCTGCTTGCCATCCTTTCAGGGTTCCTCCTTCTCGTCTCCCCGCTCCTCCTATGGACCGCGTTCTGGAACAACGGGGTAGAACAAAAGCTCGACGGATTTGAGCTGCAGCGGGAGGCAAATGCGTTCGCAATAATTCTCCTGCCCCTCTGCGGACTTGCCGCCATTCTCTCAGGTTTCGTTCATTCAAGGTTTCCAGACCTGCGGGGCAACAGGGTGGTCCTGGCATTCGGTCTCTCGACTGCCATCCTCTCGATGGTTGCCCTTATCGCCACCACGGTGCAGGCAGAGTTGTGGATGGGCGGCACGGCCGGGACTTCTTTCCTGAACAATGTGATGCTTGGGTGGTATGCTGCCCTAACGGGTACCTTTCTCCTGTTCTTCGCACTTCTGGTGCCGAGACAGAGAAAGTTATTCCCAGAGAGTGAATAGTTTATCGTCGGTGCCCACATCGAAGAGCCCGATTCTTGCCCCCGCGTCCAGCCAGCCATGCGCGTAGTTTACACAGGCAAACGCATTCACGAAGTCCCCTTTTCGGTAAAAATGGACTGCGTCGTTGTTGTAAGCCCTGGCCATCTCCAAGAAGTCCTCTGCTAGGCGGTATAGATAGGAACGCTCGGGAACTGAAATTTTGACTATTTCAAGTCCCTTTTTTGTCTTTTCCAGATAATCCTTCAATTTTTCCTCGCTCACTTCCTTTCTCATGTTTTTCACCGGGTATCATGTATTTGAATGCCATAAGCCAGAAGAAACACATGTAAATCATCTGGTACAGGTCTCCAAGTGCAAAGTACTCGTTCTTATGCCACCAGAGCATCGTGGGCATGTCGTAATAATAGAGGAGGAGGGCAAGGGTGAGAAGGCGGAGCATGTTGACAAAAAATGCGCCGACTGTGCCCACGACAACGATTAGCGGCTTGAGCCACCACCTGGTCCTGAAGTTGAGCACGAGGGCCGACGATAGGGCGGCAAATGTGCCCATGCCCATCACCCCGGTGCATCCGCCGGCAATCCACATCTGGCTCGTTCCTTTCGGTGTCTGGAGATATAGGAGGGCCCCCTGCCCACTCCCCGCAACGGCTGTCCAGGATTCTATGCCAACGGATGAAAGAAGGCCCGCCAGTGCATCTGCCTCAGGTTTTGCCAGGATGTTGGCTGCCGCGGCGTAGAGCCCTGTGTTTTCGCTGTAGAAGAGAATGTTCAGGATTGAGAGGGAGACCAGCAATGCAAGCACTGGGTAGGTGTACTTTATCTTTCTGTAGCCGTAGAAGAGGAAGAGGATGCCTGCCAGGAAGATTGCATAATTGGTGACCCCGAAGCCAGTGTTCTCGCCACCGGAAAGGAGGGTTTTAAGCGGTACCGCGAGGAAGCTAAACGCAAGTACAGCCACTGCAAAAACAAATTCATTGAGGTCAGGTAGCTCGTGGTCGTCCCTGTAAAACTCAAGCTTTATATAGATAACCATCAGCATTACCGCCGCAAAAACAAAGAACACACCTATGGCTCCCTCGTAGCCGGCAAATTCAGATAGAAGAACGGAGGCCAGAATTGTGAGCACGAAGATGGTGAACTTGTTTTTCCGGACTGTATCCAGAATGCCCGGAGGGGATTCTGCGGCTGGAACCAACACCTTTTTCCTGTGATTGACTTTCTCTGCCATTGCCACTCCTGCAGATACGACCGTAAATAATAACTTTTTGGAGGCGGTGCCGTGTTGTGTAAATTTGAAGAACGCATTTTACCGTAACGCGATGCAAGGAGGATAGAAGCCTTACTGCCAGCAACAACACAGGCCGCATTGCATCATGTTCTCCTTTATTTTCCCCCATCCTACATTCGGCAAATAGTCTAGCGATAACTTATGCAACACAGCACAGCTTCAGAAAATAATAAATAGTGATAGGTTAATATTGTATACAGCACAAAGGGGTGCGAAATTGACTGAAGAAGCCCAGGAAGCAAAAAATAATGAGACCTATGAGAATGCGCGTCTCCATCTTCTGGAAGTCCAGAATTCAAGGTTAACCGAAGAATTGCGGAGAATAGAGAATGAAAAGAGGTATCTGGAGAACGAGGTTGTCCGCCTGCAGAGAGAACTGAGGCGTTTGAAGGTAGAGATTGACCGTTTGCGATTTCCACCGCTAATCATAGGCCAGATAAGGGATGTGCTTGCCGATGGCAGGGTCGTGGTCAAAAGTTCAACAGGCCCGGATTTTGTTGTGAATGTAAGTGAAGCCATTCTCCCGAGCGAACTCAAAGCAGGAGCAAGGGTGGCTCTGAACAAGCAAACCCTCGCGGTTATGAATGTGCTTCCCCCATCACTTGACCCGATCGTGATGGGTGCCGAGATTATTGAGAAGCCGCAGGAGAGTTATGCAGACATTGGTGGACTAGAGGAGCAGATCCAGGAAGTAAGGGAAGCGATAGAGTTTCCGCTTTTGAAGCCAGAGCTCTACAGAAAGGTCGGAATCCAGCCCCCAAAGGGCGTCCTCCTTGTTGGACCACCAGGCACAGGCAAAACCCTGATTGCGAAGGCGGTTGCGAAGCAGACAAGTGCCACATTTATCCGTCTTGTGGGTTCTGAGCTTGTCCAGAAGTATATCGGGGAAGGAGCCCGTCTCGTCCGTGAGCTTTTTGAACTGAGCAAACTTAAGGCACCATCCATCGTATTCATCGATGAACTGGATGCTATAGGGGCAAAGCGGCTGGATGTATCTACATCCGGTGATAGAGAGGTCCAGCGAACCCTGATGCAGTTACTTGCAGAAATGGACGGATTCAATCCCCTTTCAAATGTGAAGATTTTAGCGGCTACGAACAGGCCCGACATTCTCGACGAAGCCCTTCTCAGGCCAGGTAGATTTGACAGAATCATCACGATCCCGATGCCCAACCTGGATGCAAGGACCTCGATTTTCAAGATTCATTTGAGGCCCCTGAATGTGGTGGGCGAGATTTCAGTGGAAGAACTCGCCAGAAAAACTGAAAATTGCACGGGTGCGGACATCAAGGCCATCTGCACGGAAGCAGGAATGTTTGCGATAAGGGCGGAACGGGACCATGTTGTTCCAGAAGATTTTGAAAAAGCAATTACAAAGGTGCTCGGGAGAGGGAAAAAGCAGACCAAGGCCCCACCCGGCATGTTCGTATAACTCAGCGGGTGTTCCATGAAACTCGAGCAGATGGGAGAAAGGGGAATAATCAGAAAACTCGGTGAAATTTTTGGAGAGCGAGCCATCGAAGATGACTGTGCAATTCTCCATGTTGGCGGATCCTATTACATGCTGTTCACCACTGACACGGTAAACCAGAAGGAACACATACCGTTCACCGCCACACCCTGGCAGATCGGATACTATGCCTGCGCGGTGAATCTGAGCGATATCGCTGCCAAGGGTGGAGAGCCGCAGGGTTTACTTTTCGCCACAACATATCCGAAAGAGATGGACATGGAGTGCGTGCTGGAAATTGCAAGGGGAATGGCTGATTGTGCCGGGATGTATGGGGCTGCCGTGCTTGGCGGAGATACAAAGGAAGGGGAAAACCTTACGATTGCAGGCGTGGGCATCGGGAGGGTGCACCGCTCAATGTTGATGCGGAGGCGGGGTGCAAAGCCAGGTGATGCAGTTTATATCACAGGAACGGTAGGCAGGGGAGGTACCGCATTCGTGAAACTCCAGCATGGCTACGAACAGAAAAACGCAACGAAGGAACTGCTTGAGATTACACCCAGAATCACACTGGCTAGGCAGATTGCCCGGCTCGGTGTTGTGACGAGCGCAATAGACACTTCTGATGGGATGGCCGCGGCACTCCAGCAACTCGGGGAGCTTAACAGTGTGGGTTTTCAGATTGTCTGGGATGAGAAATTTCCCGTCTATCCAGATGCTTTGAGAGTCGCAAGTAAATTTGGAATAGACCCTAGCGACTTCATATTTTATGGCGGCGACTATGAAATCCTCTTCACAATCGATGGAAGTTTTAGCGATGAATTCGAGAAGAAAGCCAGGAAAAAGAAATTTCCGGTGACAAGGATAGGTAGGGTAACCCAGGGGAAATCAATAGCGTTGAAACAGGCAAATGGAAGGACGCTGGATCTGACAAGGTACGGGTACGAACATTTTCATAGGAAGAGTCAGGGGCCGGGAAAACTGAAAATCTGAGTGGACCCAGCGGGATTTTCAGGCAGTTTGAAATCTCAAAATACCATTTGAACCCGCGACCTCTTGCTTGCGAAGCAAGCGATCTTCCGCTGATCTATGGGCCCACCCTTTGATAAGGAAGTTACTGGGTGTAGGTCTCGCCTTTTTCGTAGGTGTTCTTGATGTGTGCCAGCAGGATGTCCCGGTTTTTCTTCAGATGGGATTCATACCAGGACTTGACCACGTCTGCCAGAATGTAGTGGATTCTGTCAATGTCCACCTTGTTCACAGGTGCATCATACAGCACATGCACATTGAATATGCGCTTCCAGCCCGAATACTTGTAGTAATTCTCGCCTTCACAGTATTCAAATATGCCTCTCAGGTGGAGCACTCCCTTTTCATCCGTGTAATAGGTGAATTTGATACTGTCTCCGACCCTGCCCTGCGCCTGGGTTTTGTCAACAAGCTGGACGGTGTTGATGGTGGAAAAATCAAAATCTGGCTTGAATTCCCACTCCTTCGGATAGTTCTTGAATGTAGCATAGAGATTGTGTGGAGGGTCCATCGTGATGTGGACATGGATGTCGTTAAATTTGTCCCAAATCAACATGAAATCTTCAACCAAAGTTCTGTTGATCTCCATTTTCCTGCTTCTTTCCTCTCCGCTGCTCTGGATAATTTCCTCTGTTTTCTTTTGCAGTTCCTCTTCCAGTTCTCGGAACCAGTCCGATGGGCTTTGGGTTTTCTGTTCTGCTTTGACCATGGTTCTCAACCCTAAATTCCCCAATAGTGTTCTCACTTATAAACCTTTTTCAGACAACAGGTATGGTTTCAAAACCTTATTATCCTCCATCGCCCTTCCTGTTACCATGCAGGAGAAACCGGTCCTTCAGGTTGCCCTGGACATGGAGAACATCGAGCGGGCCATCGAGATTGCTGCTGGGGCGGTTGCTGGTGGTGCTGACTGGGTGGAAGCAGGAACCCCGCTGATTAAGAGCCACGGGCTGGATGCAGTCCGTACCCTGAAAAAGAAATTCAGGGACAAGGTGATTGTCGCCGACATGAAAACAATGGATGTGGGTGGCTTCGAGGTTGAGATTGCAGCGAAAGCTGGTGCGGATGTGGTCTGTGTGCTGGGCGTGGCAGACGATGCCACGATAGCTGAAGCGGTAAAGGCAGGGCGGAAGTACGGCACAAAAATAATGCTGGATTTGCTCGGTGTTGAAAACAAGAAGAAACGGATTGCGGACGCCGCAGAACTTGGAGTCCACTTCATCTGCCTCCATCTGGGAATCGACCAGCAGATGTCTGCGAGGAGTGTCTTTGATGAGTTGAGAGAGGTTGTGAAGGTTTCACCAGTTCCCGTTGCAGTTGCAGGAGGTATCAATTCAGAAACTGCCGCGGAGGCGGTAAATGCAGGTGCCAGCATAATCATAGTTGGGAGCGCCATAATCAAGGCGAAGGATGTAAAAAATGCCGCTGCTACAATTAAAAAAGCCATGCTTTCTGGCATGCCACAACAAACCGAGGATTTCAGAAAATACAGCGAAACCCAGCTTTTCGAAGCCTTCTCAAAGGTCTCCACACCCAACATCTCGGATGCGATGCACAGGAAGGGGGCAATGAAGGGCATCAAACCGTTTATAAACCGTAACAGGAAGATGGTGGGCAGGGCACTTACCGTCAGGACAATTGACGGGGACTGGGCAAAGCCCGTGGAAGCAATTGACAGGGCAAATAAAGGGGATGTGCTCGTGATTGACGCAGGCGGAGGCACGACCGCTGTCTGGGGAGAACTCGCATCATGGAGCTGCAAGGTGAAGGGAGTTGCCGGGGTTGTGATAGATGGTGCAGCCAGGGACATCGACACAATCCTGAACATCGATTTTCCTGTGTTTGCCAGGCACATAGTTCCGTGCGCGGGAGAGCCCAAAGGGTTCGGGGAGATCGGTGTTGAGGTCGTCTGCGGAGGCCAGGTGGTTTCGACAGGTGACTGGGTCATCGGCGATGAAAGCGGCGTGGTCGTGGTGCCCCAGAAGGATGCGGTCCAGATTGCAAACCGTGCTGTGGAGGTGCTGGAGCGGGAAAACCGGCTGCGCGAGGAGATCAAGCAGGGGGGCACGCTGTCCTCGATTCAAAAACTTGAGCGGTGGGAGAAGGTTGGTTAACCCATTTCTTTCTTGATCTTTTCAATCCACTTGATCGCATGGGTTTTTTCAAAGTAGTCCAGGGCAGCTTTAAAATGTTCCCTTGCCTTTTCTATATTGCCCTTTTCCTTCTCAAGAACGCCAATCTCGAAGTGGAGTGCGGCAATATCCCCTGCAGCATTTGTTTGGGTGTAAAGTTCCATGCATCTGTTGAAACTCTCCTCTGCTTCCGGGTATTGTTTCAGCATCCTTTTTATAATTCCATATGACAAATAAACGGCTCCCCGAACCTCCGGGGACTTTGTATCCTCAGCAGCGGCAACTGCTTTGCCGATCCAGAGTTCGGCATTCTCAGGGCTCCCTTCCATCGCATACACAAGTGCCAGGTTCGCAAGGACTTTTACGGAAACCCGCTTCTCCCCCAGCTCCTCTGCGACATCGAGCACGATTTTGTAGAATTCCTTTGCCCTCGCATAATCCTCCATGTCCTTGTAGAGGTTGCCGATGTTGCTTGCCGAGACGAGGTATTCCCATTTGTTTCCGAGTTTCGTGTTGGTTTCGAAGTCCTTCCGGTAATACTCCATTGCTTTCTCCCAGTTACCTGCATCGTGATAAATCACGCCAAGATTATTGTAGATGAACGCCTGGCTAGCAATATCATGGGTTTTTTCAAAAATTTCTTTTGCCAGCGTGTAGTGCTCGACCGCCTTCTCATTCTCACCTATTGTGGCATACAGTGCTCCGAGATTGTTGTAGGTGTTTGCGAGTTGAGTGAGCAGGTTATGTTTCTTCCTGACCTCCGCACACTTCAGAAGATACTGTTCTGCTTCCTCTATCTTCCCCATCATGAACAGATTTGTTCCATATCTATGGTAAACCTCTGCCATCTCTATCTCATCCTCGTATTTTTTGCAGAGTTCTATGCTTTTCAGATAGTAGGACTGGGCTGCCAGATAATCGCCCCTCTTCTCGTAAACAAATCCCATGCTTCTGTATATTTTTCCCATTTCACGGTTAAGCTGTGCATCCTTTGCAATTTCAACCGCCTCGCTCAAGAGGGTCAAAGCTGCATGGGGATTGCCCCGCTTCTGCTCAACGAAGGCATGCTTCAGCACCACTTCAATCTCAAGTACATTGTCTTTAATCTCGATTGCCAGCTTTCTCAATTCAATGAGGTTTTCTATCGCTGTTTCCCATGCTGCCAGAATTATTGCAGATTCTGTAATGAGCTTGTGGGTTTCAATTCTGATGGACGGCTCCTTTATCTTTGCCAGTTGTATGCATTCCTTTGTCCGCTTCGCAAGTGAAACCGCATCCTCGATCGCGAATTTTTCCAGCATTTTTTTTGCCAGCATCAAGGAATACTCGGCACATTTCTGGTAATTGCAGGCAATCCAGTAGTGGGTTGCAACCAGATTGAGAGTTAACTCGTCTTCCACCTCGCCTTCAAGAATCTTCCCTGCCTTTTCATGGAGCATTTTTCTGCGGAGTCCAGTGTGCATCCCGTAACTCACTTCATAGAAGAGGTTGTGAGAAAACCTGTATGTGTCTCCGAGCCCCTTCTCCTCAGTGAGATAGCCCCCATTCACAAGAAGTTCAAGCAGCGAAAGGAGTTCTTCCTCAGGCATTTCAGTCAACTTCTGGAGATGGGCATACCTGAACCTTCTACCTAGAATCGCAGCTATCGAGAGCAATTTTTTAGCATTGTCTGGTAGGGTTTCAATCCTGCCCTTAACAAGGTTTACAAGGGTCTCGGGCACTGACAGTTCGCTCAGCTCCCGCTTGATTTTTCTGGTTCTCGGTTCATAGAAACCGTTCGTGATGACCACATGGGCCATTTCCTCAATGTAAAGGGGATTTCCCTCGGTCTTCTCATAGATCACCTTCAGGAGCTCCGAGGGAATTTTCCAGGTCTGGAGTAGGGCTTCAAGCAACACCGCGGTCTCCTCAATTTTCAGCGGTTCCAGTTTAATCGCATGGATTCCCTTTGCGCCCACAATCTTTTCCAGCATGTTCTGGAGGGCCTTGGATTTCCTCAGCACGAGAATGTCATCAGGGTAGGCACAGAAGATTGAAAATTTCTCATCACTGACAAATTTTGAAAGATACATCAGAAGGTTAAGTGTTTCAGGGTCAGCCCACTGGACATCGTCGATCACGATGAGGAGAGGGCGGGATTCCACGAGAGTTTTTATCTTCTGATGATATTCTTCATAGATTCTGTACCTCTCCTTGTTGATGTCAATTGTCTCTATGTTTTTGTCTATCTTTTCATTGACCATTGCAATTCCTATCGGAATTTTAGCATTCACTTCTAAATCCGGCACCTGTCTGAATGCATCCCTGAATGGGAGATAGGGCACTGAACTCTCATCAAGTCCCCTACCCTTCAGCACGCAGAACTCCTCTGCGATGGCATAATTCTCTATGATTTCAAGTAACCTGCTCTTGCCAATACCCACAGGCCCGGTGATGAACACGATTGAGCCATGCCCGTTTTTCGTTTCTTCCAGATACCCGACAAGCTGGGCAATCTCTTTGCTTCTACCCACGAACGGTAGTTGTGTTGGAAAGACCTCGTAGGCCATTGAGTGCGATAATCCTTTCAGAAATAAATATTTACCTCTATGCAACCTGAAAAACCAGAACCATGTGTCGACAGCGTTCCATGCTTCCCGCAGGCTCGCGCACTGGAGTACCACATGGAACGCGAGCAGGCTTAACTTCCGGGTTCGGAAAGGGACCGGGTGTTTCCCTGCTCCTATGGCCGTCGACAGATGAAAGGAAAAAGAGGGGTTATATAAACATTTTTAATTGCAGCACTATTGGTGCTTCTTCAGGAGTTCGACTACTTCTGGATAATCGATTCCCAGTTCCTTCACCTTTTCTATCGTGGGGACCCCGTTCTTTGTCCAGCCCCTTCTTGCATACACCGCATCACAGAGTTTCTCGTACTGGGATTCTCTGTATTTTCGCAGCTCCTTCATCTTCTCCTCGGTGCTCATTTTCTCCACATTGAATCCGAGTTCTCTGAGCTGGCCATCGTATCTCTCTTTTCTGCTCTCATACTCTTCCTTCGTCACGGGACCAACTGACCTGTATGGGGGCATGTCATGTTCCCTGGTGCCGAACCCCATTCTGAGATTGAAGATTCTCTGGAAATTGTAAACGACCTCGCTCATCTTGATCAGGTCACTGGCACTCACCTTTCTACCAGTAACCGAGGAGAAATACTTCGCGTAACTCTCCACATGCTTCATTACCTTTGCTGGCTCCTTTGTCCGGGCGTTGTCCTCAGGCACTACATCGTTCCAGGGGAGTTTGCAGAGCCCGTTCAGTCCGAACCAGGTCCGCCACATCGGGAACCAGTACAATGCCTCTGCCTTCTGCTCGAATGTGGGCATGAGTTTCTTCACCATGTCGAGGAAGATTAACCAGGCCTCATCATGCTGGGGTCCCTTCAGAGCCAGAGCATAACCGCCCTGCTGTGCCAGGCTCTCCTTTGTGACATACTCCGAGTACTCCAGACCCTTGACCTCCATTCCGATATCCTGCATCAACTTTCTATCAGCACCTGATTTGGCAAAGTGTTCCTTCATCTTTCTTACACCCATGCCCAGAATCTTCCCGAAGCCCTCTCCCTTGCTCATCTGGTGGAGAAGCGCGAGCATTGCCTCCTTGTTTCCGAATTTGAGTTCAAGCCCGCCAGTGATTTCCTTGTTTATCAATCCCCGCTCGTAGCACTCCATTGCAAAGGCCAGGCTTGTGCCAAATGAGATAGTATCCACACCATATGTATCGCAGTAGAAGTTTCCTTCTATCACCGCCTCGATGTCAAAAATCCCGCAGTTGGAGCCGATACCTGCAATTGTTTCGTACTCGGGGCCATCAACGAGCACCGGTTTTCCAGCGTACTTCCCTGTCTTTGGCACGAAATTGTTCACATGGTGTGAACAGGAAAGGGCACACCCGATCCAGCAGGAGTCATTGTTTTTGTTTTTTCCAAAGTACTTCCTGAACTCATCTGCATACAGGTTCCTGGCATCTGGATGGGAACCATACTGGAAATTGTGGACCGGGAGCAAATCGAAGTCGTTCATTATGCTGACGAGATGCGTTGTACCGATTTCCCGCATCTGGTTCTGCTTCGGGTCAAGTTCCCGTATCTCAGAGGAATGGTATTTTCCGGCTTCCATCAGGGATTTCATGTCTGCAGGGTTATTCGATTGGACTGTGACATTTGAGCATTTTACCACGATTGCAAGAACCTTTTTATTTCGCAACACTGTGCCGGTGCCCCCCCTCCCTGCCTGCTTTACCCGGACCTTGTTGAGGACCGTGTCATACCATGAGAAGTTGAGACACCCATAAAGAATGTGCTTGGCAGCGCTTCCGCTTGATACCACGCTTATTGACCTCTTGTTGTTTCCTCCGTACTTTGCCGTCAATTCTTCCGCGAGCAGGTGGGTATCTTCTGGCAACCCTGCAGCGTCCGTGATTTCCACATAACCCTCGTCTCCGTTGATGAAGATGATGCAGTCCTTTTCTGCCTTCCCCTGGATGCAGAGGGCATCGAAACCCGAGAATTTGAGGTAAGGGCCAAAATAGCCTCCTACATTGGAGTCAACCACGGAATCGGTGAGCGGCGAGATGGTCGTGACTATGGATTTTCCGCTTCCAGGATAAATCGTCGTGCCACCCAGCGGCCCTGATGCAATGCAGAGGCAGTTCTCTGGCATATCCCATTTTACCTTCTTGTTCCACGGCAGAGCATGCCACATCAGGTAAAGGCAGAAGCCCCTGCCCCCGATGAATTTGGTTTTCATTTCCTCAGTAACCTGTTTTTCCTCAACCTTCAGCTTGCTCAGATCAATGTGGAGTGTCCGCCCTGCGTATCCCTTCTCAACCGCTTTTTTATTATAGATATGCTTGTGATACATGCCAACCACCGAAAACCGATAAATGGAGGAAGATATAAAGATATTGAGGTTCTACCGGGATTTATGTCCCTCAAAACTGTGGTAGATTCCTACATGCAAAAAGTCGCAGGGTTGGAAGCCCACTGCGAGCGCTGCCTTGCAACAAATCGCTGGCATGGAAGCGTTGTCCTCATGGTCATTGATGCGGCTTTCACATCAATCGGGCTTAACTATTTCACTGCCGTTGTGCCGAAGGTAATTGAGTTTGACAGAAAATTCGTGAGCACAGGGAAAATCGGGAATCTGCGCGGGCTGGCTGAGGTGGAGATTGGGGAAATCCAGGGCATCTGGAAAAACAGGCGTTCGCTCCGGATGGCGAGGGAGATTGCCGCCTATCTCTCCAGGATTTCAGGGGACGACAGAGCCGCTTTGAGGCAATGGGCTTCTCAAAGCTCCCTTGAGCACTGGGAGGAAGACCCTGTCGGGAGGATAAACGGCGTGGGTTTAGTCACCTACCAGTATCTGAGGATGATGGGGGGCATAGACACCGTGATGCCGGACAAAATCGTGAAGCGGGTGATAAATGAAATTCTGGTGAAGGCAGGAGAAAAGCCAGTGTACGAGGATATTGCGTTTATCAAAAAATGCGATGAGATTGCAGGGGCCTGCGGCTACAGGGCAATTGAACTCTGCTGGATGACATGGCTTGTCCAGGAGCAGGGAAAGGTCCTGAGGATGGAGAAATACCGTGAAATCTTAGGGGAGATTTAATCGTCTGGACCAGAGGGATAATACCGCGAGGAAGGTAAGCACACCGAAAGACGGGTTCAACTCAAGCACAGGAGTTTCTATAACACTGATGTAATATTCCTCCGTTCTGGCTGAGTTCCCGTTTCCATCCACCGCCTCGATGTAGTAATCCACACCAGCTACAGTTACTGCATCTGCCGGAATCTTTGCGGTGCAGGTTCCGTTCGAAAAATTCATCAAAACTGGGGTGAAGCCCGGTGCCCCGTGGACCCTGTAGTGGAGCGTTACATTTCCCACTGCGGCATTATCAAATACAAAACAGTTCACCGTTATCTCGGTGTGATTATATCCAATTGTCAGCGGGGTGTGCTCTATTAACGGAGCTACATTATCCAGATTTTCCACATACGCAAGGCACCATCTGTTCACATTTGCACCAGCATCAAAATAAGTTGCGTTTATCACATCGCCGTATGCAATCTTCAGCACACCCTGGGAATCAGTTCCAGAAAGCTGTATCTGCGCAACGAAAACACCTGTGCTGGCACCTGTTTCCACAAGTACCAGGGGTTCGCCGCCCATCTCGCTCGTGCTTCTCAGGATGACATTCACCGTTTCAGGGGTGCCAGAATCCACATTTTTCTTCCAGTCCACCACCGTAACTGTAGCCACGGTATCGAGCTGGGTATAACTCTTCCTGTCAAGTTTTATCGCCGAAACCCCGAACCAGTTAAGAATTCTCGCGGTAACTTCAATGCCCTTGGTTGTATTCTCAACCTGGACGATGTTAAAGCCAGTAAAAACCGTTTTGAAGCCGTAGGCAGAGCCGTTCACGCATGTGCCGAGATACTTGCCGGTGGCCCCATCCGTGAAAATCTGAATTGCATCCCCGTACGCGCTCACCCCAGGGTTGACCACATCGTACATCTGTCTGCCAGGAATTGGCAGAAGATTGAACTGAAGGCCTGACATCAGTTCGCCGGTGCCTGTTACGGTCCCTCCGGAGCTCTGGAGGGTATGGTCGAAGACGGCCCCGAGGTAGTCACGTAAGAAACCAGGGTCAACACCTGGCTGGGACTGCGAGGTGCTTCCAAGCCCACCTGCAAGCCGGGGTGAGGAGAACCAGACCCTGCCACCGCCGTTGAGATAATTCTTCAACTCGGTAATGTCTGTAAGGGAAAGCTGTCCCTGCATCCGTCCAGTTGAACCTGATTGCCAGAGAACCGCATCGTACCCCTGCATCAACGCACTGGTCGCATGCCCCACCACGGTGTTCCAGGAATACCCGAGAAAATCGAGAATTCCCTGATAGGTTTTTTCAAACTCAAATCCATCGTCATCGTCAACTATCAAGATCTGTCCTTTCCTCTCGTAAATCTTCCAGATGCTCTTTGCAACATTGTTTGACTTTGTTGTTTCAGATTGGGCTATATCCGCTTTCACCCAGATTTCCACATCTCCCCATCTTGGCATGATTGCCTGAACTGTGGCACTGGCATTCCCGTAACCGGAGATAGAAGAAATTGTTGTGCTCCCGAGAAGGTTGCCCTCCGAGATGTTGCCAGCGTAAAAAGAAACATTCACATTGCTGGCTGCAGTTTGGGCATTGTTGTAGACCTTTGCTGAAATGTTGGCTGTGGTATTGTAAATGCAAAGCTCATCAAGCAGGGGTTTTTCAACAGCGATGTCAGAGCCCGATGAGAAGTAAACCTCGAAGGTAATTGTGATTCCTGGCTTTGAGAAGTTTGCAAACACAATCCCGGATTTGGTGTATGGTGAGTTTGCAGAGGTGTTGGGATTTGTGGCATCGCTCATGCCTGTGCCATCATCAGCCCACAGATCTGTTGGCTCCCCGCGATTGAGGTTGAGCTGCAACTCCTGGGTTCCATCCCTTCCATCAAACTCTTCAACATCAAGGAAATACCTTGACGGGTTTGTCTGCGAACCGTAGGTATCCAGATGCCATATGATTGCCCCGCTTGCAAGGGCCAGGCGGTCAAACTTTGCCCCGCAGTTTTTGGAGATGTACTCCACATAAAACCACTGCGTGCCCGAGATGTTAATCTGCACGAGGGATTTTGCAGTTTCCCTTGGCTGCAGGCCTACAACCTGGCTATGGGAGATATTCGCAGGGGTGAGCCAGCCCTGATGGATTTTGGAGTAGGGGTTAAAATGAATCGGATTTGAGCCCGCGGGGTTTCCATACCAGCACCCTCCAGACATTACATCCCAGTCACCTGTGCCCATTGACTTGTAAGTGGTATCGTAGAAATCCATCTCGCCTATGCTATGCCCCATCTCATGCACATACACACCGATCGAGGCGTCTACATCAGGTCCCGTGTTGCAGGCGCCGATATAAACCCCATCGTTTGTCTGGAGATACGCCCACGATGCATGGGACCATATGTGTTCCGCGGTATTTGCAGTTGCCGCGGCATCGGGTCCAGCATGGATCACAATCACCATATCCACATACCCGTCCCCATCATTATCATACTTCGTGAAGTTCACTGCAGCATCCGCCTGGGGCAGGATCTCCTCGAGCATGTCATCCACATATCTCCCTGAATCCCAGGAATAGTAACTCATCTGATGGCTCGAATGGAAAACGCCGTACACATCAATAATGGGGTCAAAGGTATTGAATGAGTTTTCAAGGTAAAATTCCCTCAGGGAGCCAGATGGGAAGGTGTTTATGCCTGAAAGCATCTTCTGGAAATAACTGATGTCATGCACGAAACTGCAATCTGTAAAGTCCATCAGGAGGGCAACATACTTTTGCTGTCCGCTACCCCTATTATGCTGGTAGAGGTAGGTGAAGAGCTGCTCCCGCACATCCTTTCCCGCGGAAACCCAGAGGCTCTGGGTTCTTCCAGCACCTTTCTCTACCGGGGGCAGGTCTTTTCCGACTATTCCACCTGGTAAAATTCCCTGCCTTGTTCTCTCAGCATATTTCCAGTAGCCATCCACATCCCTGATAACGGTATAGCCGTTATGCTCGAGTTTTCCGCCGATTTCGGCACCCGTGAGGTATGCCTCAAAACATGTTCCATCTGGCTGTGTCAGAATGATTGGCTTGTTCACGGGAGGAACAAAATCAAACACACCGTCCCAGGGTTTGACAAGCTGTCTCGGTGTGCCTGATGCGGAAAAAGCCGGTGTGCTGGCTATCAAACAAACAAGGGCTCCAAAAACCAGAAAAAAGCGGAGCGAGGCCCCTCGCTTGGAAATCTTGTTCATACCCGAAATAATGTCACCTTGCTATATCAAATTTTTGGAAGGTTCAGTTGCGCTGCAGGATTTGTTGCCTTTGGGTGCATCCAGCATCTGGAGGGGAAACTCACAGATTCCATGCAACGAATAGCGCGTTCATGATTCCTGTAATTATTGTTATGAGCATCACCGCAACCAGATGTTTCCGCATCACACGGCTTTCGAGCGTGGCATCCCCATTTATGGTGACCACCGCATTGTTTATCTTGGAGGGTGTGATTGCACTGGCTATGCCCCCGCCGTTCGCATGGGCAGCGTAGGTTGTGAGGAACTGGCTATCGCTCAGCCCGATTTTCTGAGCAATGTTCTTCTGGATTGGATAAAACATCACATTTGAGCTTGCCTCGCTGCCTCCAACCACTGCACCGAACAAACCAAGCCATGCAGCCACATATACAAACGATGCCCCGAACACGCCCGCAAGGGCATTCGCAACCACCAGATTCATATTGAACTCATGGTACGCATCCGAGGGCACGAGGTTTCCATTCACAACCTTCATCGCACTCCAGGCCATGATGTAGGCAATTGCGAAGAAGAGCGAGTAAGCTAGAAACGGCTGGAGAATCCTGCCGGCCCAGAGCTTTGTCACCTTTTTTACCTGACCCCCGTTCAGTTTCAGCAGGGGAATTGATATCAGGCATGCAAGGAAAATCCATGTATAAATTTGAATCAGGATGTCAAAATCCACTGGCTTGTCGAAGATGTAAAACGCAGGGCCGTCAACCTGCTTGAGGGCCTGGGTTATCTGAGGCACACTTATGACCAGGGCAAACGCAATCAGCACGAGCCAGGGCGAGATTGCCCACAGGAATTTCCGCATATCCAGTTTTTCCTTGCTCGTTTGCTTCGAGGCGGAGAGAATGTAAAGCACGAACATTGTGAAGGCACCTGCAAGCACACCTATGAGCAGAACCGGGGCACCTGCGAGCACAAAAACAAGGGCTGAAATTCCGATACAAAGCCCGGAGATGAGTGCGGAGAACCAGCCCCTTCTCACGGAGGCAAATCCACCAATCATGTAAAGCATTGCAAATGAGATAAGGGTTGAGAGCACTGGAAGATAGAGACAGATTTTGTAGGAAAGGAGAACAGGGTCTATGGCGAAAAGGGAGGCCGGGAGTGTCACGGGGATCGAGAGCAGAGCAAACGAGGTGGTGGCATTGTAGCCAAGCACAGCGATTGAAACCGCGGAAAACGGGTCAAACCCCATTGCAATCAGTAATGGCGGGAAAAGGGAGGGCGTGACCACACCGAGCGAGGTGACAAACGCGCCGAACCCGACACCTATGAAGATTGCCTGTTCCTCCTTTGTGGCCGCAACCCTCCTTATCGCACCAGCGATCACCTCCAGGGCATTGGCTTCCTTCATCAAAAAGATGAGATACATTGTGAAAAGAACCGCAACCGTGATGCCGAGCGACTTTATTATTCCGTAGAGCGATGCCGCCAGGGCGACATCAATTCCGGTGTGAAAGTAAATGACAGCAAGAGCCAGTGCGGTAATCCAGCCAAGCACGGCCATCGTGGCCCCGCTCTGCCTGAAGATTATTATCCCGAGAAAAACCAAGATCAGCGGGAACAACGCAAGGGTGATACTCGTGTAAAGCACGGCAGTAATCAGAATTGCGAGGACAATCAACAGATAAAGCACTAAGTCGGTGTTCGGCTTCATTTTCATCACCTGTTGTCAATCACCCGTTTCGCCTTGATTGTGTCCTTTGGAATTGCGCCCGGATCAAGAATCTTTACATCAGGGGTTAGGAGGAGCACGAGTTTGAGTTCATTCTGCAATTTCCTCTCAAGTTCCTGTTTCTCCTGCTCACCCAGCTTCTCCCTGCTCTCCACCTCAACCGCAAGTTTGTCCATGTCTCCCTTCTTTCCAATTACGATCCTGTAATTCAGTCCCACCCTGTCATTCTGCATCAGCACATGCTCTATCTGTCCGGGAAAAACATTCGTGCCGCTGATAATTATCATGTCATCGGTTCTCCCCTTTATCTGGCTATGCTTTATGTGGGTCCGTCCACACCCGCACCTTTTCACATCGTAGAGAAATGCGAGATCATGGGTCCTGAACCGCAGGATGGGCATCCCTTCCTTTGTGAGTGTGGTGAGCACAATCTCCCCATACTCCTCCTTCTCCACCTCCTCCCCTGTTTTAGGGTCAACGCATTCAACTAAGAAGTGGTCCTCCCAGAGATGGAGACCATCATGCAGATGACAATCTGTTGAAACCCCGGGACCACACATCTCCGTGAGTCCGTATATGTCGTAAACATCCATGTTCCAGAGTTCGGCAAGCTTTTTCTTTAAGCCAGGAGTGAACATCTCGGAACCAAAAATCCCATGCCTCACCTTCAGGTCGGTGGCAGGGTTGATGCCCATGTTGAGGGCTACCTGTCCCAGATGCGCTGCATATGAAACCACACCGGAAATGAAGGTGGTGCCGTAATACTTCATCAACTGAATCTGGCGTTCGCTCTGTCCCATCCCGCTTGGAATTACCAGGGCACCGACCTTCTGGGCGCCATAGTGAAACCCGAAGGCACCCGTGAAGGTTCCATATGGAATGGGATTTTGGAATATGTCCTTTTTTGTGAGGCCAGCCATCACGAGGCACCTAGCCATTACCTCGCTCCAGACCTCTATGTCGTTTCTGGTGTAGCAGACGGTGACGGGCACTCCTGTGGTGCCTGACGAGGCATGGAGTTCAATGCACTCATCCAGCTTTACGGCGAGCATCCCGAATGGGGCGCTCTCTCTCAGGTCATCCTTCGTGGTGAAGGGCAGTTTCTTTATGTCCTCCAGATTCTTTATATCCTCAGGGCGGACTCCAGAGGCCTTCATTGCGTTCCTGTAAAAAGGTACCTTGTAGCAGCGCTTTGCCACCGCCTTCAACCTTCTTAACTTCAACCTATCCAGCTCTGTCCTTGCCATTGTTTCAGATTTTCTGTTAAAGTACATCGTTTCACTCCTTCTTTCTCAGATCAACCACATGCTTTGCCTTGCCTTCCACCCTTGGCAGCGTGCCCGGCTGCATCAACTCCACGCTGGCATGGATGCTGAGCACGCTGAGCAAATCGTTCTCGACCCGGGCTTTTAACTTTGCAAGGTCATAATCCTTTTTCGCAGCGATATCCGGTTTCAGTTCCACCTGCACATGGAGGCGGTCGAGTTTGTCGTGGGTGACCAGAATCTGGTAGAATTCTGCCAGTTCCTGGATTTGCATCAGCACATGCTCTACCTGGCTTGGAAACACATTCACACCGCCAATGATAAGCATGTCATCGCTCCTGCCCTTAATTCTCATGATTCTGGGATGCTGCCTTCCGCACTCGCACTCTTCCCAAACCACCCTTGCGAGGTCCCTGGTACGATACCGCAAGATGGGCATCGCCTCCCTGTTCAGCATCGTTACCACAAACTCACCTTCCTTACCCTCCTCAAGCACCTCGCCCGTATCGGGGTCAATCGTTTCAATGTAAAATTCGTCTCCCCAGACATGCAATCCGTTCTGTTCGGGACACTCGCAGGCAACACCAGGACCATAGAGTTCGGACATCCCGTAGCAATCGATTGCAAGCATTCCGAAAGTGTCCTGGATTTTCTTTCTCGCCTCCTCGCTCCATGGTTCTGCGCCGAAAAGCCCGATACGGATGCGGAGGTCCTTTCGAGGGTCTAGACCCTCTGCCTTGACGGCTTCGCAGAGGTAAAGGGCATACGAGGGCGTGCAGGCAATCACGGTGGTGCCGAAGTCCTTCATCAGCATAATCTGGCGTTTGGTGTTGCCGGTTGCTGCGGGGACCACCATTGCCCCGATGCGTTCAGCCCCGTAATGGAAACCGAGACCGCCAGTGAAGAGACCGTAGCCATACATGTTCTGAACAATGTCCTTGCTGGTCACACCCGCACAGTCGTAGAGCCGTGCCATGAGCCGTGTCCAGGTTTCAAGGTCTTTACGGGTATAATAAACGACCTTGGGCTTGCCTGTTGTGCCCGAGGACGCGTGGATTCTCACAACTCTCTCGGGATTTACGGCCATCAATCCAAACGGATAACCCTGCGCAAAATCCTCCTTTGTTGTGAACGGAATTTTGGCTACATCCTCTATTTTTCTGATACTGTCTGGCGTGATTCCAGCGGCCTTGAATTTCTGCCTTATTATAGGAACCCTGCGGTATGCATAGTTTACAATCTTTTTCATTTTCTTTTCCTGCAGATTTCGAATTTTATCAGCACTCATCAGTTGCAAACTTCGCTCGAACATGGTTATCACGGGAAGGCGGAAATAATGGGAGGATAAAAGGTTTTACCTCTGTGGAAAACGGAGCAAAAATCACCCGAAGTTGGTAGCTTCCAACAAAACAAACGTTGAGAGACTGTCCAATCTTAAGTGATTTCCAAGGAAATCGCTAGACATCCATCAAGATATTTTTCTATCTGGCTATCATATGTGAGTTCGGATGGACTTCCTGTTTTCACTTAACTTTTGACACCCTCAACGTTGAGAAAAATAAATATACATGTGGTATTTGGGATAACCAATGGAGGTTATGAAACCATGTCAGAAGAAACACTATCCACGCTGTTGAAGGAAGAAAGAAAGTTTCTGCCGCGCAAGGAAGTGATAGAGAGAGCAACGGTGAAGGACTGGGAAAAAGTAATCAAAGAGGCAGCAGAGAATCCATTGAAATTCTGGGAGGAAGCAGCAAGGGAAATGGAGTGGTTCCAGAAATGGGAAAAGGTGCTTGATGATTCCAACAAACCGTTTTTCAGATGGTTTGTGGGTGGAAAATGCAACATCACAGTCAATGCAGTTGACAGGCATCTGAAAACCAGGGCAAACAAGGTCGCAATCCTTTTCGAGGGGGAACCTGGGGATGTCCGGAAAATTACATACGCCGAACTCCACAAGGAAGTTTGCAAATTTGCAAATGCCCTGAAGAACCTCGGTGTGAAAAAGGGTGACAGGGTTACAACCTACCTTCCCAACATCCCGGAGCAGGCAATCACAATGCTCGCCTGCGCAAGAATCGGGGCAATCCACAGCGTGGTTTACGCCGGCTTCAGCAAGGAGGCGCTGCGGGATAGAATAGTCGATGCGGAAGCAAAGGTTGTGGTCACCGCAGATGGAACCTTCCGGAGGGGAAAGACAATTCTGCTGAAGCCAACCGTCGATGAGGCCGTGGCTGCATGTCCGAGCGTGGAAAAGGTGGTTGTGGTCAAGCGGGCAAATGCAGATGTGAAGATGCAGCCCGGCAAGGACTTCTGGTACCACGAGCTGGTTGCGAAGGAGAGCGGTGAATGCAAGGCAGAGGTGATGGAGGCAACGGACCCGCTGTTCATTCTCTACACCTCTGGCACCACCGGGAAACCCAAAGGGGTTGTCCATGTACACGGGGGCTACATGGTGGGTGTCCACCGCACAATGAAATGGATTTTCGACATCAAGGAGGAGGACATATACTGGTGCACTGCAGACGCTGGCTGGATTACGGGACACAGCTACATTGTGTATGGACCGTTGATGGTAGGCACAACCACGATAATGTCTGAAGCCGTACCCGATTACCCGCAGCCAGACAGATGGTGGTCGATGGTAGAGAAGCACAAGGTCACGGTATTCTACACTGCACCCACCGCGATCCGTGCAATGATGAAGAATGGAGAGGAATGGCCAAACAAGCATGACCTGAGCACCTTGCGATTGCTCGGCTCAGTGGGCGAACCGATAAATCCAGAGGCCTGGCACTGGTACTACAGAGTAATTGGAAAGGAGAAATGCCCGATCATGGATACCTGGTGGCAGACCGAAACGGGGATGATCCTGATTACCCCGCTGCCAGTATCCCCGCTCAAACCTGGCTCTGCAACCAAGCCATTCCCAGGCATCATTGCGGACATCGTGGATGGGAGTGGAAAGTCGCTCCCTGCAAATCAGGGCGGATTCCTCGTGATTAAATCTCCATGGCCCGCCATGATGGCAACCATCTACAAGGACCCTGACAGATATGTCCAGACATACTGGAAGAAACTGCCAGGTGATTTCTATGTGGCGGGGGATGTGGCAAGACGGGATGAGGATGGTTATTTCTGGGTGCAGGGCAGGGCAGATGATGTGCTCAAGATTTCAGGCCACAGAATTGGGACGATGGAAGTAGAAAGTGCATTCGTGAGCCATCCCGCGGTGGCTGAGGCCGCGGTCGTCGGCGTGCCCGATGAAGTCAAGGGCGAGGTTATCAAGGCGTATGTGATTCTCAAGGCAGGGCAGAAATCATCTCCAGACCTTGCGGAGGACATAAAGAAACATGTCCGGAAGGAGCTCGGACCGGTTGCGGTAATCAAGGACATTGAGTTCAGGGACAAGCTGCCCAAGACAAGGAGCGGCAAAATTATGAGAAGGGTGTTAAAGGCGGAGGCAACTGGCAAGCCAATCGGCGACATCACAACCTTGGAAGATTAAGGGGGAAATCGAAATGGGTTTCAACTACGAAGAGGAAGTGAAGAACTGGAAGTGGGATATTCCAGAAAGGTATAACATGGGCTATGATTGCGTTGACAAGCATGCGGAGGGCAAAAACAAAAACAAGATTGCACTGTTCTGGGAAAATGAACAGGGAAAGACGGAGAAGTACACATTCCTTGAGATGAAAAACCTCTCCAACAAGTTTGGAAATGCTCTCAGAAACCTCGGGCTGAAGAAGGGAGACAGATTTTTGATGCGGCTCCCGAACATTCCTCAGTTCCAGGTGGTATTTCTGGGAGGCGTGAAAATCGGCGCAGTTCCCATACCTTCCAGCACAATGTTCAAAGGGCACGAGGTTGAATACAGGATCAATGACAGTGCTGCGGTGGCTGTGGTTACAACACCGGAGTTCGTTAAGGAGGTCGAGGAAATAAGGAATAAATGCCCGACCCTGAAGCATGTGATTGTGGTGGGCGAGCCCCAGAATGAAAAGCAGATCTCGTTTGATGCCCTGATGAAGGGAGCTAGCCGCAACCTGGTACTCGAGGATACTCTGAGCACTGACATGGCATTCTTCTGCTACACTTCAGGGACTACTGGGATGCCAAAGGGTGCGGTTCATCTTCACAGGTGGGTGATTGGAAACGACCCTGGCTCCAGATACTGGCAGGCGTACAAGGAGGACGATATCGTCACCCACACAGGGCAGCTAAACTGGATTTATCCGCTCGGCAACGGTTTCCTCTATGCATGGAGACATGGCGTAAGCACCCTCATCTACGAGGGAAAATTTGACCCGGAGCGCTGGTTCCAGTTACTTGAGAAATATCAGGTTACAACCCTCGATTCCGTGCCAACAGCTTACAGGATGTTTCTCACCGTGAAGGATGCTGAGAAAAGGTATGACCTCTCGGCCCTGAGACATTGCATAAGTGCGGGGGAGCCATTGAACCCTGAAGTCATCCAGGAATGGAAGCGGAGGTTCGGTCTCGAGATTTACGACGGAATCGGGATGACCGAGGTGATGGTTTACCTCTCAAACATGCCAGGACTTGAGATCAGGCCAGGTTCATGCGGAAAACCACAACCAGGCCACAAATGTGCAATCGTGGATTCAGAGGGCCGGGTGCTCCCACCTGGTGAGGAGGGCACCCTCGCGGTAAGTGCTGACGACCCTGGCCTGTTCAGGGAATACTGGAACAAACCAGATAAAACGGCCGAGTGTTTCAAGAATGGCTGGTTCCTCAGCGGGGACACGCTCAGCTATGATGAAGATGGCTACTTCTGGTTCAGGGGCAGGGGCGATGACCTAATCAAGGCGTCAGGATACAGGATTTCTCCATTTGAGGTTGAAAGCACGCTAATAGAGCATCCTGCGGTGCTGGAAGCGGCGGCAGTTGCAAGCCCTGATGAGATGCGGGGCAATGTGGTGAAAGCGTTCATTGTGCTGAAACCTGGTTACAAACCCACAGAGCAGCTTGCAAAGGAAATCCAGGAATTTGCGAAGGAGCATTCCGCACCCTACAAGTATCCCCGCCTCATTGAATTTGTGAAGGAACTGCCGAAGACCCAGAGCGGGAAAATCAAACGCAAGGAATTGCGGGAGAAGGAATTTGCAAAGATGAAGAAGCAGGGTTGAGGGGTATGGAAGTAAATCTCAACGAAGCATACAGATTGTTTCCTGCCTTTCCTGTGACTCTGGTGACCTGCGGTAAATATGAGACCACGAACATCATCACCATCGGAATGTGCCACATCTTCTCCTTTTCCCCGCCCTTAATCGGTTTTGGTGTGGCTCCGAAGCGGCATTCTTTCAAGCTCCTGAAGGAACACAAGGAGTTCGTGGTGAATCTGCCGACAAAGGACCTGGCAGATGCCGCGATGAAATGTGGTAGCACGAGTGGAAAGACCACGGATAAATTCCGCCATGCGGGGCTTACGAAAATTCCTAGCAAGAAGGTGAATACTGGTTCAATCAAGGAATGCCCGCTCAGATTTGAGTGCATCACGAAGCAGGAGTTTGTGACGGGTGACCATACTTGGTTCGTGGGTGAGATTGTCCACTGCGAGGCAGAGGAATACAGGAAGGAGGACCTCCTCCTTTACTGGGGCGGTGAGTTCAGGGTTCCTGGTAATGTGGTGATGAAACGGGCGTAGCTGGTGATATTGTGGGTGCAGACGAAAACTTCAGGCGGATCGGGGGCGGGCTTTCTGTAGCCCCGGCTGGAAATTATCTCCCGTGTGTGAAAACAGGCAAACACCTGTATGTGAGCGGGATGCTTCCGAGAAACAGTGATGGGCTTACCCACAGGGGAAAACTCGGTGTCCTGTCAAAGGAAGATGGGTATGCAGCGGCCAGGAACGCAACCCTTTACGGATTGCACGCGGTAAGAAATGAACTCGGGACACTCGACCGTGTGAGCAGGGTGCTGGGTGTCAGCGTGTTCGTGAATTCCCTCCCAGAATTCACAGAGATTTCTTATGTGGCGAATGGGGCCTCGGACCTGCTCGTGGAGATATTCGGGGACGCGGGGAAACACTCAAGAACTGCAGTTGGGGTTTCTGCGCTGCCACTGGATGCAGCTGTCGAAATTAGTATGCTGCTGGAACTCAGGGAGTAAGATGGATTTTTTCACGCACCTGATGTTTGGATTCCTCATTTCCTCGTGGGCTTCCGGGAATTTCTACAATCCATATGTAGTTCTTGGCTCTCTGCTTGCAGTCCTCCCCGACTTCGACATTTTCCTCTTCCCGCTCTGGCGGCGATTTCCATTTGCTTCCCATCACGGAATTACCCACACAGCCCTGTTTGTTGTGGCTGTCTCACCAGTGATTGCGGTAATCGGAAAATTCCTGTTCTGGACCGACTTGAATCTCCCGGTTGCGGCCGGAATAATGCTCGTCACTGGCCTGATGCATCTCGGATGCGACGCTCTCACAAACTGGGGAACACCCGTGCTCTATCCACTCTCTAAGAAGTATTACAATCTCAGCATTGATTTGGCAGTCAATGTTTACCTCATGCTCTGGTTTTTTGCTGCCGTGGTTTTTCTTGCTCTCGTGCGTTTCCGCTACCTCCCATTTCTGAATATGGAAATGGCATCTGCAATCCTCGGGGTTTCCTATCTTTCCTACTTCGCCCTCCGTGCTGGAAGCAAGCTTTACTTCAAGAGAAGGTTCAAAAACGAGTTCTGTCTCCTACCAACCGAAAAACCCTGGCACTGGAGGATGGCGCGGCGTTCGGAGAACGAAAAGGAGATTGTGATCGGGATAAGAAACAGCAGGGGAGTGGAGGAATACAGGATTCCGAAATTTCATGGGGAAAGGATAGAGGTGAAATCCTGCGAGGACCTGGTTTACACCTACTATCTTCCAGAAGTCCAGAGTCACCTGGGAGTTTTCCGCTTCCCGTATTACAGGTTGAATTGCACAAACGGGAAATGGGAAATTATCTGGTATGTGGCTGAAATGCATCCGAGGATGAACCTGAAGGTGGACTACACGGATGGAAGGTTCAGGGTACGGTCCTGGTGGTAGGAACTGGTTGTTGTGGGGCTGGGCTTCAAAGCCAGATATACATCAGGAGAATCGAGAGAAATGAAGGGAGGAGAAACATTGCTCCCAACATGGGCCAGATAATCGTATAGGATGTGTTCATCACCGTGGTTAACCTCGGTGCGGTTTCATGTCCGAAAACCCGCAGGTTCCTCATGATGCCCGTGTTTCCACCTGTCTCCGCCTCTACCAGGTTTCCGGCTGCCCTTTCCACAAGTTCCCTAATTGTCTTTACGACCCTCCGGTGCTCTACCTTCCTTCCAACAGGGTTAAAACCACCGAATGTAGCATTCACGATGTGGTTGTCCGTGGTCATCACCTCGGCATCATCCACAAGCCCTGAGATTTCAGCCAGAATTTTCTCCCTTAATCCAGGAACCATGTTGTTCCCGTCAATCAGCACATACGCATTTTTTCTGCCGTTGCATTCTACGAAGAGTACCTGTATTCCTGAGGGGCCTATCCCTTCCTCTAGCTTGAACTCCGTGGTCTCAGCAAATCCAATTCTCATTTTCCCTTTCTTCTGGGCAGCCATTTTTACCGCTAATTCCACATTCTCAAGCAGCGCCTCCGCCTTTTCCATTCCGAGCCGCACCGCACCGCTGCCCTTAACCAGACAGTTGTGGGCGTCCACAAACACCACCTTCGCTGCATGCTTCTGAGCGATTCTGACCGCATGAATCCCGGTGGGATAATCAATGTCATCGGTGGGATGCGGTGCAGAGGTAGCCACAATCAATACGGTGTCTCCGAAAAACTGGGCGCAGACGGAAAAATTGTTCCGACTTACACGGACCATCTCGCTCCCCTCATCCGTGAATCTTATCTTGCCAGCGAACTGCTCCGCAAACCTGGCGACTTTCTTACACTCTTCCGTGGTGCTTAAATTAAAGTCATGGGTTGCAGAGCCATGGGGCACCATCAATTTTTTCCAGTCCTTAATCTCTTTTTTGAGTTTGGCGGGCAGGTTTCCACCACCAATCATTGAGAATGGCCCAGGATGGACTGCTGGCACTACAATCAGCACATCAGATTTCCGTGTTTTTATCCCGATGACACCGCAGTAGAGATTTGCATATGACGAAATGCTGTCCAGAAATTCCTCAAGTTCCCTCGCTGAGGCAGCGGTCTTGTCTGTGAGATGGTCGAGGAGGGGTTTTACGAGGGCGCCTGCCTTCACCCCAAAAAACCGTTTCATGGGGTAGCTCACCGTTTCAAGGAATACTATGCTGGCTACCATGAAGAGGGCGGTGGAAATTGAAAAAATTACAATGTGGGTGGGGGACTGGGGATTCAGGAGGAACAGCGGGATTCCTGTGATTGCCACATGGAGGCCACTTATGACCGCCGCCCGCGTATGTGATGGCAGGGCAATTGCATAACCCACGAAATGGCGGAAAAAACCGATGCTGGCAATCCCTGCATAAAGGGCATAGAGCATCCGCACCTCTGCAAAGAGTGAGAGCAATCTGTAGATGATTCCGAAGAGCATCGGGAGAAGGAGGGAAAGAAGCACGAGCAGAAAACTCCTGCGGAGATACATTCTTCCACCCATGCCTTCCACGAGAATTTTTGTGAGGAACCCAGTGATGAGGGCTGGAAAGAAGAAAATCACGAGGCCATACGGAAGAGCGCTGGCATCCGGATAAAAGAAGAGGTAGCCGAGCAGGATGGAAAACAGGAAAATCACCGGCACTGTGATGTATGGTTCCGGCGAGGTGAAAAGATACTTTGAAAACTTGGCGGTCTCTTCCATGCTTTCCTGGAAATTCAGTGCCCTCCCGAAACTTATTTTCATCTGTGCTTCACCGCTGCAATTATTTTTCCAAGGGTATTCTCAATGTCGCTTGCTTCCTCAACCACCGTGCCTGTCACGATGATGTCGGCACCTGCTCTGGCAAGCTGGGAGGCACTTTCTGGCGTTCTTATTCCGCCGCCGGCAATCAACCCAATTCCGATGTTTTTCCGCACCTCCGAAACCATCTCCGGCGGCACATGCTGATGGGCCCCGCTCCCTGCCTCCAGATACACGAGATTCATCCCGAGATACTCTGCAGCCAGGGCATGGGCAACTGCTGACCTGATGTCGTGCCTGGGTATGACCTTTGCACTGCCAACCTCTGCCACCTTCATGCCCGGCTCGATGATGATGTAACCCATCGGAATCGGCTCAATCCCGAGTTTCTTCACAACCATTGCACCGAGCACCTGGTAACCGATCACAAAATTCAGGTCCTGGGAGTTAAGCATGCTCATGAAGTAGATTGCATCCGCATGCGGCGTAAGGGCATCTGGTTTCGTGGGGAAAATGATCAGTGGAATCTTCTCGAGCTCTGCCTTTATTGCCCTGGCTGTCGCATCCATGTTCTCCCTTGTGACCCCTGTGGAACCCCCTATCATTATTGCATCACTCCCGAGTTCCTCGCATTTTCCAGCAATTTCACCTGCCTCCGCCGGGCTCTGCTTGTCAGGGTCAAGAAGGGTCATGTGCATTTTTTCGCTGTTCGCAATCTTTTTTTCAATGTATTCCCATACCCGCATCCAATCACCTCAGTCCGATTAGGAGGAATGAAACGGTGCCGAGCAACATCCCAATTTTCGCCAGTTTCTGGGCTTTCGTCGGGGACTTGAAAGTAAATGTGGCAGAGTATATAAAGACCATGTCCGCTGCAACAATACCCATTGCGTAACCCACCTTCGGGATGAAACTGAAAGCGGGAAGGAGAAGGGGGAGTGGTGAGAAGGCAATGGATAGGGCGAGCGAGGCGATGCCCATGCGGCCAGCATTTCTTTTTCCGACTTTTTTGGGCAGCGTTTTTCTTGTGAAATCGCCTTCCACATCCTCTATGTCCTTCACGATTTCCCTGTACACGCTGGCAAGGAAGGAGATGAGGGCAAAGGGAATGGTGAGCAGTGGATTGCCAAACGCACAGCCGCCAAACACAAAGACCATTGCGGTGAGTAAGCTTACAATAAGATTTCCAGAAAACCCCTCCGCCTTGAACTTGAATTCGTAGGCGAGCATGAGCAGAACCGCAACGAGGAGGATGAGGAGGAGTTCGAGCCGGTGCTCTGCAACTGCCGCAAAGGGAATGGCAGCACCGAAGAGGGCCACGGAGTAAATTGCAGCATGGGATGGTTTGATTTTCCCGGAGGGGATGGGTCTCTCGGGGTGGTTAATCCTGTCTACATCCCTGTCCGTGTAGTCGTTCAGCACATTTCCTGCTCCTGTGCTCAAAAAAACCACGAGCATAGCTAAGATAAGCTGGGGGAGATTGAAAACTGCAAAGGCGGCAAAGCCAGCAGCGATGACGCCGCCTACGACCACGCCTGTGGCAGCGAGCGCGCAGTTCCACGGTCTTATTACCGTCAGGTAGGGATGCATCTCTGCAAAACAATGGGAGGGATGTATTAAGTATTTCGCAGGTGGGTTCGGTTACTCCTCCCAAACCTTTTTCTAACCGCAGGATATTCACGGTTCAAGCATGACTGAGATGTGGGTTGAGAAATACAGGCCAAAATTTCTGGGCGAAATCCGTGGAAACAAGCAGGCAATTGAGGCGATGAGAAGGTGGGCCGAGGAGTGGGAGACGGGCAAGGTAAAGAAACGAGCGGTCGTGCTATCGGGAAAACCTGGTGTCGGAAAGACCACCGCAGCCCATGCGCTTGCAAATGAGTTTGGGTGGGCGGTAATAGAACTCAATGCGTCGGATGCAAGGAATGCTGGTGCAATCGAGGACATCGTGCTCAGGGCAGCAATCCACAGCGATTTATCAGGTGATGAAAAGAGGAAAAAACTGCTTATTCTGGACGAGGCAGATAGCCTCTACGAGAGGGTGAGCAGGGAAGGCGAGGGCCCTGAAGGGGCCGAAGCCGGGGACGAAAAGGAGGATTACAGCGACAGGGGCGGGGCGAGTGCAATCCTGAGGGCAATAGCGGTCACCTCAAACCCTATCATCCTGATTGTAAATGATGAATACGAACTCACAAGAAAGGGGAGGTTCAAGGAGGTCTGTGAGATTATCAAGTTCAGAAGGGTCGACAAGAGGGAAATTAAAAAATTGCTTGCTGGCATCTGCGCTTCAGAAAAAATCAGGGTTGAGGAAAGTGTGCTCCAGCTCATTGCTGAACGGTCCGACGGGGATGTGAGAAGTGCGATAAACGACCTGGAAGCGGTTGCCACAGGAAGAACCCAGGTTACCACCGAGGAAGGTGTGGGTGTGCGTGACAGGGAGGAGGAGGTTTACGCCCTCCTCGGAACCATATTCAAGGAAAGGAATTTGAGGAAAATCAGGGAAATCCAGCGGAATGTGGATGAGGAGCCGGAAAAACTCACGCTCTGGATAGAGGAAAACATTCCCAGGGCATACACACATCCAGAGGATTTGGCTTCTGGTTTTGATGCGCTCTCAAAGGCGGACCTGTTCTTCGGGAGGGTTTACAGGAGGGGAAGATACGGGCTCTGGAAATACGCGATTGACCTGATGCTGGGCGGTGTTGCAGTCGCCAAGAAGCACGAGCCGAGGTTTGCCCAGTTCAGTTTTCCCATGTTTCTCCTGAAAATGCGGGATACACGGGACACGCGGGAGCGAATTTATGCGCTGTGCTACAAACTCGGCAGATACTGCCACAGTTCGATTGCAGAGGCAAAGCGTGAAATCTATCCTTACTTCGTTTACATCTTCAGACACAACGATAGCTTCAGAAGGCAGATGGTCAGGAAATTGCGTCTGACCCCTGATGATGTGCGGTTCATCTTTGATTATGACGAGCGGGCTGAGATAATCATAAAGGACCTGTACAGCCAGAAGCCAGAAAAAGAGAAGGAGAAACAGAAGAGTGTTGAGGTTGGTAGGGGACAGCAGAAATTACTGGAATGACCCTAAATCTCCTTTATCTGCCTGAGGAGATTGTCAATCTGGTCCATCCACTCCATAAGCTCCTCCTCATCCCATGCCCCGAATTCCTCGCCTCCCGGATTGTTTTCCAGCACTGCGGCATCAGACACCATATCACCATCCTTTAATTCTTTGTCTGACATATAGCAGACAAGTATATAAAGGTTGCGTTTGTCAATCTGGGTATGTGCCAGGAAATCTCTTTCTCTCACCCTCCGCCCACTGGGGGGAAAATCGCGACCGCATCCCCTGCCTTAACTTTAGTTTCCAGGCCATCAAGCACTTCGATAGCCAGGCCATTGACGAGCACCTTCACAAACGGCATCACCCTCTTGCCATCAAACAGCTTGTCCCTGATGTCAGGGTATCGCTTTACCACATCCTGGAGGACATCGCCAACGGTGCCAAACTGCTCGCTCTCTATCTGAATCGCACGGCTGCCAGTGATTTCCCTGAAATAACCAAAAAATTTTACGGTAATCTGGTTCAGGGTCTACCACCCATTGTCAGGGCAAGAATTGCCTTCTGCACATGCAGCCTGTTCTCTGCCTCATCGTTCACAATTGAATGCGGGCCATCAATCACCGCATCGGTCACCTCATAACCCCTATCCGCCGGAAGGCAGTGCATGTAATAGGAGTGCCTGTTTGTCAGGTCCATGAGTTCCTCGTTGCAAATCCAGTCGGTGTATTTCTTTGCTATCTGCATGCTCTCTTCCGGTTTCTGGGTCCCCATCAGGGCCCCCCAGCTCTTTGGATAGACCACATCAGCCCCCTCGAACGC
>JAOAJK010000050.1 GCA_026414225.1 Thermoplasmata archaeon
CGTCAAAGCTATAGAGAGGTTAGAACCTATAAAACCTGCCCCTCCAGTAATCAACACTTTCTTCATTTCTACCCATCTCCTACTGTCCAATTTTTTTCACTAATCCATAAAATCTCTTTGTTAGGTAACTTATCCGCATGTCCTCCCAAATACTAAGTATGTCCTGACAAATTTCTTCAGACATATGTTTCATGGGTGTTCACACCTCTTAGAGAGTATCGCTCTTCTACCATTACTCTCTAACCCCATATTTCTTTCTCATGTAGTCATTAATTTCAATGGCTCCTTCAAGGAGTGGAATTTTTCGGTATTTATTTGCGAAATGCACAAACGCTTTAATATCCTTTGGCAGGCATTTCCCGCCGAATGCCTTACCATGAACAGTTCCATATAACCCAATCCGTGGATCCATTGATGCTGCTCTCGCCACAATTGTAGAATCTATCTCTAATTCCTGACATACTAGAAACACCTCGTTCCAGTAGGAAATCCTAACAGCAAGTGCGTTATTGGATGCATACTTTATCATCTCTGCTGTTTTGTAATTGGTTCTTATTACTGGGATGGAAATACTTTCATAGAGCTCTTTTAGGAACATATCTCCCCACTTCTTGTTTTTTCCTTCCCCAATTACTATCCGATACTCATCGTTAGGAGTTATCGCGTACTTATTATCATTTATCCATGTTCTATGGATTTCTGTAATAAACTCAGGGACATATAAAATCCCAATCTCTTCAGGACACACATTTTTATATATTTCAGGAAGAAGAACTTTTTCTGTAGTGCCTGGAAGAATTGTTGACTTTATTACAACAATGTGATCATTTCTATCTCTTTTATCTCTTATTTTCTGAGACATTTCCCTTAATGCAGATAGTATACTATCTAAACGCTGTTCTCCATCTTCGTCTGTCGGCGTCGGTACGCAGATAAAAATGTATTTTCTACTAACCACATCTTCTATGTTCATCGTCGCAAATAAGCCTCTCTCTCTCAGCGTGTTTACAACCTTTGGATTTTTGTCGTAATATTGTACACTTTGGCCCCTATTCGCAAAGTATGCTCCTATTGCTTGTCCCACAAACCCAGCACCTATAATACCTACAT
>JAOAJK010000051.1:0-338 GCA_026414225.1 Thermoplasmata archaeon
ATACCCACCCTTCCGAAGTGTACTTTCAATCCTACCTTAGTCCAGTTTGAACCAACATGACGGAATGGGACACCAACCAGGAAGAAAGCCTTTCAATCCTACCTTAGTCCAGTTTGAACTATTCTCATACAAAAGAGGAATCAGCGTAATTACGACTTTCAATCCTACCTTAGTCCAGTTTGAACTACCTTCTTGACCATCAAACAGTAGTCTTCTCGCCTCTTTCAATCCTACCTTAGTCCAGTTTGAACTTGCGTCCCGACGGAGGTGGAAAAGTGAAGGACATAGCTTTCAATCCTACCTTAGTCCAGTTTGAACACGGGTGATAAAATGACCCA
>JAOAJK010000051.1:348-1070 GCA_026414225.1 Thermoplasmata archaeon
TTCTCGCCTCTTTCAATCCTACCTTAGTCCAGTTTGAACGCTATACGAGAAATTGTCAAAGAAGTTCGACGAGTCCTTTCAATCCTACCTTAGTCCAGTTTGAACTATTAAACAGAAGAAGCATATTAGGAAATTGCAGAACTTTCAATCCTACCTTAGTCCAGTTTGAACAGAACTTGTTTCTGCAGATATAGAAAGAGACAACAGCTTTCAATCCTACCTTAGTCCAGTTTGAACTGGTTGGCAACACAAATTGAATGTCTCGCTTTACACTCTTTCAATCCTACCTTAGTCCAGTTTGAACCAAATCCCTAACATTTAATGAACTTGTAAATATGATTAACTTTCAATCCTACCTTAGTCCAGTTTGAACGCACAGTCATTAATTTTTTTGTTTCGTGTTGGTATGCTTTCAATCCTACCTTAGTCCAGTTTGAACTTATGCTGTTGAAAACAGCATACCAAAGAATTGGCTCCTTTCAATCCTACCTTAGTCCAGTTTGAACAGTTGCAAAGATAATACTGTCTCTCGCTAATCCGCTCTTTCAATCCTACCTTAGTCCAGTTTGAACGGACAGATATTAGTTAACTATGTGCTTTTAACTATGCTTTCAATCCTACCTTAGTCCAGTTTGAACCAGTGCTGATAGTTTTACAGCACCGAAAAGTTCATCCTTTCAATCCTACCTTAGTCCAGTTTGAACTCTTATAGGGTTCATATC
>JAOAJK010000052.1 GCA_026414225.1 Thermoplasmata archaeon
AGTTTGAACTCTGCGAGGGGCGGCGGATCGGTGAAGGTTACATTGATTTCAATCCTACCTTAGTCCAGTTTGAACTTCCAACACACCTCCGTCATGTTCTGCCTTCTCTGGATTTCAATCCTACCTTAGTCCAGTTTGAACTGAGGTCATGTTTTTCACCTCAGTACTATATATGTAAATTTCAATCCTACCTTAGTCCAGTTTGAACAATCTGTTTATTCTCTGCAGCTCTTTTTTGTATCTCATTTCAATCCTACCTTAGTCCAGTTTGAACCTATATCAGAATTTCAATCCCAGAACCCACTCCAGAGAATTTCAATCCTACCTTAGTCCAGTTTGAACTATCCTTCCAGAATGCAAATGTATTCGCTGACAGCGTATTTCAATCCTACCTTAGTCCAGTTTGAACTAAGCAGTTTTATGAACGAGCTGAAAAGTCGTTTTCCATTTCAATCCTACCTTAGTCCAGTTTGAACACCAGAAATCAAAACAAAAACAAAAAAACAAAAAAAATTTCAATCCTACCTTAGTCCAGTTTGAACTCCTTGTAGAGAATTTCCGAAGACAGGTATTCATTGATTTCAATCCTACCTTAGTCCAGTTTGAACCTGTCCTTGCACGGTTTTGCAGTCGTCGTCCTGTCATAATTTCAATCCTACCTTAGTCCAGTTTGAACAAGAACCTATCGAACAGTGCCGATAAGTTCTCATCTTCATTTCAATCCTACCTTAGTCCAGTTTGAACTTGTTTACGGAAATGCCTCCTGGGCACATGATGATAATTTCAATCCTACCTTAGTCCAGTTTGAACGCATCCTAAAACAAAAAGGTGCATGGTTTGTGGCTGATTTCAATCCTACCTTAGTCCAGTTTGAACACATATTAGACAAAGAGATACTGAAAGAGATGCTTAATTTCAATCCTACCTTAGTCCAGTTTGAACGTATGCTGTTTTCAACAGCATAATCAAAGTTAGCCCATTTCAATCCTACCTTAGTCCAGTTTGAACAGGTGCTATTGTCTGTTGTATAGAC
>JAOAJK010000053.1 GCA_026414225.1 Thermoplasmata archaeon
AATGCCTGGCTCTACTGCGTGGTCGAAACAAGCGATGAGAAGGAAAATGTCGCTGTGAGCAATAGATTTGATGTCGTGCTGAAGTAAACAAAAAACCATCTAACCACCTCTTCAAATCCTGCACCAAAATTTTATATCATCCATTCATTTGCATGTTAGAATGGAGGCAAAATATTATCTCTTCGGGACAATATTTCTTCTGAGTGCAATTGCAACGATGTATGTAGCCCACCGCGGCTACTGGTCTGACCCGAAGGGCAGAAAAAACAAGCTGTTTCTGTTTCTCTCAACTGTTATGGTTATCTGGCTTCTGGGAGAGACAGGATACTGGTTCACCGATGACCTGAACCTGATGCTTGCGTTTTACCACTTCAAGTATGTGGGCATAATTTTGATTGGCCCTGCGTACTTTTTCGTGGCGAATGCGGTGCCAATCTGGCGGAACATTCTCAATAAAAAATGGACATTTATTCTGCTGTTGGGAATATCCGCAATGTTCGAAATCATCTGTGCCACGAATCCGCTCACACACCTGTTCTTTTCGGTTTACCTTCAGGAGCCAACGGCACCTGGGAAATACTATGGACAATGGACCGCTGTATGGTGGGGATATGCCGTATTTCAATATGTGATTGTTCTTGCGGGAATCATTTCACTTGCGGTCTCGATAAAGCATGCGAGAACCAAGATTGAGAAAAACCAGGCGAGAATTTTGATTTTTGCGGTGATAGTGCCTTTCGTCGGGAACGCCATTAATCTGTGGTACTTCAGTGCACCTGACCCAACCTCACTGGTAATGAGTGTATCCACAATTCTACTAGGGTATGCTATCTCGAAGTACAAGTTGTTATCAATTGCTCCTGAGATAGAGAAGCGGGATGGAGTTAAGGAGAAAATTCCGTTCAAGGTTGAGCATGGCTACAACTATGTGATAGTCGATGACCACACGAACGCACCGTACTTCCTGCTCCGTGCCCTCTCCACCCAGAAACCCGGGCTCTG
>JAOAJK010000054.1 GCA_026414225.1 Thermoplasmata archaeon
ATTGAAATTCATCTTTTCTCAATACCCACTCATACCCACATTTTTTAGTTCAAACTGGACTAAGGTAGGATTGAAATTTGATAACGCTCGTTGGGGCGAGCAATGAACTACCAGTTCAAACTGGACTAAGGTAGGATTGAAATGATTAACCATTTCCGTGCTTAAATCCTCTTTCACAAGTTCAAACTGGACTAAGGTAGGATTGAAATTATTCGTCCTCTACTTCCCAGCCAACTGTCGTAACTGTTCAAACTGGACTAAGGTAGGATTGAAATGCAAGGATGCCCTGGGTGATTTCCTGCCCTACCCCCCGTTCAAACTGGACTAAGGTAGGATTGAAAGCGATTTTTCTGCGTAGTGGTATGTGGAAATTATTTAGGGTTCAAACTGGACTAAGGTAGGATTGAAAGTCAAGGGTGATGGTCACGGTCTTCTCACGGCTCTTCTGGTTCAAACTGGACTAAGGTAGGATTGAAAGTGCGACGATGCGGTCGCATGGCTCTTACTTTTTTCTGGTTCAAACTGGACTAAGGTAGGATTGAAAGCACCCAGGGTATCTATCGCTCCAATGACCTGTCCGAGTTCAAACTGGACTAAGGTAGGATTGAAAGGCAATTTATGAGTTTCTCCCCTACCTCCCCTACTGTGTTCAAACTGGACTAAGGTAGGATTGAAAGGCCGTGATTGTTTAGGAATGCGGTATTGTAGATTAGGGTTCAAACTGGACTAAGGTAGGATTGAAAGTTTTATTTTTCGTTTTTTTACGGGTGATTGTGGATAGTTCAAACTGGACTAAGGTAGGATTGAAAGCGCCAGAATCCTATGTCGGAGATGATAGCATGAAGCGTTCAAACTGGACTAAGGTAGGATTGAAAGCTA
>JAOAJK010000055.1 GCA_026414225.1 Thermoplasmata archaeon
CAGTTTGAACAAAAAAAGAGCCATCAGAGATATACGATGTGTGTCAATTTCAATCCTACCTTAGTCCAGTTTGAACAAGAAGTGGATTATTGCGTTTATGGTAGAAAAATTAAATTTCAATCCTACCTTAGTCCAGTTTGAACAGAGAGAATATCAAAAAAACTCCACGAGACAAACTCGATTTCAATCCTACCTTAGTCCAGTTTGAACTCCAATCCTGTCCCGTAGACTTCATCGCTATGTCCACATTTCAATCCTACCTTAGTCCAGTTTGAACCGATTTTCAGGCAAGGTGGCACCGTAACCGTAAGCGATTTCAATCCTACCTTAGTCCAGTTTGAACATCCTGATCTCTATCTGAATAAAATCGCACAATTCCAGATTTCAATCCTACCTTAGTCCAGTTTGAACTTTTTGAATTAATATGCAGAACATGTTCTTGTTATATATTTCAATCCTACCTTAGTCCAGTTTGAACCCCATCCAGCGGGGTAGCCGACCTTCTGTCCCCAGCACAATTTCAATCCTACCTTAGTCCAGTTTGAACGTGACAGAGATAAAACCACTGACCCTTGTTGATGTCAATTTCAATCCTACCTTAGTCCAGTTTGAACCGGGGCAGATAGTGTAACTTCAACTATAACTATCAAATTTCAATCCTACCTTAGTCCAGTTTGAACACCTCATTGTTGAAGTGCGAAAAGCACTCAACAAAGATTTCAATCCTACCTTAGTCCAGTTTGAACCTGTGTAGACCGTTCTATTCCATGTGTCTAAATCAATTTCAATCCTATCTTAGTCCAGTTTGAACTATCAATGAGGGACAAGGGTAGCATCTATT
>JAOAJK010000056.1 GCA_026414225.1 Thermoplasmata archaeon
GAGATGTGTATAAGCGACAGGTGTGAGTAAAACAGACAGATGCAGTGATCGTGGTTACCCGAGGCGTTGTTGCCTGTTATGGTGTTGCTGTCTGAGTAGTCCAGGTGGATGCCATCGCAGTTACCGGAAACATTGTTGCCTGTTATGGTGTTGTTATTGCTTGAGGAGGACAGATAGATGCCACTGTCGCCATTGCTGAAGGCATCGTTGTCTGCTATGGTGTTGTTGCTTGAAGAAACCAGACGGATGCCATAGTGGTCGTGGATAGAGGCATTGTTGTTGGATATGTTGCTGTTGCTTGAGTAATCTAGAAAGATGCCACATTGGCCATTGCTGAAGGCATTGTTGTCTGCTATGGTGTTGTTGTTTGAGGAATCAAGATGGAGGCCATAGTAGCTATTGCTGGACGCATTGTTATTTGTTATGGTGTTGTTTGAAGAATTGTATAGGAAAATTCCCCTTCTTGAATTGTTGCACTTGTTGTTGTCGACTACTCCATTCTGCACATTGTCAAGCGCGATACCTGCACCATATGGTTTACTCCCAGAGGATGTGGCATTCCACAAATTGCAGTTTCGGATTATAAAATACACGCTTGTGTTCTCAATCCAGATGCAATGACTTCCCCAGTTACCGTTGATTTCGTAATTTTCAATTATGTAAGGATTCCCTTGACTTCCATTACCTGCCCAGCCCTCGGTTGCCGCCTGATTTGCAAAATCCGCATCGCTGGTTATATGAATTCGTGCGTGGGGCGTGCCAAATGGCGCTGTCTCCGCTACACCAGTCCGCACTCTCGACGCAGCATTCAAATAAAGCCCGAGCAGGGTATGCCT
>JAOAJK010000057.1 GCA_026414225.1 Thermoplasmata archaeon
TATGTGATAGTCGATGACCACACGAACGCACCGTACTTCCTGCTCCGTGCCCTCTCCACCCAGAAACCCGGGCTCTGCATTACAGGCAAACCGCCCCCAGCGGTGAGAACCGCATTCAAAATCGAGAAGCTGCCAATAATCTGGATTACCGAGGTGGAAACCGAGGAGCAGTCAGCAAATCCTGAGCGGCTTGATTTCGAGATAACCCAGAGCATTATCAACTTCATGCGTGAGAACCCGGGGGCGACGGTGCTTATTGACGATCTGGAGTATCTTACCACAAAATGCGGGTTTGAAGCAGTTTCCAACTTTCTGAAGGATATCGTAGATGTGGCTTCCACGACAAACTCAACCTTCATCACCCAAGTGCGTCCCAAATTCTTCGAAGAGGAAAAGATAAAGGTGCTAACCTCGATGTTTGACAGGGAACTCAAACTGCCCGAGGTCGAGGTCGAGAGAAAAGGCGCAAGAACCTACCTGTACTACCGTAAGGACGACACGCTGGAAAAAATCTCCGCACAGATTCCACCGGGCGAGAAGACGCTCGTGGTAACCAGAACACATCCGAGGAAGGTCGAGAAGTACTTTGGAAAAGCGGAATATTACTGGATAACCGACCTTGACATCGAGGATGTGCGGACGATTAAGCCAGAGGCAGTGGACACCACATTCATAATGGTGATAAAGGACGGGATAAAGTCGGGGATAAAGCACATCGTGATTGATGGCTGCGATGTCGTGAAGCTCCGGATTGATTTCAACAAATACCTCAGTTTCGTGAAGGACCTTACAGACCTTGCC
>JAOAJK010000058.1 GCA_026414225.1 Thermoplasmata archaeon
GAAATCAGCCCTTGAAACCGCCAGCCCAACCGAGCCGAGAAGTTCAAACTGGACTAAGGTAGGATTGAAATGTCGCAGATGCACTACAGAACTTTTCAGGTTCTGGCTGTTCAAACTGGACTAAGGTAGGATTGAAATAAACCATCAACACTACTCAAAAGAAGATTTAAACTGTGTTCAAACTGGACTAAGGTAGGATTGAAATACATTTTTCGCTACATTTATCACATAAATGCATCTTGTTCAAACTGGACTAAGGTAGGATTGAAATGCTTTGTTGAGAACAGCAAACGGATATGTCATTTTTAGTTCAAACTGGACTAAGGTAGGATTGAAATCTTTACTTCTTCTTCTCTTTTGTTTTAAGTTTATCTAGTTCAAACTGGACTAAGGTAGGATTGAAATATAAAGATTACTGAAGCGGATGGCTATTATGTGATTAGTTCAAACTGGACTAAGGTAGGATTGAAATGACAGGGTAGCGTTCTGGTTTGATGCCTCCATGGTTGTTCAAACTGGACTAAGGTAGGATTGAAATTTGAACGCATTGCCACAAAGTCAAGAAGGTTCTTTGGTTCAAACTGGACTAAGGTAGGATTGAAATGAGAAGTTCTTTTCCTCGCCACACAGTCCACCCCCCTGTTCAAACTGGACTAAGGTAGGATTGAAATTGTGGACATACACAAAGTATGACACAGACTGCGAGAGTTCAAACTGGACTAAGGTAGGAT
>JAOAJK010000059.1 GCA_026414225.1 Thermoplasmata archaeon
GGACTAAGGTAGGATTGAAATTCCTCGTAGAGAATTTCTGAAGACAGGTATTCATTGCGTTCAAACTGGACTAAGGTAGGATTGAAATACACTTCCGAGTGTCGGAATTTCGCTCTTCTTTACTGGTTCAAACTGGACTAAGGTAGGATTGAAATTGTAATGTCTCTATTATAATTAAATCTAATTCTTCTCGTTCAAACTGGACTAAGGTAGGATTGAAATGACTGAAGAAGAGTGCGAGAAAGTCAAGCGGGCAATAGTTCAAACTGGACTAAGGTAGGATTGAAATGCTTATGTGGTGGATAAGTTCGTTCCGCGCGAAGAAAGTTCAAACTGGACTAAGGTAGGATTGAAATGATAAAGTGCATTTAACGCAAGTTCCATTCCACCGGTTCAAACTGGACTAAGGTAGGATTGAAATCTAATGCACAAAGTGGATACGCATTCCTTGATACTGCCGTTCAAACTGGACTAAGGTAGGATTGAAATTTGGAATATTTGGGATCAAAAATCAGGGATAGCAGGAGTTCAAACAGGAGGATTAAACTGTGTTAATGGTAGGTCCCACTATAACTATAATATCATACTCATGCTTTCCTCAGATTGAAAATCTTTTGGCAAATATCTTATGGGTTCCATATAGTCCAGAATCACTATATTCCATGCAAATCTTTTCAGATAATTTTTTATATCCATTGGAACCGCTGGAGGTAGGAGCACAAGAAC
>JAOAJK010000005.1 GCA_026414225.1 Thermoplasmata archaeon
TACATGGAGCATACCGAGAATGGTAACCGACTATGCATCTCAAACACCCCTCTACCGACAGCATGATATTGCGTTCGAAACCTTGAGCGGGGATGCAATTATTTTTTACTCGGGAGGTGCAGGACCTACCGTTTACTACCAGATATGGAACGGTACCGAATGGAGCGAGCCAAACTCCTTCACACTGTCCACTATCACGGGTAACATCTACTGGATTGAGGCGGCCTCCGACCCCTATACCGACGAGATAGCCCTCATAGTTGCGGATTCGAACTCGGATGCAGCCGGGATTATCTGGAACGGCACCAACTTCTGGAACGAGCAGCTGCTCACGACAACCCTCTCAATCGCCACAGAACAGTGCCATGATGTGGTGTACGAGGCAGTTTCCGGCTACGCGATGTTTGTCTGGGGTGTGGGCACAAACATGAACTCAAGAAGGTGGCTGAATGGTTCGTGGGAGGCACCGTTGACCGCTGTGAATGTGGGAGGCACCTGCAATTGGTTTTCTCTCCAGTCGGACCCGTTGAGCAACAGGCTGGTGCTTGTAAGTGTAGATGGCGATACAGATCTAAACACGGTGCGGTGGAGCGGAAGTGCCTGGACCCTTGATACAGAACATGATGCCAGTGTGGAAACCGATGCAGGAAGATGTGCGGATGCGGTGTTTGAGACAAAAAGCGGGCATGTAGGGCATATAATTCTTGTTTACTCTGATTTAGACACAGACATTCCGAGATACAGGCACTTTGATGGAACCACCTGGGGTGCAATAACACCCGTAGAAGCCACAGCGCGCACGGACGACCCGCAGATTATCCAGTTGAGAGCTGGTGCAGACGGCACCGTGTTTTGTGCCGCTGTTGGTGCCGACCGCTACCTGAACACCTGGACATGGGACGGTTCTGCGTGGACCTGGAGAAAACGACACTCAACATTACTTAGCCAGTACACAAATCCCACTGAGGCCTATATGCTTGCCCCCAGCGTTTCCCTGAAGCCGGGTAGCCGGCTGGAGCATAAGTGGAATCTCTCACTGAATACGGGCGGAAACCCGACAAAAACGCTGACCTTCTTCGTGGAAGCATACAAAACCTCCAATTCCGAAAACGACAATTTCACATTTTTCTATTCTCCGACTGGCTTGGGAGAGGTGGGAGGGAGCACCTGGACCCAGATGCTCACCGTGAGCAAGACCACTGATGACGGGCTCTACCAGAGTTTCAGCATCGGGAGTTACACCGGCGATTACATCTGGATTGGGGTCAGGGACACGGACAGGGCTGTGGGTAACAACGCTGCAGACACGCTCTACATAGACCACATGTACATCAATGCCACACTACCTCCAATGTTTTCAGTTGTGTTCCAGTTCACAGGGTTAAATGCCTCCTATACATCGATGCGATTGAATTTCACAGGATACAGAGGCAACCTGTCTGCTATGGAGTCCGGTGATGGAATTTCGTTTGAAATCTGGAACCAGACGCAGAGAACCTGGATAAATGACACGGGAATGAGTGCATTCTGGAACAATGCGTTTGTAAACGGCACATATTTATCCACAACAACTAACATATATCTCCACATTTACAACGGAAATCTATTTGTTCGCATCCGCAACTGGAATGTAAGCGTAGATACAGCCGATTGCTGGCTCTGGATTGACTTTCTGGGGATAGATGTGAATTCTGCAGGTTCAAGATTCGTTGACTACGGGACCCTTACCCAAAAATCTCCTGCATCTGCGGCGAATCCGTTCCAGAGTGCACTGGTCACATGGGACGCCTCCAGTGTCCTGGGTGTAAGATACGCCAACCGAACAATAACCACGCAGGGGGACTACTTAATGCAGAGGCCATTCGGTGGTCTCAATTACAATGCGATGCGGATGCAGTTGATTATCCCCCAGTCAAACCTATCGTCGTATGGAATTGTGGACAAAATCTGGTTTCATGCTGACGCCACAGATTCTGATACCGATGGTGTAATTGCGTCGCTGAATAACTTCAGGGTATATCTCTGCCACACACGGAGGTCACCCACCGCCGTGTCCAGCGTGTTTGAAGACAATTACGGCGGAAACACACCAGTCCTCGTGTTCAAAGCCAACTCCTTTTCATTCAAGGAGGATGGCACCTGGCAGGCAATTGATCTCTATGACATTTTCTGCTACGATAATGTGAGCAATCTATTGATTGAAATAAGGTGGAGCGGTGACAATGGAGTTATCGCCAGGGTTGTCGGAGACGATAACTTTCCCACCACCGGACCTTACCAGTTCGTCTTTTCCGGCTGTGATACGAACAAAACCGGTGCAGTTCTTACATTCCAATACAACCTGGGATTTAATTTTACCTTGCCTGGTAATCTGAAGGTTTCTGTCTCAAGGGACAATGGAACCACATGGTATGAAGTCCAAAATGGTGTGGAACTCACCTTTTCAGGCACAGAAAGCGTTAAAAACAGGCTCAAGTACAGGGTGGAGTTCTGGTCGCAGAACCTTTCAAGAAATGATTCTGCAATTCTACGATGGATCAACATCACATATAACGCGAATGTGGACTCCGGGAAAACACCCCTTATTGGCGACCCGAACACGAAATTTGGTTTCTCACTCAGTGGATTTGCTGACTTTAACAACGATGCCAGGGACGACATTGTTTTGGGTGCACCTGGACCCCCTGCAATTGATTACAAATATGTGAGTTCCAATTTTACCATAGTGGGCACCATCACAGGTTTTGTCAATGCAACCGATGACGACGCAGACAACGCAACGCTTGCGGAGCAGTTTATCTCTGCGTTAAGTTTTCCTGCCAATCACGAGTTCAACACGAGCGCAGATGGCTGGACAAGTTCAAGGGCAGGGGGTGATGATGTGGCAATCACGAACGCTTACGACCCCGCATACGGCAACCCGCCAGGTGCGATATACACCCGTCTAGAGCGAAGGTGGACCAACTTTGACACAAACGGAATTGGCATTTGGGAAGCCCAGTTCAACCACTATCTCGGACAGCCATTGACCGCAACCCTGGAGTTTGCCAAGAGGGGATCCCAGTGGGGTGCTGCAGGCAGCGGTCCAAGATATTTTAAAGTGAGTGCAGTGGCACCCAATGGTACCGAACTCACGCTCTATCAAAGTGCTACGATTACTGGAACGGATGCTGCATGGGTCAAGATTACCCAGCCAATCTCAGCACTTAACTTCTTTTCGGAAGGTGGCACATACACCCTGCGATTCACAACCTATCTGAGCTTACCTGGAAGAACGAACCCAGTTTACCAGCGTGTCAACTACGATAACATCTATCTGAACTTCACTTTCAACCCAACAAACCTCCTGGACATAGAATTTACCACAAGCGAGGTCAGACCTTCCTCTGATTTTTACCTTGAAATCAATTACACGGCAAGCGGGGAGGACTTCTACCTCTACATCTACAACGGAAGTGCCTGGAACAAGAGGGTGACGCTCTACAAAACCCCGGGGCTTTACACAGTTTACACCTACACACTGCTTTTCAGTGAGTGGAACTACGGGCTTGTAAGAGTAAGATTCACAGACAGCGATATCAGTGGCGATTCCACGAAGAATTACCTGAACATTTCATACTTCAGAATAAGATATAATTCGGCAGGCAATACCTACTTGTATTATGGCAACTACCTTGCAAATGAAACCCGCCTGTTTCACGATGAACTGGGTGATTTCACGGGGGCAGAAAATTACACGAATGTGGAACTGACGGGCGGTAACCTCTCCCTCCTCCAGTCGAATGCGATAAATGACGAGTTTGATTCCGACACACCAGGTGGGAATCCCAGCGGATGGACCCTCACTGAAAGTCCTCCACATGAGAACATTTTCGTCGTATCCAATACTTCCTATCCTTCTGGCGGAAATAGCGTCGCAGTTTACGATAATCTCACTGCCGACAAACCAGGCTCATACCAGGGCGTTTGCATGTACAAGACATTTTCTCCGATGAAACAGGGAGTGGTTGACCTCTGGGTAAACCACAACGCAGGACAACTCTATCTCTTCATGTTTGCATCCGGCTACAACCCCACATACCCTGTCATTGAAATTGTGCTTTACGGATGGATTTCTGCATACAATGGTTACGGCTGGGTGGACATGGACTCCTACACCCTGAACACCTGGTGGAACCTCAAGATTGTATTTAATTCGGATACCGATACCTACAATGTGTATAAGAATGGTGTGTTGATCGGCGAGAACATAACCTATTTCGATAATTATGGGCCACTGGATACCCTTTCAATAGAAACCTGGGACATTACCACATGCATAGGATATGTGGATTCAATAAATGTGTACAGCTACCAGCCGAGTGGTATTCTATACTCCCAGGAGGTATCAGACCCAGATTACATCTACAATGTATTCACATACTGGAATTCCACGATGCCCCCCTACACCTACATAAATGTTTCCGTTTCCAGGGACAACGGAAACTCCTGGACACAGGTATCAAACAATTCAACATACTGGTTTACAGCCAACGAACCAGAAAATAAAATTTTCAGGTACAGAATTGAGCTAGGAACCTCCCACGCCGCCTTCACCCCCGTGCTATACAACATCACCTTCTCCTTCAACCGCTCGAGAATGGGGGTGATCATCACGGGCAATGTCTCGCTAGAGGGCTTCGGTTTCTCGGTTTCTGGCGGTGGGGATTTTGACAACGATGGAAACAAGGACATAATCCTTGGTGCGCCTTATGCCGCAAATAACAGGGGCAACATCTATGCATTCTACGGCAACAACACCACATGGACCTTCCAGACCCATCTTTATGCCACTTACGCAGACATCACCTTTGAGGGAGAGTATGCAGGTGACATGTATGGCTATTGCGTGTACGGAAGGGTAGCCCACATCACAAACAAGACCTCCGAGCCCGAGTGGTACAACGAGGTTCTATGCGGTGCCCCGCTCTGGGATGGAAAAGGCACCGATTGCGGGAGGGTCTACATTTACATCGCCAGGGGTTTGCCGTATGTTAATGTGACCTGGTGGTTCTACAACACAGCGACAGGAAAAAATGAGGAAATTGGTTACTGGAACCTGGGCAAGGTGGGGAGAGTCGGCTGGTGGAATGGGACCGTAAACATTACCAATCCGAGAACGGTCAGTGCCGGTGTGGCTATAAACATGACAATCAATGTCACTTCCCCAACAGGACATGCGAGTGTCCGCGTGTACTTTGATTCAGCAGAGCGTTGTTCTGGCTATACCTTCATGCCCGGTGGTGTGGGCATGGCCCAGACAGAATGGGTTAAGGTGAAGAAGAACGGGGTGTTGAGCAACAATTATGTTACTTCTTTCACCACCAGTGATAAGTTGGACATTCTTGCAAACATCTCGGTCGTTCCCGGCTACAATGTGAGCGAGGTATATGCCGCCATAATACGGGTAATAAATGATTCCTCAGGTGCAATCGTTCTTGAAAACCAGACAGTGATTAACCCTGAGACCACGGGTACCACCTACAAGATTTTTGTCCTTTACGATGTTGCGCATTCCTGGCCTGCAGGACTTTATAAAATAGAGGTTGATGCCCTGGATAAAACTGGCGTCACAGATTACGGTAAGCGTTTTGCGAACAACAAGGTATGCTACATATACATAACATAACACCGTAGGAGCAAGTCCTAAACATACTTTTTCCACCCGGAAGCAATTACCTCCTGGTAGATTTCTAGCATCTGCTTCGCACTTGCCATAATGCTCCCGTGCTCCATCGCAAACCTTCTTCCATTCTCCTTTAATCTGGCTCTCAAACCAGGATCCCGCTGCAGTTCCCTCACCACCCTGACAAGCCCTTCCACATCACCGGCATGAAAAACCATTCCATTCTCCCGGTGCCTCAAAAATTCTGTGATTCCCCCTGCATCCGTGCCCACGGCCACCGCACCGCAGGCCATCGCCTCAATCAGCACGATTCCAAAGGTATCTGCAAACGATGGGAGAACAAACACATCACTGGCTGCAAGTATCCCTGGCTTCTTTTCCTCCTCGACAAAGCCGAGAAATTTGACATTCTTTAGCCCTTTCCTTTTAATCCAGTCCCTCACATACCTTTCCTCGGGTCCTGTGCCTCCGACCAGAAAAACCACATCCCCGCATTTCTCCGCACACTCGAGGAAGGTGTAAATTCCCTTATCTTTCGTTAGCCGGCTCAGAAATGTGACCACGAACCTGTCCCCGAGCCCGAGCGCCCTCCTTCCATCGAATCCCTCAATTCCAGTAACAAGTTTTTCAAGCTCTGGCAGTGTCCACACAACCCTGATGCTGGTTTTAAATGGCTTGATTGCAGAGGCAAGAATAAAATCTCTCACAATCTTACTCGGTACAGTCAGGGCATTGCACCTCCAGTAAATTCCAAGCGAATACCTCCAGCCCATCGCCACGAAAGCCCGGTTTGCAAGCACACTTTTTACACTCTTGCTCATGTCCTTGATGTTTGTGTGGAAACTTCCGACAACCGGCACCCGCAGGGCCCTTGCCGCAAGGAAACCTGCGGAACCCACTGCAAAAGGCGTGTGGAGATGAACTACATCGGGTCTGAATTTCTTCAGCAGTGTGTATGCCTTGTAGTAAGGAAAAACGGCCATTCTATACTGGCGGTAAAAGGGCACCGTAAGCGCGTGATGCCTGTGGATTCCCTTCTCTTTTTCGCCCCTGCTTGCGGTGAACACAATCACTTCATGTCCGAGATTCTCAAGGGCGTTCTTAAGCGAAGCCACATAGGTGGCAACCCCATCTGCAGTGGGTGGATAGGTCTCCGTGAACATCGCGATTCGCATTCAGCCCACCAGTTTTCTGAGTTTCTCAAGCAACTTCTCCGGATTCTCAGCAATCAACCTTATCATCGGCTCCTTCCCAACATCGCCGGTATCGTAAATCAAGTCAGGCACCCTTCCCGCAGTTTTCACTGCGATTTCCACACCCCACTCCATCGTCCCCTGGCCCGGCTCTCCCGCAGTCCTGGAAAAGCTTCCCACAACAAAACCCAGGTGCTTTGCCTTCGCAACCGTCTCCGGCGCATACCTCAGGTTCATCGCACACCGCATTTCCCTGCTGAACCTCATCACGGTTAGAATTATTCTCGGCACATGGTCTCCGGCGCCGAATTTTACCCTCAGTCGAACACGGGGACCCTCCATGGTCTTCACGATCCGTCCATCAATCGCACACACTTCCTCTTTCTTCGTGGCCTCCGGTAGTGCAAAGCCAATGTTAATTCCTACCTCCGGAATATGCTCATTTTTGAGCACCGCAAGAAATTCTGGTATCGCCTCAGAAAGCGAATTCCAGGTTTCCCATCTCTCCGCATCCTTTCTTAAAATCCCTGCCACATTCAGCCAGTACTTTCGCCCTGCTGGTTCTGCACTCTCAATCAGCCTGTTCATCGATGCCTTGCTCTTCTCCACCGCCTCATGGACATCATAGCCCTTTGCCACATGGGCTGCAATCATGCTTGCAAGCACGCATCCAGTGCCGCGCAACGCCTTCTCTTTCCGGTCACCTTTGAATACCTCAACCTCTCCTCTCCACGCAAGGTAGTCGGTCCCGCTCAAATGCCCTCCTTTAACAAGCACGCCACAACCAATCTTCTTGTGAATCTCAAGGCAGGCAATTCTAGCATCATCATCCGTTCTTATCTTTACACCGAGGAGCAGTTCGGCTTCAGCCACATTCGGGGTGATTAGGGTTGCCTTCGGTGCAATTTTGTTTGCAAACACCTCTATTTCCTGCTTCGAAGCAAACAGATGTCCAGAAGTTGAAACGAACACAGGGTCTGCAATCACAGGGACACCCCCAGGGAGCAACCCCGCAACCAAATCCATATTTTTTCCGAGCATCCCGAGTTTTATAGCATCCAGTTTCTCGCTCAACCCAACCTTCACCGCCTTCTCAACTATTTCCCTGGCTACAGGCACCACATCTACCACAGCTTCCTGGGTTTCGATGGCGTGGTTTACGATAACTGGTAGGGGCTGGACTCCGAGGGACGAAATTGCGTTAATGTCCGCACCGATTCCTGAAAACCCAGATGTGTCGAGCGAGGAGATGCAGAGGACTTTCTTTACCGATTCCATGGTTGTTCGGAAGTCCGCAGGGAATATATTACTTTCTACACAAACTCCAGACCTAACCGAAAGTTACATATATTCTTAAAGCCATTACATACACCGTGAACAATAGGGCAGGTTTCCGTACATTGCTGTGTGCAGCAGTTGTAGTTATTTCAGTCCTCTTTATCCCACCCTTCCCTGCCGCGGCCCAGCCAAACCTGGACCTTGTTGTGGAGGATAGCACCACCGTACAGATAAACTCGGACTATGTGCTTACTGGCAACATCCACATAAAGGACAATGGAGTCCTTATAATCTCCTACTCGAATTTCAGGATTCTCCAGTCGTATGACCACCAGTATTCGGTCACCGTTGAGGGTAACGGGCGCCTCCTGATGCTTTACACAAGCTTCTCCTCAAATGCTGGTTTGAATCTGGTTGTGAAGGGTAATGCTTCGGTCCTCATGGAATCTACAGGGCTCACCTACAGCGGGAACCTTTCGCTCCTCTCCCAGAACTTGAATTCCCAGATTCTGAACTCCACAATCTCCAATCTGAACGCCACATTCGGAGGTGCAGGGCTCACAATGAAAAACACGCTGATCCAGAAAGGACGCACAATTTTTGATGCAGATACGGTCTTAGTTGAAAAGGGGGCCATCAGCGAGGCAATGGTCACCCATGGTTTCATAAAAATGTATGACACACGAATCTCCCAGTTCACCGTTACCGGCGAGGGCAAGGCAGAAATCTACCGCACATTGAATGTGGAAGTTAGGGACAGAATAGAGCAGGAGATTCCGGATGCGAATGTGGATGCCTACAGAAATGTTGAAGGCAACACCAGCACACTCGTGGCGCACGGAAGAACAGATAGCAGTGGAAGATGCAGCCTGACCCTGCTCACCGAAACCTACGATGCATCCTTGTATGACGGTTCCCACTTCTTCGGCAACTATCTGGTAGAGGCAACCCTCGGAACGCTGAACGCCTCCACATCGTTCAGTTTCGAACCGTACGAACTGAGTTCTGGCGAAGGGAAAGCCATTACAATCACACTTGACGATATCGTGATGGGAGATAGCATTGCGTCCCCTTCTGCTGGAGACCTCCACCTAGTCGGTAACCAGACCCTGAGAATTGAAAATAACTCTGAAATGGGCTTCAAACTTGATGGCAATCTGTTCCTTGAAAACAATGCCACACTCCATATCACAAATTCCAGTGTGACCCTCTCCTCAAGGATGATATCGCTGAGACACAATGCCACGCTGGTTATCGAAAATTCTAGCATCAACTCCACGGCTATGCTGTATCTCCAGGATAAGGCAACTGTGGAAATAAGAAATAGCCCCGTCTACATTAAGGCAGTTGTGGGCTTGAGGGGCAATCTTATGCTGGCAGGAGGCAATCTGAGCGGTAACCTCCACACCAGAAACACACACATACTGGTTCAGAATTCTGAAATTCTCGGGGAGACAGTTGAAGTGGTCACGACTGAAAATGTGAACATCAGTTTTGAAAATACACTGCTGAATGCCAGAAATACGACCTTCGCTCCTGCAAAGGCGGAAAATTTCAATCTCGTAAATGTTTCAGCTGAAGTTATTGAGTTCCACTCAAACGAAACACTCAGGGTTTACAACCTGACATATGGTCGGATTTATACAGATGCCCCCTTAGAGGTTTACTACTTCCTGGTGGTCCATACCACGAATGGAAACAACAGAAGCGTGGCCAATTCCACTGTAAGGGTGTACTGGTATGACGGGGCATCGCTCAAGGAAGTGGCAAATGGCACCACTGGAGTGGACGGAAAGATCACTTTCCGGTTGCTGGGAAGGAGAATAACGGGTTCTTCTGAGGTTTTTACCGGTAACTACCGGCTCAGTGCGGTTTATAATGATCTAGCTCTCAACCTCAGCGTAGCCCTCACATCGAGCAAACCGGTCGTGGCGCACTTTATCCATCCAATTGTACCTCCTTTTGAAATTCAGATCCAGACAAACCTGCCCTCAAGCGGGCACATAAATGAAACAATCACGGTGTCTGGAACTGTGCTATACAACCATGGTCCAGAGGTTGTGGTCAACGGAAGTGTGCGGATAACCATTGTGGAAACGGGAAATATCTGGAACACCACTACCGATGCAAATGGTAAATTTGAAATTCAGATCAACCTCCCGCTCAAACTCGGAAATTATACAGTGAAGATAGAATGTTCAGAGAAGGAGTACGGGCTCTCAAACGAAACCACTGTCTCCATAAAGGTCGTGCCCTACACCAGTACACAGTCGATGTGGGAACAACCCACCGTGGTCTACGGCACATCTACCCTGGTTGTGGTCCTCATTCTCGGGTCGATCATCCTCGTTGTCAGATACATCAATAGGAAGAGGATCTATTCTCCCATCCCTCGCAGGAATGAGAGTGAACTTGTGAGGTGGGCTGTGGAAACCATGCACAGGAGCAAGGAGAAGTGAAAATATGGCCACCTTCAAATGTCCAGTTTGTGAAAGTGATGTTGAGGAAAATGCCTCAAAATGCCCCGTATGCGGGCTTGAGTTTAAGCCGGAGGCGAAGGAGGAAGCGGGGCTCGCTGAACTTGCAGAACTCGAGCAGCTCGTGGATGGAGAGACATCCCCCCAGGAAGAAAAAACCCCTGCAAAGGAAACGGAAACTGCCACAGGAAGCGAGGAAGCGGTGGCTGAGATGGAGTCATTGATAAGCGACGAAAAGACCCAGATCGAGAACATCGACGCAGTTGAAAGCATTGTGGACGAGGAACTCGGAGAGGAGAAGTACGCTGGGGATGAGGCAGTATGCCCGGTTTGCTACGGGACTGTCAGTGCATTTGCAGAAAAATGCGAGCATTGCGGTGCCGAATTTGCACCTGAGAGTAGATGCGGCTTCTGTGGAGAGCTCGTGGAAAGCGATGCAATTTTCTGTCCAGCATGCGGGCACTCGCTGATTGAGGACGAGTCAATCTGTCCCAAGTGTGGCGAGGTTGTTGGCATTACCGAAAACAGATGCCCGAGATGCCACACCGAATTTGCTGCAGATGCGTTCAGGTGTACCAACTGCGGTACAGCCGTCACAGTGAAAGATGTTGTTTGTCCGAACTGCGGGACAATGCTGAAGGAAGGGGTAAAACTCAAGGCCGAGATAATGGCGCAACCCCAAATCTCCCTTCCCGCGGGTGCGACACCCATTGCGGTCGCGGCCGCACCGGTGGCGGTGAGCGCAACCCCTGTGCCAACCGAAACCGTGATAAAAATTGAGAGCGTGAAGATTGGCTCGCCCCTTGAAAGTGAGAGCCCACTTGATATGGTTGCTGGAGCCCCGGCGGCCTCCGCAGCGGTAGCCCAGGCGGCACCTGGTGCACCCACACAGGCAGCACCGCAGCCCGCGGATAGAGCTATGCTTGCTGCATTCAGACAGGAAATGAAGATTCAGAGGGAACTGTATCCATTCACAGCGATTGTCGGGCAGGAGGACATGAAACTTGCCCTCATTCTCAACGCGATTGATCCTGACATAGGAGGCGTTTTGATCCAGGGGCAGAAAGGCACGGGCAAATCCATTTCCGTGCGGGGGCTTGCGGAACTTCTGCCTGAAATAGAGTTTATCACGGGCTGCCTCTACTCATGCGACCCGAAGGACAAGGAAAAATGGTGCTGGGAGTGCAAGGAAAAATACGGGAAGGGGGATGTGGAGATTCCGGTCTCAAAAAGACCGATAAAGGTGGTTGAACTGCCGCTGAATGCCACTGAGGACAGGGTTGTGGGCACAATTGACATCGAGAAGATTCTTACCCAGGGTCTGAAAGCATTTGAGCCAGGCATTCTTGCAGAAGCAAACAGGGGGATTCTCTACATTGATGAAATCAACCTGCTGGATGACTACATCGTGGATGTGCTGCTTGATGCGGCGGCTATGGGCGTGGTGACCGTGGAAAGAGAAGCGGTGAGTGTGTCCTACCCGGGCAAATTCATAATCGTGGGAAGCATGAACCCTGAAGAAGGTGCATTGAGACCCCAGCTTCTGGACAGGATTGCCCTTCAGGTGAAGGTGAAGGGGGTTGAAGACATCTTTGGAAGAATGGAGATTGTAAAAAGAAGGGAGGAGTTTAACGCAAATCCAGCTGCATTCCGTGAAAAATACAAGAAGGAGCAGGAAGAAATGCGGAAGAAAATTGAGAAGGCGAGGGAGATTTTGAAGGATGTGGGAATCACAATTGAACAGCTGGAACTGATTGCAAAAATTTCGCTGAGCTTCGGTGTGGATGGCCACAGGGCAGACATCATTATCGAGCGCACAGCAAAGGCCCTTGCTGCGTGGAACGGGCGCCTGAAGGTTGAGTTAGACGACATTCTTAAAGCTGCTGAATTTGCCCTCCCGCACAGAATGAGAAAGAGACCGTTTGAGGAGGAGGAGTTCAGTGTCGAAAAGTTACGCAGGGTTGTTGAGGATCTGATGTGAGGTCGGGAAAATGAAGGTGGAACTTTTTTATTCTCCTACTTGCCCTGATTGCCCGCCTGCAAAAAGAATTTTCAGGAAATTGCTGGCGGCACATCCTGAAGTAGAGTACGCGGAAATCAATGTGAAGGAGAACAGAAAGAGGGCGGAAGAGATCGGGCTCACCCATGTGCCCACAATTCTGTTTGACGGTGAAATCGTATTCGTGGAGCATGTGACAGAGGAAGAAGCGCTGAGGGAAATTGAAAAAAGGTTAAAGGTACCAGAATAAATTCCGAGTTGCTGTGCTTTCTTTTTCAACCCGTTTAATCTGGCTGAAATAAGCCGGGCAGTCCCATTCCCTGTCAAACCATAAATCCGTAATTGGGCAGTTTTTTCCATCGCAGTAAAGCACTGGCCTGCCACACGGAGTCGGTTTCATCTCTACTACAGGGGTGCCTCAAAGTCCTCAACTGTGAATTTGTAGTCAGCATCGGAGCCAATCTTGTCCATTGCCTTGAGGGTCTCACGGGTGAGCAACCAGTAAACGAGTGCGAGGGCCCTCCTGCCCTTGTTGTTCGTTGGTATCACAAGGTCGACATACCGGGTTTCATTGTTGGCATCACACAGGGCAACGACAGGAACGCCGATACTGACCGCCTCTTTCAATGCCTGGACATCCACGGCAGGGTCAGTGAGAAAAACGACATCCGGCTCAAAGAATGTGGGAATGTTGTAGTTGGTCATCGTCCCAGGGATGTACCGCCCAGGGAAGCATCTTGCTCCGATTGTATCTGCAAATAGTTTAACTGGCTTCTGTCCATACTGCCTTGCGGAAACTGCCAGAATTTTGTCTGGCTCATAGTTTGCCAGAAATTTGGCAGCCACGCGAATCCGCTCATCGGTATGCTGGACATCCATCACATAAAGTCCATCGGTTCGAACTTTGTAGATGAACCGCTTCATGTTTGCACTTTTTGCCTGGGTGCCTATGTGGACCCCTGATGTCAGATATAACTCCTCGTCAATCAGCAGATTTTTCTTCTTTGCCTCTTCAGCCATGGTCACACCCCGTACAGTTCCTCCTCTATTCGTATGAGTTCATTCAGCTTTGCAATCCGTTCGCCCCCCACCACTCCTGTTTTTATCCCAAGACATCCAAAGGCAACGGAAAGATGGGCGATTGCAGCGTCTGTGGTCTCCCCGCTTCTGTGGGAAATTACAGTTGAGTAGCCGTTGTCATGGGCAAGCGAGACAGCATCCAGGGCATCGGTGAGCGTCCCGATCTGGTTCACCTTGATAAGCACCGCATTTGCAGCTCCCATGCGGATACCCTTCTCAATTCTATCGTAGTTTGTCACAAAGATGTCATCGCCGATTATCAGGCATTTATCGCCGATCCGTTCCGTGAGCTTCACATACCCCTCGAAATCCTCCTCATCCAGCGGATCTTCAAGTGAGTAAAGTCCATACTTTTCAACGAGCTTGGCCACGAAATCGATCTGTCCTTCAGGGCTAAGGGTCTGTTCCTTGTAATGGTACTTGCCCTTTTCGTAGAATTCTGATGCGGCAAGATCAAGTGCAGGGTGGACCTCTATCTTCAGGGTATCGCGGACCTCCTGGCAGGCCTCTACCACAATCTCGAGGGCTTCAATGTTACCCAATTTAGCGACCCAGCCACACTCATCGCCCTTGCCCAGGGCAACATCCGGATACTTCTTTGAAATTTTTTCCTTCACCTTCTTGTGGACCATTGCATTTGCAAACACGGAATCCCTGAAAGTTTCTCCCTGGGCGACAACCAGATACTCCTGGATGTCCGTGGAACCAACCGCATGCTTCCCGCCATTCAACACATTGCCAAAAGGCAGGGGAAGGGTTCTGGCAAATGCACCTCCGAGATATCGATAAAGGGGCATCCCGTACTCTGAGGCAGCAGCGAATGCCACAGCCAGAGATGTTGCAGCTGCTACATTGCCTCCCATGTTCGAAAAGTTATCTGTAGCATCGAGTTCGTGGAGCATTGCGTCGAATTCCTCCTGGGCAGTTACTTCCATTCCGAGGAGCTTTGGAATGTGTTTCTTCCTGAACTGCTCTATTGCAAAATCCAGACCTTTTGCAGGATAGGCACAAACCTCGTGCTTCCCCGTGCTGGCACCGCTCGGTGCTGCACTCCTTCCATAACCTCCATCCAGTGTGAAGATTTCAACCTCTACTGTGGGATTTCCCCGGCTATCCAGAATTTTCCGAATTTTTATGTCCTCGATTTCGCTCATGATTTACACCTCTTTAACCCATAGAGATTTTGGATTTATACCTTTTGGAAGAATCGTGCGTTACACTGCACCAGTTTCCGGTCGCGTATTTCGTGGTAAATATATTCCCCTTATAAACCTGTTGGGGGCGGTCTACCTGCTATTCCTGTGTCTCCTACTTCTACCAAGAATTACCTTTAATTACCTCCTGCATATACCTACAGGTGAGGGCAAGAATGGAAAATGGCGATAAGTTGAATGAAAGGAAAACAAAACCCCGAAGAGGTAAGAAAAAAAGGAAGGATAGCGATAAATTTACAGATTTGATAGAGGAATGCAGGCGGGAAATGGAACTCCATGAAAAAATGGGTGTGGAAATCCCGGGTGAACTCTGGAAGGAATTTGAGGAGATAGAGGACCAGATAGAGGAGGGAAATTATAGCGACACTGCGGAACGGATAACCTCGCTCATGGACAAGCTGAGGGAAAACAAGGAGAGAAAAATAGGGGAATTCAAACAGAAGGTAAATGAAGTGCTCGAGTTTCTGAGGGCCCATCAAATTCCATCCGACGAATGTGAAAATGCCCTCCATCTTGCAGAGAATGAGCAACTGGGGGAAGCGAAGAGGGTATGGGAGGAAGCAAGGGAAATTGTGGAGGGCAAGATTGCAAATCTGAAGAAAGCAATGGAGGAAGTCAAGAAGACGAAGGAATTGATAGAATATACCGCCACCCATAAAATTGACATCAACGCTGAAAAGGAGGAACTTGCAAAGGCAGAGGAGTTTTTGCTCCATGGCAAGATTGAGGAATGCCTGGAAGTTCTGGTAGAGGTTAGGAGGAACTGCGATGAGAAGCTCGCCCACAAATTCAGCGAAGAAATTAAAAAAATAGAGCAGATGGAGGGCGTAGTTCCAGGGTTGAGAGAAATAATTGAGAAAAGCAGGGCCGAGTTTGAGAAACTGGACTACTACAATGCATTTGGCTCGCTAGCCAGCGCCTGGAGCAGTATCTCCCGTGTCGACATTAACACCCTGAAAGCCCAGATTGCTGACCTGAAAATCCTCCTTAACGAAATAAAAACGCTGAGCGGGTATCTCCCCCATCTGGAGGATTGCGAGAAGGAACTCGGGAAAAAGAATACGGAAGCAGCCCTGCGAATAATCTCTAATCTCAGGCAGGAAACGATGCCTGTTTTTGAACGAGATTTCGGGCGGATCATGAGCAGGGTCCAGGCAATCACTCAAACCCTCGGGGAGCATGGTATCGTACCCAAGGAAGTCGAGGAGAGAACCACCGAAACCCTCAACTACAAGGCAAAGGGGGAACCCGGAAAAGCAATTCTTACCGCACGGCTGGCCCAGGAGATGGCCGAAAAGGCCGCTGGGGAGGTTGTGAAAAACCTTTTAAAATCAATGAGGGAACTCGGGAAAGCAAAGGTCATCCAGAGCGTAAACCTCCAGCAAATCAAGAAAATCGAGGAAAACCTTGGAACCAATGTTCACGATGCCCTGAAACAGGCCTTTGAACTCAAACAGACTGTGGACAATGAAATTCGAAATCAGATTGAACCGGTTGAAAATGAACTTGTGGCCCTTGAAAATCTAATCCGGGACCTCCAGCAAAACGGGCTCAATGTTTCTGAAGCCAGTGCGCTCCAGCTGAAAACCAGGAGTTTTCTGGAGAGTTACCAGTTCAAGTATGCTGACCAGACCCTGAATGACCTGAAGGCATCTGTGCACAAATTAATCGCGGGAGCGGTCTCTGGGAATCTACCCATGCTTCAGAAGGACATCCAGGCAACTGGCGATGAGGCACTCGCAACCCTTGCGGAGGAGGTAAAAGCAGCACTGGATGGTGGAGATTTCTATACTGCGTGGGAACAGCTCAAGGAACTCATCCTCAGAACAAGGGAGGTTGTAACGAGATCAGTAAGTGAGGGCCTGAGGAATCTCTCTGACCTTGTTACAGAATTTGGAAAGAGCGGAATAAAGTTTGTGATGCCAGAAATCTCGCCTTCAGACCCGCTTGCGAGAGAAAAAATTGAAAATTTTGTGAGCGTGTGTGAGGATACACTCCATGAGATCGTGGCTGCAAAACTGGAAAACGCAAAAAAGTTACTTGAAAATGCCGAAAAAATGGGGGTAAAAACCGGAATTGATGCAGGTCTGATTGCAGCGCTAAGTGAAATGCTCGGCAGAAAGATGTTTAACCTGGAATCCGCGAAAACTGTCGGAAACTTGAACGAACGAATTACTGAAGCAGAGAAAAAGCTCGCAGAAATTGCCCTCAGGGAAATTGAAAAAATGGAGGAAGCGAGAGAAAAGGTAGTAAAACTTGGCTTCAACACTGAAAAGTACGATACCAAGGTAAACCTTGCCCATGAAAGAATTGAAAAGGGAAGATTGTATGAGGCATGGTTTGTAGCCAGCCGCGTGACCGCGGAGATGAACAAGGACCTCCACGAAAAGTTTACGAATGAACTGGAATATACGAGCAGGGTGGTGAAGGAGTTTTCAAAACTTGATGTGGATACAATTGCAATTAAGGTTGACATGGAAAATGCAAAGATTCTTCTTACAAAAAAGGATTACATCAAGCTCCGCCAGGTGCTTGCTACAATCCAAGAGAAACTCGGGGAATTCACCGCCTCCCGTGTGAAAGAGGAATTCGCGAAGCTCGAGGAGTATGTGGAAACCTGCATAAAATTTGAAATTGTGCCCCAGGAATACAGAACGGTTCTCCACGGGATCCAGTCATTGATAAACGAGAACAGAATCTTCGATGCCCACATGCAGATAAAGGAGGCAAGGGATTTTTTGCAGAGAACGAGCGCCAATGCATACGAAACAAAGAAGGCCAGCATTAATAAATTGAGTGAGTTCGGAAAGAAACTCGGACTTGACAAGATTGATGTGAATTTCGCCGAGATTGACGGGGTCTTCCAGGAGGATATGGTGCTCGGGCTCGAGCAGCTCGCCAGCGTAAGAGAAAAGATTTTGAAGGTGCTGAAAGACCGTGTCTCTGCCGAAATTTCCACGATTAAGAGACAGTTTCAGGTATGCAGGGAGCGGGGAATAAACTGCGAAAGCCAGAGCATGATGGTGGATGACGCGGTTCGCCTGCTGGAGCACGGAAAAATCGAGGAGGGGTACACTCTCGTGCTCGAAGCGAAGGCCTCGCTCCTTACAGTGCTTGAAGATGCGATCCTGAAACGGCTCGAGGAGGTGAAGCCAGAAATTGAGCTGCTGAAAAAGCACAATCTCTACTCCCATACCCTCGAGACCAAACTGAATGATGTTCAGGATTTGATGGCTAAAAAGGATATTGCGAGGGCATATGCGACCTATTTCTCGTTACGCACAGAACTGGACAGCCTGCTCGGAAGGGTTCTATCGGAAGTGATCGAGCACTACAGGAAAAAACTTCGGGAGTACGAGAATTTCGGTTTCAGGTTTGAGACGGAACACCAGATGCTCAGCGATGCTGCAAGTAAAGGTGAGAAGGGTCTCGTGCGGGAGGCATACGAGGAAATCGGACAGCTGGATACACGGATACAGGACGCCGTGAGGAACCAGATTGTTCAGATGCTGGAGGATGCAAAGGCAAACCTGCCAATAATTGAAAAAGAGGTGATTGATGCAGCCCGTTTCGGGACTATTCTGGAAAGAACCGAAAATTACCTTGCGTCCGGGAACCTCCTGGGTGCAATAAAATCCCTGAATGAATTCGGTGAGGCCTATGCCAAGCTGAAGGAAAGGTTCTATGACTACATCGAGGAGATACGGGAAGGCAACCAGATTCTGGTAGAGATGGGGATGGCAGTCCAGAATCTTGAGACCGAAATTGAGGACTTCGAAAGAAGGATTGACCAGCACAAATTCTGGGAGATTGCCCAGAGAATAATTGAATGGCAGATTTACCTCCGCGGTGTGCTCAGGGACAGATTTCTCTGGGAAATAAACGAAACCTCAAAAGCTCTGGAACAAATGGAGAAATTAGCTGGTGGTGGAGACGAAAAAATCTCGGCCCTTCTTAAGGAAGCTACAGTTATGGTCGAGGAACACAGATACGGGGAGGCAAGGGTCAATATCGCCAAGGCGAAGTCCGCGCTCGCGGAACGGAACAGGAATGTGTTTGAAAAGGCATACAATGAACTGATGATGGAAATAGAGGCATGTAACGGTGCAGGAATTGACACCACCCAGGCACAGCGATTTCTTGAAAATTTCAGGGCTGAAACTGCGGCGATGAATTATTATGCGGCAAAGTGGAACCTGGAGAACGCGAAAGAGGCCCTGGTCAAGGAGGAGGAGGCAGCCGCAACCCAGGCAGTGCATCTGCTTTCCACGAACCTCGAGCCCTACAGCAACATTTTCCCAGATGAGTTTGTGAAATTTTACAAACAGCTTGAACATGCCCTGGTTCTCTTCAAGGAGAGAAAGTATGTGGAGTGCACGAAAATCGCTTACAAGACCAACTTTGAGTTTACAACCGCAGTAAGTGAGAAGATTAGGACCACAATTGAATATACCAGAAAACTGATTGAGGACTTCACTGAACGAGGCGTTGACCTTGAGGTTGCTAGAAACCTGCTCAACGAGAGCATCTACTACTTTAACTCCTCTGATTTTATCTCGGCAGTCCAGAAGGCAAATGAGGCAAGGGCTGCAGCGGAAGATTACATCAAGGTACATATCCAGCAGAGGTTCGGGGAGGTAATCAACCTCGTGCGGGAGTGTACCACCCTCGGGGTAGATACCAGAAAGGTGGACGAGGAAATTACAAAAGCTGAAAAGTTGATGGAGGCCCAGAAATACATCGAGACCTATTTTACACTCAATGGAGCCCACCTTGAATGCATAACCCAGATGCAGAAGGCAATTCAGGCAAAAATCACAGAAATGGAAAAGCTGGCTCAAGAGTTTGTGTCCAACGGGATGTTCATCCCGAACGAGGTCTACCTTTACATTGAAAGGGCGAAATACTCCACCTCCTACGGACAGTTTATCCAGGCCGCTCAGGAAATCGAAATTGCGAGAAAGACGTTGCTTGACATCCTCGGCTCGCTCGCTGCGGACCGGATTTTAGCAGTGAAAAAGATAGGGGACATGGGGATAAGCATTGGCTGCCCGATGAAGAACACACTTAAATCCTATCAGGAACTCACAGACGCGATTGCCAAAATAGAGGTTTCAAAAGCTCTGGAACTCTGCAGGAACATAGAACCTGATGCCTGGAAAGAACTCTACGATTACCTCCAGTCAATAATTTGGGAAATCAATGTACTTATCCAGATGGCTGAAGAGTATGGAATCCCCCACGCTACAATCTCCGAATCAATCTCCCAGGCAGAGATGCATGCCTCATGGCACAACTATCCTGCCGCCCATCAGATTCTCACCAATGCGAAAAAGGTGCTTTCCGACCTCCTCGCCTCCGCGCTTGAATCCGCACTCCGTGGAATGAAAAGTGTGTTTGAAGCTCTCAACGAAATTCTGGATGCGAAACTGGATATGGATGAAGTGAAACTGTGTGCCAGGGACATAGAACGGCTGAAATTACCCGAGGCGCATATGCGGCTCAAAAAAATAACTGAAATTGCTGAGAAAACGGCCACTAAAAATGAGAGGAAGCTCCGGGAATTTGTGGAAGAGAAATTCAAGTATGGTAAGGGCTTCGTAGATGAGTTTGTAAAGCTCGGCAGGGACGCAGGCGAGTTGCAGGATTTGCTCGCTAAGGTTGAGGAAAGAAGATTGAACAAGGACTACCTGAATGCCGCTGTGAAAATGAACCTGTTTTTGAAAACCCTCGACAAACAGGTGGAGATTCAGTTCATCAACGCAAGGGCTGACTTGGAGCAGAAGTTTAGGGTGGCGAGGGAGATGGAAATTGATGTGGAGGAGAAGGAGAAGACCTATGCGGCCCTCATCCCAAATGCCAGAACGACTGAGGAGAAGATGAAGGTAATTGCAAAAGTCGTCGAATTTTCTGATGAAATTGCGAAGCAGGGGCTTGCATATGTGGAGGCAAAACTAAAATCGTACATTGATCTGAACAAGAATCTAACCCCGGAAAATCGATTGAAGGTGGATACCGTAAGGAGCCATCTTGAGAAAAAGGAAATGATCGAGGCATATGCTGCCCTCAAAACCCTGAAGTGAACTATGTTTCAGGTTCCTGATCTCTATGAGGAATGTTTTACCCTCGTGAAGCAGATTCCTGCGGGAATGGTTTCCACATATGGAATTCTTGCAAAAGCCCTCGGAGATGAGATTGCGGCAAGGGCAGTGGGGCAAATGCTGGGGGAGAACCAGAATTCTTTTTTAAGGAGCGACTTGCCGGAGGAAAAACTCATTCCCTGCCACCGCGTGGTGTATGCGGATGGAAGAATCGGGGGTTTCACATCCGAAAAAGGGGTGGAGGATAAAATCAGATTGCTGGAGCGCGAGGGGGTGAGGGTTCAGGACGGGAAAGTTGCAGATTTCCGGGAAAAACTTTTCCAGGATTTTGTTTCCTCGGAGCCCCTGAAAAGGTTGAGGGGCGAGCAGGAGAAACTTGCAGAAAAAATCTGGCTAGAGGATGACTTCACGCTCGGGGAATTCGGGATTCTGGATGTGGCATACAGGGGCAGGAGAGGTTACTGTGCAATGGTGGTGTTTGACCTCAATGGAAGCCAGAGGACAACCTTCGCGGCAACCGCGGAGATAAACTTCCCGTACATTCCCACATACCTTGCCTACAGGGAACTGCCCATGATACTGAAGGTACTGGAATACTACCGCCCATCGCTCCTTTTGATAGATGGAAACGGCATCCTGCATCCAAGAAAGATGGGGATTGCTGCCCATGCGGGGGTTGTGGCGGAGATCCCGTGCATCGGGGCTGCAAAGTCGCTGCTGGGGGGCCAGCTCGAAGGGGAGAAAATCTTCATCAGAGGGGAGCATGTGGGCTACAAGTGCGGGAAATACTATGTCTCACCCGGACACAGGGTTTCCATCGAAAGTGCGAGAAAGATTGTGGAACGGTATTCTCACCTGATTCCTTTGGCACACGGAGCCGCGAAGAGGACCGCAATCCTCAAATAATGTTCTTCAGCACATCTTCCAGCATCCGCTCACAGTACTTGCACCTGTACTTAACCGGCTTTTCCGAAACGAGAATAAAATCATGCTCCACTGGCTCTCCCGTGTTACTGATGCAATTGGGATTGGGGCATTTCATGATGCCCTTCGCCCTCTTCGGCAAACTTGCCTTGATCTTCTCCTTAACCTCGCCTTTTTCTATGATGCTGATCGTGGCACCCGGTGCAATCAACGCAATCTTATCCACCTCTGACTTCTTCAGTTCCCTCTCCTCAATCTTCAAGATGTCCTTCCAGCCAAGCTTATTGGAACGCACATGGATACCCAGGCTCACCGTGTACTTTATCTCCTGGACATCGAGCCCGAGAACCTTCAGCACCTTGAGACCCATGCCCGCGGGAATGTGGTCTATGACCGTGCCTTTCACGATCGGTGTGATTTTCAATTCACGCATCCATCTCACCTCCGAGCAGCAGGAGGAGAAGTGCCATTCTCACAGGCACTCCATTGAACGCCTGCTCAAAGTACATCGCGTGCTTTGTGGCATCTACATCAGGCGAGATTTCATTCACCCTTGGCAGGGGATGCATCACGATCGCATGCTTCTTTGCCCTTTCCAGCATCCTGGCATCCAGACGGAAGATGCCCGCGACCTTGTTGTATTCCTGGATGTCCGGGAAACGCTCCCTCTGGATCCGCGTCATGTAAAACACATCACACGACTCTATGACTTCCTCAAGGGCATTAAATTTCTGGGTTTTTGCACCCATTTCCTCAAGCGGGCCTATGATATGGTCTGGCATCTGCAGGGTTTCCGGGGCTACGAAGTAGAGATTTGCATTGAATTTTGCAAGGGCATGGGCGAGCGAGTGAACCGTCCTGCCATACTTCAAATCCCCGATGAGGGCTACATTTATATCTTCCAGTTTTCCCAGTTTCTCCTTCATTGTAAAGAGGTCGAGAAGTGTCTGGGTCGGATGCTGTCCCGCCCCATCACCTGCGTTAATAACTGGCTTGTCGGAAAACTCGGCAGCGAGCCGTGCCGCGCCCTCGTACTTGTGCCTGATGACAATCACATCGCTGTAGCTCGCGAGCATCCGCACCGTGTCCGCCAGCGTTTCACCCTTTGCCACCGAGGTGGTGGTTGCCTCCGAGAAACCCAGGCATTTACCGCCGAGCCGCAACATGGCTGATTCAAAAGAAAGCCGGGTCCTCGTGCTCGGCTCGAAGAAAGCCGTGCCCAGGATTTTGCCTTCGAGCGGTTTCACAACCCTTTTGCCCCGGGCAATGTCAACCATCTTTTTCGCTGTCTGGAGAATGTGTTCAATTTCCTCGTTGCTCAGCTCCCTGATGGACACGATGTCCTTTCCGATAAAATCCTTATCCTGCATCAACACCCAAATGTATGTATGATATAAAGGTTTTCAGCGCCCTGCAACCCCATGCAGTCCAGCAACGCAGACTGGCTCACTGGTCTTTCCTGACCCTTTCCACAATTGCAAGAAGTTTCTCATCGCTCACATACCCCTCCCTTGTTCCCGCGCTCTTGACTTCGAGAAGCACTTTCTCAATTTCTTCCTCAGAAATCTGGAGCCCGTGCCTCTGAAGCTTTGCCCTGAGGACACCCCTCCCGGAGTGTTTCCCGAGCAGGATTCTCCGTTCCTTTGCAAGCACTGAAGGAGACACTGGCTCGTAGGTGAAGGGATTTTCAAGCACTGCAATTGCATGGATGCCAGAGGCATGGGTGAAGATGTTTTCGCCAATCCATGGCTGGTTTTTGTTAATCGGGAGTTTGGTATGCGTGCTCACAACCTCCGCAACCTTCTGGAGTTTCGAAGGGTCTATTCCTGTCTCCACTCCACGCATGTATTTGGCTGCCATCACGAACTGTTCAAGCGAGAGATTCCCTGTCCGCTCGCCGATGCCCATCACCGTGACTGCGAAAGCATCTGCACCCGCATCGAGCCCTGCAAGGGCATTTGCACATGCAAGCCCGAAATCATTGTGGAGGTGAAGGGAAACGGGCAGGTTGTAGCTTGTTTTTAGCGTCCTCACGAGAAAGGTTATGGCTCCAGGGTCTGCACATCCCACCGTATCGGTGATACCTATCCGCCGCACACCCTGTTCAGATGCCATTCCGTAGATTTCATGGAGAAAATCGATTTCAGTTCTCGTTGTGTCCTCAGTGCTGAAGCACACATTGAGACCCAGATTTCTTGCATACTCGATGCTTTTCCTCGCAGCTTCCAGAATCTCTCCCTTCGTCATTTTCAATTTCCAGCGTCTGTGCAGTTCCGAGGTGGCAATGAACAGCAACACAAGGTCTATGTTGCACTCGGCACAGGCCTCAATATCTTCCTTCCTGCATCTTGAAAGCCCGAGAATTTTTGCACTGGTTGTGTGTTTTATCTCCTTGATTGCAATTCGTTCCTCCTCTGAAACCGCCGGATACCCTGCCTCTATCTCCCTCACGCCAGCATCTGCCAGTGCATGGGCAATCTCCAGTTTCTGCTCCGTTGTGAAGGCGATGCCCGGCATCTGCTCTCCATCACGGAGCGTTGTATCATAGACAATTACCTCACGCTTTCGCTCGGGAGTTCTGTTGTACGGGCTCAGGGCTGCGTCCATTTTCTGACCTCTGGTTTTTGTTTTTCTGGCGCTGAGGAGGAGATTTGAACTCCTGAGGGCTTTTGGCCCACTAGATCTCGAGTCTAGCGCCTTAGCCGGGCTAGGCTACCTCAGCATCCAGCACACTGGTGCCAGCCTTGAATCACTTCTTGAGAAATTGAAGTGCAGGTGCCGGGATTTGAACCCGGGCAATTAGCTTGGAGGGCTAATATCCTAGCCAGACTAGATCACACCTGCTCGATTTCTGATATAATGAAGGGTATATAGAGGTTACGATTTCAATGTCTGGCATTTTGGTTTCATGCCTCTTCTTCTTCGGTTTCCTCTTCCTCGGCTGCTTCCTTCCGCTTCCCGAACCTGTGGAGCAGGAGCATGTTTGCCGCCTCCATTATGTCGTCCTGGGTAACATGGTCTCGTCCTTCAAATGCCGCATTTGTCCTTGCAATCTCATCCACAAGCACATCCACATTGGTTCCCTGTTTATCGAGCACGCACATTCTGGCAATCACCGCCATCATCTTGTTCGAAATGGTCACGGTTGGAAGGATTGACCGCGCCTTCATTATCTTGGATGTGAGCTCCTCCTCGTCCTTTGCATATTTGTCCCTGAATTTTTCAGGGTCCTTGTTGAACTCCCGGACCCTCTTAATCACCTCTATTCTCTGCTCCAGGTCCTTTATCGACTCCACATGCACATGGAGCGCCATCCTGTTCAGGATGTGGAGAACTTCCTCCTCCTCGGGCTTCAAATTTTCAACCACAACCATCGGGTGGGAGTTGTTGAGCCTCTCGGTGTGGATGCTCAGGCAGGCGTTGTTGAGAACCGTATCAATCATATAGGTTGCCTGCCCGTTTTTCGAGAAAATGTTGCCTGTGAGATACCTATCTTCCTCCCACCATTCCTTCAGGACCGTACCCGAAGTAGCATCAACGGAGATAATCTGTTCCTTGATTTCCGATAGACAGTGGGCGAGGCCGAGCACCGCGGTGTATTTTCCATTCCCCTCATTTCCCCAGATGAGCACCCCTCCTATCTTCGGGTTGATTGCACTCAGGATGAGGGCCCTCTTCATGTTCTCCTGCCCCACAATTGCGGTGAAAGGATAAGGGGTCTTCTTTATTTTCCTGCTCAGCACGCCATATGCTCCTCTCTGCAAAAATTTGGCTTTAATCTCTGCCTCAATTGTCTTCCGCATCTCCTCCGCTTTCTTCTCCATCTTTTCCTGATATGCCTTTTCAAGTCCCTCCTGCTTCTTCTTGTATTCAATCTCATAGCTTTCCTTCAGCTGTTCCGTTTTCTTCGCAAACTCAAGTTCCAGCTGTGCCCGGATTGCATTCTCCATTTTCTTGAGTTCATTCTCCATTTCCTTTTCAAGCCGCTCTTCCTTGGTTCTGTATTCAATCTCAAGCTTGTTCCGGATCTCCTCCTCGTGTTTCTTGAATTCAAGTTCCATCTTTGCCCTGATGGACTCCTCGGCTTTCCTTATCTCCATGTTCATTTCGCGCTCTCTTTCCTGGTCCCTTGCCTTGAATTCAAGCTCGAGCTTTGTCCGTATGTCCTCCTCCTTCTTCTTCAGTTCAAGTTCCATCCTTGAACGCAGGTTGCTCTCTGCGTCCTCCAGCTTTGCGGCCATCTGCTCTGCAAGTTCCTCCTCCTTCTTCTTCAGTTCCATCTCACTCCTTGTGCGCAGCTCCTCCTCCCTCTTCTTGAGCTCCAGTTCCATTTTAGACCGGAGGTTCTCCTCAGCTTTCCGCATCTCTTCTGCGAACTTCTGGGCACGGATTTCCTCCGCCTTCTTTGCTTCCAGCTCAAATCTCTCCTTGAGCTCGTCCTCCTTCTTCCTGAGTTCCAGTTCAAGTTTCGCCTTCATTGCTTCTATTTCTTCCTCCAGCTTCTCCCGGTATTGCTCTGCAATCTCCTTCTCACTTTCCTTAAGCTGGGCTTCAAATGTTTTTCTCAGTTCCACCTCCTTTGCAGCAATCTCAGCGCTCATTTTCGCCCTGGCTTCCTCGAACGTCTTGGAACGGATTTCTTCCTCCCTCTTCTTAAAATCCTGTTCCAGCTTGGAGATTACATGGGCTTCAATTCCCTTGCGGAGAGCTTTTTCCCGCTCCGCAAACTCGTCTTCCAACTTTTTTCTGAGTTCCTCGGTTTTCTTTTTGATGCCTTCAGCAATCTTTTTCTGGATGAATTTCATCTCAACATCTTCTTCAGATTCCATTTCATCTTCGGGCATAATTCACCACGAGCAAGCAAATACTTCCAAATACTTATTTGTATCGGAATGCCAACCGCTTTACCCGTGCAAAAATTTCCTGTTGGCCTCCAGCATCCGGTTTTCCATACCCAGAAATTCTGCGAAGGTGTAAATTTCTGGGTGGTCGTAAACTGCCCTACAACGCTCCCTGTATGCGAGGTCCCGCAGGAGATGGTGGTCAAGAATAATTCTAGCACCAGTTTTCTCGACAATTCTCACCATGTTGGCATTGGCCCGTTCCAGGTCCCTTGCACTGAACTTCCACCCGAGAAAGTAGGAAGGTGGACCATCAATAACGAGGATGTCGGGTTCCATCTCTATCAGGATATCGGCGCTTTCTTCAACGATGGGCCCCTGCACATCGGAGGCATGGACCAGCACTTCTCCCTTCGCCTCTATTCTGGTCGCAACAACAAAACCCAGCTTGCTCCTTTCATTGCCATGTGGTAACGGTCTCGAGAAGGAAATTTTCGTGTTACCAATGCCGAACTCCTGTCCATCGCAGATAACCAGCTCTGCCCTTCTGTCAAACTTCTCAAAAAAGAATGCCGCTCTTTCTTTCTGGCTCCTGTTTATGTTTTTCTTCGGATCTTTCACAAAAACCTTTTTTCCAGCCCAGAAATTCTCATCCGGGTCATGGTGATCATAGTGGTAGTGGGAAATCACGAACGCATCGCAATCCATTGCCTTTTCCCGGATTTCCCTTTTGAATTTATCAAGTGCCTCCCACTCTTCTGGAACAGGGGGTAGCCCGTAACGGCTCGGTCCAAGGGCAGCACTCGGGTCTATGAGCACCGCCAGATCTTCAGTTTCCACAAAGACGCAGAGCGAGCGAACACCCATTGAATCCGAGCAAACGGGCCTCACAATCACTTTTTCTTCTCCTCCCTCACCCTGATGTCCTCGGACACATCCGCGAGCCGCTTTGCAAGCTCCAGATAGAAACCATCGAAATCAAGGTTTCTGCGGATAACAAGCTTCGCCGCATCCGGGCTTCCACCACCGTGCATGCACCCTGGAACCCCGAGTCCCATCGTAGCATACTCGATCAGCCGCGCAACTCTCAGGCGGGATTCGGCACTCGCCTTTCCCTTGCAGTATTTTTTCACAAGCTTCCCGAGCTCGGGATGCATGAAGTCCTGGTAGGAGGGCACACACCCAACTTCCCCAATCCCTCCTGCAATCTCCTGGCATATCACCGACTGTTCGTAGGGCAGGGTAGCCACATGGATCTTGGTTACCGATGAGAGGAGGTCATCAGGGAAGAATGCCCCGCTCTCATGCTTTTTTCCCAGGGCACACGCGGCAGCCCCGCAACCGAACAGAGTTTCGTTCATCACGCCCATCCTTGTCAGCTTTTCGTTGAAGGGTTTACTCCCCAGCCCATTGATGTGCGACATTGCAACCGCGGAACCAATCTTTATGTCGCCCTGCCCGGCAACGCACCCGCCCATCGTGCTCCGCTCACACGCAGCAAACCGCATAACGCAGGGTCCAGCAAACTCCGTGGTTTCAAGGAAGAAAATTCTGTCCTCAGGAACAAAAACATCGTTGAAGAATATCCAGCTCTCGGAAACCCCTCCCTTCTCACAGCCCTTATCAAACCCATCTTCGAGCTTTCTTGTCTCACCAGTTCGCCGGTTCTCGATAAGCACCAGGTTTTCTGCGTCTCTTGGGATAGCAAAAGCCACCGCATACTCTTTCTCATCCTCCCTGAGCCCCGTCGTTGGCATCACAATAAGCTCATTTGCAGCGACCGCACCAGAAATCATCACCTTCGCACCTCGGACCACTACCCCGTTGCCCCGTTTTTCCACAACATGGAGATAGGCATCCTTGTCCTCCTGCTGCCCCGGTGATAGGGCCCTGTTACCCTTTGCATCCGTGATTGCCCCTGCGATAGCCAAATCTTCATTCTGGGCAAATTCAAGCCATTTTCTAAATCGGGTATGATAGTCAGTGCCGTGCTTCTTGTCAATTTCGTAAGTGGTTGCCCAGAGTGCATTGATTCCGCTCCAGCCGACACACCTTCCGCCGGTGCAGGTGCCTGTTTGCTGGAACATCAACCGCTTGATCTTTATGTTGGCAATTGCATCGTCCCTGGTTTCCATCACCGAAAGGTAGCGGTTAATTTTTTTTCTAGTAAGATTGGAAGTTGTTGTGAGAAGTTCCTGGTACTCCGGCATCAGTGCCATCTCGTAAATTCTTGCCACACCTTTGATTGTGTATTTTGTCGTGCCGTGGGTCGTGACATCCTCGATCAACTTTCCAAACTGGTAAACATTGCTCCGCATTTTTCTGATGCTCTCAACATACTCCTCTGCTGTCTTCATGATTGGTGGAAGGCAGGGAAAAAGATAAAGGTTTAGGTAACGGTAGGTTGGATCAACATTTGGCACCTGCAATAACCTTAAAATACCATCCTCCATTTACATTTTATCGGTGTTTGGATGCCTTCAAAGACCAAGAGGAAAACCAGAATAATGATTGACAAGGAGAAATGCACGGGTTGCAAAGCCTGCATGCTTGCATGCGCTGTGAAGCATACTGGAAGATACTCTACATCGATGGCGAGAATCTGGGTGAACGAGATTGACGAGATGGTGGTTGTTCCCAATGTGTGCAGGCATTGCGTTGCTCCCGCATGCATGCGGGCGTGCAGTGCTGGGGCGATAAAAAAGGAAGGAGAACTTGTAGTTCTGGACATCAAAAAATGCACGGGATGCAGGGCATGCGTGGATGCCTGTCCGTTCGGGGCGATAAAATACTCGGAAAAATTGAAGAAAGCGTTGAAGTGCGACCTATGCGATGGAGAGCCAGAATGCATAAAGGCCTGCATACCCGGGGCAATCTATTGAGGTGAAAGAATGTATGGCTACGCTGGAAAAATTCTCTTCGTGGACCTCGGAAAGGAAAAGATCGTTGTGAAAAAACTTGAGCGAGCTAGGGCCAAGAAATATCTCGGGGGTGTTGGTCTCGCCGCGTCTTTTATCTGGGAGATGACCGATGCAGGAACCGACCCGTTGAGCACGGAGAACCCGCTCATCTTTGTCACTGGTCCAGTTAACGGCACAGGTTTTCCTCCCACCGGAAGGTTCGCTGTCTGCTCAATTTCACCGTTAACGGGAATCTGGGGTGAGAGCCACGCAGGGGGTTTCTTCGGTCCCCAGATTAAATATACAGGGTTCGATGCAATCGTGGTGACAGGACGGAGCAATGAAAAGGTGTATCTCGCTCTGGATGGTGGGAAAGCAGAGCTGAGAAGTGCCAGGAACCTCTGGGGGCTCGATGTGCTGGAAACCACAGACCGGATAAGGGAGGAGATGCCTGGCTCCGAGGTCGCCTGCATTGGTCCTGCGGGTGAAAATCTTGTGAAGTTCGCCTCAATCCAGGTGTGCAAATACCGTGCTGCGGGAAGAACTGGCATGGGGGCTGTGATGGGCTCTAAAAATTTGAAGGCGGTGGCGGCTAGGGGTGTTGGCGAGATTGAAGTATATGATGTGGATAAGTTTGTGGATCTGGTTGAGGAAGCGCGGCGGCGATACACTGAGGAGCGCTGGGGAATCGCGGCCCAGGAATCGCTCGGAAAGTATGGTACAACATCGCTGGTTGAGGCCGAGCAGGAGATTGGAAGGCTCCCGACGAAGAACCACACCACAGGCATATTCAGGGATTTTGACAAGATAGGGGGCGAGGCTGTGAGAAAACTTGTGAGGAAGAAGCGGAAGGCCTGCATGGGGTGTGCAATCCAGTGCAAGTATGTCGCAATGATCGACAGCGGCGAGTTCGCAGGCACCATCACCGAAGGCCCTGAGTATGAGACCCTCGTGGCTTTTGGCTCTGACGAGTTGAATTCCCGGCTCGATAGCATCGTTTATGCTAACTATCTATGCAACAAGCTCGGACTCGATACCATAAGCACTGGCAAAAGCATTGCGTTCGCAATGGAACTGAGCGAGAAGGGTCTGATAAGCCAGAGCATAAAGTGGGGTGATGTCGAGGCAATGGTCAAACTTGTCAGCGACATTGCTTACAGGCGGGGGTTCGGAAATGAACTCGCCGAGGGCGTCCGGAACCTTGCTGCAAAACTTGGTCCAGAGGCGGAGAAGCTCGCGGTCCATGTGAAAGGGCTTGAGATGTCTGGACAGGACGGAAGGGCCCACAAGTCAATTGGTTTAACCCACGCAATTTCTGTGCGGGGGGCCGACCACCTGCGGAGCATTTCCTGCCTCGATGAGCTCGGATATGTGGATATAGCGAAGGAGAGGTATCCTGAGGATGCAAAGGTTATTCTGGATTTGAGGAGCGAGAAACTGAAGGGAATTCTGGTTGCAGACATGGAGACAAACTATGCAATTGTGGATTCTCTCATCATCTGCAAATACGGCACAATGTGGCCCCCGATTTTCTACTATCCGGATTACGCACGGCTCATCTACTACACCACAGGGTTTGAGGAGTATCAGAAACCCGAAAATGTGCAGACCCTGGGGGACCGCATCTGCATGCTGCGGAGGGCGATAAATGCAAGACGGGGAATTACAAGAAAGGATGACACACTACCCTACAAGCAGTTGCATGAGCCGATGCCAGAGGGTCCAGCAAAAGGGGAGGTCGTGCATCTCGATGTGATGCTTGATGAATTCTACGATGCGAGGGGCTGCACGAGGGACGGGAAGCCGAGATACCGTCGGCTGAAGGAACTCGGATTAAAGCAGGTCGGGGATGAACTGGCAAAGGCAAATATAATTTCGAGCGAAAATTGAGTTGCCTAATCAGTAACCATTATAGCCCCGAGATTGTTCCCCCAACCATGGCATCCTTTCCTGATTTTGAGCCACTGGGACTGGAACACAAGGAATTGAAAAAGGTTCTCCTCACCGCTGACCCTTCTACCTCGGAAATGTGCTTCGGGAGTTTGTTTATCTGGCAGGATACCTACCCGGCCTACATTGCAAGAATCAGAAACGGATTTGTGCTCAGGGGTGAGGAAGAATTCCTGATGCCCGTTTGCGAGAGAAACCGCGAGGAAACGGAAAAGATTGTAAATGAGATTGAAGGCCATAATATGGCAATAGGAAGGAGGACTGTCTTCAAATTCACACCAAAGGACTGTGCTAGCTTTCTGAAGGAAAGAGGTTACAATGTGGTTGAAGACAGGGATAACTTTGACTACCTTTACCTTACCGAGCACCTCGCCACACTCCCAGGGCAAAAATACTATAGCAAGAGGAAGGACATAAAAAAATTTGTTGAGAAAGCCGCGGGAAAGGCGGAATTTCTGGAATTGAAGCAGGACCACCTTGAGCAGTGCCTCAGGTTAAATCTGGACTGGATTGAGGAGAAGAACCTTGGCAGGGACTTTCATGTAATGGCCGAGCACAGGGCACTGGAAAGAGCGGTCAGGCATTATAACGAACTTGAGTTTCTCGGTTACGGGGTTTTGCTTGATGGAAAGGTGGTGGGCTTCACAATTGCAGAACCCCTGAACAAAGAGACCGTGGTGGTGCACTTCGAGAAGGGGGATTACCGGTTATCCGGAATTTACCAGTATATAAATCAGAAGTTTGCGGAAACAATGCTGGGCAAATATAAATACATCAACAGGGAGCAGGACCTTGGAATACCTGGCTTGAGGAAGGCAAAGGAATCCTATCACCCCCTCACCCTCGTGGAGAAATACACCTGCACAAAATCGCAGTGAGCACTTTCACTCCTGATTTCGGTTGAAAACCGCGAAAGCCAGATTGAAAAAATTTTGCAAACGAGCTACTTTCACTTTCACTCACCCCTGCCGTTGAGATATATAAACCTCTCTCACCATATACTTCTTGGTGATAAAAATGCAGGAAGAATTTGACTGGTGTTCCTGGGAAGAAATCTACAGGGCCCTCGGGGTGGAGGTTTACCCTGCGGAAGAGGCGGAAACCGCAGAGTGATCCCACCCCCGAAAATCCGGATGCTCCCATCATTTTCATCATCCCACCCTTCTTATTTTTTTTCAGGAGATGTGGCATCTTCCCGAAAAATTAATGTATTCCCTTTATTTCCCTGGAATAAGCCGCGGTAACTCAGTTGGGAGAGTGCCAGACTGAAGATCTGGAAGCCGCCGGTTCAAGTCCGGCCCGCGGCACTTTTGATTGTAACTGTGTTTCCGGCACTCACTTCTGCCTGAGCAAGAAAAATGCCACAACAAGCCCTATCAGGGCCAGTACGCAAACATAGGGGAACACATTGAGATAGCTCCCAGTTGTATCCTTGATGTAGCCGGCCAGCAGTGGCCCTGCAATCGCACCCGCCCCGTACGCTACGAAGACCACGCCGTAACATCTCGGGTAATCCTTTGTGCCGAAGAATGCGGCGGTTGCGGCGGGCGCTATGGCGAGCCATCCTCCCAGACAGCCCCAGAGAATCGCGAAGGAAAGAAGGTAGATTTCCATCGTGGGTTTCAGTATGAGGAGCAGGGCACTCAGGGCAATCAGGGCAAAGGAGAGGATTGCTGTTTTCCGCGGCTTGAGCATGTCAGTGAGTTTCCCGAAGGCGGGTCTTCCCAGACCGTTGAAAATCGCGAAGAAGCCAACGAGCATCGCTGAAATTCCAGCGGGCACATTCACTTCGGCGCTCACCTGTTTCGAAATTCCTATCGCCATCAGGCCAGCCAGACAGCCGATGAAGAAACTGAACCAGAGACCGTAAAAAGTCGGGGTTCTGAGCATTTCCTCCCTCGTGTAGTCAGTTTTCTTTTTCTCCTCTTCCTTTGCAGGCGGTTGCCAGTTTCTCGGCTTCCAGCCAGATGGTGGAAATTTCATCGGGAGTGCGAGAAGAATGATCAGGGCTATGAACAGCAATCCGAAGATTCTGAGGGAGGCCATTATTCCATAGGCACCTATAAGCCAGTTTGCAAGGTTTGCGGTGACAAACGCGGAAAATCCGAACCCGAGAACGGTTAAACCAACCGCAAGCCCCTTGTTGTCAGGGAACCATCGGGTGGAAACGGCAATAGGACATCCGTAGGCGATGCCAACACCCAGACCTCCAATGACTCCATAGGTGAAGTACATCATTTCAATTCTGGTTGAAAATGAGGCGGAGAGCCAGCCAAGCCCTGTGAGCACACCCCCCACAATCGTGATTTTTTTTGGCCCGAATTTTTCAATGTATTTGCCTGTGAGCGGCATTGCAATTGCGAAGCAGGCGAGAAAGATTGAGAAGGGGAGCAACATCTGGGTATCCGAGGGTGCAGTTCCAAGTGCGGTAAAGTAACCCTGAAGGGGTTTCTGAAACACAGTCCAGGAGTAAATTGTGCCCAGGCAGAGATTGACCACAAGACCACATACCACAAGCAACCATCTTCCTTTTTCCGCATCGATGCCGAGGATTTTTTCACCGGACATTGAGAACACCTCAAGAGCGGAAGAGAAGGGAGATATAAACGCTTTGCCACAACGGACAAAAGCGCGCCCCTGATGGGCAGGCATGTGACCCGGATGAAATGCGGATAAGCTGTGGGAAAAAAATCCCTATACCCTTTTACATCCCCTCTTTATGTAACCCCTCAACATCTTACCGTACTGAACAACAACGCTTCCCAGCCCCCGAGAGCTTCCTTGGACTTTAGCCCAACCCCTAGCAATCTGTTCCAGGAGGTTCTCAGCATTTTCGGCGTCAGCAACCACATAACTCGTTCCTACCTCATAAAGAGAATGGGCATCAGAACCTGCACTACGTCCCTTTTTCCTCATCTCAGCAACCTCCCCTGCCCTCCTGTTCGCTCTTGCACTGTTCCTTGAATTCTGGACCTCTATTGCGTCGCAGTAAACCCTGCACACGGCCCCGCCAATTCCAGAGACCATCCTGAAAGGATGCGGGATCACAACAAACCCCCCAGCATCCCTTATTCTTTCCACAGTTTCCTCAACAGAAAGCCCTGGCTTTATCTCGACATCCAGATTATACCCGATGACATGCCCTGCTTTCGTGCTTACCTCGATTCCAGGAACTACGAAAACTCCGAGGCTCCTGCCGAGCTTCACCCCGTGCAACGCACCCTTCAGCCGGTTGTGGTCTGTAATGCCCACCCCAATGCCCATATTCCTTGCATACCTCAGCAATTCCAGAAGCTCAATTTCTGAGTCCTGGGAATACACGGTGTGGATGTGCATGTCTACCTTCACTCAACCACCCAGAACACTCGAGAAAAACTTTACAACATCCCCATCTTCGAGGACCCTGCATTTCTCAACTCGCTGGCCATTAACCACTACTATTGTTGTCTCCGTGGATACAATTTTCCAGTGGAGTTCGGGCAACTTCCTGGCAATCTCGGCGACCACGGCCTCTACCGTAGCCCCCTCCGGTAACGACAGCATAACTTCTCTTGCGTAATCTCTGAAAGCCCCGTAAAACTCAACCTTGATGCTCGGCATAGGCCTCCATCGCGATTTCCCACTCATTCACAAGTCCAAGTTTCTCCGCACATTCCCTGGTCGGAAGTCCGTTTTCATCCCAGTTCCTCAGCAGGTAGTATTCCTTCAACATCACTTCCAGGTTAACAACCTGTCCCTTTGAGGGTCCGTCTGGTAGTGGCTCCTTCAAAAATCTTTCTGGCAAATAATCATCCGTTGCATCCAGTCCCTCACGGACATTGAACAATCTTCTGAGAGTGGCGATCCTCTCTCCGACGGTTGCCAGTTCTTCCTTCGCAAACTTAAGCCCTGTAACCGGGTAAAGAATTTCCGCAAAGTCCTCAAGCCAGAAAACTGGAGGCCAGCCGCAGGTATACCAGCAGGTTATCAGCGAATCACGGACAGCAAACACATCCTCGCAGACCTTCACGGCCATCGCTTTGTTGGTCTCCGAGTAGGGGTCGCAGATTTCTGGCAAGGTGTGTTCTCCGAAACGGTGCTTTGCTGCCTCCTTATAACCCAGCTGGTCAACAGTGACCAAGGAACGGAGATGGTCAGCACCCCTTACTGAGATTGCGTGTGTAAGTCCAACGGAGCGATGGGCCCTGCCATCCTGCCCGGAAATTTCCAGCCCTTTGACCTCCATTGCAAACTTCTCCGCACCGAGTTTCCCCGCTACACTTCGCATCCCTTCAGCCAGCAAATCCCCTATACCCTCTCGCTCCCCGATCATTTTCACGAGTTTCACGACCGTTTTGCCATCGCCCCATTTTATCGGAAACCCGCTTTTCAGCAGGCCATGTTCATGGCACTCCATGGCGAAGGCAACCACGCAGCCAGCAGAGATTGTGTCCAATCCATACTCATTGCAGAGATAATTTGCTTCGAGAATTGCCTCAAAGTCAGAAACCATGCAGTTTGAGCCAAAGGCCATCGTGCCTTCATATTCCGGTCCTCCTGAGATTGTTTTTCCAGCCCTGTAAACCTTCTTGCATCTTGTCCTGCAGTTGAAGCAGGAGCGATGCTTCACAAAATACTTTTCTCGCAAGTATTCGCCGGTTATCTTATCCGCACCCTCAAATATCCCTCTTGAGTGATTCCTCGTGACTAGTTCGCCGATCGCTGATTTGTAGGCAACCAAAATGTTGGTGCCGATGTTGTGAAGGTCGTTGTTTTGCTGGCTTTTCCGTAGCTTGGTCTCCGCTTCAATTATCTTCCTGATGTAATTATCGGCGTCATGAACCCCGAAATTGCCAGTGCCCCGCACGGCAATCGCCTTTAGCTTTTTCACGCCCATCACCGCTCCGAGTCCGCAGCGTCCCGCTGCACTGGCATAGTTTGTGATGATTGCCGCATACTTCACCAGCTTCTCTCCAGCCCGTCCGATGCTCATCACCTCGCACTCTGGCAATCCTTTTTTGAGCTTCGTCTCCACCTCATGCGTGTTCTTACCCCAGAGTTCAGCAGCATCCTTTATGTCAACCTCCCTGTCATTTATCTCCAGATATACTGGCCTTTCTGAGGCGCCTTCAATTATAAGGAAATCATAGCCGGCATACTTGAGTTCAGGTGCAAAGAAGCCGCCAAAATGGGATTCTGCCCAGATACCTGTTGCCGGGGATTTGGAGCAGACTACACCCCTGCCTGCGGACATCCAGAGTGTGCCAGTAAGAGGGCCAGTTCCGAAAATTAACTTGTTTTCAGGTGAGAGCGGGTCAATCCCTGGCTTCAATTCCTCAAACAGGAGTTTAGCACAGATGCCCGTGCCTCCAATGTAATTCCTGATCAAATCTTCAGGCAGCTTCTCCTCCGCTGTATTCCCATCGCTCAAATTCACCCGGAGGATTCTGTTATTATAACCCTTCATTTACCTCACCTCTTTGAGGGAGAGAACCCCTTCCGGGCAGTGTTCAATACACCTTGCCAAACCGTTGCACAGGTCGCACTTCACTGCCTTCTTCAGCAATGGATGAATCTTTATCCCCTGATAGGGGCAGGCGCGGACACAGGCGGCACAGCCAGTGCATTTATCATGGTCAACAGTCAAAACACCAGCATTGTTATGAACCAGCGCCCCGAATTTACAGGCTGCAAGGCAAGCGGGCTTCACGCACTGCCTGCAGATAACCGGGTAATCGATATCCGGCTCCTCCTTCACAATCCTTATTCTCCCGTGCTTCCAATTCTGGCTTTCTGCGTTGTACCATGCACACACAGAGGCGCAGACCCTGCATCCACTACAACCCTTGTCTGAACACTCCACTTTTTTGTGCATGGGAAGAGAAAGGAGTGGGAGTATAAAAGGGTTGATAGGACAGCCCTCCAAAAATATTCCACCGCCAATGGCCTGTCTCCCAAATTTCGTTAAGCATCCCCCTTCGGAAAACTTCTTATAATCCATCTAATTTAGTGAGCATGTATGAAATTGATGGATGTCTTCGTAAACAGGGACCATGAAATCTCACGGTTGGAGGAGTTTTATTCTAAAACAGCTGGGGGGAGTGGCACCGTTGTAATGCTTTCGGGGAGAATTGGCACTGGCAAGACCGCACTCATAGATAGATTTCTGGAGACAAAAAGAGGATTCTATTTTGAATGCGTTGTCGGGCAACCCCCTTATGCCCCGCTGAAAAACTTCCTAACAGCATTTTTTTCAATTGAAAGAAAAGAGGTTCCACCGAGCATGCAGTTCCTCGTGGACGAGAAGGAAGAAAAGGTGGAGGGAGAAACCCTCGAAGAAGCGTTCACGGCCCTCCTTAGATTCTTCAACTCCTACATCACCGCCGAGCCGGTGGTATTTGCAATAGATAATTTCCAGGATGTGGATGAAGGCACAATAAAGTTCCTGGACTACTTCGTCAGGCACCCCGAGCTTGCGAAAATTATGATAATCTGTGCCTATCGGACTGAAATGCTGGAAGAGACAGGAAGGGGCAAAACGATTTCAGATTTTCTCCAGTTTCTGATAATGAACAACATGTTCAACGCCGTGATTGTGGATAACTTCAACGAATCCACCACCGGTCTCTTACTCGCAAAGATGTTCGGAGAGAATGTGCCGCTGGATGGTGTCAAACAGATATATCAGAAATCAAGTGGAAACCCCCTGATGCTGATGGAAATGCTGAAAATTATAGTTCAGGAAAGAAACATAGACCTAGCTGTGCCTGAAAACTGGAATAAAATCGAATGGGACAAGTTAAGCATACCGGCCAATCTCCAGGAAATTTTCCAGATGGAACTCGATTCTCTACCCCCGGAAGGGCTTGCACTGCTGGATTATATGGCAGTGGCTGGCAACGAATTCGAGGAGGACATCGTGAGCGAGGCCTCAAGGGAGCCCCTCGACCTTGTCCAGAAAATTGCAAACCTGATGGTGGAGAAGGGCATCCTCACCCAGGACTCAAAGACAGGGAAATACCGGTTTACCAGAAATGTGTACATGGAAATCATCTACAATGATATCGGTTCAAAAATCCTCCCGATCTGCTTTGCAGTCGGCTCTGCAATTGAGAAACTCAGGAAGGACCGGCTGGGGGAGTATGTGTTTGACCTGGTGCGCCTCTTTGGCAACAGCAGGGACAGGAAAAGAGCGTATGAGTATGCAATCATGGCAGGGGGCAGGGCAGAAAAACTCCATGCCCCTGAAAGCGTGGAGAAATATTACGAACTGGCAATTGCGATCGCGGATGAATTGAATCTGGACTGGGCAGACATCTACGAAATAAAGATGAAGAAGGGAATGGGACTGTTCTATCTCGGCGCCTGGGAAAAAGCTGAGAATTGCTTTGTTGAAATGATGAAAATTGCAAAGGAACATGAGGATAAGAAAAGAGAGACCGAGAGCTTGCTGCTGCTCATAAGGTTGAGACAGTATCAGAGCGAGTATGAGAAGGCAAGAGCGCTGCTCCAGAAAGCAATTGAACTGGCAAAGGGCACTGCGGACTCCAAATTTATTGCAGATGCCCTCCGTGGTGTAGCCCACATGGAATGGAAGACCGGGGAATACGATAATGCAATCAAACATTACAACGAAGCACTTTCATATTTCCAGAGTGCAAGTGCGGAAGCCATATTCACTGGAAATCTGCAGGTAACAGAGGAGAACATTCCGATCAAGGGAGAGATACTGCTCGAACTTGGAAATGTGTATGCAGAAATGGGGGACTACAGACAGGCACTGCTCTTCAATTTGAAAGGGCTTAAAATTTTAAAGGAAACCAATTCACCGGCAATGGCCAGAGCCCTTCACAACATAGGCGCCATCCATCTCCGTGAGGAAAACTGGCAGAAAGCGATGGAGTCATTCAAACAGGGAATTGAGTATGCTGAAAAATTGAACGACCTGGATACGATGGGCTGGTGCTATCTTGGACTGGCAGAAACGCTTTTCCGGTCTGGAGGGAGCAAAGAGGAGGCAAACCAGCATATTGAAAAAGCCAACCAGCACCTCTCAAAAATCAGCGACAGAATCGGGAATGCCCTTCTCCACAAAATTTATGCCAACCTCTGCCTTCAAATGAATGACATTGCCGGCGCTGAGAACCACATAAAGGTTGCTGAGGAAATCGGGCAGAAAATTGCGTCGCCCTACATTTCTGGCGAACTCCTCACGGCCAGGATAGAACTCGCAATCAAAAAAGGTGAAAGAGAAAACGCCGTTAATTTGCTGAAAACCCTGGAGGAATTGTCCATGAAGCATAGAATGAAATCATTTGGTAAGTTTATCGAGGCGAAAAAGAAGGAACTGCAGCCGCAACCACCACCTTCCCCGCAAGCTCCACCAGTAGTGCCCGGAGGGGTCGAGGGACGGGAAGCAAAGCCAGCGGCACCACAGGAAGGTGCTGGGAGGGCAGAAGGCAGGGAAGTGCCACCTGATTCCCAGTTAACCAGAAAGAAGCGGAAAAAAAAGAAAGGAGGTGACATGCAATGACCTCCCCGATCAGTGAAAAAGTTTACAACATAATGGGCAGGGAAATGGGACACATCGGCCGATTCATTGTCCAGAAACAGTGCAAGGACCTTGGTATAAACCCAGAGGACATAAAAACTGAAGATCTTCCAAAAATTGCGAAAGCCCTCGGGGATGTGATGAAGACATTCGGGGGCGAAGACAAGGGCAAGGCAATCGAGGCGGAAATCAGGCGGCTTGCCCAAAGTCATTAACTTACTTTTTCCCGCAATGTTTTTGCATTTTCCTCCGGCTGCGAGATGTTGACCGTAATTCCAGAACCCATCTCGAGTCCCGCAGGGATTGTCAATCTAGGTGTGATTTCAAGATACCAGTGATAATAGTCCACATTTTTCAGGTAAGAGGGCGCGGTATGGAGCACCAGATTGTAGGCAGGATCGTCCAGTGCAAGTTTCAAAGCCCTGAGAACCTTATGCAGTGCCAACGAAAGTGCATTCAGCGATTCCTCACCGATATCAATGAAATGGCTGCGGTGTTCCCTGGGCATAATCTGGATCTCATACTGGAGCTTAGCTGCATAGGGCACGAAGGCCACAAAATGGGCATTCTCGTAAATCACCCGTTCCCCCGCACCCTGCTCCGCCCCTATCGTGTCACAATAGACGCACCTTCCGTTTTCGTGGGCGTAGCATCTGGCAGTGTTGAACAGGTCCATGATGTGGGTGGGGACAAACGCGAGTCCTACAACCTGGGAGTGGGGATGGATCAGCGAGGTTCCTGCCTCCTTTCCGTGATTCCGGAACAGAATTACTGACTTAATCCAGGGGTTCTTGTAGAGGTATTTAACGCATTCGAAGTAAGAACGGACCACATCAAAAACCTCTGGCTCGCTCATATCCGGGATGTCCCTGTTGTGAAACGGGGTTTCCACGATCACATGGTGAAAACCACTTGCAGCCCTTTTTCTGAAAAAACCTTCGGTTCTGGCAGTGTCGTTGTTTTCAGAAACCACCGGAAATTTGTTGGGTATCACACGGAGTTTCCATTGGTTGTTCTCCTCCTCCCTGTAGGAAAATAACTCTTCCGGCGTACTTGCCTCGTTTCCCGGGCAGAACGGACAGTCCGCTTTCCACTCTGGCAATGGTTCCTTTGGCTTCGCAGCCTCGGATGCCTCATGCTTCCTCTTTGCCCTTTCACTGGCAACAATTACCCACTCGCCGGTGATTCTGTTGAATCGCAGTTCATTCATGCTGAGGGATAGACGAATTAGATAAAAACATTTTCCGTGGTCACCTAACCTCAATCAAACTCAAGCTTTCCATCTCGGTGAAGTGCAGTTCTCCTGGAAGCACGAGTACATGTGGGGGTTTTCCGAAGTTCATCTGCACGAGCTTCGAGATTTCGCCCCACGCAGCAATGCCGTCAGGGCTTCCAGCCCTTGCCACCACGCAGATTTTGATGTTTTGCGAGAACAGCCCTTTCCGTTCCCTTGCCTCCATATCCAGCAGAATCTGCATTCCCTCATTCGCACGCATCAAATAATTCTGTTCCGCCTTGATGTCGAGAAGGATGAGGGTATGGAGCCCGTTCTCACGGTTCTTGAGAATTCCGTAATAGGGAGAGGTGGGAAAGAAGCCCTCTTCTGGCCTTGGCAAACTCACGGATCTTCCAAACTTATAGATGTGGAGCCCGAGAATTGCAGGAGCCGCGGTATAAATTGATGCGCCGTGCACAATTTCAGTTTTTATTCCCTGTCTCGTTGCCTCGTTTTTGAGAAATGCATGGGTGGTTGCGGTCATTGGGTCGCCCGCACAGAGCAGCACCACTTTTTTTTCTTTCGCAACTGCAAGCAACCCCTCAAATCGCTGCTCCAGGTCTTCACGCTTGAGGAGGGCCACCTTCTTTCCATAAAGTTCCTCAAGCTTCGCCACCGTCGTGCCAGCAAGTACGGAAGTATAAAATTCTGCGAATACTGCATCGGCATTCCTGACCGCCTCAAGTCCCTTTATGGAAATATCCAGTTCATCATAAAGTCCAAGGCCCACAAATGTAAGCATCAGATTTCACTTCTCCTCACAGCCACCCCTCTCTCGCCTATAAATTTCATCGCTTCCTCCCATGTGAGCAGTCCACACTTGGCGCCGAATTGCTGGACTACCGAGGCCCCGTTTGCACTTCCCACCCTGAGGGCGGTCTCTATATCCTTACCCTTTGCCAGGGCCGCTATGAATCCCACGGTGAAAGCATCACCGGCTCCGAGGGTGGAGACCACGGGCACATCATAGGCCGGGAACATGTAACGGTATCTGCCGTCGTAACACTGGACCCCTTTCTTTCCGTCAGTGATTACCACTAACTTGACCCCCATTCCATGAATTTTTTTCAGAATCGGATCCAGATTGTCTGCCCACGGTTCATTGATTATTGCCCTTGCTGGACACCGTTCCACACACAGACCGCATTTAGTGCATTTTTCCTGATGCCTGGTTACTGCTTTTCCCCCCTCCAGTGCAAAAATCTTCACGGGGCAGACATCCACGCAGGTGCCGCATCCAATGCACCGGTCCTCATCAACCACCATCTGGGAATACTTTATGCCTGTGAAATTCGACGCTTCCTCCTTGTTCAAAAAGAGAATGTCAATCCTCGAAATAAACGGGAGCATCTTGTCAATTCCCCTTGAAATCTGAGTGTTGCCAGGATTCCAGCAAATCTTCACATCCCTATCTGCAAGAATCGCGGCAAATTTGGCTGGGATGTCGCTTGCCCTTCCAGTCATTGGTCCCAGATAGAGAAATTTTGTGTCTGTGATTTTTTCCATATCCATCCTGTCAAAATCCAGGAGATTATTAGCCCCCCTGTAGGTGAGCACGGTCCTCTCGCCCTCAAATGTGGTGATGATTACCGAATACCCTGTTTCATCATCGACCCTGAAGGCAAGGGAGGTATCTACCCCCTCCCTCGCGAGTTCATTCAAAATTATTCTGGCACTTTCGTCATTTCCGAGGGCACTGCAGAACCCGGTTCTCAAACCCATCTTCCCGAACCCGAAGGCGGTATTCGAGGCGCCTCCGCCCGTGGTAAACATGATCTTATCCACATTGATTTTGGCACCGTAATCAAGACAGAGGTATGCCTTCGTCTGGAGCATCTCCCGCAGCTCCAGAACCTTTGCGAGGTTTGTCTTCACGAATACATCCTGGGTAGCACTCCCGATGCAGACCACATCGTACATGGCAGGACATAGATGTCGTGGGTAAAAAAACTTTTGAGAGGCAGATGCAACACGGGGAAGCAATGCTCGCCCATGCCCATCGCAACCTTATTATCTTCCCTCTGGTATTCCAGAACATGGCAGATGATAAGGCAACCCTTGAAAATCTGAAACAACTTGTAGCCAAGTTCAACACCGAGAGAAAATGGGAGATTTACCATCAACCGAAGGAACTGGCAATAGCGATTGCAGTTGAGAGTGCGGAATTGCTTGACATTTTCAAATGGCAGCACGGCCAGGCAGTGACTGCAAAGGTTGAAAACTACAGAAAAATCAAGGAAGAAATGGCAGATATTCTGATCCTCCTGCTCTCTCTTGCAAACACCCTCAACATCGACCTGAGCGATGCCCTCGTCTCCAAAATCGAGAAGAATGCAATGAAGTATCCTGGGGGTGTGGATTACTCCAGAATCTGGAACCAGGAAAAAAACAAAAATACACCGCTGTAGCCATGCAAAAATTTAAAGTGTATCAGGTCTGGCCTAAATGCCCCTCGATTTCAATTTCTGGTAGCAAATGCCATCTGATGTGCGAGCACTGTCTGGGATACTACCTCAGATACATGCATCCGGCCGAAACCCCTGCGAAGTTTGAAAGATTAACTGAAAAGTTGAGTGGGGAAGGGGCAAAGGGTTTTCTGGTAAGTGGCGGCTGTGACAAAAGCGGAAAAATTCTGAATTTGAAGACGATGATTCCGGTCATTCGTAAGCTCCATCAGAAGGGCTATGTGATAAAGCTCCACACTGGCTTCGTGGATGAAGAAACTGCAAAAGAGCTTGCCGGTGCAATCGACATAGCTTCCATGGAATTTCCTGGCTCCTTTTCCGCGGTTGAGGAAATTTTCCACTTGGGAGAAGGTGTGGAAAAATACATTGAAACTTTTCGGAATTTAAGGGCTGCGGGGATAAAACACATTGTGCCGCATGTGTGCATCGGGCTTAACCATGGAAAGGTTTCGGATGAATGGAGGGCGGTTGAACTGCTCGGCGAGATTTTCATCCCCGAGAAAATTGTTTTTATCGTGTTCATCCCGACACCAGATACACCCTGCAGGAACGACCCGCTTCCCTCCCCTGAGGATGTGGAGAGCGTGATCGGACATGCAAGGAAACTTTTGCCGGATACCGAGCTCGTGCTCGGTGCCCTCCGCCCGAGATTTGCTAGCGTAAGGGGAATAACCCCTGATTACATCCATCAGGTGGAGATGCATGCCCTGGGTGCTGGTGTTTCCGGCATTGAGGTTCCTTCGAGAAAAACAGCCGAGTTCATTAAGAAAAACTATGAGATGGTGCAGATAGAGGCATTCGGGGCATTGCCCGCAGAGTTTGAAGCCCGTTTCCTTCCCGTTTAATGTTTTGCGACAATCACATACTTCTTGGGCACCACTACCTTCGTGGTTTCCTTGTAGAGAATATACATTGCAAAGTTAATTACGATGAATGCTGAGAAAATCAGGATGATTGAGAGGAGCCAGCTATACTGCCAGGTCGCTGAAACGAAGTAGAGCATCAGGAAGGAGAGCACAACAACACCTGAGACCGTTGTCTCAATTAGATTGTCCATCTTTCGCTTCATTCCCAGGTTCGAATAGTTGAGGTGCCTTATCACCGGCAGCAACATCCGGTTCAGCTTCAATGTGAGATAAATGAGAATTGCAGGTGTGAGAAAGATAACGAGCAAGTAATGGAGAAGCCCGGTTGTGAGTAACTGGGCAATGAAAACGCAGAGGAAGAGGAACAGAAGGATCACTACCTTTCTGTCAATTCGGTATATCGGCACGGACCGCGGAAAAACAATCTTTTTGATGGTTCTTGCTATGACTGCCCCGGAATATCTCATGTAGCCGGGAAGGACCCTGGTGTACGCATGCGCCAGCGTCTGAGGAATCTTTAGGAAAACAGGTGTTATGAGTGTGGTGATAAGACAGATGGCCCCGGTAAATGGATAAATGCTCTGGGAATGCACCAACGCATTTGTGCCGTCTGGATTTTTCAGACCTGTGCCAATGTTTGCAAAGATCACGGCTTCTTCGCTTCTTGGAAGAGCCCCATTGCCCACAAATACCGCATCCCTCGAGGGTAAGCCCACGAGGTAGGCAACCGCTGAAAGAATAAACATTTCACATACAATTATTGCGACCATTGCAAAGAAAATAAGTTCCAGGTTTGTGAGAAAGCCAGAAGGGGATATCATCATTCCAAATGCAAGGAAGAAAATTGCAACAAAGATGTGCTTGAAGGATGTAAGATGCTTTTCAAAATCCTTCTTCAGCTTTGTCTCGGAAAAGGAAAGCCCAACAAAAAAGGCACCTATTATCGGAGAGATGCCGAATGGAATACCAATCACACCTCCGAAGAACACCATGGCGAGGGCGAAGAGCCCCATTATCTCCTCGTCCTTCAGATGATGTACATGCTTTCCAATCAACGGCACCACATACACATACAGAATCAGAAAGAAAATGAAAATAATTATAAGGCCAATAATTACCAGCAGCATTTCATTGCTTCCCGTTTTGTTCATGAAGCTGGAGGCCACAATCACGAGAATTATTGAGAGGAAATCCTCAATCAGCATCATTCCTATCAGCGTGTCCCTCGTCTGGAGTGAGGAAAGCTGCAGCTTTTCAAGGGCCTTAGCAGTGACTGCAACGCTGCTCATCCCCATGATGCAGGCAAGAAAGAAGGTATCTTTGAATGGCCAGGCAAAGATTGCCCCTATAACGAAACCCGCGAAGAGCATGGTGCCAATGTCTGCGAGAGAGAGCACAACGCTTGCGTTCTTTGCCTGCTTCAACCTTGTGACTGAGAAGTCCAGACCGACGAAGAACAGGAGGAGCATCACACCGAGTTCTGAAAAAATGTGGATTATTTCATCGCTCTGGACGAAACCCGTGTAATGATGGCCGAAAATGTTTATTGAAATGTTTGGACCTATCAACATTCCTATAATGATGTAGCCCACAAGCGTGCTCTGCCCGAGCTTCGACGAGAGTATGCTTCCTATAAATGCAAACATGAGCAGAATAGCTATTTCGTAGAGGGGTTCCATTGCCATTTACCCACCCATAAACTAACCGTAGATATAATTTTCCTGCTGTAAACTCCCCCTATTTTTCCGGATTCTCAAGGATTTCCCTCTCCACTGCCTCATAAAATCTTCTTGCATCAATACCATTCATCTTCGCATAAATAAGGGCAGCCACAACTGGGAGGGTGCATGTATCTTCTGCCAGTGTATTAATCTCCGCAACAATCTCCTTTCTGTCTTTGCCAGATTTGTCTGCGAGGTACTTGACAATCTCAATGAAGGTGTCAACCTTGTCAGAGGTCATAACTTCTGGGGCTATCTTAAAATCCGGTTCTACAACCGTATCTTCAAGGTCAAACCTCGGTTTGAGAACCTCCCCATCCTTGAGCACCACAGAGCCCGCAATACATTTCTCCAGAATTTTCTTTGCCTCCGCGGGGGTCACGAGCCGCTTCTTGACTGAAAGATAGTTTACGAAATCACTCTCTGTAATTTCCTTTAAACCCTGGCTTTTCAGCACAAACGTCACAATTTTCTGAAGGTCATAGGTCATCCAAATCCATCTCCACAATTCTTCCCACAATATTTAATTTTTCCCTTACAAGGTTTGCACCCGCACCGGGGATATCCAGAACCACCGGCAGGTCTTTGAGTCCACTGTATGGAATCCCCACCCCCTCCGCCCTCAGAATTACCTCGCATCCAGTTCTTCTCAAAAAATCGTAGAGGCGGTCAAGGTTCGGTATTCCGCTTTCATCAAGAACCAGGGCAAAGTTCGCTGTCTCGTCGGCAATTTTCTGAAGTGTGCTTGGGCCCACCATACCTGTGTGCAGCACCGCCTTTTCGGCCCCTGCCATCAGAAGGTCGGAAACATCCTCCACAGATTTCGAATTTGCCTCCACCCACACAGGAACCAAATCCGAGATTTCGGAGAGGAGGTCTAGGTGGGGCGTACCTTCCTTAATTCCATTCAAATCCAGGATGTACAGTACCTCATTCTCTTCGGAAATTCGCTCGAAAAAATCCAGAATTGTATCTGTCCCCACCCTGACTTTTCTAGCGGCATCCACAACATTGTAGTTTTCAATTCTCAACCTTGGAATAACCCTTTCGTCCATCATTTCCTCGGAAACGGAGGTAAAAAATAAACTATGCGGTTGCCGGGATTCGAACCCGGGCTAGAGGCTTTACCCGAACCTTTCTTTTTAAGAAAGGTCATACCCTTTCTTTGATAAACCTTTCTTTTTAAGAAAGGTTCCTGGGAAGCCTCAGTCCTAACCACTAGACTACAACCGCATCTATTTTTTCACGGTTTTCTTCATTGCAGCCCTGCGTTTCTTGAACTGTTCAATAATGATTTTTTTGGATTGCTCCTCAAATTGTTCCGGCGTTTCCTCAAGGAGTTTCTCTATCTCGGTAACATCATAGCCCTCTGCCTTCCAGTCATCAATTCTTTTCCTGTACTCCCGGTACTTCTCCTCGCTTATTCCGGGCTTTGCCTCTGCCTTCTTTGTCTCCTCCTTCTTGGCTTTTTCATCTTCAATCAACCCGCCCAGAACATCTTCCAATGATTTTTTCTTCAACTCCTCTTTCTCAACTGTTTCAATCTCGGTTATATCCAGCGAGATTTTTTTCTCCTCTGCCACTTCTGGAATTTCCAACTTCTTCTTCTCTACAGGGGCCTCAATCTCCTCAAGTTCATCGAGGGACAGCTTTAACTTCTGCTCCTCCACCTTCTTCTCCTCCGGCTTCTGTTCCGGTTGAGGCGCCTTTTCCGGAGATTTTGCCTCTGGCTTCTGCGCATCCTTTTTCTCCGCTTCTTCCTCGACTGCCAGCTCCTGGATGACCTCATTCACGAATCTGCCCAGTCCATCCGTAACTTTCTCATACTCCAGACGGATAATCTCGTCCTCAACAGAGGCATCGCACACGGGACATCTATCCAGAGTAATTTCAATTCTGGTTTTACAGAACGGGCATGATAGGGTTTTCCCGCCCGTCTTCTTCATGAGAATATATTCCTCAAAGACAGTTGCAGTTCTCTCCGCACCTTTCAGTTGCTGGTTTGAAAGCATGGAGTAGATTAAATCGGAGAGGGACCGGATGCCCGAGGCATCGTAAAGTTTCTCGGCTACCTCCTTCGTTATCCCGGGCACCATCTGAAACTCCCTGATGACCTCCTCCCGCGTTTTTGGTTTCCTGTCCTTTTTATAATTATCTGGCAAGCTCCGTATGAGTTTTCGCACATTTTTCTTCTTTTCTGTATCCTTTACTTCCACACCTAACTCCATATTTCCACCCAGTGGTTTCTTGTCCGGAAATAGCGTCTTGCATTTCTCGCAGGTCTTTGCGGAGATGTGGTTCGGGTGCCCACACACTGGACATTCAAAGGTTTCGTTGAGGAGGTCAATCTTGAGAGGCATTTATCTCCTAATTGCTACCCCGTATTTTAACTTTTTCAAAACAATTTCTCCAACGGAAGAAACTCTCACCTTCTCCTGAAAAATTTTCCAGCAACTTCCTCAATGTCCCTGATGACATTTGCCCTGAAGTCCTCGGGTAAATACTTCCGGTATCTGGAAAGGCTGAATCTCGTGTCCAGCAAAAAAATTATTCCCCTGTCCTTCTCGCTTCTTATGCATCTCCCCGCGGCCTGGAGCACCTTGTTAAATGCCGGGCAGAGCCGTGCGTAGGCATAGCCCTTTTCCTCCCCGTACTTCTCCTTAAGAAACTGCTCCAGCGAAAGGGTTTCGAGCGAGGGTGGCGGTATCGGAATCCCTGCAATAATGACCGCGGAGAGCAGATTGTCCCTGAAATCTATGCCTTCCGAGAGAGAACCGCCGAGCACTGCATGGAGGACCGCACCGTCCTTTCGATGCTCCTCCAGCGCCTTCAACATGCTGATTTTCTCTGCCTTTGTCATCTCCGAACTTTCATAAAGATGCAGCTTGGCACAACTGGCTTCCACATGCCTGCAGATGTCTGCCATCATCTGGTAGGAAGTGTAAAAAACCGCCGTATTGCCAGGCACACTGTTACCGACCCTCGCAATCGTTCTCCCGTATTCCCTGTACATCTCCTCACTCCTTGCATCGTACCTCGATGTGAGTTTTGGCAAAGAGACCAGCAGACGGTTTTCAGGCGGGAAGGGTGAAGGAAAATACCGAAGCACCGCTCTCTCCCCAGGGACGCCCAGCAACTCCCTGTACATCTCGAGGGGGTAGAGGGTTGCGGACATCACAATCCCTGCAGGAGAATGCGTGAATACCCTTGCCCCGATTCTGCTCGTATCCAGCATCTCGCACACAAAACCCTGGGGTCCAGCAAACCTCAGCATTCCCTTTTCCTCAGCGTTCCATCTTCTGATGAAATCCACAATGTTTTCCAGATACGGCTCCACCACCCCCTGCTTCTCAAGGAAGGCATTCAGGAGTTCGATCTTCTCCAGGAACTCAGAGAATGATATCCTGGCTAGCCTTGTTCTGCAGGCCTTTTCGAAAATCTCCTCAAAGAACTCCCGCTCAAGTTTTGTCTCCCCGTCGAATTTCTTCTCTGAGAGAATGTGATGAATTTCCCTGAGCAAACCGGCAATTGCTGGCTCTACCTTTGCCACCTCCTTTGCCGCCTCGCCAAAATCCTCGGCTCTGAGAATTCTGGTGTAGTTTGCCCGTATTCTCTCCGGAAGATTGTGGGCCTCGTCAATCACGACCACGATGTTTTCCACGCTTATCCCGAGTTTCTGGAGCACGATTTCGCTTATGTCCGAAAACAGATAGTTGTAGTCACATACAATCACAGTCGCATCCTTTCCCACCTCTGCTGCACAGAGGTAGGGGCAGGACTTCCTCGCAATTCCATGTTTGATTATCTCGTCTACATCCATCGGGAACTCCCTTGCCTTTCTCACAATCTCACTGGATGTTCTTGCAAACTTGCACGAGTGGGTGCGCAAACTCGCACTGCAGATTTCCTCAAAAAATCTGGAATTCTTTATGTTCTCGGCAATGCACATGCTCCTCTTCCCGATCATGTCAGCAACCACCATCTTTGGCTCCTTCTTCCGCATCCTGGCAAGCGTATCTATCGCAATTTTATGCTGCGACTGACGGGATGTCATGAAGAAAACGATGCACCCGTGCTCCAGCCCGTATTCTACGCTCGCCGTGAGGGCTACCGCTGTCTTTCCCATCCCTGTCGGGGCATTTGCCATCAGAAACTTACCTGCAGAAACCGCAGCCCTCGCCTCGTTCAGAAAATCCTTCTGGACAGGGCGTAAATTTTCAAATGGAAAAAGGTTTCTTGCACCCATTCCAACATCCTTTTCAGGCACAGCTACCTTCGTTCCCTCACATTTCTGGCAGGCAAACACAACCTTGCGCCCTCTCCTCACGGGTTTCAGCAAACTGTGGCACTTCTCACAGAACATCATAGCCCCCAGAAACTGTTCTCTCTCTTCTTTATTTCCACAATCTTAGCAAGGGCCTCCGATTCCTCAAAGCTGAGCGAGACATTCCGCAGTTCCCTGTATTCATCCTCAGTGATGCTGGTGTAGAGTATGTCTCCTTCGTTTATCTGCCTTCCGACTGTCGGTCCCTCGATTGAAATTGCAACTTCCATTCCCATTATGGCCTCGTTTATGGGCTTATTCTCGCTCTGGATGCTCCTAACCCTCCCCACAACGACACCATCCTCGCGCATCAATGGCATGTTCTGTCTTAACCTGCCTGCAAGCACCCGCACACCCACAATTGCGGGCTTGCTCACCCTGAAGATACAGCCGGGCAATATTTTTATTTTTGCCGGGTAGGTAATACTCTTCCGTTTTTCCTCCTCCAGTCGCTGTCGCTCCTCGTCCCGCCATTTCTCATAGTCCTCAATCAACTTGTAAACGATGTTCCCCCCGATTATCTTCACGCCCTGCTTTGCCGCCTCCGCAGCCGCCTCCTCCTGAACCCTCACATTGAAGGCGAGGATCGCCCTGTAAAACGGGTTCCTGTTTGTGCCTGTCTCAACCACATCATGCTTGGAAACGCTCCCGATTTCCGCACGCTTTATCGGAATATTCGCAACCTTGCACTCAAATCCGAGGGCCTCGATCGAGCCCACCGCATCCGCCTTCACAATGATGCCTTCCTCTGCCACCTCTATTGTCGGCTTCAAGCTTTCCAGCAATTCATTTCTGTATTTCTCAAAATTCTCGGGTTTGTCCAGGACCCTGATTATTGTTCCCGCAATCACCTCATCAAGGTTCTGGGCACCGATCCGCACCCCTGCCGCCGCAGATACCATCTTTTCCTGCCGGAAACGGTCCTCCGGGTCCCTGATTTCATCAAGGGGTTTTGGCCTGAAGATGGCCTTGACCTTGGTCGAGACCACACCATTGCTCGTGCATACCAGAACCGTATCCCCCACCTTCAGTATCCCCTTGTAAATTATCACATCAATGACCCTGCCAAGTCCCTTCGCCTCCTTCACCTCAAGCACGGTGCCTTCGCACCCATCTTCGGGCTTTATCTCAAGCTGGTTCTCGAGGAACCGCTGGGCAAGTCCGACAAGAACCGTGAGCAGGTCTGGAATTCCCTCGCCGGTTTTTGCACTCACCGGAACAATCGCGATGTTCCTCGTGAAATCCGTGATTCTATCATACCTGTCTGCAGAGAGCCCCATGTCGCTCAGCCTGCCGGCAATCTCATATATCCTGGCATCAAGTTCCTGAATGGCATATTCGGTCTGCTCCTTCACGGAATGGATAAAGCAGGCCTCTCCACTCCTCCAGCCAGAAATAAGGTCAATCTTGTTCGCACAGACCACAAACGGGGTTTTGTATTTCTTCAGAATGTTGACAGATTCTGATGTCTGGGGCATGAAGCCCTCCCTCACATCCACAACGAGAATTGCGAGGTCTGCAAGGGCCCCTCCCCGTGAACGCATCGTGATGAAGGAGTGATGGCCTGGTGTGTCGATGAAAAGGAGCCCTGGAACCTTCAGTGCCTTTTCATTTACCATTTTCCCGCAGATTCTGGCAATCGTGTCCGTCGGGATTTCAGTCGCACCTATGTGCTGGGTAATCAGACCTGCCTCACGCTCCGCTACGCTCGTACCCCTTATCTTGTCAAGAAGCGTAGTTTTTCCATGGTCCACATGGCCCAGGACACTCACAATCGGCTGTCTTATTGGCATAGGTATTGGTTACTATAGGCACTGAATATAATACATTTTCTGTGGACTGCGGCTAAAAAGGAAACTTTTTTACCTCGGTCGTGTTCTCAGTGCTAGATGCAGCAGGATGTCAAGCCAACGAGGTCCGAACTCATAGAACTGAAGAAGAAGATTGACCTGGCAAAGAAAGGTCACAAACTCCTGAAGATGAAGCGAGACGGGTTAATTTCAGAGTTCTTCAGGGTACTGAAGGACGCGAAAAACCTGAGGACGGAGATCGTGGAGGTTTACAACAATGCCCGGCATCTAGAGGCAATTGCTGAATGTGTGGACGGAAAAATTGCGGTGGAATCTGCGGCGATGGCCCTCAAAAATATTCCGCGGGTGAGTATCAGACCTATAAACATAATGGGTGTGAGTGTGCCCCATGTGCTGAGCACCGGTGAGGGAAATGTGGGAACGGTTTCTCCCCTCGGCACTGGAGTTATTGGCACGAGCACCAGCATAGAGGATGCTGCCAGAGCATACACAAACCTCCTTCGGTTGATAATAAAGGCGGCCCAGTACGAAACCGCACTGAGAAGATTGATCGATGAAATAGACAAGGTGAAGCGGAGGGTGAACGCACTGGAATTCAGGGTAATCCCGGAACTCACGGAAAAGGAAGCGATCGTGCGGATGCACCTGGAAGAACTTGAGCGGGAGAACATTTTCAGATTAAAGATGATGAAGGGGGAGAGTTAAATATCTCCAAGATATACCTGCAAGTACGAGGATCGTTGCAGCATATCCAGGGAAGCGCGTCTTCGCAAAGCACACGCATAGAGGTGTTGCCTTCATCGCAAACAGTTTGCTCTTTCTTGTGGGCACCCAGTTTATCTCGGTGATACTTCTCCTGATCGGGATTCTGTCTGTGCTCTCCAACCCGGACATCACGATTGTGCTCGCAACAATCCTGAATGTGATGTCATCTAAGAATCCATTCATATTCGTGCCCGCGGTTCTCCTCTCCCTCTTCAGCTTCCTGAGCTATCTCTTCTTCTTCATTGGCTGGTTCTTTCTCGTGTATGGTGAAAATGAGATTCCCTCTGGTTTTCCGCATAGCGTTGGGAGGGGCTCGATTTTTGCCTTCTTTTACCTGATCGTTTATCTCGTCAGGGTATCGGTTTCCCTGTTCTCCCTCGCAGGCTTCGGAACGCTCATGTATATTCAGGAGATTTTTGTTGGTTCTGGTTTGCTGTTCAACATAATCGATGCGATCCTGCTCTCCCTCTCCCTCCTATACTTTGCTAGGGCCAACGCCTACCCGACAACCACCTACCACATCAGAAACACTGGCTTCATGTATGTGGGGGGTGCGGCCTGTGCTGGCATCGGCTATACCACTCTCATCTGCGGCATAATTTTTTCAGCTGTGAGTGGACCTCTGGTTGTCGCCGGTCTCGTGCTTCTCTACCTTGGCTTCGGTGTGATGATTGCCTCACTTATAAAACTCCATGAGCTTTACTTTGTGATTGTGAAGAGGATCGAGGACGAGGATTACATCCACAAACCATCAGGAGAGGGGCCGTGATTGCTTCCGTCAGATTTCCACATTATTCCGTTGTGTCTTTCAAAAACATGAGGAGCCTGAGTTCCTCCGGTGTAAACCGCGTGTTCTCCAGCAGGATCCGCTCGTTGTTCTCTGCCAGTGCCTTCAGAATTCCGGGCATTCCCTTCGTAAGCATCAGTATCTTCCTCAGGTTTTCCTCCGAGATTTTCTCGTTTTTCAGAATCTTCCTTGCGTCTGGTTCCTCGAGACCCTGCAATCTAATCTCCACACCATGGCCCTCCTCGATGTCCTTTGCACTGTAGCACCACATGTAGGCGGGTGTGTCCGAGCGCATCGTGAGAACGAGCTTTATCCTCGAGCCGCTCCTTATTCCTTTAATCATGCTGGAGAGAATGTCCACAATTTCATCGTTCGCATGCTGGTAATCATCTATGACAATCACGCTTCGGGTGTGCTCAATTTCAATGCAGAAGATTCTGAGAAATTCTTCAAGGTCAATCTCCCTGCTCCCGCTTAACAGGTCCTCCAGTGTTTTCTTCCCCATTTCGGCGAGAAATTTGGCGAGCCCGCTCAGCAGGTGCCAGCCCGTGTCGTTCTTCCTGAGGGTGTACCAGAATATGTTGGAATTTTTCTTCACGCGTTCCAGTCCCCTGTAAGCAAGCAAACTTTTCCCGGCACCCCAGGGTCCGGTGATTGAAATAAATCTCGGCTTGCTGGAATTCAGAACCGATTCAATGATTGCGAGCTCCTCGTCCCTGTTGTAAAATTCTCTTGCCTCTGGCACCGAATACCAGAGTTCCACATATCGCTTGAGTTTCGGCTCTGGCTGCTCTCCAATTCTGCTGGCATCGACGATTTCCGCCGAAGAAATCGATTTTACTGCAGTGAAGAAATTTCTGGAGGGCCCCAGGATTTCCTCGACACTCTTCTCGACAATCCCGCTACCCTCCTTGACAGGCACTTTCACTGCAAGAATTTTCTTCTTCAGCATATTTGCTTTGCCCACACCATCGGGTGTCAGAAAATAAACCCTCACCTTTCGCGGAATCCCCTCCACCCTTCCAAACCTTTCCTCAACCAGACCTTCTCCGATGAGCTTCTTTACGGTTCTGGGCACATGGGCAGGGAGGATGTCTATGCCCTCGGCAATTCCTTTCTGGGTGACCCCGAACGGGTAGGTGTGCCTCTCCCTGAACCGTTCGTACTCAAGAAGATAGAGTAACACTCTCTCTGAATATGTGAGCTTGATGTGGTGTTCGAATGCTGCCATCGGCGGAGATATCTGAATAGTCATCATAAAGGTTTCGCAACGCAGAAAATTATATAGGGTCTGTTGTATTGTTGGACCCGGAAAAGAATGGATAAACAGAATGGTCCCAGAAGATAGAAAATATAGTGATATATATAAAAATGATATTAATAAAATATATTGGATAAAACTGCATCCCCGAAAAATATATATATGCGTATGCCCATTAATTAGAATTGACGGACTGATGTCGGACAAAAGATGGGATGCCATCTGACAAAAACAAAATAAAAAAATGGCCAGAAGGAGGCAAACATGTACCTGAAAGAAATTCAGATGCGGAATTTCAAAACCTTCACAAAACCAATCTCAATTACTTTTGAAAGGGGATTCACCGCAGTTACAGGTCCCAACGGAAGCGGTAAATCCAACATCTCGGATGCGGTTCTGTTTGTGCTGGGACCGAAGAGTTCCAGGGTAATCCGAGCGGGTAAACTCACCGATTTAATCTTCAACGGGGGAAAGGAGGGAAAGCCGGCGAAAGAATGCGAGTGCTCGCTTATCTTTGACAACACTGACAGAACAATCCCGATAGATGCGGACGAAGTCAAGCTAACCCGTGTGGTCAAAATCTCGCCATCAGATCCTTCTGGCTACAACAGTTACTTCTATGTGAATGACAAGAAATCCACGCTCACCGAGTTTGAAGAGCTCCTTGCGAATGCTAGAATCTCCGCAGACAGCTACAACATTGTGCGCCAGGGCGACATCACAAGCATCGTCGAAAAAATGACGCCGGTTGATATCAGAAGAATCATCGATGGAATTGCGGGCATCACCAAATTTGATGAGGATATAAAGAAGGCGGATGAAAAGCGTGCGTATGTGGAAGATAACCTTTCCAGAATAAGCATCATTCTTGAGGAACACAGGAACCAGCTCGGGGTGCTTGAGAAGGACAGGGAAACCGCAATCAAATACATGGAATTGCGGCAGCGACTGGAAGAGGCAAAGGCGTCGCTTGCCCACAAGAAAAGGATCTCCATTGAAGGAGAGATTGCCAGCATCAAGAACCTCATCGAAGCCCAGAATAAAGAAATTGAGAATCTAAAAGCAGAAAAGGAGAAACTGGGAGAGGAAATTAAAGGACTGGGCGTCAAGAAGGAAGAGATTGAAAAGGAGATTGTAGCAAGGGGTGGAGAGGAATTTAAAAAGCTGAAGACCGAGATTGATGGGATTCGCCTGAATGTGGCAAAGGCGAGGGATAGAATCGCTGAACTCAAGGAATCAACCGTCACACTCAAAAATGAAAAAAATCTGGTAGAGAAGGAAATCCAGAAGCTGGAAAAATCCAGGACCGCCCTTCAGGCCGATGCTGGCAGAACAGCGGAGGAACTCAAAAAAACCGCTGAAGAAATAAAAACCCTTGAGTCCAGAATCAAATCGGTTGAGGAAACAATCTCAAAGTCAGACACCGAAATTTCCGGTTACCAGAAGGAACTCCTGAAGCTCTCGAACACTGTTGATAAAAAGATGGAAGAATACAAGAATGCGGAAATCGAGCTGGGTAAGGCAAGAAATGTAATTGAGAACCTTGAAATCCAGATAACAAATGCGGAGGAGGAAATAAAAACAAGGGAATTTGAGCTGAGGGATGCGGAGTTTGAGTTGAAGGAACTGGGCTCGAACAGGAAGACCTCGGAGAAGAGCATCCAGGAACTAACGGCCGCCTTCCACAAAAAGCGGGGTGAGGTTGCAAAACTGGAAACTGAGATCGAGAAGGTTGAGGACGAGATCCGCGAACTCACCAGGACCTACAACACACTCAAAGCCCAGATCGAGGCAAGGATGGGGGCTGAGAGGGGTGCAGGCGATGCAGTCAACACTATTCTGGATGCAAGGAACAGAAATCTGATTAAGGGCATCCATGGCACCGTTGCCCAGCTTGCCAGATTCGAGGAAAAATACAGCATTGCCCTCGGTGTTGCAGCAGGCCCGAGAATGAATGCGATCGTGGTTGATGACGATGGTGTTGCTGCACAGTGCATTGAGTATTTGAAGCAGAAGAAGGCAGGAAGGGCCATTTTCATCCCGCTCAACAAAATTCTTGAAACAAGACCCAGGGGCAAGGCCGTGGTGGTTGCGAAGGATAAGAACTGTGTGGGCTTCGCAATTGACCTCTTGGAATTTGAGGAGAAGTACCGCCCCGCATTTTCGTATGTGTTTGGAGACACACTGGTAATGAAGGACCTTGATGCCGCAAGAGCCGTAATGGGCGGCGTGCGGCTTGTTACCCTTGCCGGGGAACTGATAGAGGCAAGCGGTGCAATGGTTGGAGGAAGCATTCAGGATAGGGAAAAATTCGGTGCCGGCGCCCTGGAGGAACTCGACAGGATTGGGAAGGTACTCGGTTCAAAGATGGAGGAGGAGAGAAACCTCACTGAAAAGCTGAAGGCGGAGAGAGAAGCCCTGCGGACTCTTGAGGATGAAATCAGGGAGAGGAACAGCAAGGAAGGGACTGCCCAGCTTGCCTACGAAACCTGCCTGGTGAGAAAGAAGGAGACAGAGAAAAAATTGAATGAGGCACGGGATACCCTTGCAAGATTCAACAAAGAACTTGAGAATGCCAGAAAGGAGGCAGGGAGATGGGAGGAAGCATGCGAAAAAATCAGGAAGGAAATTGAGAAATTGAAGGCGGAGAAAGAGGAAATAAATGCCAGAATCATGGAACTCACGCCAAAGGCGCTGGGCGAGGAGTTAAAAGCCGCGAGGAGCCAGTTGCAGGACTCGGTCAGAAGAAAGGCGGACCTCGAGGGTAGGTTGTCCTCAATTGAAACCAACATAAAACTATACACAGAAAGACTGGAAGAGCAGCGGAGAAAGGCTACTGGCATTTCAGACCAGATTGAGAAAAACGGGAAGGAAATTGAGAAGCTGAACGGAGAGGTTTATGAGGGCGAGGAAAAACTGAAAGCATTGCTGCGGGTTGAGGAGACACTCAACAAGGAACTTGCAGACCTCCAGCAGCAACGGGATGAGATTTTCAGGCAGATAAATGAACACACCGCGGAGAGGGACAAAATTGATACCCGGATTCTCTCGAAGAATGACATAATCATCGGCCAGACCACAAAGCTTCGTTCGCTCGAGGAAGCCCTTGCGGAAATTAACATTGAGATAATGGGTTACAAGGTAAAGGTGCCGGAAAAACTGCCATCAAACGAGGAACTGAAACGCACGATTGCGGATTGCGAGAACGCAATAAACTTGCTTGGACCGGTGAACATGAAAGCAATCGAGGACTACGATGCCCTCAAGAAGCGGATTGAGGAATTGAAAACGGAATTCGACAGGCTCGAGGAGGAAAAGCACAAACTCATAGACCTTGTGAAAGAAATTACAGAGAAGAAGAAAACCGGGTTCTACAAGGTTTACACCGCAATCAACGAAAATTTCAAGAGGATCTATGCCGAACTTTCAGATGGAGGCGAGGCAGAGCTCGTGCTCGAAAATCCAGATAACCCGTTTGAAGGTGGGTTGCACATCAAGGCAAAGCCAAAAAACAAGAAGGTCATAAGATTGGAGTCCTTGTCTGGCGGTGAGAAAAGTCTCACAGGGCTCGCGTTCATATTTGCAATCCAGCAGTATGACCCGAGTCCCTTCTACTTCCTCGATGAGGTGGATATGTTCCTGGATGCGATAAATGCTGAGATTGTGGCCAAGGTGATAAAAAAGAATTCTGCAAAGGCCCAGTTTATCATGATTTCCCTCAGGAAAGTCACACTCCAGTACGCGGATAGATTGTATGGCGTAACCTTGGAGCCAAATGGAACCTCCAAAGTGGTTGCACTTGAACTTGACCAGATTAAGGACATGGTCGAAGAAAAACCGAAAGAAGAGTCAGAAGGGGTGGTGTAAATGAATACATCAACAGTTTGTGAAGTCGGGAAAACCGAAAACCTGGAAATCGGGGCTCTGAAAACAGTGAAGTTCGAACCAGAGGTTGTCAAAAATGTGCTGAATCACCTGCTCTTCTACAAGTCGCTCATCAGCGAGAAGGATGAGAAGAAGATTGACCACTACCTGAACCTCGTGGAAACGCTTGGTGGCGGGAGCTTTATTTCAATCCAGAACCCGTTCGAACGCGCTCTGGCTGCAATCTTCGAGCTTGTGCTCGAGCATGCTCTTGACCCGTGGAACATAGACCTCGTGGAGTTTGCAAAAATGTATCACGAGAAACTCAAGGAAAGTGACGACATTGACTTCATCACAGCGGGAAGAATCATTCTCATGGCATGGGCAATCCTGCACATCCAGAGCGAGACGCTGAGGTTGAAGGCAGAGCCGCCCGCACCTGCACCCGTGGAAGAAATAGACACCGGGGTAGAACTCTGGAGCACACCCGAAGAGATGGATTACACCAACATCGTGCTGAACGCTGAGGAACCACCAATCCAGCCCCTTGCCCTCCACCCGAGCACAAGGCCAGTCACACTCATGGAACTTGTGAATGCCTTCGACGAGGCAAGGGTGGAAGCGGAACGGCGGATGCAGCTGGAAGAAATCAGGAAGGCAAATGTAAACAAATTCCAGAGCACACCAGCAATCAAGGTCCACGAGGAATCCATAGAGCAGGAAATCAACGAACTCTGGCCAAAGATTGAAACCAGGCATGGTAAGTTCGGATTTCGCTCATTGCTGAACGGATGCAGGAGCCGAAGCGTGATTGTGGGCATGTTCGTTGCGTTGCTCCACCTTGCGAAGATGAACAGGATAAAAATCTGGCAGGAAAAAATTCCGTATGGAGAAATATATATAGAGGTGCTGAATAACTGATTGAGACCATGGAGAAGCAACTCTCACTCGTGATTGAAGCGCTCCTTTTCTCCTCAGGAAGAGAGATGAGTGTGCGGGAGATTGCCCAGATGCTGGGCCTGGAGGAAAAGGATGTGAGAAAGGGCTGCCGGGAGCTTGTGCAGCGATACAGGAAGGCCAACACCGCAATTGAGATTGGAAGGGTGGGAACAAGATTTGTGATGCGGTTGAGGCCAGAGTTTGTGGGGGTTGCTGTGCCCGTTGCGATGCCTGAACTTGAGAAGGACGAGATAAAAACCCTGGCATTAATTGCGTTCTACCAGCCACTCAAGCAGAGCGTGCTTTCAAAAATGGTGGGTTCAAAGGTGTACGAACACATAGAAAAACTGAAAAGAATGGAGCTCATCAAGACAAAAAAGAGCGGGGCAACATTTACCCTCACTACCACCAGAAAATTCCTCGTTTATTTTGGCATTCCAAGTGCGAAGAAGGAAGAAATCAGAAAATGGGTTGCAAGCAAGGTGGGAATTGAGCTGAAACAGGAGGATGTGCCACCTCCAGGAGCCCAGGGGGCCGCGGAAAACCTCGAGAACTCTGGCGAGTCAAAAACTGAGCAAACGCTGGAGTAACCCAAAAATTTTATTTATCCACACTACATTTCCTTTATGTTAAATAACGGCAGGTGCTGTGTCAATGGAAGACGGTGCAGAAAAAAAAGCCATTGTGGAATTCACAAGAATCCCGAGCATAGGGCTTGCCAGAGCGAAGAAACTTTACGAGGCAGGTTATCATTCAATCGAGGATTTGAAGAAAGCAAGTTTCGAGGAGCTTGCAAGGATAAATGGAATCGGCGAAACCCATGCAAGGGCCATCAAAGAACATTTCGGAGATAAACCAGTGAAAAAACCATTTTCCGATTTCAGGGTTAAAAAGGTTGCGGTTGAGGTGAGTCCTGGGGAAGACACAGCGGAAAATAATGAGGAGACATCGTTACCTGACCCGGAGATGGAAAAAGAGCTGCTTGATATGGAAAAGGAGCTTAAGGAAACAGAGGAATTTATCGAGAAGTCAAAGGTAAGCACGGGCCCGATCGTGTTTGAGAAGAAGGTAAAGGTGGAGAAGGGTAAGGTTGTGGTAAGAAAAAGACGATTCCCGACGAAGGGAGTGAAGGTTGGAACCTTCATTCTTGCCTCTTTTCTAATCCTTACCTCGGTTTTCGTACTCTGGTATGCAACCCGACCAACAGGTAGAATCATGGTCGATGGAAACATCGACGACTGGGAAGGGATCGCGAGGTACACCGATTCAATCCCTGTTTTCAACCAGGACATAAACCTCAACGAATACAGTGTATACTATGAAAACGACCGGGTTTACTTTTATGCACGGGTGCCTGGCAGCCTATACAATGGTGCAAATAATGGCTACGATGCCCTCGTAATCTTTGTGGACACGGACGGAAATCCCGCAACTGGCTACAGGATAGAGAACCTGGGTGTCGATGCAAAAATCGAGGTGGCTGGCTACGGCGGCGAAATCCGCTCTGCCTCCGTATCGAGGTTTATCCCTGACAGTGCTTCCGCAAAGCCCGAGCTAAACTACAGTGCGTGGGAGAATGCGGGTGAGGTCAGGGTAGAAAAGACAGACAGGATAGTCGAGGGTTATGCGAAGGTTGCTGGGCTAGAGAATCCCGTGAGCTTGGTGGTGATGCGGCATTACGAGGGTTCAACCTATGCGGAGAAGCGGGGTGCGGCGGTTGTGGGCAAGGCACCCGGTAGCCTGGTAATTTACCAGAATTTCGTGGCCGGCGATGTGGTAAATCTGAATGACGATGTGGTTGAACTGAAGGTTGTGGCAAAGGGGGGAAATGTGAAGGTAAGCCAGATTGCTGTTTCCAATGCTGTTCTGAACCTTCCAAAGAATGAACTTGGACCAAACGAGGAATTTACGGTGAGGGCAAAAGCGAACGAACTGGGCACTGGCACCGCATACGAATTCGGGGTTGCCAGCGTGACCGCGGATGTGCCCTACCGCATCGTTGGTGCGGGCGGAAAGGCGTACTTCGGCTCTTTGCCTTCAGGCATCGTGATAGACGGTGCGTTCGGTGACTGGGAGGGGGTCCAGAAGGGCACCGATGTTCCCGGAGATGCACCCAGGAACATTGATTTGAGGGAGTATGCGAGCGCAATCTCCAGCAATGCATACTTCTACATGGCCGTTGACGGGAGCATGCTCGCCGGCTGTGAGATTCCGGTGGTTGCTGGAAGACCGCCGGTGCAGCCAGGCCCTCCAGCACCCGTGGTGATAAAGGAAAATCTGGGTCTGGATGTGGCGAGGGTTTACATTGACCTGATTAACTCTACAATCAACACCTTCAACCCGGCAATGATTTCGCACGGGTATCTTATCGAGCTGCAGGGGAGGAACGGACAGGTGGTCAGCGCAAAGGTCTGGAAATGGGAGAATGGAATGAGGGCGGAGGAGATTTCAAGTTCAAACATTGTTTACGGGTTGAGCGACGGGAAGATTGAGATCGGGATCGGACTTGCTGTACTCCCAGGGATTGACGGAAGCACGAAATTCTACTTTGAGATGAGCAACTGGTTGGGAGAGAAAGATGTGAACGAGATGGCGTATCTAGCCGGGAGAGAGGGAACTAGGGTGGGTGGCGGCGGGAACTATGGCTCATCGCTGTTGGCCGACTTTACTGGCACCTACAATAAAGTGGTGCTCGTGAACGATAGATACACCTCGACTACAAAAGGGGCTTTGCGGCTGGAAAATGCAACAATCGCCTATGGTGGATTGAATGCCACGGATGTGGATGCGGGAGGCAACCTCACGGTGAGCAATACAAGGTACTGGAATGGGACCTACTACTTCAGGCATCTTAAAATTGCAGGCACAGGAAACATTACGGCGAGCGGCTACATGACCGTGATACGAATCTATGCTGAAGTCATAGAGGTAGAGACCGGTGGGGTGATATATCTTGCTGGTAGGGGTGGAAAGGGCGGTGCCGGTGGAGCCGCAGGTGGTGGTGATGGATACACGGGACAGGATGGGAATGACAGTAGTGGACCTTCCGCGAGTAACAACGGACAGGCGGATGGTGGTGCCGGTGGAGGGGGGATACTCTCAAGTAACAACTATGGTGGTTTTGGTGGTGGTGGTGGCGGATTTGCAGGAAACGGTGGCAATGGAGGGCAGGGAGCCAAAGATGGGGCCCTCGGGGTAGATGGTACAAATGGATACTACGGAAGAGGTGGAATTGCATATGCTTCCGCACCGAACCTGAAGCCTGGTTCCGGTGGCGGTGGTGGAAGTGGGGGAGACGGAGGTAACAGTGCTGCTGGCGGTGCGGGCGGTCACGGTGGAGGAGCCATTCTGCTGAACGCCTGGAACATCTACATCAACGGAAGGATTATTGCAAATGGCACTGATGCTGGAAACGGGGAAGATGGAGATAGGCCAGGTGCCGGTGGTGGAGGCGGTTCCGGTGGCTGTATATTGGTACAGGGCTGCAATGTGACAGTTGGAGCAAATGCGGAGTTCAACGCATCAGGGGGGGCAGGTGGTAATGCAGGAGCTGACACCCACGATGCCAGCACGGATGACGAAGCCGGTGGCGGAGGCGGTGGCGGCGGAGGTGCAATCTGGATTTATGCAGACAACGCCTACAGTGAAAGCAGTGGGGCAAAATTCAATGTTTCCGGAGGCGTCGGAGGTCTTGGCTCAGTCGGGGCACCTACCCCGTTGAATAACAACGGAGTAAACGGGACGGCTGGCAACATCAGTAAGCCAGCCCAGGGTGCACCCCCCTCTCCGAGAACCACTTTCACATCTAACTTGAGCTATGCCCTCACAGGCTACTATGTTTCGCAAGTGCTGGATGCAGGTAGAATTGCCCTCTGGCGCACATTAAACTGGACGAGAGACACTCACTGGGGAGGAACGCAGGTAACTTTGAGGGTAAGGTGGGGTAACACCTCGTTGCCCGATGCGACCTGGCATGCCTGGCAGGATGTAAATGGCACGATGAGCGGAGGCAATGGACCGCTGAGTGAGACATTTAATTTAGCCATTACAAGCTATCCATTTGCCAGATTTTTCCAGTATAACATCACGATCGGAACATCCGTGGGGATGAACTCTCCTACAATTTACAGAGTTAATCTAACCTACTCAAAGCCAAAGGTTTTGATTGCGAGCGTTATCTTTAACCCCTATCCCACGGGTGGAACGAATCACAGTGTAGTGCTGGCAAATAACGACAGCTTCCCTGTTATATACTCTACAATATATCTGAATTCCTCGGCGAATTCCTACTCCACGCCGCTTTCTCTGACTCCGGGCTCTAGGATTACAGTGCCCCTTTCATCGAGCTTTTTCCTTTCAGTGAATATTTCTGGTGATTTTCTGTTTTTAAATGATTCCACATCCAGCATATCAGGGCTCCCACCGCACGGAATCGTAGATTTCGTAAACTGGACAGATAGAAACGGCGGAGAGCCACCTCCATGTGGGAACTATGCAGCAATCCAGAATGAGTGGACCAATGGGGCCGTGAATCTGACTGGCTTCGATCCACTTACCCAGATAGGAATAAACCGCTCCGTGATTATGGATGCACCTGTGGACACGGACACGAAAGCTGACTGGTATGTGATAGTGGGGGAGCAAACTGGGAGTACTCCGTTGATGCTGGTTCTTATGCTGATTCCGTGCATCGTCATAGTAAGGAAGGAGCGCGGCCAAAAACTGAGAAAACTGTAAATACCCCCACCATTATCAGCCAACAAATTTCAGAGGTGGTAATCATGGTCAAGAAGAAAGTGATAATAATGGGTGCTGCAGGCAGGGACTTTCACGACTTTAATACCTACTTCAGGGATAATGAGGAATATGAGGTTGTGGCATTCACAGCGACCCAGATTCCTGATATAGAAGGTAGGAAATACCCTGCAGAACTTGCAGGCAGGCTTTATCCTGAAGGAATACCCATTTATGCCGAGGAATCTCTCCCCCAGATAATTAAGGAAAAGGGGGTGGATGAAGTTGTGTTTTCCTACAGTGATGTTTCGCATGAGTATGTGATGCACAGGGCATCGATCGCTCTGGCGAACGGGGCAGGTTTCCGTTTGATACCCCCGAAGGTAACGATGTTAAAGGCGGCAGTGCCAGTTATTGCCGTCTGTGCGGTGCGTACGGGTGCTGGCAAGAGCCAGACCACAAGAAGAGTTGCGAAGATTCTGCAGAACTTGGGAAAAAAAGTGGTGGTTGTCAGGCATCCGATGCCCTACGGGGATTTAAAGGAACAGGCAGTCCAGAGGTTTGCAAGTTATGACGACATGGACAGGTATAAGTGCACGATTGAGGAGAGAGAGGAATATGAGCCCCACATAGACAATGGAATTGTGGTTTATGCTGGGGTTGACTATGAGAAGATTCTGAGGCAGGCGGAAAAGGAGTGTGATGTGCTCCTCTGGGATGGCGGAAACAATGACCTCCCATTTTACAAGCCAGATTTGCACATCGTGGTCGCAGACCCACACAGACCTGGACATGAGGCAAAGTATCATCCTGGCGAAGCAAATCTCAGAATGGCTGATGTGGTAATTATAAACAAGGTGGACACTGCAAGCCCTGAGAATGTGGAGGCGGTGAAGACAAGCATAAGGGAAATGAATCCTGATGCAGACATAATTGAGGCGGGCTCACCAATCTCCACAGACCACCCTGAAATGATAAGGGGCAAGTCGGTGCTCGTTGTTGAGGATGGCCCTACGCTCACCCACGGGGAAATGAAGTATGGTGCGGGTACAATTGCCGCAAGGAGATTTGGAGCAAGGGAAATAGTGGAACCTGAGCAGTATGCTGTAGGTTCTATAAAGAAGACCTTCAAGAAATATCCCCATCTCAAAAACCTGCTACCTGCAATGGGATATGGAAAAACCCAGATTCAGGAACTTCAAGAAACAATCAACAAGGTTCCCTGTGACCTTGTGGTGTCGGGAACACCGATTAATCTGGAAAGGGTGATGAAGGTAAACAAACCGATTCTCAGAGTAAGATACGAGCTCGATGAGATTGGGCGGCCCAATCTTGAGGATATGATAAAGACCTATCTGAGGTTATGACCATGCCTGAAATGAAGCACAAGCTAGAAGAGAAAGAAAAATGCCAGATTGAGGGTTGCAAGAATACTGCAGAACGCTCTGTCTCCGCTGCAAAGCTCTCAAAAGTTTATTCCAAGATGGGAGAAAGAAAGGGCTCTGTGCGGATCTGCAGGGAACACTACAGAAAATTCAAGAAGGAGACAAAGGAAGAGAGGGAACTGGAGAGGCTTGGCTGGTAATGCAAGTTGTAAAGTTTGAGGATAAGTTGTATAAGGACCTGGAAGAGTTCTGGTTAGCCATTGGTGAGCCGCAGCAATCTCTCTCAGGTTTTCTCACATCCGAAAACTATCTGAAGGATTCGCATTTGCTAGCCCTGGAAAACGAAAAAATTGTTGGTTCTGCATTTCTCATGGAATTTGACAGGATTTACTTTGTTCTGAGGTATCTGCCAGAACATAAGAATGCTGCATCGGAATTATTTGAGAAGCTGTGTGTGTATGCGAGAACCAGGGGTATAAAAGAAATGTGCTGCTGGCTTTCTTCCGACAAGCATCCAGTAACGGAGTTGCTCCAGCAGTTTCCCCTCGCTCGTGCAGAAAAATATTACCGAATGGGTTGTGTGATTTCGCAACGCTCTGTTATGCCAGATAATGTAAGAATTTTAGAATCGGCTGAATCTGAAAATGTGAAACAGGTAGTTTTCGACGCATTTAGTGATACTGGTGAAAGAGAGATGATTGAGCGAACTCTGAAAGGGGCGATACCCGTGGAGAAGAGCGTATTTCTCGGTTGCTTTGAAGGAAATGTGCTCTGCGGGTGCGTGCTTATAATTGGCTATCCAAACGATAAAGCTAAGGCCTACATTCCAGTCATTGCGGTGAAGAAGGAACTGCAGCGGCGAGGGTATGGGAGGAGATTAATAGAGGGAGCAATTGCCTGGGCCTCTGACAACGGTGTCGAAGAACTGACATTGTCCGTGAAAACGGATAACCTTCCTGCAATCAGATTATACTCCCGCACCGGCTTCAGGGTGAATGACGAAGTTGAGATATACTGCATCAAGTGTGGTTAAAGTTTTACGCCTCCCAGGTTATTACAAACTCACAATGGTCTGCGCCGTCATGAACGCATTTTGTCTCCTTGCAGACCGTGTTTTTTGCCCTGCATAAAACCCCCACCCCCTCGAAGTATCCACAAAGGTAGTGACACATTATTTTGGATACCTTAAAATCTTTCAGTCCAATCACTCCAATCCCTTTTTCATTTTTAATCACTTCAAGGGTTCCTATGGAATAGTGTTCCCTCCACAGGGGAGGACCCTGATTGATTGCGGAGTTAGGTCCCACAAAATATTTTATAAATAGTTTTAGAATCAGCGAGGCGGTAGGGGCTTCCCGTCCCATTGCTTTGAGCTTCTCGATGTCATTCTCAAAGAGGGCAAGACATCCCTCGAGAAACACGATGCGGGTCGACAATGGGATATGCTCGGAAGGTTTCATCTCCTCAATTTTTGCAATGGTAAGTTTCAATCCTCTCGCTTTCAGGTAGTTGTCCAGATACGCCAGACCTGCACTTCCCTTTTTCTTCCTGAGGTAAGAAATGTTGGTCTGAAAGATGGAAGCCCTACATGTGCCTTCTGTCATCATATCATCCTCTCAAATCTTTCCTGCTTTGCCTTGCATATCGGGCATACCATAGGGGGCTGATCCCTCGCACAGAGATACCCGCACACCCTGCATCGCCACACAGGATATTTCAGATTGCTCATCGGGAAATTATTCTGGCGTTCTAGAGGGTTCGCTCTTCTCCGTTCCGGGATGGAGGTCACCTGCTTTTTTCCATTTGCTACATCTTCGCTCACATAAAGTGCACAGTAGCATGCCCCGTATTCATTCAGGTCAGCATCTCTATAATCGCAGGGGCAGATAATATCAAGGTCTTTTTCCTTCACGCCAGAAGCTAGACGGCAGGGGCATGCCCAGTACCCGTATCTTTTTTCATTGATCAACAAACTTTTCACAAGTCCCTTGGTAAACTCTGTATCGGAATTCAGGAAGTAGCCAGCATCTTCTGCCTCTTTCTTCAGTTTATTGTAGAGTTTTTCTACCTCTCCATCCGAGATTTCTATCATATCTTCAGGGTCTCCCTCAACTTTCTTTCGTCAAAACCTACGACACACAGAGAATCATTGATCACAATCGTGGGGAATGAGAGCGAGGGGTTCCACCTTTCCACTTCCTTAACAATCTTGTCCCTCTCATCTCCCTGTAGGAGGTCCACATCCACATACGAGTATTCGATGCCATTATCTTTCAAAAACTGCTTTGTTTTTTTGCACCATCCGCATGTGCTCAGCGCGTAAATCAACACCTTCCCGCGGTTTCTTCCTGGAACTTTGGTGAAATTCATAATTATCGGGTGATACGGAAGACATAAGGGTATATATCTTTTCCCCAACCGACAAGGTAAAATAGGGTTATTTCTCTTACCCCTCGGGTGTAAATATGGAGGATTTTCTCCATCGACATGCGAGTCCGGATGTGACTTATGCGGATTTAAGAAGTGTCAGGATCAAAACCCTTTACATAGAAATGAAAAACGAGGAAATCACAAGATGTGTAAGCGGAATGGATTCCGGAATTGGGATTCGCGTGCTTTCAAACGGAGCGATTGGTTTTGCAGCCAGCACGGATGTCACTAGAAAAAGTGCCCAGCAATGCCTGGAGAAAGCGTACAAAATTTCCAAGAATTTGAAGGGAAAAACCGTCAGGTTCGAGAAGGTTAATACCGAAAAGGGTAAGGCGATATGGAAAGGAAAGAAACCCCATGAGACCGTGTCTATAGAAGAGAAAATCGGATATATGAAAGAGCTGCGTGACTTGGCCAGCGATTACAGGAATGTAAAAAATCTTACCCTCACATACAGTGAATCGTTGATTGAGACAGAGTTTTATAACTCAAACGGTGCCTGCATCCTGATGTCAGTACCGAGAACTGCAATGCGGATTCAAGCCGTCGCGAGCACTGAAGGCAAAATTACCAGTGTCACGGGCAGCGTTGGAGGTACCGGAGGGCTGGAAATATTTATGAAGTATTCTCCGGAGGAAGAGCTGAAGAAAACATGTGCCTCCGCAGAGAGACAACTCAATGCCCAGAATGCTCCGAGTGGGGTTTTTACTGTGATTGCAGACCCTGAACTCTCAGGTGTTTTTGCACATGAAGCCCTTGGCCATGCATGTGAAGCCGATGGGGTGATTGCAGGGGGCTCCTGCCTTGCAGGTAGACTCAACACGAGAATTGGCAACGATCTAGTCACCGTTGTAGATGACCCGACGCTCCCCGGCGAAAACGGAAGTTTTCCATACGACGATGAGGGTACCAAAACCTGCAGGAAGGTTCTTGTTGAGGGGGGAATTCTAAAAAGCTATCTCCACTCCTTGGAGACCGCCACATTCCTCGGCATGGAAAAGAATGGAAGCGCAAGGGCTGAATCCTATGCTGCACCCCCGCTGGTGCGGATGAGTAACACCTTCATTGAGAAGGGAGATTTTGGATTTGAGGAGATGGTAAAAGAGGTGAAGTTCGGGGTCTATGCCAAGGGCTCGAGAGGAGGCCAGGTAGACACCACGAAGGGGACCTTCCAGTTTTCGGCACAGGAAGGTTTTTTGATTGAAAACGGAGAAATAACCAAGCCGCTTAAGGACCTCTCCCTGGCGAGCGATATACTTTCAATCTTCCATCAAATAGACGCTGTTGGAAAAGACCTGGCACTGGGCCACCCTGGAAACTGCGGGAAAGGACAGTGGGTGCCAGTGAGCGATGGTGGTCCCCACATAAGAATAAGGGATGTGCGGGTTGGCGGGGGGTGAAAATGATGGACTTTGAGAAGGTTTTAAACATGGGCAGGGCACGGGGAATTGAAGTCGAGATTTTTCACCAGGAAACAACATTCAGCACTATAAATATAGAGTATCATAAAATTCACTCGATGGATGCCGTGGACACCGCAGGAACCGGTATCCGGGTTTTTGCAGATGGAAAAATTGGTTTCGCATTCACGACCGAAAAAACCCAAAAGGATATGGAAAGATGCTTCAGGGAGGCGGTGAGGGCCGCCAGGCACAGCAAAACTCTCAAAAATTTTGTCTTCCCATCGGAAAAGAAATTTCCTTCAGTTAATGTGAGACCCAGCAACAAGATAGAGCGGCTTTCTTCTGGGGAAGCAACAGAGCACATTCAAACCATGCTGGATGCGGTGAAGGCAGTTAACAGGGAAATATTTGTTTGCGAGGGTCATTTCGGGTACGGGATCGAGAAAACTGTGATAATGAACACTGCAGGTGTTCGGGCGGAGTTTGTGCGGTCAGCGTGTGGGATCACGATTGCCACGGCCTGCCCTACACCTGATAGTGTATCAATCGGGTTTGAAGAGGCAGAATCGCCAGAACTGGATTTTGATTTCGCGGAACTCGGAAAAAACGCCGCCTCTCTTGCCTTCAATGGTAGAAATCCTGAAAAACTCGAGGGGGGCAAGAAAAATGTGCTGCTCGTGGCCCCGGCAGCCAGGAATGTGATAGAAAGCACCCTTCTAGGGATGCTTCAGGGACACCATGCAATGCGCGGGGAGAGCCTCTTCGCAGGGAAGTTGAATGAAAAGGTGCTGGGTGAAAATATAAGTATTATAGACGACGGGTTGCTTGAAAACAGTCTAGCGACCGCACCTTTTGATGATGAAGGCACACCATCAAGAACGACAACATTGATCGACGCGGGTATTCTGAAGACATTTATCTTCGATGCCTACACCGCTGCAGAGTTCAACCTAAAGACCACTGGCAACGGGATCCGTTCAATGCGGCTTTCTGCAGGAAGGACCTTCAAGTCCTTGCCCACGCCAAATTTCAGGAATTTTGTAATAACCAGCGAAACAGCGTCGACTGAAGCAATTCTGAAGGATTTCTCTCCCTGCCTCGTGGTTTATGCGGTGCTCGGAGCCCACACAGCCAACCCGATTACAGGCAACTTTGCAGTCAACATTCCAATAGTGTTTGAGTATATGAACGGGGAGATGAAGCCAAAGAAACAGGGGATGCTGAGCGGCAACATTGCTGACTATCTGAATAGAAGGGTGATGATCTCAAAGAAAAGAAAGAATTGTTATGGCACATTTACTCCCACGAACTTTGCAATGCCCGACATTTTCATACCTGATGCCCAGATAACTGGTTCATGAGCTAAACAGGGACCCGCATTCTCGTGAAGGGCGTGATTAGAAGGCCTGCACCTACGATGCCCATCGCCAGGCTGATGAATCTGATGGTGGGGTCTGAGTAGTAAAGGATACTCAGCACGATTGCACAGCATATGAATATCCCTCCGAGAAAGGCGATAAACAGAATTGCCTTCATCAGAATATCCCCTTCTTCGATCATCCAACAGTAAAATTCATGATTGTATAAAATAGTTTTTACGGATTGTCCAAGAGCACCGGGCTTTGGTTTGAGAAACACAGGTTTCGAGTAGTTTTCATTTTCGAAGTTTCGGGAATGGATCACCAAAACCAGCGATTTTTTCTCCTCCAGTCCATTCACGCAGCCCATCATCTGCTGCTCTTTCTCAATCTCCAAATTACATAGCCGAAGGTAAAAGCGATTATTCCGGTCAGTCCAATCACCGAGGCCACGAACACATAATCAATTACCGTGAAACCATCGGTCTGGATGTTGAACGAAAGTTCATAATTTTCGTCTTCTGAAAAGATCTGAATTTTTCTGAAATATGAATGATTGCCTGAGATGATGTGCACATACAGATATTCTCCTTCCGTAAAATCAGAAGGACCTATGTATGTCTTGGTTCTGCCGATTATCCTTCCTTCAGCAAGGAGAATGCCGGTTCCGTTGTAAATCCGGTATTCGCACACACCTGGGTTATTGAGGGTAATGGTTATTCCTCTGGCTGGTATCTTGGTTTTAACACGGCATTTTTCAGTGTACACATTATCTGTTTCATTGGTTTCCCTTAAGTTGTTTGCAGGATCGAGGAACACCAGAAATTTGAATTCTCCGGAAGCCAGCGACAGTTGCAAGTCGAGGCGGGTTGTGTTGTTCACATCAACGGTGAGGTTCTCCCGCCGGCTGAGGTTCCCAATCTCAATTATCGCCAGCGTGCTTACATTCACATTCCCAGAGTTTGCAATCTCAATCCGTACAGTAAAGGTTCGATTTTCGACAGGGTGCTTCCCAGTGTCTCCCAGAATTCTGACACCATCCTCTCTGAAGAACTCCACGCTGGCAATCTTGATGTTTGGCTTTACCTCTCCTACCCATTTCCTTTCCGATTTGAAAATTCCGTCAAGATAGAATTTTCCCCCGTAACTCGTATAATTGTATGCCAGAATTTCGTAGTAATCACAAACAGGGACTGTGTAGTTTATCCATGTTAAACTGGTGGTTTTCACCGCTTCCCCAGTGGAATCACAGATGTAGACCGTTGCGTTGCCCGGATTTTCTATGGAGATTGTAGTGTTTTCAAATTTTGTTGTCAATGCCAGAGCCACTGGCTGCAGCGAAGGAGGATTGAGGAAATCCAGCAAAAACCTGCTCCAGTTTCTTTCGTTTGTAAATGTGGTCTTCAGATACTCTGAATTAAAGCTGGACTGCGGGAAATAAATGCTGAGACCCGAGACATTGTCGGCACGGACGCCACTGGCAGGCAGAAATGCAGTGATTCCGCAGAACCTTAACACCGCTGACTGGAGGGATGATACAACCTCTCTGGCGCTTTTTCTAATCTGGATGTAGGAAATGTTCTGCGATTTTCTGGCAAAGTCGCCAAGGTCAATATCGCCCCTGTTGTTGCCCTCATAGGTCTCTGTGGAGTTTCTCGCCTCTGAGATTTCTGCATGGAGGAGAAATGTGCATGCTAACAGAGCGAGAGAAAAGTTGTCCACAGCATTGGCAAGTGTTTCAACCTTGCTTAGATTAATTGCGCTCAGGGCAACGGAGACAGAGAGAAAGGAGTGGGTTCTGTAGTGTTTTTCAAAGGCCTCAACCGCAATGGTAGCAAACCTTTCTGGTGTGAGCGGGGCAGTGCTCCTGGCCATGTTGAGAAGAAGGGAGTAATTCCAGCCATTTTCCGGCTCGTCCTTCTGGGAGCCAACAAAATATTTTGCAGAGTTGCGGAGGGCATAGACAACTTCCATCAGCGCACCCTGGCAGGCATCGATGCCCAGCACATCAATCCCGAATCCACTCGTGGCTTCCGCAATTTCGGAGAGATTGAGCGAATCTCGCGACTGGCTGTCCGTACAGAAGCCCTTCCAGCCACTACCATGGTCCCACAGCACGAGAAATGTGTGATTTCGCTGAAACCGGGTGCTAAAGTTAAGGAAATTTCTGAGAGTGTCTGGAGAGCCCATATTAACTTCCCGTGTGTCCGGAATCACTGCGCCCCCGTCATCCACAACCTCAAGCCCATTCTTTTTCACATTGTAAATCTGTGAATCCCCAATTCCGTTTTTGTCCAGCAGTACCAGAATGTTTATATCAGCATCACTTCCTGCAGCCATCATCTGGGCAAGGTTGTTGTCCGCCGCAGCTGCAAGATTGTTATCTGCATCCATATAAACCAGAAATAGCCAGTCAGAGGCCTGAATGCTTCTGCCATCTTTCTCAGCGGTTTGCGGGCTCCCATGTACGGGAATACCCGGCATGAGAAGGAGGAGAACCAGGAGAAAGGAGAAGTTTGGCTGAATTTTCATTGGGAATACACAGTTGGAAGGGCTATATCTAACTTACGACCCTGTCTGGGGGTAGATGGCGGCTATACAAAACAAAATCAGGGACACCCTCAGCCCTGCTAAAGGCATAAATATAACTTCAATTATCACTCAAAAGAATGGGCCTGTAGCTCAGCTAGGTAGAGCAATCGGCTCTTAACCGATGGGTCAAGGGTTCGAATCCCTTCAGGCCCGCCATTTGGGCCAGTGGAACTCTTTGGTAGGTGAATAAATGCCTGGTTTATTGAAACAGCTTCAGGCAATGCTTGGAGACACATATGCGAAGGGAGACCTGTTCGAGCATTATGTGATTAACCTGTTCCCAGATGACTACTTTAAAATCCTTCATGCAACAACCAGGAGAGACGACCTCGGAGGCAGACAGATAGAATCGGCAAAAAACCCGGATTTTCATATAGAACACATTCCAACAAAACACAAGTTCTGGGTAGAGGCCAAGTTCAGAAGGGACCTGTTCCAGAACAAACTTGTATGGTGCAAAGAATTCCAGCTTAAAAGATACAAGGAATTCCAGGAAGAACAGAGGCCTGAAAAGGTATTCATAATAATTGGACTAGGCGGTAGTCCAACATCACCAGAAACAATATACTGTATCCCGCTGGACGAAATAGAATATGCCGGATTATACTTAAACAAGATAGAGCAATATCGCAGGGATGCTGCGGCACCATTTAGATACAGAAATGGGATTCTTTTTTAAGGAAACCATCGGTGAACCCACGCTTCGGGGCATCTTTATAAAGATGTAGGTCTATTTGCCAGGTCTAGAAAACATCTTCAGGGTGAGCATCTATTGGGTCTAATTATTGTGAAGTCAGGATAAACTATATCTTTGTCAAATCCTCATACGCCGACCTGGCGGCAAGGGCACCCTGGGCAGCAGCCACGACCACCTGGTTAAATAGGCCAGTTATATCCCCACAGGCATAGACATGCTTCACATTGGTCCTGCAGTTCTGGTCAACGGCAACATACCCATCTTCCCTAAGAGTTACTCCCAGCATCTTTGGAATCTCGTTCTGCGGGTCATCGCCTATTGCCACAAAAACCCCATTCACCTGAATCTCAGAAACCGTTCCATCGACCCTGTTTTCAAGCCGGAGGGCTTCCACCTTCTTTTCCCCGAGAATCTCCTTCACAACAGTATTCCAGACGAGGTTCACCTTCTTTTCATTCAACCGCTTGTAGTAGACCTCCTCTGCCCGCAGTTTATCTCTTCTGTGAATCAGATAAACCTCAGCACCAAGATCTCTTAGATAAAGGGCTTCCACTGCCGCGGTGTTGCCTCCGCCAATGACAGCAACCTTCTTATTCCTGAAGAAGAAGCCATCACATGTAGCACAGTAACTCACACCTCTTCCCCTGAGTTTCTGCTCGCCGGGCACTCCAAGTTCCCGGTGTTTTGTACCCGTAGCTATTATTAGCGCCCTTACTTTTTCCCTTTCCCGCCGGGTCTCCAGCTCAAATCCCCTGCCCGTCCCACCAGAAACATCGGCAACCTTTTCGTCCACAAACTTATCCACATATTTTTTCGCATGATTTTCCATGGCAGCCACAAGATCTGAACCGCTGATTTCCGGAAACCCGAGATAGTTTTCTATGAGCGGAGAGAGGGCAGCATTGCCTCCAGAAATTCCATGCTCGAAAACAATGGTGCTCAGTCCAAACCTCTTTGCATAAATTGCAGCGGACATCCCTGCCGGACCAAAACCGATAATTCCCACATCAAATGTCATGGTCTTCCCTCACTTGAGATAGACAAAGGTATGATACTGAATATCATAATTTACGGAAATTTCCTTTCGCTCTATTACAACCTTATAGACCGTGTTACTGTTAAACGAGACAAATGGTTTCAACGCATCCTTGTAAGCAAGCTCGGCTGGATCCGTGTAGTAGTTGTGGGCGGAGTCGTTGAGCAGCACTGGATTCCAGGGATGGACATTCACCCTGAAGTTGACATGGGCGGTTCTCGATTTCTGGGTGAGAACCACTGAATTTTTGGTAATGTTTATGTTGTAGATGTCCCCGTAGAAAACTTTCTGGATTGGAATTCCGCTCTGGTTGGTTTCAAAGGTGATGTATTTTGTAGTGTTCCCGTTTAACGTGGAAACGCTGTCAATCACATCCGCAATTTTTTTTGCAATCTGGTTGAATTCCGTGTCCCTGATAGTGTTCTGCTGGACAGTGAAGAAGGCGACCACTGATGCCAGAATTATGAATACTGCAACCGTAATCGCCACATAGGAACTCAACCACTGCCACATGTCCAGACACCTATACTCCGATTGCCAGCTGACCCATGACCGTGGTCACGGCATAGATTAGCACCGCGATTGGAAGGGTGGTTGCCGCCATCGCCTTCCGCTCTGACCAATCCTCACCATGTTCCACGCCAGTGACAAAGTAGATTATGATTAGGTCCGTGAGAATAAGGTAGATTCCCAGGATGAGGTAGAACACATGGATTGAAATCAGCTGGGACTGCGTAATGGCTATAAGTGTTTTTGAGAGCAGCACATAGAGCGCCGAGGTCATTCCCATAACTATCGGTGCAAACACAATTGCAGTGGTCTTCATCATGCCCGCCGTGCTTGCCAGTTCTCTGCGAATTTCATGGTCAACCTTCTTCAGGTCCCGCTGGTAGTTTGCAATTTCGATGATGGTCTGACCGGCTGTTAACGGGTCCTTTTTCACAATTTCGGTAATGGTCTTGAATGTGACTGCAATGAGTTTAGAAGGAAAATCCTTAAGGATGCCCCGTGTTCTGCTGAAGAGCACTTCATCGAGAGTTTCGCCAGAAACCTGGATTGAAAACACAATCTTCTTTAGTAGTTCGCCGATTTTTGTGCCCTCCATGCTTTCTGCGGTTCTCTTTAGGGCAACTTCCACCGAACTTCCTTCTGCCATCCTGCTTCCGAGCTGGAACAGGGCATCCGGGAACTCTTCCTCCATCTTCATTATGTCGTCTCTTTCCTTCTTGACTGCAAATACCGTGGTTCCGCAGTAGTAGGCAATGCCAAGTCCAATTCCGACAATGATAGGCAGGGGCCCGATATAATAATAGATTGTGCCCTCAGGTGCAAGGACCATCGGAATTGATATGAGCGAAATCCCGACTGCAAGAATGATGGAAGTTATGAAAATTGCATTTTTCTTTTTCTGGCTCAGTTTGGACTTGACATTTGGTGGGGGTGTAGTTCCAGGCCTTCTCCCCAGGATGTAGTAAGCATACCCGAAGGTGATCACAGGGAAAAGAATGTCCATAAGTACGACCAGTGTGACTGTATTATCCGATGCCTGCTGGGCTCCAGTAATGCCTGCCGCAGCCGAGGACCCCTCTGTGGGTATCGTAAGATTGATGTTCACAAGCGAAATCATCGGGAGCATTGCTCCGATCACCATTGGCATCAGAATCCCTATCGCAAACAGAATCGTTGTCGGCCCGGAGAGTGAAGCAGCAAATTCATCAATTTTCTTCTTTGTGCCCAGAAGCACGATGTCCTTGGCTTTCTCAAGGTTCCGCTTCAACCCTTCCTCGCTGCGCTCGAACACAGCCATTCTTATGGCATAGAGTGCCCGTTTCAAATCCTCATTCCAGTAACCCCATTCGTACGCAAAATCAAGAAATGAATCCTCAATCGTGTTAAATTTCCTGGTGTAGATGTTCCAGATGACTTTTTTCAAACCGGAGGCAAGGGGTTCATCTGTGTTTTCTGCCGCGAAGGCAACCGCTTTATCCAGTGCAGGCGTGAGGCTCATCGACATGACCATGTAGTTCACCGCTTCAGGTGCCCTACCAAGCATCCTCACCTTCAAACGGTTCGAAAGAATCTTCGGATAGTTGAACAGGAACACAAACATAAACATTGGAAGGAAAGCGGTGGGAAGAATCATGTATATAAGATACATGGTAATGTCTATCGGAATTAATACATAGATTACCATGGCAATGATCATCATGATGATGAACAGGAGCATCGTCATGAAGATGGAGAGGAATTCCACCTCATGGTATTCCACATCTATGCCTGCAAAATAGACCATTTTCTTAAACTCTGCCTGCTTGTACACCTTTGCGGCATTATCAAATTCTCGCTTTGCCTTTTCATACTTCTTGAGCGCTTGAGAATATCTTGGATCGTCCTTGGTGTAGATGTACTCTGCAGTGGAGAGGTTGTTCTCCGCAAGTTTGAGTTCTCTGTACTTTCGCTCATAGAACTTCTGGAGTTTTTTCTGACGTTTTTCAAGGGCGGCCTGTTTCGGGCCAAACCACTTATTCACCTTTTTACAGAGTTTGAGATACCAGAGACCTTCTTCAATATCTGGCAATGCTTCCTTCTTTTTTTTCTCAGGCATATTTAACGCTCCTTTCAAACCATTTATTCCACTCGTTCAGCAATGCCACATAATCCAGCTTTTTCTTGCTCGTGTAATGTCTCTCGAGAATCTGCCAGAATGCATTGTTGGAAGCGGCTACCCATTTTGCTGTCAGCACCTGGGGTTTGTTGTATGCTTTTGCGTATTCCACAATCTTTGCTCTGTAAGCTGCTCTGACACCGATGTTCTGGATTGCCTCCCAGTAATCTATGCCCCATGAGTCAGCAATCGCCTTGATTCTCTCTGAATTTTTCTTGAAAACCTCGGTTTCCAGGAGTGTGTCAGAATGTTCATCATACTTCATCAGGTCATTGAACTGCCCTTCTTTTCCCTCTTCCTTCACGACCTCTGATATCTGGGTTATTCTTCTCAACTGTTTTTGAGTCCCACCGGGGCTTGTCAAACCCGCAACCACCACGACGTCCGTTGCGTTGAATGACTTGGGTGGAATTCCTATATCGAAAACCACTCTTTCGTAGATCGCTCTCGGTGTGTTACCGTGGATAGTACCCAGCACTGCACTGCCCGCAGTCCCGGCCCTCATTGCCTCGTAAAGGGTTTTTGCTTCGGCACCTCTTACCTCACCGAGTACGATTGCACTCTCACCGAGACGGAGCGAAACTTTAAGCGCATCATCCGCGGTCAGTTCTCCCTTGCCTCCGAGAGAGCTCTGGACAAAGATACCCTGCACCTTGTAGCCCAGTTCTCTCATTTCAGGCACTGGCAACTCAAGTGTATCTTCTATTGTAATTATCCTCTGGCTCTGCGGAAACTCGAGCATGAGAGCACCTACAAGTGATGTCTTACCAGAACCCCTGCTTCCTGTAACCAGGATTGTGGAGCGGCCATCGATCAGGAAGGAGAGCAAGCCCGCACCAAGCGGGGATAAGCTCCCGAGATAAATCAGTTTCAATAATGTCCACGGGTCCGTGGAGTGTCTTCTCAATGCAAATGCTATGCCTTCCGGGCTGAGCGGTTTCCCGATGACAGTAACTCTAGTATTGTATTCCTTAATATCTGTTTCGAGCACAGGCATTGCTTCGGAGAAGGGTCTCCCGCTTTCAAGTCGGAATCTGGAAAGTAGTGCCTCTGCGTCCTCATCACCGACCGTCACATTGGTCAGGCACTTATCACCAACCCTCGGGTCATTGTAGCCACCTACTCTCAGGTGCACACGGTTCTCCGATGCAGGGGCATCTATATATACATCCTGAACAAACTTGTCTTCAAGCATCGTTTCCACAACACCGAGTCCTGCCACATACTTCGTGAGAATCTGGGCCAGCTTGTTAACTGTAGCAATCTCTTCGGCCCTTGTCATTCCGATGTTTATTCCGTGCTTCTTCGCAAGCTTGTAAATCAATCGGGTGCCCAGTTTGGTGACATAGGTCTTTGTCTGCGATAATCTTGTGAGCTGGATGTGCTTCGGGTAGTGCTGGCTTAGCTCCTCTCTTGCAATCTGGACAAGCTGCATGTGTTCTATCGGGAGCTGATATTCGTAAAGGGTTACATGGTAGAGCACATCAATCTGGTTAGGAATGGTGTAAAGTTCTACCTTCGCATCCTTCACATAGTATTCCCTTATTTTCACCCCGTCGTCAGGAGGTTTGGGTGCCACCCATGAGGATGAGAAGCCTGGCCTGAACATGTGGTTTTTGTCCAGGATTCTGTTTATACCTTTTTTCAATCCCACAATATCCACTTTACTTATGGACTGGAGGATGTTTCCGAGTGGAGACCTCCCGTACCTTTCCATCCCAGGTTCCCGTGGTGTCGGACGCAAAACAGGTGTTGGTTCCTGATAACCCATCTGGGATTCGGGGGCAGCAGCTCCAGGTGGTGAGTATCTTTGGGTGGGTACAACTTCTGGAGTCGCGGCCTGGGTGTATTGTGGCTGTGTGGTTGTTGCTCTCGGAGGTTGTGTCATGTCGGTGCTCCTCGCCTCCCAGAGCGGTTGCTGGGCATGTTGTGGGGGTGGTGTTGATGGTTGTGGCGGGGGATTGTAGGCGGGGGGTGGAGCTTGCTGGGGTGGTGGTTGGTAAGCTGGCTCTGCGATTCTCGGTGGAGGGGTATAGGAGGGTTGCGGTTGCTCGGCTGGCTTCGGGGGTGCGGTGTATCTTCTTTCCGTACTCGGAGTTACCGTGACTGCGGGGGATGGTGGTGGAGTTGCAGGTGGGGGTGAAGAGGGTGGGGGAGCCGCTGGCTGTGGCGGAGGCGAGGAGGTAGGTGGAGGTGTTTGTTGCTGTGGGGGAGGTGTATAGGTAGGTGGTGGAGAGTAGGCAGTTTGAGACGGGTCCGGCGATTTGGGAGGTGCCGTGTATCTTCTTTCGGTTGTCGGTGAGACAGGCATCCCTGGGCCCGGGGCAGGTGCTCCAGGTGGAGAAGCTGGTGGTGGCTGTGCCGTCCTCGGAAGCGGTGTAGCGCACATTCTACAGTTAGTTTCTATCGGACTGTTCAATGTGCCGCACTTCGGGCAAACTTTAAGGTTCTTATCACCTTCACCATACGACTGTGACCTATCCGGTCTTTTTCCTCTGCGGTCTGCCAATTTATCACCTCTATGTTATAATCTTGAATCCCATATACAGGATATAGGTTCTGAGATCTTCAAGCTGATTATGTAAATAAACGAAATCACCAATAGTGGTTTCGATGCATGGAGCGCAGCCCTCGGTTGGGGTTGCCCTTTCCAGTGCGCTCACCTTCATTCCAAACTCTGCGTAAAATTCCCCGATATCCCTGTAAAGCTTGCTCTTTAGCATCGGGAAAAGAATCTGGGGGTTGTATGCGCATCTGGGACAGTTTACACCCCTTTTCCTCCTTGCCTCCGCCTTGGACGCATCCTCTCCAGGCTGCGGTGCCAGAAGGGCTGGTGGTCTCACTGAAAGTTGGTCCAGTGTCGAGCCAACCTGGACAATTTTCTTAAGCAGCACCATTGCATCTCCAAAGTACTGCCTTTCCACAAAGTGAGCAAGGGTGAGAATGTCAACATTTTCTTCTTCAGTTAGAGCTTTTAGAACACCTGTAAGGCATGCCTGGTTATCCAGGCCGCCGGCACCCCCACATTCCTTGCATCTGGTGACCATTTTTATAAGCCTGCCTTCCTGCACCACATCATATTCACACATCGGCTGCTCTTCGATTTTCTTTACCTGTGCACCTCTTCTTCCGAACATGGTTTACGCCCCTTTCGCTCCTATAATTACATACAAGTATATAAACTATTATTCCACAGTGCTGTGTTGCGTAAATTTTGAAGAACACATTTTACCGTAACGCGATGCAAGAGGATAGAGACCTTACTACCAGGAAGAACACAAGATGCGGTGTATCATGTTCCCCTTTATTTTTTCTCCTTCCTACATTCGGCAAATATTCCAGCGATAACTTACGCAACACAGCATTCCACAGCATCTTATTTTCCATCGTTCATCTCGAACCAGCGGGTGTCAGGAATAGTGGGTCTCAGCTTTCTTGCAATCCTTAATTTTGACCTTTCAACCTCGATTTCCAGAATTCCTTCAGTGTAGGGTTGCACCATTCCCAGGAGTTCCCCTCTCGGTCCATAGGCACGCTGCCCGCCCCAGAAAACCAGGTTCTGCTCCGTGCCGAGAAGGTTGGAGTAGCACACGAAGACGGTGTTTTCTATGGCCCTTGCGGGCAGGACTGCTTCAAAAAATTTTTTGGTTGTAGATGGGGAAGCAGAAATGCAGATAAGTATGTCCGCCCCTTTCATTGCATACGCCTTTGCAATTTCCGGGAAGAAAAGTTCGTAGCAGATGATCAGCCCAATTCGGAATCCATTGACCTCAATGATGGAGTGTTCTTCTCTGCCAGGGGAAATGAACAGCGCCTCTTCAAAAGGTCCGAAGGTGGCCAGTTTTCGCTTTCTATGAAGTTTCACATTTCCATCTGGCATTACCACAACCGCGGAATTGTAGACCAGATTGGTTTCGGGACAGAACTCCGGCATTCCGGTAACTATTGCGGTCTCGTGTTCCGTGGCAATTTCAGAGAGTTTCTTCACGATGGGGCCATCGAGCGGCTCTGCAAATCTCAGAACCCTGTTCTTTAGGGAATAGCCAGTAACAAACATCTCCGGAAAAACCGCGAGGTCAGCATGGGCGAGGTTCTTTTCAATTAACTCCAGGTTTTTCTCAACATTCATCGGTGCGTGTCCCACACATGGAAGTGCAATTCTCATTATTCCTCACCCAGGTACTGCTTTTTCATCGCATAGGCCTCGCTCATCTTCGGTTCATAGAATGCAAAGGGTGCAACTGGAAACACCGATGCGCCGAGTTTTTCGGTCGCCATAAGATTTTCCGCGACCCTTTCGATTTCTGAAACAGGCATTGCAAATATTATTTCCGTGTGCTGGGTACCTCCGAACCGTCTATCACCTGCGCAGGGAATCGCAAAAACGGGTTTTCCAGTTTTGAACACAAATGCGGTTGCAGAGCACAGCGCCGCTTCTGCCACGGTGTCTCCTGTAACCTTCTCACCGGAATCATAGGCAAAGGAATGGATTAGCCGCATTATCTGGGCAGGCATACCGTAAAGTACCGCCACATCCGCCTCTTTCATTTTCCGCAGGGAGTGGACGAACACACCGTCGTATCTCTCTTCAGTGTCTCCGATTTTGAAAACATTTGCAATAAATTTTTTTCCTGCGTTTTCATCCTTCGTGTATCTCCCAGTCGGAGCTTTGCCAGATGTGAAAGTTTCAGGGGTTTTGATAAGGCCGAGACAGGCAGCACCAATGGCACACACGGCTTTATCCGCAACCCAGACATTGCCCATCTCCTGGTATCTTGCAATTGAGATAAGCTGGCAGAAGTTGTGTTGCTGGGGCATGGGTGATTTGGGCAGGGCATCTCCTTTTTTCAGGAATTTCACACCCGCAGTTTTTGTCGGGAGTTTCAACAAGGTTTCAATCGTTTCCAATTCGGCATCGAGCATCCTTTTCACCAGATGTGGTATCCCCATGCAATATAAAAATTTAACCACGGTTGCAACACATGCCTCACGGACACCCAAAAGGATTTTATACAATCGTGGCATTATCTATTCTGTATGGGGATAACTTATTACCTCTTTGCAGGACTCTACCTATCAACTACCATAGCCCTTCTCTATGTTGCCCATAAGGGTTACTGGTCCAACCCGAAGAGAAGGGAGAACAAGTTTTTCCTGTTCCTCTGCATTGCAGGTGTAATCTGGGGAATCGGAGAAACAGCATACTGGCTCTGCGATGATGCTAAGCTCCAGATTGCAATCATTCATCTGGATTATGTAGGGGCAATAATGACCGGGCCTATCTTTTTCCTTCTGGCCAATGCAGTACCAATCTGGCGTCCAATTCTCAACAAGAAATGGGTAATTTATCTGGTTGCGGGAATCATTCTTTTCTTTGAAGTGATATGTTTAACCAATCCTTTTACCCAGATTTACATTTCCCATTTCTATGAATTTGAAAATTTTCCTGGCAAATATGGTTCTCATTGGACAACCTTCTGGTGGGGCTATGCTGCGGTTGAGTATTCTTTTTTCATTGCCGGCTTCATATCCCTCGGGCTTTCAATTAAACAGGCGAGAACAAAAATAGAGAAAAGCAGGGCAAGGATTCTTGTGCTTGCAGTGATAATCCCATTTGCGGGAAATGCAATTGAGTTGACCACACGGATGCTCCCAGACCCAACGACAATTTTCATGAGTGTCACCACGATGCTATTCGGGTATGCAATCACAAAGTACAGGCTGATGGCAATCACTCCCGTTGTGGAGCGGAAAGATGGCATTCCAGAAAAACTTCCATTCTCCATAGAGAGGGGTTTGAACTATCTCGTCATCGATGACCGGACAAATTCCAGCTATTTTGCACTCAGATTGCTCTCCACCGAGAAACCAGGGCTCTGCGTCACGGGTAAAGCCCCCGATGTGGTCAGAACTGCGTTCAAAATCGAGAAGCTGCCAATTATCTGGATTACTGAGGTGGAAACAGAGGAGCAGTCAGCCAACCCCTCGCGGCTTGACTTTGAGATTACCCAGAACATAATCAACTTTATGCGGGAAAACCCGGGAGCTACCGTGTTAATCGATGATATAGAGTACCTCACCATCAAATGCGGGTTTGACTCCGTTACCAATTTCCTGAAAGATATTGGAGATGTAGCGTCTACTACGAGCTCTACATTCATAGTCCGTATCCGGCCCGCCTTCTACGATGAAGAGAAGAGAAGAATTCTAACCTCGATGTTTGACAGAAAGCTGAGCATCCCCGAGATTCCTGAGGGTAAGGGTGTGGAAAGAACGGTGCTTTATTACAGGGACGAAAAAACGCTGGAAAAAATCGGTGCGAAGTTGCCTGAGCAGGATAAAATCCTGGTTATTACAAGAAGCCATCCCAAAAAGATTGAAAAGTATTTCAAAAATGCGGAGTATTACTGGATTACGGAACTGGATATAAGCGATGTGAGGACAATAAGACCTGAAGCCGTGGAGACTGAGTTTATCCTTGCAATGAAGAATGCAATTAATAATGGGGTAAAACATATCGTGATTGATGGCTGCGATGTGGTGAAAATCAAGATTCCACTTGAGAAATACATCGGTTTTGTCAAGGATATCGTGGACCTGGCCCATAAGTACGGAATCAATCTGCACTGTGTGGTGGAAGTGAGCGATGACAAGGAAAATGTGGTAGTTAGTAGCAGGTTCGATAGGGTGGTGCGGTAAGAAAAGGCATCTAGCCCTCGGCACGGATTTCCAAGGGCATCAGAATAATTTATATATTTCACACCAATATAGGAAACGGGTTTAAGATGGATGCAGGAGACGAAGTCAGGGAAAGGATAAAAAGATTGGCTGACGAGCGGAACGAACTTGCTGCGAGGGTCGAACAGCTCGAGCGGGAGAAGCAGGAAATTGCAGGCCTCTGGCAGTCAAAGGTGGACCAGTTAAGCGCTCTTGTCGGACAGTACGAGGAGAAAATCAAGGGTTTGCAGTATCAGATTGACTATGTTAATGAGCAGTATGAGAAGATGAAGGAGGAGCGAAACAAATCCATCAGGGAGCTGAACGAGGAGATAGACCGTGTGGATGCGGTCAACGAGGAACTGAGTGCAAAGATTAAGGCCCTTGAGGAGGAAAATGCCAATCTCAGGGCGGCAGTTGCCCAGGGACAGATGCAGGGCCAGCCACCCATGGGACCCCCAAAGGCAGATAATAAGGACCTTGAGGAATTGTTGAATGTAAAGGAAAAAAGAATTCAGGAACTGGAGGAAGAGAATAAAATGCTGAGAGAACATGTGAGTGCTTCCTCTGACCTCCAGACCTTGCTTTTTGAGAAGGAGCGGGAGATAAAGGAATTGAGTGAACGGTTGAAGGTGGTAAGTGAAGGTGGGAACACTTCCGCAGCACCCCTCGGTGCCGGTGAAAATGAGACATTATCAGCGAGAATTGCTGAACTCCAGGCCCTCGTTGCGGAGAAAGACGGGTTGATTAAAGAGCTGGAGGCAAAGATTGGTGCACTTGAAAATGAAAACAGAGAATTGAAACAGAGAATCACCCAGATGGAAACAGGCACCGCTACATCTGCGGCCCCTCCTGCGGGCGAATTTGTGATGGCGACCGAGGAAAACCTGCAGATTCCCGATGGACTGGAAATCAGGGGAAATCTCAGGGCAGGGAAGGACCTGGTTATAGGGAGAAATGCAAAAATCCATGGAAATCTTGTTGCTGGAAGTAAGATTACCGTTGGAGAAAATGTGGTGGTTGAAGGAAAAATGGAGGGCGGCGACTGTGAAATTGGCCCCGCAGCAGCCGTAAATGATGTGATGGCATCAGGTAGTGTGGAAATTGGCCAGAATGCAAAGGCAGGCAGGATTGTGTCTAAAGGGAATGTGGTCTGCGGAGAAAATGCAGTGGTTGGGAGGATAGAGGCAGACGGGGATGTAGAACTCGGTTCAAATTCGATGGTAAACAATGGTGTGGTTTACGGGGGAGGGATAAAGATCGGAAAAAAGGTAAAGGTACATGGCGAGATTACCTCAAAAGAGTAATTTATGAAACCGTTGCTCATTCTGGATACAAGCATGCTTTTTGCACCCTTCACCTATTCTTTCAACCTTGATGCTGCGGTGCAGAATTTCCTGGGCAGTGTTGAGATTGTGGTGCCTTCATCTGTGATAAAGGAACTGGAGGGACTGGAAAAAACAGAGAGGATTGCAAAAACCGTATTGCGGTTTGCTGAAAAATACAAGAGGGTGGAGGTGGAGCAGAGGGGAGACCGCGGGATTATTGAGTGCGCCAGCAAATTCGTTGAGAGGGAGGTTTATGTTGCCACGCTGGATTCCAGGCTGGCTGAAAAGCTCGTGAAGAAAGGTTACAGGGTGGTTTTTCTCCGTGAAGGGCAGAAGCTCGCCCTCAGGGAGCGGTGACAACTTTACATGTAAAGTGTATTATCAACCCACCTCGTGAACAACAGAAGCCACACATGCATGTTCACGGGGTATGTTGACAGAAACTGAAGAATCAATTGACCTTATGGGCGCCTGTAGGATGTGATACCAATGCCCATAAGGCCCGAGATAGTAAATGGAAGGGTAGTATATGTTTCCAAGTGGTGGAATATACAACCAAGACCTAAGGTGCGTAAAAGATACAAGTCGTTTGCGAGAGATCATTCTGACAGTATGTGGCAGATTGACATCAAGAAAATTGGCGACGACTGGTTATTGATTACAATCTTGGATGACCATAGCAGATTCATCATTGCTTGTAAACTCGTCTGTTATGCCGCTTCCGTTGAACTCATTTCTGTTCTGGTGAAAGCAATCAGAATGTTCGGGAACCCCCGACAGATACTCGCAGACCATGGTTCACAGATCTTTTCCAGTAAAGGCGGAGAATCCATGTTTGATGCGTTCCGCAGAAAGAATGGGATTACCCACATTCTGGCAGGTGTGAGAAAACCAGCAACCATTGAAAAAGTGGAAAGGTAGTACAACACGGAAAGACCTCACTGGGGTATCGGTCTCAAACCTCCAGCCGAGGTCTATTTCGCAGAGTTTAAATCCTGTGGAGGAATTATTCGTCCCTGCAGGCGTTCACGAGGTCCCTTGATAACACACAGATAAAACAAATAAAAAAAAAATTAAAAATTTTTATTTTTTAGTAGGGGTATCTTTTTCTCCAGATGGCAAGCACTCCCAGTAATCCGAAGAGAACCATGAAAACGGGCAGTGTGCCTGTCTCGGAAATCGGAACCGGTTGCGAGAGTGGTCCGCTATCTGTGGCACCTGCACTTCCTGCAATCGGGTAGGTTCCTGTGCCATCCCAGTTACTCCAGTAGTTGCCCTGATTTGTTGCAGCATCGTACCACTTGTTTCCCCCGGCATTGTCCGCTGCCTGGCTGTTCCCTGTTGCGCCCTTTCCAGCACCATTGTTACCCCAGAAGTTATTGTGGTGAATTGTGTTATTGGCCGAACCCGTCTCAATGTAAATGGCGTAGTTTGTATTGTTGCAGAACGCGTTGTAGGTGATGGTGTTGTTGCTTGCATAGACACGGACGCCGTACATTGAATTGTAGGAGATATTGTTGTACTTCAGCGTATTCCAGATGCTCGAGTACAGATACACGCCCAGCGTGCCATTTGTTATTTTGTTGTTGGTTACCGTGTTGTTTTCGGAGCCGTAATAAATCAAGATACCCCTGTAATTACCATCAACGGTGTTATCGTTTATTGTTGTTCCTCGGGTATTTGTTAGCGTGAAGCCATACCCAGTGGGATTTCCTTCAGGGTCCACACCCGAGTTATTGCATATGAGATTGCTGGATATTACATTGTTCGAAGAATATGCAGTGGAAGAATCTATGGAAAGCCCCCCGACATTGTACCGGATATTATTCCGGTTTACCTGTGTGTTGTTCACCGTGTTAAAGTAGATTCCTATCCTGTTTTTTGTAATCTGATTGGACTGAATAATTGTATCCCTGACATTCGTTAGGGTCATGCCGTAGTATGTGTTGTTGGTTATGGTGCAGAGCGAAACCGTGCAGTTGTTTGAGTTTTTCATCTGGATACCCACATAGCATTCGGATATCCCCCCTCCTGTTATATTCCAGCGTGTAGCATTTTCTATGTAGATGCCTGCACTCCAGGTGAGATTGGCATTTTTTATTGTGTTCTCATACAGTGTGTTATCGCATGGGTCACCAACACCGTATATTCCGTATTGGGTGGTGGAGATAACATTCCCTGCGATAGTGTTAAATGAACTCCGGACATCTATTCCTGTTACCCCGCTCACTATCGTGTTGGAAGCCACAGTATTGTTGTCGGTCCAGAGCGAGATAGACCAGTTACCGCCGGAGAGAACATTATCCTTAACTTTGGTGTTGTTGCTGGCAGAGATTATGAAAATTCCGTAGTAGTAGTCGGCAATTGTGTTGGATGTTACAGTGGTGTTGTCCGTATCATACACATAGATCCCGTAGTGATCCGGTGCAGGTCCTGGTACTGGGACCCCTGTGATTGTGTTATTGGCGAGTATATTATCGTCAGAATAGTAATCCACATAAATTCCCCGTTTCTTGTTGTCGAACATCGTGTTGTTCGAAATTTTGTTCCATTTTGCTCCCTGCATGTAGATTCCATACCTTTCGTTCCCTGAAATTTCGTTTCCATCTATGGTATTCTGCACCGCACCTGTAGCGAGATAGATTCCCACACCCGTTTGACCAAATGAACTGCCCCACTTGCTGTCCGAGAGGTTATTGTTTGAAATTGTGTTGTTCTCTGAGGAAGTAATATACATCCCGCCATATATGCTACCGCACACTTTGTTGTGTGAGATTGTGTTACTATTTGCGGAATCCATGTAAATCCCGTAGGAGTAATAGGTATTGTTTGAGAAGTCGTTGCTGGTGACCGTGTTGTTGTGGGAAATTCTCATGTACATCGGGTTCTGGGTGCAGAATACTGCAGTATTCTGGTCGATCGTATTGTTGGATGCCACCATCAGGTAGATTCCGAAGGTGTTGTTTGAAGCATCGTTGTACCTCACGGTGTTGTACTCCGAAAGTTCCAGATAAATTCCATACCGGCAGTTTCTGAGCGTGTTGTTTTCGAGAATTCCATGCGTCACATTTCTGAGTGAAATTCCACCGCCATATGGAGGATTGGATGCATCTGTCGCGTTCAAAACGCTGCAATTCTTCACCACAAAGTGGGCAGTTGTATCATGGATCCATACCCCGTATGGACCACCAGCAGCATCGATATCCCATCCCTCTATTATGTATGGGTCACTTTGTGTGCCAGAGCCACCTGTGACTCCGTTTGCTGAGGTGAAGTCACCATTGCTTGCTATGTGAATCGGTGCGTGCGGAGTTCCCTTATCCTGCAGAACGGGTGTTTCCCCGCCTGCAGTTTTAGCGAGGGTTGCAAACGCACTTAAAGCGAGAAATCCCAGGATGACCAAAGGGAACATTTTCGCAATCATGTTTCCTTTATTTATAGCAGGAAACGAAATCCGGGCGCACTTCTTTTTCTGAATTGGTTTCCACATGGATATCCCCTACCCCTTGAAGGGGAGGCAGTATTTATTTTTTTTTCACAGATATGGATAAAACGCGGGGCCGCAAATAACTGCGAACCCAGAAAAGGTGTCCGTTTTCCTGTGCACTTGTCCATTCCTTACCCATAAAAAGCAAATATAGATATACCTCCCAGGCATAAGGTTAACCATGTACGAGCCACCCGGGGGAGTGGTATTAAGACCGCAGAGGAGACCCCTGGAAAGAAAGTACACATCTCCCCATCATGTCATTTCGCCATACAAAGGCCCACCTCCCAGACTGCTCCTTCCGAAGTTCATGCTTGCAATTTTTCTTGCCATCGGTCTTACCGCCTGCGGGGCTGCGGTGTATATCATCTACGACAGCCGTATTGAGCTTGGAAGAATTGAATGTGATGTGAAGGAGATGAGAATTGGGAAGGAGTATCTGATAAATGTTACCTGCTATGATTTCAAGAACAGACCCCTGCGGGATGTGCGGGTGCACATCGAAGGAGCAAGCATAGACGAAACTAAAATCAGCGATGAAAATGGCAAAGTTCAGTTCAATGTCACACCCCTTCTTCCAATGAATGTGCACAACGACATCGTGAGAATCAGTGCGTTTCATCCCCACAAGCCAGAAATTGTATGTACCGCATCAATTGCAGTTCATGATTAGGTTTTTCTGCGACACATGGCACGGAGGGAGCATCTGAGTCCATAGCTTCTTTGAACTCTCTGATGCTGGATTCTTACATCAAACCTGTCCGAAAGCATGCCCATTAATCTTTCTTCATCAAAGTATGTGGTGAGTACTCCGCCACGCTCGTAGGTAGTCTGGCAAATCCTCCTCCCCTTTCCATTCCTGAAATCTTCCACACAAAAAACCTCGCAAAAAAATTGCCCGTTGCTTTTTAAAACCCTGGACACCTCGGAAATCACCGCTTCTCTGTCAGCATCGGTTTCCAGCGCATCCAGTAAATGGATTCCAACCACAGCGTCGAAACTCCTGTCCGGAAATCTGAGTTTCCTGGCATCACCTATCTCCGTCGCTGCGTGAAGTCCAAGGGCAGCGGCATTCCGTGCAAGAATCGCCAGTGCCTCCTCAGAAATGTCCACGCCCAGGACCGCAATTCCGTGTTTCCTCAAAGCCAGGTAAGTTTTTCCATTCCCGCAACCGATTTCGAGTACATTCATTTCTGGCTGGAGGGATTCAAGGAACCAGTTTACATCCGCAAGACCACCGAACCTCAGACCCCTCCTGTACGCCTTTTCCCACATGCCTACCGCAATCTCACGAGGGCGCCCGTATTCGCAGAGTGCCTGGCTGCGAGATACGCCTCCATTGCCCTCACCGACTCATACCCCGTGATGAGGGGACGCACACCCTTCGTCAGTGCGTCTACAAAATTCCTGGCAATCAGTTTCACAGGATTCTCCTTCTGGATCTCATACTTCTCCTTCTTTAATTCCTCTGGAAGTTCCAGTTCTCTGTCTACATCGGAGTAAACAGACAATACTTTAAAAACATCCTGGGTCTTGTAATCGACGAGGAGGGATGCTGCCTCGCAGTTGATGAAAACCTCCTCAATTGATGTGGCACTCTGGCATCCAAGATGCATAACGCCCGCTACATCATTTATAAAGTGGACTGAGGCGGTGGCGATTCGCCCATACTGGGCAACAATAACAGAGATCCTGCCTATGTCAACACCAGCAATGAAGCGGAACACATCGAGTTCCTCCGGTGCGAAAGCATCGAGGGCATCCGGAAATCTGCCGGGTGTAAGAATCGTCGAATGGATGGAGAGCAACCGCCCAGTTTCCCCTGCCTCCAGGAGTTCCTTCGCCTTCAGCACCGCCGGGTTAAACCGCTTCAGATGGGCCACCGACAGCAGAACTCCCTGGTATTCCGCAAGATTGCAGATGCGGATTGCGGTCTCGAGGTTGTCCGTGATAGGGGCATCCACCAGCGCATGCCGCCCATCAGAAATTATTTCCTGGAGGACCCGGTACCGCAAAGTAGGGGGAACCAGAACCAGTGTGGCATCAAAGTTCACCTCCCGCAAAGCATCCCTGTAGGTAGGATAAACGGGCAGATGGTAGGTTTCTACGAACTTCCTTGCGTAGTCAAAGTCATTTTCAACGATGGCCACAACCTCTGCTATCTCCTTAAAAACCTGGTAGTACTGCTCCGCTTTCGGAGGTGTGCCCACTATGCATATTCTAAGCATGCCCAAGGGCGATTATACAATAGGTAGATAACCTTTTTTGTTGGTGGAGGGTGTCAAAAGTTAAGTGAAAACAGGAAATACATTCGAACTCACATATGATGGCCAGATAGAAAAATATCTTGATAAATGTCTATTGCATTCCTTGGAAATCACTTAAGATTGGACGGTCTCTGTTGGTGTTTGTAGCTTTTTTTACCGGTAGTTACACCCTCAGCAATCCATATAAACCCCAATGCCTATCTCACCGCCGTGAAACCATGAGAAGGTTTGGTCGCTGGCTTGTAATAACCGTGTCGTGCCTTTTCCTTTTGGTGCCCCCCCAGATGCCCGCAGTTGGAGAGACCGCTGTCACATGGGATACAAATGCCGATTTCGCTCAGGGGACCCTCCAGAACCTCTCCGTTTCAGGGAGTGGAAGTGGTGCCACGCTTACGATGGGAATGGTGGATGCCTGGACTGGCTTGAATTTTTCATTTCAGCCAGCAGCAAGGCAGGGAGGGGCGCTAGCATTTGCCTCCCAGGGTTTCGTTGCCTTCGGAGGAAAAAATGGAAACATCTTCTTCAACGATACCTGGGTCTTTGCTGACGGAAAATGGATAAAGAAGGAGGGCATAAACGCACCCCAACCCCGGGGATTTTCCTGCATGGCCTACTGCCCTCTAAATGGAATGGTTTACCTTTTCGGCGGGAGAAATGATACTGCGGTGTTTAATGACCTCTGGGCATACAACCTCACCGCGGATATCTGGGTCAAAATTTCTGCCTCTCCCTCGCCCCCCCAGAGGTATGCTGGTACCCTCACATATCATCAGGGTAGCGGAAAACTCCTGCTTTTCGGCGGCAATAACTCCACGGCACCCTTGAATGACCTCTGGGAATTTACACCCTCAACCAGCACCTGGCAGAATAGAAACCCGTCAAACCCACCGTCTCCCAGATTCCTTCATGGTATCGCCAGCGCTGAGACGAACTCACGGCTCTACCTTTACGGGGGCATGGGGGTCACGGGAGCCCTCTCCGATTTTTATGAATATAATTACTCAGCCAATAGATGGAGTCTTCTTACCTCCTCACCCCCCGCGAGATACGGACATGCTGTGGCATATCTGCAGGGCGTTCTCGTTGTCGCGGGGGGGATGAATGGTCCCAGTGTTTTCGGGGATACCTGGAAATATAACCTCACCACCGGTTCCTGGCAGGCAGTACCATCGGCTTCCATGTTTCCCGTGGCAATGGGGGGTTATGCAGCCGCCCCCACCCAGATTCTCATTGCCGGTGGCTTCAACGGCGGGGAGCATGCAATAAATCAGTTCTTTCCCTCCTATACTGGCGGAACATTCACAACCCAGTCGGTGGATACCCAGAGACAGGGAACCACCGGCTTCTATGTCCGGTGGAACCCTCCCACCCAGGCACACGGTGTTATCAGGTGCCAGGTAGCTTTGAACAACGATAATCTCACATGGAATTTCGTGGGTCCAGATGGAACAGCAAACACATTTTATGATAACGGATACGGACAGCCAGTAAGCGGAACCGCGAGGTATCTCCGGGTAAGGGCGTATTTCATACCGGAAAATGGAATCTTCTCCCCGGTGCTTGACTCGCTTTCGATTTCCTTTAATCGCCCGCCGGATAAACCCGTAGCAAACGCACCCGCCGGGATAATCTCGAACTCTCCAATCACATTCAGCTGGCAGTTCGCTGATGCGGATGTGGACCAGCAAACAGCATTCCGTGTTCAGGTAAGCCCGAATCCAGGATTTAGTCCGATAACCCTTGACTCTGGTGTAATCCAGTCCACCGTGCAGGGCTGGGTTAATTCAGGCCTTTCCGATGGCACATATTACTGGAGGGTTGCCTGCCGCGATTCCGAAGGGCTGTGGAGTGCCTACAGTGATGCCCTCCAGTTCACGCTTGATACAGTGCCTCCATCCGGGGCCATAACAATAAATGGAGGTGGACAGTACACAAACTCGCTGGGTGTTACCCTCTCGCTTACCTACGCGGATACAGGCACTGGCGTGAGCGGAATGTGTTTTTCAAATGATGGAACTTCGTGGTCTCCATGGGAGATGCCGGCAGTCCAGAAGTCCTGGACCATTGATGGAGGTGATGGAACAAAATCAGTTTACATGAAGCTAATGGATGCTGCGGGTAATTCGTTTGTCTGCTCGGACACAATTGTGCTGGACACCGTGCCGCCCATGGGCAGCCTCACAATCAACAACAACGCGGATTACACAAACACGGAGAATGTGTGGTTGCAGGTATCAGCCACCGATGCCACATCCGGTATCGATGGAGTGCGGTTTTCAAACGACGGGACAACCTGGAGTGGCTGGCAGCCAGTAACGCAGAACATGGCATGGACCCTTGGAGGTGGAGACGGGCTGAAGCAGGTATATGCCCAGGTGAGGGACAGAAGCGGTCTTACAGCCGCATGCTCTGACACAATCTATCTTGACAAGAGCCCGCCTCCCGCACCCTCATTCTATCCAGAACCGCTCTATACTTCTGGCTACGCAAACACTGTATCCTGGTATCCTGTTAGCGATGCACTTTCTGGCGGTGTTGCCTACAATGTGGAATGTTCGAGCACACCCGCATTCTCTTGGGTGGCAAGTTCCGGGTGGATATACTCGACCACCTACACATTCACAGGACTCTCTGAGGGCTACACCTACTACTACAGGGTGCGGTCCCGCGATGCCCTCGGAAACACAGGTCCGTATTCCGCAACTGTCAACTCAACCCAGGATGCGAGCGGTCCCGTGATAACCCAGACATCACCATCACCCCCTGCCTACTTCAATTCCCCGAACATCGTGCTCTCCTGGAAAGCCGTGGATTACATCTCCGGGCTTTCTGGCAGATATCACATCCAGATATCTACCGATGAAAATTTTGTCATTTCTACGGTGGACACCTATATTACTGGCTCGACTGGAAATACGGACACGATTTATCATGCTCCATCCCTGCCGGATGGCAAATACTACTGGAGGGTCCGTGGCGAAGACTGTGCAGGCAACTGGGGGCAGTTCTCCCAGGTCCGTTCATTTGAAGTGGATTCTGATGTGCCGAGAATTGTGTGCAACAAATATGTTTATGGGTGGTATTCCGCGAGTCCAGGCAGCGTTATTGATGTGGATTTTTATGCTGACGGCTCTGCCCCCCTCTCAAACGCAAAATGGAGAAAGCCAAACGGGGACTGGCATTATGTGTTCCAGGGCGCATTCTCGGAATACACCCAGAACTGGGCGGTAAACTGGGATGAGATGGAGGAGGGCTCAAACCAAATTTTCATAGAGGTGCAGGATGCTGCTGGAAACAGGGAAAATGCGGTCGTGTATTTTTTGAGGGACACTGGCGCTCCCGATGCCCGTGCGGAGGTAAGTGGAATCGAGGGGCTGAATGGATGGTACACCTCCATTGTGACGGTAGAAATTTCCGGTAACGATAGCACATCCGGACTTTCAAAGATAATGTACAGGTTTTTCGATGGTGCCATCTGGACACCTGAGCAGGAATACGCTGCACCGCTTGAATTCAACAGGAGCGGAATTTACACCGTGGAATACTACGGCATAGACAATGCAGGAAACTTTGGAGGAAGGTACGCGGTGGAGATAATGCTGGACCTTGAGGTCCCGGCAACAATGTGCGATGCTGGCAGCGGCTGGTACTCTGAACTTCCAGTTGTGGTAAATCTCACGGGCTGGGACAGGCATTCTGGTGTATCTGGAATCTACTACTCCCTCGATGGAGCCAGCTACACATTCGTTAATGGCACGGCAGCTACGCTGGAAATTGAGGCGGAGGGGATTCACAAACTCGCATTTTTTGCGGTGGATGCCGCCGGAAACCTGGAGATGGAAAAGAGAATAGAAGTAAAGGTGGACGCTACCCCTCCCGCAACTGAACTTTCATGGAGCCATGATAACGCCAGTGCTACAGTTTCTCTTACGGCAACGGACAGGATTTCAGGTATTGCCCAGACCTTCTTCTGGGTGTTCAACAATTCCACGGGCACGCCCCTGCTTGAATTTTCAGGAATTTACAACGGTTCCTTCAACATATCAGAGGGTATCTGGGGGGTATTGTTTTACACGAGGGATCAGGCGGGCAACCAGGAGCCCGTGCAAAACAGGAGCTTGATTTTTGACTGGCATGAACCGTCAATTGAGATTTATCTCAACGGGAATGCGACAACCACGAACAGCACGCATATCTGGATTGCGGTAAATGCAACCGATAATCTCAGGATTTCAGGGATTGCATTCAGCAACGATAGCTATAACTGGACTACGCCTGAAGAGTTCTGTGCGGAAAAAATCTGGGTGCTCGATGGAACAGAGGGCTGGCACACCGTTTACTGCAGGGTGGTGGACATCGCGGGAAATGCAAACATGACGAAACGGAGTATCTACCTTGATACGGCAACCCCGGTGATTTACGACTTTGGTGTGCCTCCGTTTTTTGCAGGGAATTCGCGGGTCCTGCTGAAATGGTATGTCTCCGAGCCAGTCAGGGCAAACATTTCATTCTCCCCGGATGGAGAAAATTTTGAGGTGGTGGCGGAAAACATTACGACAACGGAACTGCCATGGGTGCTGCCCCGGATCAACTCCCAGAACTGCATCCTCCGGCTTGATGTCTGGGATGCTGCAAACAACCATGCGGCGAAATACTCAAATTTCTTTGCCATAGATTCCCTGCCCCCCGATGTGGAAAGTTTCTCGCCGGAAGTCGCAGAGCCGGCCGCATGGATAGAAATAAAATTCACGGAGGACATGGACAAGGAGTCGGTGGAAAGAAGCTTCGTAATCCAGCCGTATGTATCGGGCAAGTTTTACTGGGTAGATAACAGAACCCTGATTTTTGTTCCGGACGGAAAACTGGAGGAGGGAAAGACATACAGGATTATAATCAGGGATGAGGCAAAGGACCTTGCAGGGAATTGCATGAGCCAGAGGATATTTTTCACCGCCGTGAAGTCCTACATGCTGTATTACATCGTTGCCCTTGCGATTATTGTTGCGGCAATCTCCGCGGGGGTTTATCTATACTGGAGACGGAAAAAGAAGAAAAGGGCGAGGGTGTTTTGAGTAGCCCTCCCCTTTAAATACCCCCTCAAATTTCCTCCTACCATGAAGATAGTGGAATGTATTCCCAATATTAGCGAGGGCAGGAGACAGGAAGTGATTGAGGCAGTGGTAGAAGAAGTCCGGAAAATTCAGAATGTCCAGCTGCTGGATGTCGAACCTGACAAGGACCACAACCGCACCGTAATCACATTCATAGGCGACCCGGAGGCATGTGCGGAAGCAGCTTTCAACCTTGCAAAGAAGGCAGCTGAACTGATAGACCTGAACCAGCACAGGGGCGAGCATCCCAGGATTGGCGCCACGGATGTGATTCCGTTCGTGCCGATAATGGGCGTGACCATGGAGGAATGCGTGGCTCTCGCGGAGAAACTCGGAATGAGAATTGCTGAGGAACTACAGATACCCGTGTATCTCTACGAGGAGGCAGCGAAAAAGCCGGAACGGAAGGACCTGGCCGTGATTAGAAAGGGGGAATTTGAAGGGCTGAAGGAAGAGATAAAGAAAGACCCGAAGAGGGCCCCGGACTTCGGAAAGCCAGAACTCCATCCAACCGCTGGGGCTACGGTGGTGGGCGCGAGGGTGCCGTTGATTGCCTTCAATGTAAACCTAAATTCGACCGATGTGGAGATTGCGAAGAAGATTGCAAAGGGCATCAGGTTCAAGAACGGCGGCTACAGGTATGTGAAGGCAATGGGTTTTGACATAAAGGAGAAGGGCTATGTCCAGGTGTCAATGAATCTTACGAACTACCAGGGGACACCGATATTCCGGGTTTTTGAAACAATAAAGAGCGAAGCAGAGAGGTACGGAACCAGCATAAGGGGAAGCGAGATTATTGGCCTCGTGCCGATGGATGCCCTAATTGACTGTGCAGAGTATTATCTCCGCCTTGCAGATTTCAAGCGGACCCAGATACTTGAAAACAGAATTTTCGGGCTGAAGGAAGAGAAGCTGATGGAGATGCGGTGCAGCGGGTTCATCAGCGAACTCGGTTCTGAGAGCCCTGCACCGGGTGGTGGCAGTGCCTCCGCGTTTTCGTGTGCCATGGGGGCTGCCCTCGTGGGAATGGTCGCCCGTCTAACCGTTAAGAAGAAAAAGTATGCTGATGTCAGGGAGCAGGTGGAGGAAATAATGAAGAAGGCGGACTGGCTCAGGAATGAGTTTGTGAAACTTGTTGATAGGGACACAGAAGCGTTTAACGAAGTTATGAAAGCGGTAAAAATGCCTGAGGATAAGCCAGAGGAAAAGGAGGCAAAGGATAAGGCGTACGAGGAAGCGCTGAAAACTGCTGTTGCTGTGCCCCTCACCACGATGAAGCTCGGAATAGAAGTGCTCGAACTCGCAAAATCAGTTGCTACCATCGGAAACCGGAATGCAATCAGCGATGCGGGCTGTGCCGCGAGAATGGTATGCGCGGGTGTGAGGGGAGCTTACTACAATGTGCTTGCCAACCTGAAAGACATCAAGGATGCTGGGTTCCGCACCAGAACACTGGGGGAATGCCAGGCAATTCTGGATAGAATGAACCTGATGCACGAAATTGAAGAGATGGTTGTGAAGGAACTGCTGGGCAATGCAGAAACTCAGTAGGCTGAAAATTGCAATTCTTCTCACCACAGGGATTTTTCTTCTAGAGGTAGCTGGCAGTTTAATCACAAATAGCATGGCATTGCTGAGCGATGCGGTCCACATGCTCACGGATGTGGTTGCCCTCATTATCAGCGCATCGGCACTGGTGCTTGCAAGAAGGAAGCCAGACCTGAGGCGAACCTACGGATTCCACCGTGTGGAAATTTTTGCTGCGCTCGTGAACGGACTGGTTGTGATTCTAATAGCGTTCTTTATCCTTTACGAAGCATATGAAAGAATACTCACGGTTGAGCAGGTGGCATCATTTGAGATGCTTCTGATTGCCGTGGCTGGGCTCTGCACGAATGCCGCGGTGCTTAAAATTCTCGGGCATTCTGACGACCTGAATGTTAAAGGGGCTTACCTCCATGTGCTCGGGGACATGCTTTCCTCAATTGCCGTCGTCTGCGGCGCGGTTCTGATTGTGCTTACGGGTATCATGGTGATAGATCCGTTGCTGAGCATCGGGATAAGCGTTATTATAATTTACAGTGCTGGTAGGCTTGTTAAGGAGGCTGTGGACATTCTTCTGGAAAAGGCACCGAAGCACATCAACACGCCTGGTTTGCTGGAAGAGATGCGGCGGGTGGAAGGCGTGGTTGAGATTCACGATGTGCGGCTCTGGAGTGTGTGCTCGAATGTGGCTGCAATGAGTGCCCATGTGGTTGTGAGGGACATGAAGGTTTCGGAGACGGAGAGAATAATAGAGAAACTGAATGCGATTCTTGAGAAGCATGGCATCTTTATAACCACATTCCAGCTTGAATGCAGGACATGCGGGAAGGATGTGGTTTGCGGGATAGACCACTGCGGGAGAGAATAACCTCACAAAAACTGCTTTGACAGCTTCATCGCTTCTACGATTCCAAACCTTTTCAGAATCTTTGACTTCTTTTTCTTAAGCACACCGAGGGGTGCGTGTCTCGCGGATTTGTGATGGAGCATCGTGGTCAGGGCCTCCCTGAGTTCCTCATCGGTCTTCGCGAGCTTTATAACCGCATCGGCCAGCTTATCCGCAAGTTCATGTCCGTACAGTGTCTTTGCAATCTTGGTTCCAAACTCGATATCCGCATGGTATATTTCTGAGAGTACCGTATCCGAATATTCCTTCAGTTTATCCGGTTTTTCCAGGGTTAATGCTTCGCTCAGAAATGTTGCGGCAAGGCGTGCAGAGCGGATTGAATTGTAGATGCCGTGGTAGGAAAGCGGGTCCGTGAGACCACCAGCCTCCCCCACGAGCACATATCGCTTCCCGTAGAGTTCCGGCAGCACTTCCGTGGGAACAATTCCAGCAAAAATGTACCGCTTCTCAAACTTCTTTGGCTGGGCGCCCCTCATTCTCTCCTTCATCCTTTCATGCTTGAACACAAAATTGTTCAGCTTGGTGATAACTTCCTTGTTTAGCTGGAGGGCATAGGTGCCGACCGTGACCCCGTTTTTCTTCGGGAACACCCAGGTATAGCCATAGCCAGTATACCTGCTGTCAAAGTAGAATTCAACAGCATTTCCAAACCTTTCTTCCACGAGCTTTGATGGGAGCTGGAATTCATACTGGAACATGTAGATGTGGGGGGGCAGCGTTTTTCCGAAGAATTTCATAAGCATGGAATTCATTCCGAAGGCGCCAACACAGTACTTCGCCTTCACACTCTCGGTTCCAACCTGAAGCACTACATGTTTTTCCTTGAACTCTACCTTTTTTACCTCCGAGCTGTACCTTATCTCTGCACCTGCGTCGGCGGCTAAATCCCTGAGGTACTGGTGATACTCTGACGGATAAACGAGGGCCCCGGGGTACTTGTTGAGGTTTAACTTGAGTTCTGCTCCTGTGTAGCTGTAGAGCTTTCCGATGTCCGCAACCCTCTCAATCACCCTCTTATCTATCGGTTCCAGTTCCCTTGCGGCATAGTTTATGTAGCCCGCACAGGGCTTGTAGCTCTTCTCTGTTTTTCGCTCCAGCACAACTACTTTGTGCCCTTCCTTTGCAAACCGCTTTGCAAATGTTGCACCAGCAACGCCACCACCGATTACCGCGACCTCGTACATCGGGAGAGAGAGAACAACAAAATATTTGAATTTAACCACGGTTTGCAGGCACGGCACCTACACTAATCCTTTTATAGCACGGCTAATTACTTACATTTGCATGGATGCCCTAACCAACAAAGCGGTCAGTATAATCGTTCTTTTCTTGCTCGGTTCAACCGGGATCCTATATCTGGGAAGTACCGCCCAGAACTATCTAGATATGGTGGAGACCACATTGAATTTCGACCTCAAAGCCCGGGGCATCCTTTTTGACCAGGTTTCGGAAGACCTTGCAGAGGTGACCGTGCTGTTTCTGATAGACAACCTCCATTCCAAAAATGAGGTCATGCTTTACACGAGCGTTGCCCTCTCCTTTTCACTCGGGGACAGCCTCAAAACAGGGAGCTACAGCTACAACTATTCAATTTCTCCCGGCACGGTGATTGTTGGAAGATGGAGTTTTCTGCTGAACAACACCACAGAGATCAACACATGCAAGGGTTTGATTGAGAGTAAAACGCCAGTTACCCTCAAGATGACGGTTTCGGCAATTCTTCTCGAGTTTAGGAAGGTGCTCTATGTGAACAAGATGGAGGGGGTGGAAATTCAGTATGTCTGAAATTCTTCTGAACATCCGGAAAGGTTTTTGGGTCCTCCAGAGTGCTCTACTTGTTGCCCTGTTCGTGGCAAGTGTTGCCGTGACCATGTTCATCACCCATGCGTACATGTTCAAAAATGTGTGCACCTTCCCTGTGAAGATATTTGGTGGCGAGGTGTTTGCCCTTCTCGTGGCCGCGTTTGTCGGCGGTCTGGCACTGGCGATTGCAAATCCGAACTACGATGCGAAGGGGTTGCTGGGAATTGTGGCAATCTCGGTCTTCCTTACATACCTCATCATCTTCGCAATAATTGCCCTCCCCCAGGTTGTGTACCAGTTCGAGGTCTCCGCGGATTTCTGGTACGGAAACATAGGCAAGATTTTTCTGACCCTACCAGTTCTTGCCTTCGGGGAGTTTGCCTCCGTGTTTCTGTACCGTGTGCTTACTGGTGAATAACCAGTTCCATGAGACCAGTCTTCTGGTTCTTCACCCTGCCCAGATTGATTTTTTCCAGCTTCTGGATGAAGATTTCGTTGAGAATGCAGGTGGTCGCTGAAAACAGGTGGCCTCCGAGGAGTTCATGTTTCTCGTTTGCGAGGGCTGCATGGATGTGGGGGAGCGAATCGGCGACCGTACCCTTCATCGACACAAGTTCATGGGGTGCTGAGTATTTCTTTCTGTGGTACTCCTTGCCATCAAAGTACCCGAGTTCAAAGTCCTTCAGCATTCCTATACCTGCAAGAATCACCCCGGAGGACACATGTTCTGCCTTCACAAATTTCTCCAGGACATCGAACAGGTTTTCTCCGTCCTCTATCTTCAGCACATAGTAGCTGCCTTCTTTTGCATAGTACATGAAAAACAAGAAATTAAGGGGGTAGATAAAGGATTTTGAAGGCGGGCTCCCCGCAGCAATACCATTTTGAGCGTTTGTCCCAGTAGAGGTCGCTATACGGATACTATCATTTATTCATAAGTGCGGGGGGTTGCCGAAAGTTTATTAAAAGGGTGAGATATTCAGGTTGCGATTTGCATGCCTTCAAGGTTAAAAACCCATGTGGACAACTTGGATGCAATTATGGAAGGAGGAGTGCCAGAGGGAAATGTAGTTATTATTTTCGGCAAGCCAGGCAGCATGAAATCCTCCCTTGCCTACTCCATCCTCCACAACAACATGGAGCTCGAGGGAAAAAAAGCCCTGTATGTGTGTCTGGAGCAGAGCAGCGCAAGTCTCATCTCCAACATGGAAGGACTCGGTTTCAAGCCCCCTACAGGGCATTCGGATATGAATATCCTCGATATAGGAATTCTCAGAAAATACATGCCACAGATTGGTTACCAGGCCTGGATTGAACTCTTCCGCGTGGATATCCAGAATCTAAAGAAGAACTTCAATTTCGAGGTGCTGGCAATCGACTCCCTCCCCGTGCTTGAAATGCTGGCGAAATTCAAAGAACCCAGAGAAGAACTATTTTACTTCTTCGAGTGGTTGCGGGAGTTGAAATGCACAACATTTATTGTGCATGAGGAAGCGGACAACCCGTTTGAGTATGGTGAGGATTATCTGGCAGATGGGGTAATTCACCTGGACCTCAGAAGGGATGAGAAGAATGTGAACCTCTATCTGGGGATTGCAAAAATGCGAAAGACAGTGCACAGACGCGGTTACTTCCCGCTTATCTTTGACCATGGAAAATTCGAGCTTGTTATTGATTGAGTTTCATGTTGAGAGCAGAAGCAAGAACAGCAAAAATTCCAGAGGCACCGATTCAGAAACTGCTTTCCACCGCTAGAATTCCGGAGAATACGGTTTCCCTTGGGCAGGGTGTTCCGTTTTTCCCGCCCCCCAGGGAGGTGGTGGCTGCACTGATGGAGAGTGCGGATGATGGATTTAGGTACAGTGAGGATGCCGGGCTCCTGGGTTTAAGAAACACTATAATCCAGAAATTAAGGAATGAGAACGGAATCCGATGTTCAACGGAGAGTATAATTGTGACTGCTGGCGGAAACCAGGCATTTGTAAATGCTCTCCTGGCAATAACGAATGTTGGGGATGAAATCGTCCTGGTTGCTCCATACTATTTCAACCATTTGATGGCGATCAAAATGGCTGGCTGTAAACCGAAGATTGTGGAAGCGGGCAAGGAGTTTCTGCCAGATGTAAGAGAGATAGAGAAGAAAATCACAAACCACACAAGGGCAGTGGTGACGGTCTCCCCGAACAATCCTGCGGGTGTGGTCTATCCTCCTAGATTACTCGCTGAGATAAACCGGGCCTGCGCAAAGCATGGAATCTATCATGTTTCCGATGAGGCGTACGAGCACTTTGTTTTTGATGGGGCGGTGCATCTCAGCCCTGCATCTAGGGACAAAAATCTTGAACATACCATCACGCTCTTCTCGTTTTCAAAATCGTTCGGAATGGGTGGCTACAGGGTCGGCTACATGGTGTTTCCCCAGCCCCTTTTTCCTGAGATTCTAAAGGTTCAGGATACAATCGGAATCTGCCCGCCCGTGCCCTCCCAGCATGCGGCAGAGGCAGCCCTGAAAATCGGGAAAAAGCATCCAGAGAAGTATCTGCCAAGAATGGAAAAGGTGCGAAAAATCTTTCTCGAGGAACTGGAAAAACTTGACTTGCTTCTTTCCTCCTCAAATGGGGCCTTCTACCTTTATCTCAGAATTCCCGAAAAAAGCGGGAAAAAGATAAATGACTGGAAACTTGGAATCCATCTGATCGAGAAGTTCGGGGTGATTGCACTTCCTGCATCTATTTTCGGGGACAGGTATCCAGGCTTCCGTTTATCTTTCGGAAATGTGGACGAGGAAACGGGGCAGGAGGGTATAAGACGTTTTGTCAAAGGGCTGGTGTCGCTCTGCCCATGGGTGCGTTAAGTTTATAACACTGCTTTACATGGGGTATTAAAGAGGGGTAAAATGCCGCAGGAAAGGGTAAACAGTGCCGATGCAGTTCGTGAGGTGTATGGGCCTCTGCTAGAAGATGTGGAGAGCATTGCAAACGGGCTTGCCCAGTCAGCAGCCACATATCTGGAAGCCCCGGCCCTGACTAACATCAAGGGCAACTACATATATCTGGCAGAATCTGAAGAATTCAAGGAAGATGTCGAGAAAATGAATGCGCTGGTTGTGAACTACAACAATCTTCTTTCCACGCTCAACGCAAGGATTCGCAGTATCTGGAATGCCGTGATAAAGAACCACAAGGATGAATTCGAAGTGAGGGGAGACATTGATGAGTCCTATTTCTCTGCGTACCTCGTGGCCAATGCTGAATTTGATGAGGGCTTTGTGCTCGACCTCGCGAAGAGTTTCGGGGAAGCGATCGTGCCCAAGTTCAATCTACCGCCAAAGCTTCAGACAAAATTCAAGGAATTTTTGCTTGCAGAGGCCATCAGGGAACTGGTAGGGCAGGTTGAGGGGTTGAGGGAAAGCCAGGAAGTGCTTGCATTGAGGAATGCGTATGCTGCCCTTACCTCCCACTGCAATTACATGAAAAACGGGTTGATGAAAAAGATAAAGAATCCCAGAACGCCCTGGAAGTATGCGAGCAGTGCAGAATTGATCAGGTAAGATATATAAAGTGGGCTCAGCCGGATTTGAACCGGCGACCTTCACCGTTTTAAGACCTTCCCAGATTGTTGGTTTTGCAGGACTGAATGAAAGGTCATGTCAAGGTGACGTCATACCGCTAGACCATGAGCCCTTGTTGAAAGGATAACCCGAGAGGATAAAAAAACTTTCTCTCCACCTGAAAAGTGTGTTCTCAATCTTTATATATTTGGAAGGGATATTGTATGGTAAGGTGACCCTTCAAAGAGGGGTGATAAAAAATGGGGACAAATAAAAAAAGTAAAATTCTGCTTGTGGGAACAGTAGTTTTGGTGCTGGTGTGCAGCGGGCTCTTAGGAAGTCTAGCCATCGAGCAAACGAATTTTGAAGGCCGGAGCCCTGTTGAGAGCAAGCTCCCGGATGCGAACTCTTTCCGCCTTCCGGCTCAAGAAAAACCGGGAAATTACATTCTTGTGGAGAAAAAAACTGAACAGGTAATGAAAGAAGTTGAAAGGACTGGAGCAACGGTGGTGAAGGACTATGGATACTATGTGCTTGTCCAGACGACCCAGAATTCACAAAAAATTCTAGAAAAATCAGGGCTGTCAATTGAAAAACCGGATTATAGGATTGAATTCGCGGTCCTTACTTTCAGAGGAAATACTGATTTGATTCCACAAAATCTCCGCACCACAATTGGCAGCACACAGTTTTACCTTGTCCAGTTTATTGGGAACCCGTGCGAGGAATGGTTGAATGCAATTTCAGCCAATGCGAAGGTGTACACATACTATAGACATTATACCTATCTGGTGAAGGCGGGTTTCCCAGAAATCTACACGATCTCAAGCTTTGACTTTGTCTATGCGGTGTATCCATATCATCCCTACTTCAAGATCGGAGGCAACATGCCTGAGATCCTTTACAAAGGCAATGGTAACCTGGATAAAATCAGGGTAGAGGTTGACATGGATATGAACCTCGAAAAAACTGTGGAAATCTTTAAAAATCGCGGTTATGAGGTTGTGAAATATTTTTCGTATCCTGAGTATAACTACCAGTACATAATTCTGAAAGTATCCACAAAAACACAGGTTGAGTGGATCCTGAAACAGGGCTATGTGCTCAGCATAAGCGACGAACCCGACAAGAAGATAATGAACAATGTGGCTGCAAGAATTGTAGGTGCAGCAGAGATGAGGGACTCGTGGAGGAACGGACTTGGTATCTCAGTTACCGGCCTTGGACAAACCGTGGCAATTGCAGATACGGGTTTGGATACTGGTGTTGTGAGCACATTAATTCCTGACTTTGCAGGGAGGGTAAAAACAATATATGATACTGCTGGAGACGGGGCAGGGGACCCGGACAACGCAAACCTCGGGGGACATGGAACCCATGTAGCGGGAAGCGTTGCCGCATCTGGAGTAATGAGCGGTGCAAATCTGACGAATCGCATCTATGGCAACTCCTTTGCAGGCATGGCACCTGAAGCATACATACACTTTGAAGCCATCGGGACAAATGCTGGTGCTCTTAACTATGATTCCATCACGAACATGGCAACCAGAAGTTACAATGACGGTGCAAGGATATGGACAAATTCCTGGGGTTCTGCGGGTGCCGGCTACACTGCTGATTCCAGAGAAATTGATATGTTTATATGGAACAACAAGAACTTTCTCATCCTCTTTGCCGCTGGAAACGATGGTCCAGCAGCAAATAGCCTGGACAACGAATGCACTGCAAAAAATGCCCTTGCGGTAGGTGCCACGGAGAACCTCCGCCCCCATGTGAACTCTCAAGGTTCTTTAATTTCTCCCTCTGGAGGCGCTTCTTATTCTATGGCTGATGACCCGGAGCAACTTGTAGAGTTCTCATCAAGGGGTCCGACAGATGGAAACTACAATAAACCCGACATATGTGCCCCAGGTACAGGCATAGTAAGCACCAGAGCAACCACTGTGTCTGATGCAAATGCTGCGCCGACCTGGCTTGTTCCTATCGACAACAATGGAGATGGTAGATATGACTACATGGCAATGCAAGGCACATCCATGGCGACACCTGTAACTGCAGGCGCCTGCGTTCTTGTGCGAGATTACTACAACAGAAGCGAATCCCACTCCAATGCATCTGCTGCCCTTGTAAGAGCGACCATGATCGGTGGTGCCAGACCCATGCCTGGTTACAAGTATTTTGGAATTGATCAGGGTTATGGAAGAATTGACATTGCAAATGCCCTCATCCCCAACCCGCCTTTGAGCAAAAAATTCTGGGACTGGCAGGCAGTAAACAACGGAGCCACCTGGGAAAGAAGCGTTTACATCAACACATCAGAGGCACCCCTCAGGGTGGTGCTTTCATGGTCTGACTACCCATCAACAGCAGGTTCAAATGGGAATGTGATAAACAATCTGAACCTTAGAGTTATCGCACCGAATGGCACGGAATATCATGGGAACATTTTCAACACGGGTGCATGGTTTGATACCCAGTGGAGCCAGGCAAACCCCGCAGGCTATGACACTGTCCATGCAAACGAAGTGGTCAATGTGCAGAAACCAGCAATCGGTGAATGGAGAATTCAGGTGATTGGTGCGAGCATCACACAGAATGACCCGGACCCGAACGCTCCTGGCTCAATGGACCAGACATTTGCGGTATTTGCTCTTGGTCCTTTCGGGAATGAGAACAGAACCCGTGTCGTGGTGGACCGCTACAATGAGAACCTTCTGTTGGACAATCCATACAAGAATTTCACATCTGGATTTTCACAGAGAGTGCTGTTCAAAGGCCAGAGCACAAATCAAACATTCAGGGTGGTTAACTGGGGCAGTAGTGCAAAGACATACAGTATCCAGAGCGAGATAGTGCCTTCCACGAACGCTATAACAATTACCTTCTCCCAGAATACGGTTACACTCCAACCAAATTCCACTGCGTGGATAAATGCTAAGATAACAACCACTGCAACAACACCCGAAAATATCTACGAAGTTCGCTTGAAGGCGGTTGACTCCGGGAATTCTGCTTTGATGGATTCTGTTGTGCTTAAGCTTCAAGTGGTTTCGTCAGAGCAACTGATCAAGCATGTTCAGGTTACTAAGAGCAATGTTTTCGAAACCACCTCGGCGGTTGCTACGGACCCAACTGACAGCTCAATATGGATTGCCTACTTCCGTCAGAACGCATCCTTGACAAATGGAGTGTACACTTCTTCTGGTAATGGCGATAACTTTGATTTGATAGTGGCTCAGAGCACGGATGGAGGTAAAACCTGGGTAGAGTATCTTGCCCTGGCAAACTTTGACAGATACTTCTCCTACGATGGTGTTAACGACCAGACATTGGACTGGTACTACTGGTATCCATCCGTTGATGTGGATGCCGGCGGGAAAGTTTATGTAGCGTTTAGCACGCTCGAGTCCCTGTATGTGGTATATGGAAACGAATCGGGCTGGTCGAACAGCAAGTTCGAAGCAGGATACTACACATCAACCCCATCAAGNTACTATGGAGTATTCCCAGAGGTAGATGTTGTAGCCAAGAGTGCAGGCAATGCAATTGTATTCTACACATGGAGGGTGATGACCAACACCCAGAATACAGCATATCTCAAGTTTGTCTACACCACAAACGGTGGGTCGTCATGGACTGGCCCGACAGCAATCACCACCACAAATAATTATCGGCAGTATATGGTGAATGCGGTTTTCGACGGAACAAACCACTGGGTATTCTTCTCCTTCAGAAACACCGCGAGTAATACCGACTACTATCTTGCCTACTATACTGGAAATCCCGGCTCATGGAGTGCAATCCAGACATTACATGGCACAGGAAGTGACGGGTATTATGAAACCCGTCCCAGTGCTTTTGTTGACGCATCAGGCAATATCTGGGTAGCGTGGTACAGCGATGATGATAATCAGAACAGCCGATTCAATGTGAAAGAGCACAAGGTTTATGTGAGACGGTACTCAGGGGGTTCCTGGTCATCGGTGCTGAAAATTGATGC
>JAOAJK010000060.1 GCA_026414225.1 Thermoplasmata archaeon
GTTTGTCCCTGTCCATCCTATATAAAGATTGTCTGCATCCCATGTAATGTATAGTGATTTCCCGTTTCTTGTAGCCATCAGTTCGTCAGTTGCCCAGTCACTCATGTAACCATCCACCGTTATCGTGTGATAGCTCGTTCTTGTGTCGTCTCCGTTGATTCTGAATATCACACTCGTTGTATCCTTGCCCTGCCAGTCGGTCATTGTCACCGTGTAGGTGGTTATCTGCCCGTCTGCAAACGGTATCCCGAGCTCGAGCTCGCCCCCGGTGCACGCAACGGTCAGGCTTGCGGTCAACCCTGTGTTCTCGGTCCACACCACCGCCTGGATGTCCTTCTCTACCACCTTCTTGCTTATTACACTGCAATCCTTGCCTACAACCTGGATGGAATACTCCTTCCCAACCGAGACCACCGTATAGTTGATGTACAGATAATCATAAACATCCAGCTCCTCCACTGGCTGCGGCGTGCCTCCCTGTCCGCCACCAGCCACACCACGGTAGACCTGTGTTAACCCTGCCATTATCCTATCTCCATCGACCTTTGCATAGAAATACACATTGTTTGTGTCGTTCGTATACTTTGTGGCATTCAGGTCAATGTTCGTATTAACTGGCAGCGTTGCAGGTGTCATTGCAACATCGCCCGCGGGGTCGTCGTGGGGCTGAACTCCAGCCCAGTCACCGAACGCTCCGTCTATGAT
>JAOAJK010000061.1 GCA_026414225.1 Thermoplasmata archaeon
CGGGTTTGGACGGACAACAGCGAATATCTTGTTTATCTCGCACTGTGGTCTCAGTCCCCTTTTCATCGGGTTTGGACGCAGAGCGTATTCGTGGTTGACTCGTCATGTAGCGTGTCTCAGTCCCCTTTTCATCGGGTTTGGACGTTGTTGGCGTATACGGATTAACGGGTAGATTGCAAGTCTCAGTCCCCTTTTCATCGGGTTTGGACTCTCTTCGCATCATTCTTTGCGTCCAGCAGTGTCCCGTCTCAGTCCCCTTTTCATCGGGTTTGGACGATAAGTCAGTTTTCCTTTTATTACGAACTAACTATAGTCTCAGTCCCCTTTTCATCGGGTTTGGACTATTTGATAGCCGAGAGGCACACATTTTGGAATTTAGTCTCAGTCCCCTTTTCATCGGGTTTGGACAAGTGGGGAGATGACGAGTATATCACCGTCACAAAGAGTCTCAGTCCCCTTTTCATCGGGTTTGGACGGAGGGAACATTAGATTTTGAGGAATATTATGAAGATGGTCTCAGTCCCCTTTTCATCGGGTTTGGACACAAAACTATACTGAAGATGACCAGAGAGAAGAAAGGTCTCAGTCCCCTTTTCATCGGGTTTGGACGGACAACAGCGAATATCTTGTTTATCTCGCACTGTGGTCTCAGTCCCCTTTTCATCGGGTTTGGAC
>JAOAJK010000062.1 GCA_026414225.1 Thermoplasmata archaeon
CCGTAATATTCGCCTTGTTCAAACTGGACTAAGGTAGGATTGAAATAAGGCGGCGAATTGGAAGGTGGAATTGGTGGCGCCCGTTCAAACTGGACTAAGGTAGGATTGAAATACAATTGTTCTTCATGCCGTTCGGGAATATCCTCGGCAGTTCAAACTGGACTAAGGTAGGATTGAAATGTATCTACTACCCTATCTAAACCCAACCCTCTATGCGTTCAAACTGGACTAAGGTAGGATTGAAATTGACAGTAAACGGAAGCTGCACAGTAACAAACAACAAGTTCAAACTGGACTAAGGTAGGATTGAAATATTAAAGAACTACTTTAAACCTTTTTTTTTTCTTTAGTTCAAACTGGACTAAGGTAGGATTGAAATTCTTTACTTTCTGGACGAGTGTCCATAAAGCAGTCCGTTCAAACTGGACTAAGGTAGGATTGAAATTCACATAACCTTCACATGTCAACAAAATCGCATCTAAGTTCAAACTGGACTAAGGTAGGATTGAAATAATCAATACTGAAATCTTCCAGCCCCGAGCAGGTCCTGTTCAAACTGGACTAAGGTAGGATTGAAATTAGATTCTGCAAAAGTGAGCATGTGCATTGCCAGAAGTTCAAACTGGACTAAGGTAGGATTGAAATCACTTTGACAGAGCAAAGA
>JAOAJK010000063.1 GCA_026414225.1 Thermoplasmata archaeon
CTACTAAGGTGTTCAAACTGGACTAAGGTAGGATTGAAATGTTTCAATGGTGGTGTCAGATTGAATTCGCTGTTTAGTTCAAACTGGACTAAGGTAGGATTGAAATGAACTTGTTGTGAATATTGAAAGTAATGAATTGGAATGTTCAAACTGGACTAAGGTAGGATTGAAATGCAGAAAAAAATAAAAATAAATCGGGGAAAAAATAGTTCAAACTGGACTAAGGTAGGATTGAAATTAGGAAATATTGGAAATGCAATTAGTAATACAATAAGTTCAAACTGGACTAAGGTAGGATTGAAATCACTACGCTCTTTGCCGAATAAAACTTCAACGGAAAGTTCAAACTGGACTAAGGTAGGATTGAAATGCAATTTGAACGAGTTACACGAGAAACTGCGAATTGCGTTCAAACTGGACTAAGGTAGGATTGAAATCCATAGGAGGATATAACCTTTATTTGCACTATTGCTAGTTCAAACTGGACTAAGGTAGGATTGAAATCAGAAATATAATGTTTAAACAATAAAAATACTGATAACGTTCAAACTGGACTAAGGTAGGATTGAAATCTGTGGACATAAATAAACTCGTTGACGAACTAAACCGGTTCAAACTGGACTAAGGTAGGATTGAAAT
>JAOAJK010000064.1 GCA_026414225.1 Thermoplasmata archaeon
CTTCTGTTTCGGGTAGTTTTGTCGACTAACCCCACTCGGCTGGAAAAATGGGGGGTTTTATTTGTTGCCACACCCTTCTGTTTCGGGTAGTTTTGTCGACTGGAATGCGTGGACTTCTGTCTATTGTTGAAAAACAGGTTGCCACACCCTTCTGTTTCGGGTAGTTTTGTCGACACAATTAACTACAGAGATATCGGAACAATTGAAGTCAGGTTGCTACACCCTTCTGTTTCGGGTAGTTTTGTCGACAAGAATTGACATTAACAAAAAGCATTAAGGATATTGTGTTGCCACACCCTTCTGTTTCGGGTAGTTTTGTCGACCCCATAGCCAGCGTTTTTTTGCCGTTTTCGGGGTTTTTGCGTGCCAGGACCATTCTTGGCTGGTCGGAAGATATGCGTAAGGCATATATATAACTTCCCCCGACCAGCCAAAAAGAATTCCTGGCTGCATATACCCATAGGTATACCTATGGGAATACCTTACGGATACCTGTAGCAAGTTCTAAATGCTGGTTCTACTGGGTATTTTTAGAACTCCGGAGAAAGCGGGCATCCTGGCATCTCTGAACACGAGGGCTGGACATTGCCCAGGCCCGTTTCCAAGCT
>JAOAJK010000065.1 GCA_026414225.1 Thermoplasmata archaeon
AACAGAAGGGTGTGGCAACCACTCTATCGCCAGTGTGACCTACTATTCCCTCATAGTCGACAAAACTACCCGAAACAGAAGGGTGTGGCAACAGGTCCCACGTTGATGTTAGTAAAGTGAATTGCCTCGGTCGACAAAACTACCCGAAACAGAAGGGTGTGGCAACATCGTCATCACCATCGTTCTGTAGCAAACTTCTACTAGTCGACAAAACTACCCGAAACAGAAGGGTGTGGCAACTGAAGAACTCATCTATTTCGTTTAAAATGCCGCCCCTTCTTCGTCGACAAAACTACCCGAAACAGAAGGGTGTGGCAACTCAACGCTTATAGTCACGGTCTTCTCACCGCTCTTGTCGACAAAACTACCCGAAACAGAAGGGTGTGGCAACTATTTGTGTGTGTGTATCCATGTCAGTATCTGCTCGTCGACAAAACTACCCGAAACAGAAGGGTGTGGCAACTGAAATCCAGAAACGGAGCGAGCGAGTGGTTGAATTAGTCGACAAAACTACCCGAAACAGAAGGGTGTGGCAACTAACCCGACTGCGAGTTTAATGAAGTCGCCATCGGTCGACAAAACTACCCGAAACAGAAGGGTGTGGCA
>JAOAJK010000066.1 GCA_026414225.1 Thermoplasmata archaeon
CCAGTTTGAACGGGCTTAAATCTTATCTTAATTCGTTTTCCACCTGTCTTTCAATCCTACCTTAGTCCAGTTTGAACGTTGTTTTCCTTTCCATTGTATCACCCGTCGATTTGCTTTCAATCCTACCTTAGTCCAGTTTGAACACACGCACAAATCCATACACCAAACTTCTCGTCAGTACTTTCAATCCTACCTTAGTCCAGTTTGAACCAGTCAGCATGGGCGTTGGCTTGAAGCAACATACGAATTTCAATCCTACCTTAGTCCAGTTTGAACAAGTAGTTGTGACAATGAGTGTAGAGGGGAAAGGATGCTTTCAATCCTACCTTAGTCCAGTTTGAACCAGTAGCGGGCTAACAGTGTCGTCCTGCACCTACTTCTTTCAATCCTACCTTAGTCCAGTTTGAACTTATTAACAGAGTTTTACCATGCGTACCACCAAAACTTTCAATCCTACCTTAGTCCAGTTTGAACTCGCATTCGGGGTTGTGTATCTGGGCGATAGTTATACTTTCAATCCTACCTTAGTCCAGTTTGAACGGGCTTAAATCTTATCTTAATTCGTTTTCCACCTGTCTTTCAATCCTACCTTAGTCCAGTTTGAAC
>JAOAJK010000067.1 GCA_026414225.1 Thermoplasmata archaeon
CTCCGACGCTGTTCACGGCAGACACCTTGTAGCGATAAGTGACGCCATTCGCCAAACCAGTATCTGTGTATTCTGTGACATTATCCAGCGTAACGACCAAACTCCCGTTTCTGTATATGCGGTAATTGGTAATCCATATGCCGCCGCTATATGATGGAGGTTCCCATCTAAGCCGTACATACTTGTTACCAGATTCAGCACTTAGGTTTTGAGGTGGCGAGGGGGGAGAAAGGGGATACCAGTCACTCGCACCCCCTCCTCCATCAAGTGGATATGCTGTTGCCGTGCCCCAGCCACTTCCGTCCCAGTTGCTCCAGTAGTTGCCTCCCTTTATGGTTGTGTTATACCATATGTTGTCTCCGACATTTGTCCATCCCTGGCAGTTACCAATGACTCCACGAGAAGAAGACCCTTCTCTCTGAGAAGAACTCCCTCTATTCTTGATAAAGTAGTTGTGTACAATGTAGTGCCCCCCTACTCTATCCAACACTATCCCAAACTCTGAGTTGTTATACACTAGGTTGTAAAGAATGTTATTATAACCCCGTTCTCCGTAGTACGAGTACAGGCAAATACCGTGTCCACGGTTGTGACT
>JAOAJK010000068.1 GCA_026414225.1 Thermoplasmata archaeon
TGTAGATGCAGTAATACTAAAAGTAAAGCCAGTTCAAACTGGACTAAGGTAGGATTGAAATATGTGGTGGTCAGAACTTAGTATGTTGGGAACCTGCCGTTCAAACTGGACTAAGGTAGGATTGAAATTGGTTAAAACAACCCCCAGGGGGGTCATCTCCACCAGTTCAAACTGGACTAAGGTAGGATTGAAATTGATGCTTATCGGAATTGCTGGCTCCCCCTCGTGAACGTTCAAACTGGACTAAGGTAGGATTGAAATATTCTTGTAATGACTTGTCTCTCGCTGTCACATCAACGTTCAAACTGGACTAAGGTAGGATTGAAATAATTTCACATTTCTGGAATGACACAAAGCGATGCCTGTTCAAACTGGACTAAGGTAGGATTGAAATGGGCTTGGAGAAGTTTTGGGCACTGCGTGGAAGACAGTTCAAACTGGACTAAGGTAGGATTGAAATAGAAAAAAAACAACACGCAAAAGAAAACAAAAAGGAAGTTCAAACTGGACTAAGGTAGGATTGAAATTTGCGAGGCACAGAAGTGAGATTGTGGATGCGAAAGGTTCAAACTGGACTAAGGTAGGA
>JAOAJK010000069.1 GCA_026414225.1 Thermoplasmata archaeon
GGACTAAGGTAGGATTGAAATTTGTAATTTCTTGTTTTACGCTTGAAGTTATCCAATCGTTCAAACTGGACTAAGGTAGGATTGAAATAATTTCCCGTCTCGGAGTTTCTTTATCAGCCCACCCCGTTCAAACTGGACTAAGGTAGGATTGAAATTTTGAAAAATTCTTGTTGAGTTTTGAAAAAGACCCCAGTTCAAACTGGACTAAGGTAGGATTGAAATCAAATCTGCCCCGAAAGAGTCAGCATTTCCACGCTGAGTTCAAACTGGACTAAGGTAGGATTGAAATTCATTTTTACACACCTCCCTTAACACTGTCCAAGAAGTTCAAACTGGACTAAGGTAGGATTGAAATGGTTGAGATTGGTTGCCATCGGGGAGGAGATTTACTGTTCAAACTGGACTAAGGTAGGATTGAAATATTGTGGCAGGTGGTATTACAACTGCACTCGGACTATTGTTCAAACTGGACTAAGGTAGGATTGAAATTGCTTATTAATCTGTGTCCACTTATACAATTCAACAGTTCAAACTGGACTAAGGTAGGATTGAAATGCAAGTTTTATTGCTTCATACTTCAGCAC
>JAOAJK010000006.1 GCA_026414225.1 Thermoplasmata archaeon
GTTTGAGACCACCCTATATACTGTTTCAGGGGACTGGGCTTCATAAAGCCGTATCTGCCCAGGGTTAATTGTGTTCACATCTATTCTGTCCCATCTGGGTGTTGTCCTGTCGAACCGCCACAGTGTGTAATTTGAGGTCTTGTTAACTCCCACAAAATAGAATCCCTGCCCAAAACCTGTTGGGTCCCAGGGGTCAATAGGGAGGTAGAACTCATAGATAAATGGCACCTCTCCAGCGGGTTCTACCATTCCATACGAGTTAGGATATGAGTGATAGGTTGTGTTCGTGAGTGAGAAACCATTCCGCCGCATTGTGGTCTTGTCCCAGCCGTCCCAGTAGCGGGCAATGTTGACATTGACATCGCTGGAAGGATCGAGGTATTCGAGCGGGGCTTCGCCGTTGATCCGCACAATTGTTGACTCATGCTTCCAGTTTCTCAGCACCCTCGAAGGTTCTTCAAGGTCGTCGTAGAAGTAATACACCTCGATCCGCTGCTCTGCAAGGTTGTTCGGGCGGAGGAACTCAATACCCATGAGCAGGTTTTCTGGATCTACATTCGCCCGGATGGGTTCAAACCCGGCAAACAAGGGAGTCCATATGACCTCAGCCGTTACCTTCCCGTTCTGGGTCTGGCCCAGTGCATCCTTATAGCTTGCGGGCACATGCACATTCTGGGAGCCGATGACAGTGTCGCCGTCAAGGAACCTGACAATTATATCCGCATCCTTGCCACCCCAGTTCGTGATGTTTGCCTTGAGAACATACGACTCGCCAAGCTGCGGGTTCAGCTCGGGCAGGATGATGTACTGCCTTGTGTTTGTGCCTGCAAACATGTCGGGTGGTGTGACCCTCAATTCTGGCTTGTTATCCAGTTTTCCAAACCAGTGGATGATTCCGTAGAGGAAATCTGCAGCCGCGCTGGTGTTTGTGGTGTAAGCCAGGTCAAACGAAAGATGGGCGGAGTGCCAGCCACTCGAGTCCCTGAGCCCAGTTCCCACAACTAAATCGCTTGTTCTGTACCAGTAACTCGTTGCGTCTGCCCAGAACAGTGGAATTGAGCTACCAGTGTTCCTGTAACTTCTTGCCCAGTAATTGCCTGAGAAGCTCGCATTATCCATCCGGAACATGATTCCGTTCGTAACCGGGCTCTCCAGTACCCCGTAAATTCCAGACCTCTGGATTGAGCTCCCTGCGGTTATGTCCGCACCCAGATAGTCCCGCTTGAAATCTGCAGGCACATTCGTGTCTGAGAGGACGCTTCTCCCGATCAGCAGAAATGAAACCTGGTTGGGTGCACTTGCAAGATAATTTTTTATATCCGTAATATCCACATTGGTGAGCGTGTTTGCTGGTGCGGTGCCAGAAGTTGTGCCAGTAACCCAGATTACGGTATTATAATTTCTAAGCAGGTACCTTGTCTGATTCCTGCTCTGTCCAATCGGCACCCAGTCGACATCCAGATTGTAACCGACAGTGTACCCGATCTGCGTCAGGGCCCTAACAACATTGGACCCAACATCCAGGTAACCGCTCGTGTTGGAAGAGTCGTCATCAACCACAAGGACTGTGTAGATTACTTCTATTGCGAAGACACCCATCTCGCTGACAAACACATTGTTCTCCTCGTTTGTTTCTTCAATCTGATTTTTCGGGTCAATCATTGCCTTTATCACATAGTTGCCTACAGCAGGCGGTGTCCACGAGAAGGGCGGCAAGGTTCTTGAGTCGCCGTTGGGGTTCAGCGTGACCATCTGCACAAGTGTCGGCTCGAATTTTCCATTTATTATCAGCCCCACTTCAGCGGTCTGTCTGGTTTCACCGTTGTTTCTCACCGTAACTGTAATATTTACTGGCTGATTGTACCTCGGGTTCAGGGGCGAAATCACCTGTCCCGATACTGCCAGGTCCTCGCCCGTTCTGTTATTGATTCCTCCAAGCCAGTTCACAATTTTATATGCAATAACTGCCTGGTCGCCGGTATCCCTTATCCTCCCGAAATCATGGGGCATCGCCACGACCCTGTATGGGCCTGTCTTGTGTTGGGAGCTCACAATGTTGGTCACACCGAAATCGGTAAACAGGGGCTTCGCACTTCCGAGAGTAAGTTTCCTTGCCATGTTAAACTGTGGATGGGATACGAGTGCTGGGGTAAGGGAGGAGGTATTGATCCATCCTGTGCCGGGGTCCGTTCCACGGAGGGACGCAGGGAGCGGAATGGGACTCACGCTGCTTATTCCCAGCATCGTGTACAGAGGATTGGCACCTTCAAGAATGTTCTGTCCCACAAGCCATGCCCTGCCGCCGTTGTTCATGAACCGGGATAGATTGCTCTGGTCATTGGCTGTAAGGGTGCTGTTTTCCCTCCCACCTACCCATATTACCACATCGTAATCCTTCAACTGTTTGTCTCCGCTGTCGTATTTAGGTCCATCTCCACCCGCGGGCACCAGCGACACATCAAATCGTATATTTGAAGATGTCAGTGCAGCAGAGACATTTGAGACGCAGTCATCCGCACTCCCCGCAATCGCAGCGTCGTCATCGACAAGAAGCACCTTAGGATTTACAACAATCGTGGTATTCCCCGGTGCCCCCGTAAGATTCCCAGGCATTACATAGGTGATTGTTACCTCAATTTTATGAATCCCACCGGGGGAGGCAATCCAGTCGATAAACGCCATGTTCTGTCCATAACCAGAAACTGAAAAATTAGTCAGGTTTCCGATCACGGTACCTGAGGGGTACATATCACTGTAATCGATGAAGGTGATTATGGAGGACTCTGCAGCCCTCTTGCCCAGATTTTTAATTATTGCTGTAACAGTCACTTTCTCCCCCCGTGTGGGTGACCCATTAGAGAATTCGATTCTTTCAACAACAAGTTTCGGCATCCCCTCTCCCGAAACGATGGTTATAGTGAGGAGGGCAGTGGTGTTATGCCCCTTCAGGTCCGCGGCCCACAGCATCACCGTGAATTTGCCCGGCTCCATGTTTTCATTCAGGGAGAGGTTTGTGGTTTCAAATCTCCAGCCCACAGTGTTGTTCATTTTGACTGGTTGCGGGAAACGGACGGGGTCTATCGAGGAGAGATTTACATAAACCGAATTGTAATTCAGGTCGGCATCGCGAACTATCGCCCATACCTTGAATTCGTGTTCAATCACCACGGGTTCAGGTGTGGTGCCTCTCTCAATAATGTAAGGGGCTTCATCGGGAATGTAACCTGTAAGCTCCGCCTGCCACACAATATAGTTTTTAACAGGGTTGATAACTTTGATGGTAACATTTGAAATAAAGTTCTTGCTGAGATTCCAGGACCATACATCCCCGGGCTGAAGCATATACTTCGTGGTCCCATTTCTCACATTCAGCAGATAGGTGGACCCATCGGCAATCACGGAGATGTAGATGACTGTAGAATTGTGCTCGAGCGGCTCACCGTTTAGATGCGTAAGGTTGATATAGTATGTGTAGGGCGACACTCCCCGGATATCCATCGTGGCTCGCAGTTCAGTTCTTGGATAACCCTGGGCGGGGGGTAAAGCATGCACCCACAGGAAGATAGTGGAAAACAGGACCACCGTGATTGCGAGAATCATAAGCTGGGCTAAAACCTCAGATACACCTTTCCTGCCCATGCGGTAGGATTTTCTCCTGCCTTTCTCGTGAGAATTAGAACCTTCTTTCATGCTCTCACCACAGGGAGTATGCGTTTCTCCATATATATACTTTGATTGGAAAATACCATTGAAAGTACCATAAGAAGCGAAATATAAAAATGGATAAATTGATACGCCTGCGTTGAATAGAGGGATACTGTTTTATACCCTCTTACAATTCACCGCACTGTGCAAAAAACTCCAGCCCTTACCGTGAAGATTGCAGGTTTGCAGATGAAGAATCCCTTCATTTTGGCATCGGGCATTCTTGACACCTATGCAGAAACCATGCTGCGGGTTGCCGAGGATGCGGGAGCAGTGGTCACAAAATCCATCGGAATGGAGGAAAGAAAGGGCTACGAGAACCCGGTAATTTTTGAGTTCGAGCATGGCGTTTTGAATGCGATGGGGCTGCCCAACCCCGGGATAGAGAGGTTCGGGGAGGAGATGAAGAAACTCAGGGGGTGCAGGGCACCTGTGATAGGGAGCATTTTCGGAAAGAACGAAAAGGAATTTGCACACCTTGCTGAAAGAATGGAGGAATACGGGGCTGCAGCCGTCGAATTGAACCTGAGCTGTCCCCACGCATCCGGCTATGGAATGGAGGTCGGAAGGGACCCTGCCCTGGTGAAAGCTATCGTGAGGGCTGTGAAGGAAGCGGTGCAGATTCCTGTTTTCGTGAAACTCACACCCAATGTTTCCGACATTACCGTTCTGGGGATGGCTGCGGAGGAAGCCGGCGCTGACGCGGTTGTGGCGATTAACACGGTGCGGGGCTTGAGGATAGACCTTGAGTTTAAACGGAGCGTGTTGACCGCGGGAATAGGGGGCTACAGCGGTCCCGGTATCTTACCCATAGGCCTGAGATGCGTGTTTGAGTTGAAGAAAGTGCTGCGGGTCCCGATAGTTGGCTGCGGTGGAATTACCACATGGGAGAATGTGATAGAATATCTCATGGCAGGGGCTTCCGCAGTGGAAATCGGGACCGCGTTGCGGAATGATGTGCGGCTGTTTAAAAACCTTGGGAGAGGGGTTAAACAATATATGAAGAGAAAGGGCTATGAAAGGGTCGAGGAGGTTGTTGCCCTTGCACACCAGAATCGTTGAGGTGGTTGAGGAAAATCCAGCAGTAAAAACCTTCAGGTTCAGGTATAATGTAAAGGTTCTCCCGGGGCAGTTCTGCATGGTCTGGGATGGGGCCGGAGAAGAGGTACCGATGAGCTTTTCTTATACGGGAAAGATAAAGGGAGTTACGGTCAAAAAGGTGGGGAAAACCACGGATTTGTTGCATCGGCGCAAGCCGGGAGAGGTTCTCAGAATTCGCGGCCCGTTTGGTACCCATTACCCTGTTTCATCCAAAAAGTACCTGCTCGTTTCCGGTGGCACTGGCATTGCGTCCCTTGCACCAGCGGCCGAGAAAATTGTCGGGCGGGGGGGCAAGTGCAGGTTTGTTGCAGGATTCAGGAATGCATCTGAAATTTTCTTCATTGAGAGGTTGAGAAATGCTGGAATTGATGTAGAGATTGCTACCGATGACGGGAGTGCGGGCTTCAGGGGATTCGTGACCGAGCTTGCAGGGAAGCTATTTGCAGGGGAGAGTTTTGATTACATTATCGCCTGCGGGCCAGTCCAGATGCTCAAGGAGATAGGGAGGCGGTTTGCTGAGAAGGTTGAGACCTACATTTCCATTGAGTCCCTGATGAAGTGCGGCATAGGCCTGTGCGATTCCTGTTCCATCCTTGGGTATCGGGTGTGCAGGGAAGGTCCCGTATTCAGGGCTGGGGAATTGATTGAGAAGGGGTGGCTGGAGGAATGAGGGTCGTTGTTGGAATCACGGGGGCCTCGGGTGCGGTATATGCGGTGCGGCTCGTAGAGGTGCTTTCGGCACTCGGGCACGAGGTACTTCTGATAATTTCCGAGAATGGCGCAAGGGTTCTTGAGTACGAGACCGGGTTGAAGAGGGTTGAAATCGAGAAAAGGGTGAAAAGAGCTTATACCAACACGGACCTTTTTTCGGACATTTCCTCCGGCTCCTGCAGGTTCGATGCCTGCGTGATTGTGCCCTGCAGCGCAAACACGCTTGCAAAAATCAGCCACGGGATTGCGGATAACCTGATTACCCGCACGGCATCGGTATGCCTGAAGGAGGCCAGAAAACTGGTTCTGGTGCCCCGGGAGACACCCCTCAGCAAAGTCCAGATTGAATCGATGCTGAAGGTGGCCGATGCGGGGGCTGTGGTTTTACCTGCGATGCCGGGGTTTTACGGGAAACCGAAAACAGTCCAGGAACTTGTTGATTTTGTGGTAGGAAAAATTCTGGATGTACTCGGAATCGAGAACGAGATTTACAGGAGATGGAGAGGAAGGAAGAGAAAAGGTTTAAGATAACTCATGCAATCACGGTTTTGTGCATTTGCAGAAGTTGTTTGGATTGCTGGCAGGGCTCCTTGCCCTCCAGGTCTCCCTGGTTCCGGTCGGTGCCACCTCCTACCACACCATCACCTGCGACGGGGAGTTCGATGACTGGGCTTTGGACGAATATCTTGGCACGTCCGGCAACACTCGCCTCTACTTCACATTTGACACAGACAATCTTTACTTTGGGTTCGACAGGGGAAGTGCGGATAACGACATTTTCGTTGCGATGGACACCCTTGCGGGCGGGACCGCAACCTCCGTTGACTGGCATGGCACCCACACACTCCCCTTCGATGCAGATTATTTCGTCTGCATTGAGAGCGAGAGTTATGCGGCGGTCAGGAGATGGAATGGAAGTGCCTGGCAGGACGTTTATTCGTTGCTTGGGTACGGGTTCTTTTCCTCCCCTGATATAGAGTTTAGAATTCCGAGGTTGTTTGTTGGAAACCCTGCAGGCATCAAATTTCTCGCCTACGGGCAGTGGGAGGATGCAATCAATGTCTGGGCTGCCTGGCCAACAAGAAATGTGGCGTTGAACAACGGGGCCCAGCAATTCTCCTATTACTACGAGTACAATTTTACATCTGGCATCTCACCAGGACTTGACCAGCCGGGGAATCTACCGCCCACCGCAATCAAGGTGGATGGTTACAATGCCGAGTGGACTGCGGGATTGAAGAACTTCCATATTGTTGTGGACTCAAGCGAGGACTCCGCAGCGGATGTAACAAATATCGTGGACAACGAGGTGCTGAAGCTCTACTATGCCTGGGATGACAATTACCTTTACTTGTCGTATGATTATATCACCGGCTACTGGGGCGGAGATAACAGGTATGACAACGGAACTCTGCTGGTAATTGATGCCTCAACGCCGGAGAATGATGGAACTCCTGCACTTTCAACCCTGAATGTCTGGCAGCGCCAGATTTCGTTCAAGGGGTTCACATGTGAGTTTATCTACGGAAAGTGGGATGACATGGCCGGCTACTTCTACCATGTGCAAAACTCCAGCTATGCCGAGGACATTACCTACAGGATTTTGAAGGGCGAGACAGGGGGTGCGAAGGTCAATGGTGCGGTGGAGCTTGCAATTCCATGGTTCGTGCTTTACGGCGAAAATTACACAAGGATTTTTCCCTCCGTGAGCATAAAGTTCTTGGTATGTGTGGTTGGTGTAGATGGAACCAATGCTGCGGATACGATTCCAGACAATGCCGCGGTCCCGAAGAACAGCAGTTACGAAGAAACGGTGCTGGACTACTTTGCAAGAATTGACAAAATTGATGATGAACCCCCGGTCATTTCGAATTTCAGAATAGAGAACATCACAAGGACGTCCGCAGAGGTGAGATGGACCACGAACGAGCCCGCGACCACCCAGTTGCTTTACGGGGAAACCACGAATTACGGAAATGCCACACCGTTTGATGCATCGCTTAAGACCGAGCACTTTGTGGTCGTCACGAATTTAACCGAAGGCAGGAAGTATTTCGTTAAAGCGATTTCCACCGATGCCTCGAACAACACGAGGAGTTATCCATCATCGCTCACCGAACTTGAGAAGGTTTATTTTGAAACACCGAGTGATACGGTGGATGGTGAAGGAGGGAAGAAGACGGAAACCCTGAGCCAGTACGAGGTGATTAGAACCATAGTTTATCTCGCCGCAGCGATTTTTGCAGGTTTTGCGGCAGTCCATGCCTTTAGGTTTGTTTACCGAGCAAGGAAGGAGAGGGAGGAAACAAGGAGGCGGTACATGAAGCGACTGACGAGGCCGGAAAGGGAAGAGAAGCTCAACACGCTGTTCAGGAACGGCATGATTTCTGAAAAATTGTATACGGAACTGAAGGAAAAGCTATGAAGCGGTATGTGAGGGCTGCAGGGATAGATGATGCGCCTTTCAAATTCATCCAGCCCATTTCCGAGATTTTTTTCGCGGTGGTCAGGGCCCCGAACTACATCGAGGGCTTGCTCCGCGCAACTGTGAGGGTGGACGGGCTTGATGCAACGGAAACGGTCATAAAACGGCTAAACGGTTCGAAGTTTATCGAGCAGCTGGATGTGATTTTTGTGGATGGCTGCACGGTTGCAGGTTTCAATGTGGTGGATATCGGGGAAATTTACAGAGCTACGGGTGTGCCGGTAATTTCAGTCACGAGGAAAAGGCCAGATTTGGAGGAGATCGGGGCAACCTTGCGGAAGAAATTTGATGACTGGGAGCAACGGATGGCAATAATTTCGAAGACAGAGCTGCACCCCGTAGCGGCGGCGAGAAATCCAATTTATGTAGGAATCGCGGGCACCGATTTAGCGACAGCAAAACTTTTCCTCAAACGTTTCACAGTCCAGGGTTCGATCCCTGAGCCGTTGAGAATTGCCCACATGGTTGCATCCCTCTATGTGCTGGGAGAGACACGGGGGAGGAGCTAGGCAAACTCTGTCTTCATCGAAATTGTAATGTATCTGTCGCTCAGGTTGACACTCGGAGCAGGTCCCGCATAGGTGTAGGTAAAGAAAAAGTAGTAGAACTTGAGGTCTTCGCCATTGCCGTTGCTTGTCCAGTCCGTGTATCTCAGTGCATCTCTCGTCAGGAACATGCCATTTGCGGTGTCAATGTTCACATAAACCCCTGAACCGGTCTTGTAAGGGATGTATGTTCGCACCCACGCATGGGGCCCCCATTTTCCCTCCATCTGGATGTAGATTGCACCTAGTTCAAGCCACGCAGGAATTCCCACGGCACGGGCGAGCGAGCAGAACAGGATACTCTGGTCGTCACAATCCCCTACGCCCGTGTGCAGTGTGGTGAGAGGGTCATTCGGTTCACCAGCGCTCCCCCTCACATATCTGATGTATTTCTGGATGTAGTTGTAAATCGCCCCAAGTTTTTCATACACTGTAGTGTAGTTTTTCGTGATGTTTGTTGCCAGATTCTTGATTTCCGTGTTATGAGGGTCAATCTTCCACTCCCTCCCGAGATACTTTGCTTTGAGGTCTCCAGGAATCTGCGAAACATTCCCGGAATCGCCAGCGCTTACCTTCCACTTCACCTCCCTTGCGTGGACTGTGAAGGTCACGCTCGCTTTCCCGCCAGTTTTCTCACTTGCTTTCCAGACATACCATGTGGTCCCATTCACCGTGATTTCCCCCGCACCCTCGAGCGGCGATACGCTCCGCACCTCCTGGCCTATGCAGGAAACTGGCTCTGGCATGTGAAATTCGTAGGATATCGGTCTGGAACTTGTAAAACTTACCTCCCGTTTGAGGGTGAATGTTGCGGACGCCGGCGTCCCCGAGAAAAAGTGCACCAGGTAAGAGCCAAGCGGTGTGTAAAGGATCAGAAAGATTATGATGAAAAGCACTACCAGCCCTATCACAGGCCCGATCCATGCCCTGCTCCTCCTTTTTTTGGGAATTTGCTTGACTTCCACAACCTCTGGTTTCTGCGCAGGTGCACTCCACGCAGCCCCACACCCGGGGCACTGAAGCCCCCTGCTCGTATCAAACACATAACCGCAGTACGGACACTTAATTTCCACCATGTTTTTTCCTCCACTCCCTTATTTCTTTTTTCACCTTATCAGGAATTGCTGAAGGGATGACCTTCCTCTCAACCAGATAGAGGGTGAAGAGGGAATAGATGAGTGCAAAAACCAGGAAGAGATACATGAGCGTGGGCAGTGCACGGTAAAACGGGAACAGCAGGAAGTTGTTGATTGCACTGAACAGTACGGCCCTGAGCAGATGCCCCCAGATTTTCCCTGTCTGGACTCCATAGGCAATCACGGAGCCGGTGAATGCGTTGATGAAGATGAAATTCATTGCAACGAGGAGGAGCACCCCTACCAGGTGGGGGGAGCTCCCGAGGTCGGTGGTGCGGAGCATTATCAAGGCGAGGGAGACAAAGCTCATGAGTCCGATGCTTGTGCCGAGGGAAATTCCATAAAAGACCGTGTCGAATTTCCTGTGAAAAAACTTCGTGTTGAGGATTATGAGTTTCAGCAGTTCTTCGAAGAAGGGGAAGAAGAGGAGCATGAGAATGACTGCCTCAACAATCTGGGAGGTGGTGACCACCTCGTAGAACACATATCTCGCCACACCCACAACAACCCCTGCGAAGAGCCCGACAATGAATGCAAGCCCGACCCTCCCGAAATCAAAGAGGGCAAACTCTACATATGGCCTTTCATACTTTTTCAGCAGGTTGTACAGGAGCACGATTGCTGGAATAATTCCAATTATGCTGGCAACGCTGAAGTCCACATACATTACGATGCCTATGGAATTCAGGTATTAAATGGTTGTCTATTGGTGCCTTCTCCCTGCCCGCCGTTCACATATTTCTCCAGGTCTTTGAAGGCCCTGGTCCATGCCCGGCTGAACCCCTGCCGTACCTCGTCCCACTCAGGTGAGTTTCGCCAGCCAGAATGAAGGAGATGCACTTCAGCCGATTCCCTGTTGGGAGTATCTGAAGGCACAGGCAGAGAGAAGGCCACAACATGGGTGAGATGGTTCGTGGTGTGCTTGTCCACGGAAACCGCCTTAATATGGTTTTCTTTGAATTTTTTCCATTTAATAAATTTCTCTCCCTCCAAAATATTTATATTTCCCCCGCATTTGCTCAGGACATGGTGAGAATTTCGTTGAATTCTGGTAGAAAAACTGCAATTGCTGGGAAATTGGGGGCTTTATTCAGCGTCTTCCTGCTTTTGGCCACGCTCTTCAACCTTCCAGCCACCGGAGAGGAAATGCGGGGCGGCGGGCCCGACGGCGGGGTGAAGTCCGTGGAAATTCTGGAAGACACGGTTTTCGAGTCCGCGCATCACACCCTCAACACCAGCTTGATTGTGAGGAGCGGTGCCACGCTGGAAGTGAGGAATTCCACAATTATGTTTGAGGCAGGAAACGGCACACCAGAGTTTCTCGTGGAGCACGGTGCAACCCTGAAAATAGAGAATTCAGTGATAACCGCCAACCAGACAAGGTACAGGTTCAAAATTGACGGTGCATTGGTCTGCGAAAACTCGACAATTCGCGGCACCTCGGCTTCGGGCACCTGTGGCGGAATCGTGCTCAACACCAATGAAGCCATAATAAGGAATTCTACGGTCGGGGACACAGCCATAGGGCTCTATCTTCCCGGTATGGGCAACAGGACACTCCTCGTTGACGATGACCACAACGAAAGTGCGGAAAAATTCTACTTCGCAACCCTCACAAATGCAGGAATCGGTTTTGATTACTGGTGTGTTGAAAAACACGGCATCCCCCTACATCTGAAAAACTATTCTGCAGTTGTCTGGTTTACAGGCAGCGGGGCAGGAGGCACCCTCAACACGACCACTGTCTCACTCCTTTCAGATTACTTGAATGCTTCTGGCAGGTTGCTTCTCACAGGCCAGGGAATTGGCAGGGACATAAACTCAACGTACCTCTACGGTGGGCAGATTGGTGCCATCTACGGAGGCCACGGAAACGGAAGGGAAGTTTACGGGCAGGGTTTCCTTGCAAACTTCAGTGGCTGGATTAACGCAAGATACCCCTTGGCGCATGGTTATGTGATTGCACCGCCCGGGAACGCGGTGCTCAGGTATGCTGATGGAGAATGTGCGGGTGTTGGTGTGAAATCCGGCTACATGGTATTCTACACGGAATTCTCGGTCGACTGCCTCGATCATGATAGGGCTACCTCGCTTATTTCCACGGTTTTTGACTGGTTCGGGTTTTTTGCCCTTGCACCCCAGGTAACCCTCTACCAGCAGGATTTTGAGAATTTCAGCGGTGCGGGGTGGAGTTTTGAGGATGGCACTGGCAATGGGACCTGGGGTTTAAGCGATTACAGGGCCATCGGAGGCAGGAGCCTCTGGTGCGCCGGGAATGCAAGCAAGGATGCTGAGAGCATTGCCCTTTACGAGGACTTTGAGGAGTTTGGAGGGGCCACAGATTTCCTTCCATTCAATGGAGTGGATGCGTTCAACCTGAGCGACCGCAGAACTGCAGACGGCAATTACAGCTTATGGTGTGCTGCATCTGGAAGCCAGTGGGAGGACAGTGGCATCTGCGTTGCGTTTGAGGACTTCGCAGAGTTCCGTTTGAAGGCAATGGATGAGAACAGGGGTTCTGGCCTTGATTACTGGGGTGCGGTGGACGGCAGGGCATGGTGTGCCGCAGCAGGCGACGAGATGGTAATAATGAACCTCCGGGCAAGGCGGTACGATAACCAGATGAACGCGGTGATGTATCTACCTGTCTCAATTCCTTATGATTTTGCTACCCTCGCGTTCCGCATTGAGCTGGGGGTTTGTGCAGGGGATTATCTGGAAGTCGGCTATGTCGCGGGCCCGAAACACATTGCTGTGAAAAAATACGATAATGACCTGACAGGAGTAGAGAAGGTATTCATCTCCAAATTTGCCGATGCGGTGTATTTCAGATTTGTGAGCGATGCGAGCAATGCAGGCACAGGTGCATGGATAGATGATATTGAGGTGAGGGCATATAACTACACTACCTACCTTGACACGGACTTCACTCAGGGTCTCGGGTCGTGGAAAAGCTATGATGCGGATGGGCGAGGAGGTATAGACACATGGGGCGTGGTGAAGCGGGGCGAGAGCTACGACGCATGGTGTGCAGCAGTAGGTAGCCAGAGCAATCTGTTTGACACGGTATATTCCCAGATATTCTCGGATAATTTTGACTACGGACTTGTGAACTGGCGGAACAATGGCACAAAGACCTGGACGCTCGGGGAGCGAAACCTCAGCAAGCCCTTCTCGGCCCACACCTCAATTTCCGACAATACCAGTATCTTTCCGGCAACGGCCCTTCTTGAAACGGAGGTGGATGCGACCGAGACCAGGAGCCAGAAGTTTGAGTTTGACCTAATCTTCACCAGCAATTCGGACCGCACAATCTTCTTCGTGGAGGTTTTTGCAGGGCAGGAATGGAAGCGGGTTTATGAGCGGACCGAGGAATCGAAACGCTGGCAGCACTGCACCTTTGTTACCGCCGAACCCTTCACCGTAATCAGGTGCGGGTTGGTCGGAAACGGGGAGGCCTCCATTGATAATTTTGTGCTTTCAGGAACAAGGAGCATTCCAAACACCGCAGTCACGAGGTATGACAGTTTCATGGATGCATCCCTCGAACACGAGGTGGATCTTGCGATGTGGGAGCAGCCGCAAATCAGATACACACTCTTTTACAACCTCTCTGAGAGGGACCAGCTCAGCTTTGAAGTTTACACGGACGGATGGGAAACGGTGAAAAATTACTCGGGAACTTTAACCCTCGGGCCCCTTACTGAATGCCATCCATTACCGGAAAATGCAAGGGCGGTGAGATTCCGTCTGGTATCCGACAGGGCTGGCGAGGCCTCTGGCGTTTACCTGAAGAACATAAGAATCTACGGAATAAAGGGCGTTTTGAACATTGAGGCAAAACGCGCCGACAGGGGGATGGAGACGAAATTTGTCGTTCCGGTAAATCTCACTGGCTACAGCACGGCATTCCTGTCCTTCCTGCTCTGGCTTGATTTGAGCCCCTCCCAGAACTTCACCGTTTATCTGGTAAATGCCAGTGCAACCGTGGTTCTCGCAGATTACACCGCTCCAGGTGGAGAGTGGAAAAAATGGGTATCCCAGAAATTTGATTTAACAGAATTCGCGGGTCAGGCAATCACGCTTGCCTTCGTGTTCATGGCAAAGCATTACGGTGAACTTTCTGAAGGGGTGTATGTGGACGCCATCAAAGTGGCAGGCACAACAGAGAAATTGTGTAAATCAAACATGCATGCGGTTGCAAGGTTCAACATCCAGCTGGAATGTGAAAGACCCTGGGTTGCGTTCAGTTACCTGGCTGAATTCGCAGCCGGCTCCGGATTCCGCACGCTTGTTGATGGAAATCAGGTATTCGAGACCCGGAACTCTACGGATGGCTGGTGCCACACAATCCTCTCGCTTGAGGAATTTGCGCACTCATATGCTGAGATTGCGTTTGAGTTTTTCTCTGCCACAGAGGTTTCAAGCGGCGTTTACATAGACAATATCCACATAGGCGGCATAAGGCCCTACCAGGATGGCGGCATCGTGATTGAAAATGTTGAAATCTGGGCACAGGCCTGCGGGATGGTGATTGAAGACCGCAACCTCACGGTCAGCAATCTGGAAATTTCGGCAGCTACGGGACTCCAGCTCAGGAATGCGAATTTAACCGCATTTTACCTTCGTGTGAACTCCGTGGAGATTGACGCGGACCTCGAGGACAGCACCCTGTATGCCTACGATGATAATCTCAACCCCGTAGCCCTCCGTTGTGACCAGGACTCGAGGGTTTATTCAAACCGTAGCCTCACCGCAGAGATAGACCAGACAAAACAGGGCATGCTTCCCGCGGGCACTGATGTGTTTGGTAACCCCTTGTTGTTTGTTCGGAAAAATACTACCGCGGTTGCCTCGCACTGGTATTTTACGAAGAATGGAACCAAGCTCCAGTGGTATGCCCCCTACACCCTGATAACCTCAAAATCGCTCCTCAAAATCTTCCGTCCTCCAGTTGTGCTTCCAGTAATCACAGCTGAAGACATTGACGAAGACGGGCTTTACAATGTTAATGAGTATTCGAAGAACATCGTCTGGGTAGATGCCTCAACCTTCCAGAACACGGAAAAGGTTACAGATTCGCTTGCTACGGTTTACGGAGTGAACTGGACCTTCAAACAGACCAATGTAAACAATGGAGTAACGCCAAAATCCGCACAGCCAGGATTCCCGATTGTTTACTCAACCATGAAGGCAGGGGCGTTCAATGTAGAGCCGGGAACATACAGGGTGATGTTCAGGGCAAGGGCCACGGACCCTCTGACAGATAGAATCGTACTGACCGTGGATACCGGAACAACCAAGGAAATCCACAACACCACCCTCAGGATGGACTACCAGTGGTATGAAACCCTGGCTTTTGTGGTAGGGGCAAAGGGGATTAACGACCTGAATATTACAGGATACTCAACCAGGCTTCTCCGGCCCACCTCCAACTACACATTGTTTGAGAAACTTGCATTCGTAAGAATTTCGGATGAAAAGGGAAATCCGACGGACGTGCACCATCGGCGCCTGACCTCCCCGCTTATCAGGGACTGCGATGATGACGCGCTGAGCGATGCTGTGGAATTCCCAAATTTTGTAAACTCAAGTGCCTACATTGAGGCAGAGTGGCTCGGGGCTTTTACCCATGACAGCAATGCGAGTAACGGGCTGGCGCTCCAACTGTCAGAAGGAACTCGGGCAGAACTGGAAATCTCCAGATTGAATTTTACGGAGACAAGCTTTGCAGGTTTAATCAGGGTGCGGGCAAGGGGAAACGGGACCCTTAACCTCTCGCTGGAGAGTGGCTGGAGTGAGGGCGTTAATCTCACCCAAGATTACAGATGGTATGAATTCACCACGAACCTTCGTGCCGGGGCCTCGCTCGTTTTCACATGCACGGTTCCGGAAAACCAGGGTATTGCGGATCCCATCATCCTCGTAGATAGGATTAATATCTTTGACCTCACCGCTCTAACCAGAACAAGGGCAGATGAGGGCCAGGCCATCCCATTCAACGGCACAACCACATTCTCCTTGACCATTCCCCTAGGTGCGGCCCTCAGCCACCTCTCGTTCAACATCTCTTCAGGGCCAGAAAAAAGGGTTTTCCCGGCGAAAAACCGTGTGGAGTCCGTTGCGGTTTCGGGGGATTCGCTGTTCTGGATTGAAAAAGATGCCACCATAGCATACATAAAGGCCTACTCCTTCGCAACTGCTTGTGAGATTACAATTGCAGAGCGGGACCCGAGTGCCAGGAACATCAGCGCTTCGGAGATGCTTGTGGCCTGGGAGGAATCGATTTCAGGCATTTCCCATGTGTGCATTGCTTTCAATAAAGCCCGTGCGGCCGTGCACACCTATCAGGGCAGGATGCCCCATGTGGACAACGACACCGTGGTGTTTTTGCCGTTACGCGCTTCATTCCAGATTGTGAAGGTTGATAATGGAAACCTGGTGGATGTGGTCTGGACACTTGACGAGGGTTGCGGGGCAGTATCCTTCCTCACCTGGAATCTGAGGACGCCGAAAATTTATGGAAACAGGATGCTGGTTGCAGCGAACAATCTGGCTTACGATGTCCTTCTCCTCATCGAATTTTCAGAATTTGTTTTGAATTTCACAGGCAAGAAGTTTTTTGCGACCAAGATTGGCGAGGGCATTTTCACGAATTTTGAAATCTGGGGCGAGAGAATTGTATACTCGGATGGGTATGCCGTGCGCTCTCTCGAACTTTCGACGGGTGAAAACCGCTGCATTCATGCATCTCCCAGTATCGTTGATTACAAACTCTCAAGGGATGTGCTGGTCGTGGGAGAGATTGATGGAGCAGATTATCGCATGACCGCGATTGACACGGTTTCAGGCAGAACAAAGCAGGTTGACATCATTGGGTCACCCGCATCCAACCTCGGTTTCAGCGACGGGCTTCTCTGCGTTTATTCCGAGGCAAGCCACGAAATTTACTGCTACGCATCAAGTGTGTCTGTGGATGTGGGCTGTGATGGCACTCAGGAGAGGGAACAAAACAGTTTCTTCATTTCTGGGAACACCGGTAACCTGATATCCAGTGCAGGAATTCTGAGCTATACATTCGCAACCACGCTCACAGTAAGAGTCAATGCCGGCACCAACGCCACAATCTCTGGAATTTATGCCGCCTTCACAACCTTTACGGACCCATTCCTGAAAGACACCGACTTTGACAATTTAAGCGATGGGGTCGAGATGAACTCCTATTTTGCAGAGGGGGTAATTCATCTTGAAGACGCCCTTGAATTTTCGTTCACGGAAAGAGCAGCAAATGCGTATCTCCAGTTTGGGGTCCAGCTTTCTGCAAACCGAGACGGGGGTGCGAAGATCGTGCATCCATTTGACGCCCTCAGATCAGGCCCATACCTGATTCGCTCAACGGAGCGTGAAAGAATCACCTCAATCTGCGGGGAATGCGAGGAGCCCGAGCTTCCCGAAGACCCTTCCCGCTTCGTGAAAGTTGCGATTTTGGATGCATCTGGCGAACCCAAAGAGACAAACACCTCCCTCGGTTTCAGCCCGCTCTGGAACAACGAAACGGCCTACATCGTAAAAGCCAGGATAGAGTGCACAGTGAACCTGAGCGCGGGCAGATACTGGCTTGAAATTTCCGTGGTGGCGGGGACCAATCTCACCGTTGTGCTTGATGGGGCCCTTACAATTTCAACGAAGGGCATGGATTGTCTGGACTCAGACACGGACGGCGATGGTCTTGGCGATGGTTTTGAGTTCGAGCATCGGGCCTCGCCCGTTGCTTCCGACCCCGACCGTGATGGGCTGGAAGACGGTTTTGAAATCTCGGAAGGCACCTCAGCACTGGAAAGGGACACGGACCTCGACGGGCTGCGGGATACCATCGAGGCAGATGCCACCGCTCCAGTCAATGTCAGGATGCGGAGTTCCTACTGGGAGCGGATGCTCTTTTTTGGCTCCCCATTCTGCTACGGAGGCCTTGGCCCAATGCTGGAAATCCGGAGCCAGACCTCTCCCACAAATCCTGACTCCGATTTTGATGGGCTGCCCGATGGTTTTGTTGATGGCTGGCAGTATTCTTCAGATGAGACGGGAAAATACATGGCAGCAAACTGGAGGCGGTCTGGGCCCTGCGATGGCATCATCCAGGTCTGGGAATTTGAGGACCTGAATCTAAACGGGGTTTACGAACCCTACGGATGGTGGGGTGACTGGGGCTTCCTGCCACCTTCATTCGAGTTCTACCATTACATTGACAATGGCATTCTTCATATTTTTGGTGAGACGGACGCCACCCGTGCGGATACAGATGGAGATGCGTGCGTGGATGGGTACGAGGTGCTGTATGCCACAAAAGAGCCCTACGACAGGTACTGGGAACCACGGAAGGCGTATGGGATGCTTTACCTCCTGAATCCAGTGGATTCAGGTGATGGAGCCAGGGATGTGGACATATATGAGGAAGAGGTGGTCGAGGAAACGCGGGCAAATGTCAAATATCAACCGGAACCCCCTAACCCGAAACCCCCGGAGTTCATCAATTATCGGATTGACGAGACATACACGGAAAGAGCGGTCCTGGTCAATTATTCCCACATGCTGGAAATCAAAACGGTGAAGTTCAGCGCCTCCTCTAATTCGTCGAGAATCAGGGTGGAGCTGTATTCGGGAACTCTTGGGGCCGGGACCCTGCTCGACAGCAGGGTTGTTCAGGTGAATCCCGCAATGGGCAATGTGAGTGTGTCTTACACCCAGATTTATCTGATGGAGGGCTACCTTGTGTTCAAGAAGGTGTATGACACGGATACAGAGGCCTTCATCGGCGGGATGAGGGCTTTCACAGATTGTACAGAAGAGCAGGAAACCCTGTTTGCATATAAGAAGAGTGGCAGCTGGCACTCTCTTGCGGCTGGAGGGGTTTACAATTTCTCGCTTGAATCTTCAGTTTTCGATTACAGTGTGATGAGGGTGAATGATACCATGCCTGCATGGGCGGTGCTGATAGAAAATCCAGAGCAGCGGACAATCTCTTCACTGTCGGTTTTGCTCTCACCCGAGGATGCACGGACAGGAAATTTTGTAATTGAGATAAGGGAGTACACCGATGATGTGAGCATTGCCAATTCCACGCTGGTTTGCAAACGGAAGAGCGTGCTGAATGAGATGGGCTGGTACCGGATTGACATAACCGACACGGTCCTGCCAGCTTTCTATGTGGTGCTCAGATACGGTGGAGAGAGGTTTTGCTGGCTTACAAACATTGACTATAAGCCACGGCATGCGGTCCTGATTACGCCAGAAGAACGCGAGTTCCGTTTTGATTTGAATCCTTGCATCAAGCTGTACACATACAGCGGCTCCGGGAATCTGGGAAACGCAAGACATGGAGACGGGGTGAACAACACGATTGAAGGATTAACTTACACGAATCCTCTATCAGAAAACACGGATGCCTTCTGTTCCGGCTCCATACTCTACACTGATGAGTTGAGGGACATGGATGAACTGGAGAGCGTGGTTTTCCGCACAAATGCCTTCCAGGGCGCCATGGGTGCAGCCAATTACAGGCATGGTACCTGGATAGAATTCAGGGCAAAGGCGCAGAACGGCGTTGCAGTGAAAAGATACATGTATGCCTGGTTGATGTCAGATGTGCACTATATTGATATGCACAATTCTCCCCTCACATCCAGCGATAATTTCAAGCTTTATTCACTCACCGATGGAAGTTGCTTCTACCGCAGTGCGGATGGAAGGGAAATTTATCTCTGGGTGCCTGGACTACCCCCCGAGGTGAATGAGAGTTACACAGGGATATGCCATGTGTTTGCACTTGATGCGACCACGACCCCGACATTGAGCACCGACTGGAAACCCAACCCCGCCTACAGGGACCAGGAGCTGTACATCTCATCGCCATTTGACATTGATTCCGATGACGATGGTTTCAGGGATGGAGTGGAAATATTCTGGAACCTGGATGTCGAGCCCCCAAATCCTTACGGAATTACAGACATGCTCGCGGATGTCTGGGATATTGACAGTGACAATGATGGAATAAATGACGCATTTGAAGTAACACCGACCAACGACTGTGACACGGACGGGAAACCCAACATGGTTGATGCAGACAGTGACAGCGACGGGTTGATTGATGGAAGGGAAGACCTCTGGAATCTGGATACCGATAACGACGGGCTGCAGAACATGATTGATGCCGAGAGCGACGGCGACGGCCTTGTAGATGGTGTGGAGATGAACCCATATCTGGCTGCTGAAAATCTGAGGCTTACCTTTGATTATGCAATTTATGTGGACGGCCAGAAAGTAGAGCCCAATAAAATCTTCGCCATAGATTTTTCGGGAAACAATGTCTATGTTGGCTATTACAGCGACGGTAACTCGAAAATTGCAGCTGGGAAATTCGAACGCTATGCCAAAAACCAGTACCTCCAGACCATCCAGATATCCATCGGGAGCAAATTTGCGGTAAACGCGAGCGGGGCAATAATTACGGCAGTGAGTGGCAATCTCGTGGCTTACACCAAAACCCAGACGGGAAGTTATGCGGAGAAGGTAGTTGTCAAGAACCTTCCAGCAGTGGTGGCCCTTGCGGTCAACTTCACACATGCCCTCTTTGTTACTCCAAATCCCGGCGGGAAGGTGTATGCTGTTAACACGGGCAGGGAAAACCAGGAGCTGGGCGATGCAGCTGAAATCTCGGATCTGACCTGGGATGCGATAGCCGCGAACGAAAATGGATGCTGGCTTGCGGGAAAAGAGAGGATACTCATGCCCGATGGGACCCGGGTGGACACGGAAAATACAGAGAAGAAAGGGATATGTGCATTGAGAGATGGCAGTGTGGTCTGGGCAGAGGCCACGAGGGTCCATATTGTCCAGCCCCCATATTCAAAATTCTATCCAAAACTGAATGTTTACCAGCAACTGCTGGATAAGAGTGTGAAGCTGTTGAAATCTGACGCCAGGGACAACCTCTTCGTGCTCACAGACAGTGAGTTTTTCATGCTGAAATTTGCAAAAACCGACATGTTAAGGGCAGACACCGATGCGGACGGGCTCTGGGACGGGTACAATGTGGCACCGTATACGGGTGAACTTCCCGCACGAAACTGCGAGGCAACGGTGCTGCAGACCTCGACACCCAAGTATGCCAGTTATCTCGAAAATGTGAAGATTCCGCTTCCACCTTATGTGCGCGCGGATGTGCCCTTCACGGACCCCACGGAAAAGGACAGCGATGGCGATGGGCTGGACGATGCGGCAGAAACCGAGGGCTGGAACATTCAGGTAAGGGACTGTGCGATTGTGGTCTCTGGCTTCCTCAATCCCCTTGAGACCGAGGTTATTCCGAAATCCAGGCCGTTCTGCACCTTCAATGCAAAGGGAATTCCAGAGATAATTTCACCGGTAGAGCCAGTTTATACCGTTGGTGTGAACTCAAACCCGCTGTACACAGACACGGACTGCGATGGCCTGAGCGATGGCCAGGAATATCAGTTTACAAATCCACTGGATGCGGACACCGATAACGATGGTCTGACGGACGGTTTTGAGGTCGGCGAGGACGGAATTTTGGGCGAGGAGGAGACGAGCCCGGTTGCGAGGGACACGGATGGCGATGGGTTACCCGATGGCTGGCTTGAGGTTGCCACCGACAACACGCTTGCAAATGAGTGGGGCTTCAGTGCGGTTGCACCGCTGTGGAAAGGCAAAGTAAATTACGGGGAAGGAAACTGGGATGTGCTGTTTTTCTCTGTGGGTCCCAACGACGGTAGATGGGCATCCGGGAAGGAGGTGGGGGAATGTGTGGGTGTCTGGAAGTTTGAGGAGGGAAAATATGGAATGGGGTGTTTTGTGGCAATCACAGAACCGCTTGAACCGGATACGGACGATGATGGCGTGGAGGATGGAACAGAGTTTCTCTATCTGCTGCGGCTGAGGGGCACTCCATACTGGGATTCCAGGTTCAAAAGGGGAGAGAATCCCTGGGAATACTCTGCTGCATCATCATTCCAGCTGGACCTCAGGACCTACGATTCCGACAGCGATGGGCTTAGCGATGGCGAGGAAAACTGGGTGGTCGTGAAGGATGCAAGGACCTTGAGATACCTGAAGAATACTCTTCTAGATGTTGACGCGGTCAAGAGAATCCACATTGAAACCGACCCAACGGACCCTGATTGCGATGCCGATGGCCTGCTCGATGGCCAGGAGTTTGAGTGGCGGAGCAACCCAGATTACAATCCAAACTTGCTGGGGTGCTGGGATGATATCAATGCGTGGGACAGTGACGTCAATGATAATGCAAACCAGAATAATGGCGGGCTTCAAACAGAAGAGGTTTATAAGGGGGCCATTGTTACCGAGAACAACGGAACCGTGAAGATCACAGTGAACAAGGAAATTGTGGCATATTCTACAGTTTATGTTGTACTCTATTATTCAACGGGTGCGGATGAAGAGGTTCAGATAACCACGGGTGCGATGACCCACGCTGGTAAGAATATCTGGATAACCAAGCCGGGTGACTTCCGTGAACCTGTCAGGGCGACCGTGAGATACTACACCCCGGCAATCAACCAGATATACGGCGATTATGCCGAGACCTACTGCGTGTTCCGCACCAATGCAAGATTCGATGAAGGGGCAAAGAGATTAATATACACAAGCAATTCGTGGGTTGTGGTGCCGCTGTTCTCTGCTAACGGAGGAAATCCATTGCTCACGGACAATACCAGGGGTAACTTCACATTCAGTGAGGTATTGAGTGCGATGCCAGATGGTGCAAGGGCCCTGGAGGTGTTCTATGGCGGTGCGTCGGCACCCGTTTTAGCTCCGGATGGTGCAAAGGTTTACATGCTCGTGATAAAGGATACGCAGCCCGCGAGGGCCACATATCTCTATTACTACCTTTACATAGAATATGTATCTGGAACTACAACAAAGTATCTGAATTTCACCCGCACGGGTACAACCACCGACTGGGCGACAGCCCACAGCAAGAAGGAATTCTGGCTGAACAGGCAGGAGACCCTGGACTGGCGGGCGTGTTCAAACCTTGATGCGGACTTTGATGGTTTGAGCAACCAGGTCGAGGCGCTGCTCGGCACAAGTCCAAACGACGCGGATACCGATGACGACGGCTTGAGCGATGGTGACGAGGTCCAGGAACACGGGACCCTGCCAAAGCAATGGGATACGGACGGGGATGGGCTTCCAGACGGGCTGGAGGTTGGTGTAACAAGTTCAGTTGACGGCACCGCCCACTTCACGGCCGACGCGGACCCCACGACAACGACCGACCCGCTGAACAAGGATACGGACAGCGATGGGATTTACGATGGTGGAGAGGATGCAAACCATAACGGTAATGTGGACCTAAACAGTGCGTGCGAACCTATAGAAACCTCACCGCTGGATGCCGACAGCGATGATGACGGATTGATAGACGGAGCGGAGTGCACCACCGGGACAAAGACCTTCCCGTTGAAACCTGATAGTGACGGAGACGGTCTACCGGATGGCCTGGAAGTAGGTTTGAGTTACGGTTCTGTAACCCTGGATACGGATTTGAGCAGTGGGAACTTCATTGGAGATGCGGATGAGGGCACGAGCTGGACAAAACCGAACGACGCAGACACTGATGACGACCAGATAAATGATGGCGTTGAGGACCGCAACCGCGATGGGGTTGTGAGCGAGAACGAGACCGACCCGAACGCACTGGATACGGATAAAGATGGATTAAGCGACAGCGAGGAAGATGCTGACAGGGATGGTATTGTGGATAATACGGAGACGGACCCGCGATGCAGGGACAGCGATACCGATGGTTTGTGGGATGGCACGGAAAGGGGGAGAATTGAGCAGGGCGGGATACCCAGAAACCGCCCGTCAACAGACCCTCTCTGCAATGATACGGACGGCGACAACCTCACGGATTACGCGGAGTTGAAGGGCTGGGACTACACGGTAATATGGCAGAAGACGAAGGAGAAGAAAGGGACCTGGCACACCTACTCAATGCCAACAAAGAAGGACACGGACGGCGACGGGATGCCTGACTTTGACGAATTTCTAAACCACAGCGACCCGTGGCTTGCGGATACGGACGGCGACAGGATACTTGACCGCTATGAGAACGCGACCGAGCAGTGGCAGATTGAAGGCCGTGACCCGTGGATAAACGGGAGCATCGTTGCGAATGTGGTAACCGAAATCGCAAGCCAGAACTATATACCTGGCTTGAGGGTCTGGCTCACGGTTTCGTTCAAGGCTGAGGACAATGCGGGGCTGGGCACAATCAGGGTTACCCCGCAGGGTCTCACAACCAGCACAACGAACTGCAACGGTGCATTAAGTTACGAGTACAGCCATCGCTGGGAGGTCCCGATACTCTCGTGGAACACCTGGGTATCAGGTTACGATGTTTACATTACGATAGCGGACATCAACGGCAACGGGTGCAATGCCACCGCCCATGCGGACGGAGCGGCCCAAGGACTGGTAAATCTGGTTCTCACCGCAATTCAGTCATTTGTGGAAGAGGTCAAGTCGCTCGTGAGCGAGGCGATAAACTGGATATGGGAACAGATAAACGGGCTGATGAACGGTGCGCTGGCACCGATTTATGAGGGCATAGACCTGTTTGTGAAAGGAAACTACCGTGAGCTGGCAGTGCTGTTTGTGAAGAAGGGCGGGCATCTGCTCGCGTACGGCACGGACCCGAAGGAGGCAATGGAGGCCTACATTAAGAAGTAAGTGTCTAGTGCTCTGAAATATATCAGTGAGCCAGATCGAAACAAGGTAATGCAAATCAACTGTCTATAAAATTGCGGGAAGTGCAGTATTCCAGATACAGTTGAAAGTGCAGGATTTTCCTCCCTTACTTAATCTGGGGGGAACTCTTACCCCTATTCACCAAATTTTTATAACACTATGTGTTCTGCCAAAATGAGGCGGTGCAATGCATCCCGAAATCAACCCCGATTACTGCAAGGGCTGTCATCTGTGCGTTCATGTGTGCCCTAAAAAGGTTTATTCCAAAAGCGAAAAAATTTCAAAGAGAGGTGCGGTGCTCCCCGCAGTCGACCATCCAGAACAATGCGTGAATGCAAAAAAGAGCACGGGCGAGAAACTTTCATGCGAACTTTGCGTTCTTTCCTGCCCTGATCAGGCGATAAAGCTTGTGGGGGAATAATATGCGGGAATTTTTGCTCGGAAATGAAGCATGCGTCCGCGGCGCAATTCATGCGGGTTGCAGGTTCTATGCCGGCTATCCCATCACACCCTCCACAGAAATTGCGGAGGCAATGGCAAGGGAGCTTCCGAAAGCGGGGGGAACTTTCATCCAGATGGAGGACGAAATTGCAAGTATCTCCGCATGCATCGGAGCATCATGGACTGGCCTGAAGGTGATGAGTGCAACCTCCGGCCCGGGCTTCAGTTTGATGCAGGAAGGCATCGGTTATGCCGCAATGACAGAAACCCCCATTGTTATCGTGAATTGCATGAGGGGCGGCCCATCTACGGGGCAGCCCACAAAGCCAGCCCAGGGCGATGTAATCCAGGCAAAGCACGGAAGCCATGGGGATTATGAAATTATTGCATTGTCTCCTTCCTCGGTTCAGGAAATGCTTGATTTGACAGTCGAGGCATTCAACCTTGCAGAGCAGTATCGCACACCCGTGATTCTGCTTGCCGATGGTGAAATCGCGCACATGCGTGAACCGGTAACGATAAATGAGGGCATGCACATTCTACAGAGAAAGATGGCTAAGCCAGGCATCATCAAGGAGGTATGGAAGCCAGAGGATGACGGAATAGTGCCTTTCCCTGTTTTTGGCAGGGGCCACAGAGTTTACATTTCAGGCACGACCTCGGACATCTATGGCTATCCCTCGACGATTAAACCAGAGGTGCATGCAGCTGTCGTACGGAGAATCTGTGATAAGATACGGAAGAATGCCCAGAAAATCTGGAAATATGAAGTTTTCAAACCTGAAGCCAGAAAGATAATCTTCGCGTACGGATTGCCTGCAAGGACCGCATTCGCGGTTGCAAAGGGCAATACCGATGTGGGCGTATTCCGCCCGATAACTCTCTGGCCCTTCCCGGATGGGCCCTTTGCAGACACAGTAAGGGGCAGGGAGGTCTATGTGCTTGAAATGAACTATGGAAAAATGATCGCAGAAGTGGAGCGGGTTGCATATAAAGCGGGGGCAAAAAAGGTCGAATTTCTGCCGAAACTCGGGGGCGAAATCCACAGCATAGAGGAAGTGGAAAAATTTGTGGGGGTGGGTTAGATGGAGATTGAAGAGTTCTTCCGCATGGACCGCTGGCCCAACAGTTACTGCCCGGGCTGCGGGAATGGTATCGTGATGAACTGCATGTACCGGGCGTTGCAGGATATTGTAAACCTTGACAAACTGGTGATGGTCGGAGGTATCGGCTGCTCTGCGAGAATTGATGGTTATGTGTTTTCCGACGCTATCCACACCACCCACGGGAGGGCAATTGGGTTTGCAACCGGGATAAAACTCGGTAATCCAGAGCTTGATGTGATTGTGATTGGAGGGGATGGTGATATCGGTGCAATTGGCGGAAACCATTTGATCAATGCAGCACGGAGGAACATGGACCTGCTCGTGATTTGCGTGAATAACTGGATTTATGGTATGACTGGGGGCCAGATTTCGCCAGCATCTCCCCACGAATGCCTGAGCACCACAACACCTGCAGGTAACCCGGAATATGCATTTGAATTTGTAAAACTGGTTGCCGAGTGCGGTGCCAACTATGCGGTAAGGTGGAGTATCACCCATCCTGTTCAGCTGATAAAGGGAATCAGGACAGCATATCAAAAAAAAGGGTTCAGGTTTGTAGAGGTGCTTTCTCTCTGCCCAACTGGCTTCGGGAGAAACAACAAGCTGAACGAGCCAGCAGAACTTTACAAATTTTTGAAGGAAAAAACTTACATAATGCGGGACGAGAACCGAATTGCGGTTAATCTGGATGGTAAATTTCCACTCGGGGAGTTTGCCAACAGAGATAGAGAAAGCTATATTGAAAGTTTGAAAAAAATAAGGGGGTAAGAAAATGGTAAAACTACCAGAATATGTAGGTAAAGAAATATTCAGGAAGTATGGAATACCGGTGCCGGAAGGCAAAGTGTATCGCAGGGGCGACAAAATAGAATGGCAGACATTTCCAGTGTGCGTGAAAGCCCAGGTGCTTGCAGGAAAGAGAGGGAAGGCGGGGGCGATAAAATTTGCCTCTACACCACAAGAGCTGGAACTTGCAGCTGCAGAAATAATGACGATGAAGGTTGGTGGATCACCAGTGACCGAGGTCCTCGTCGAGGAAAAGCTCAACATTCTGAAGGAGTATTATCTGAGCATAACGCTGGACAGGGACAATCGCTGCCCTGTGCTGCTTGCGAGTGCGAGCGGAGGCATGGATATAGAAGAGGTTCCGGATCCAGAGATCCATAAAATTAAGATCCCTCCATTCATAGGCGTCCAGCCATACATGCTGAGAGAAGTTGCCACTAAACTTGGTTTGGAGAAAGATATGGCAAAGGCGATAGGCAACATTATCCGTCAGATGTATCAGATTTTTACCTGCGAAGATGCAGAACTCGTGGAAATAAATCCGCTCGTGGATGCAGGTGCCCGTCTGGTTGCTGCGGACGCAAAGGTGATAATAGAGGATGATGCCCTGTTCAGACATCCAGAATACAAGGGCGTGCCCCAGGAGTTCACAGAACTCGAGAAGAGGGCAAGGGAGAAGGACATATCGTTTATTCAGCTGGACGGAGACATAGGCATAATCGCTAACGGTGCGGGGCTCACAATGGCAACCCTCGATGCCATCACATACTACGGCGGAAAACCCGCGGTATTTCTTGACCTGGGGGGCACCGACGATGTGGAGAAGGTGAAGGAGGCGTTCAAGCTCGTGCTCGAGGTGAACCCGAAGGCGGTGCTGGTCAACATCTTCGGCGGCGTGACAAAGTGTGATACGGTGGCAAAGGGAATTGTTGAGGTTCTGGGAAAGAACCCCCAGATGCGGATCGCAGGGAGAATAAAGGGCTTTAACGAGGAGGAGGCAAGGCAGATATTTGCGAACGCAGGAATAAGGGGGGTACGGACCCTTGATGAAGCGGCAAGGTTTGTCTGCGAGGGGGGTGCTTAAAATGAGCATCATAGTGGATGAAAACACAAAGGTGCTGGTTCAGGGGATTACAGGCCATCAGGGAACATTCCACAGCCGTGCAATGCGGGCTTTCGGGACAAAGGTCGTGGGCGGCGTCACACCAGGAAAGGGTGGCACAGATGTGGAAGGAGTACCGGTGTTTAATACAGTAAAGGATTGTGTGGAAACCACGGGTGCCAACGCATCGGTGATTTTTGTGCCTGCACCGTTTGCAAAGGATGCCTGCTACGAGGCGATAGATGCGGGCGTGAAGGTTCTCGTGGTGATTACCGAACACATTCCCTTCCACGATACGATGGAGGTTGTGCATTACTGCAAGTACAAGGGAGTCACTTTGATTGGGCCCAACACACCAGGCATTACTTCCGTCGGGAAAACGAAGCTCGGAATAATGCCCAACAATGTGTTTTTGAAGGGAGATACCGGTGTTGTTTCCAGGAGTGGGACACTCACCTACGAAATTGTGAACGCCCTCACCGAGCAGGGCATTGGCCAGACGACCTGTGTCGGTATCGGTGGAGACCCCGTGAACGGAATGAACTTCGTGGAAATTCTGGAGCTGTTTGAGAAGGACCCGGAAACCAAGCGAATTGTGCTGGTGGGTGAAATCGGTGGAATGGCTGAGGAGATCGCTGCGGACTACATCAAGAACCATGTGACCAAGCCCGTTTATGCTTACATCGCGGGAAGGTCTGCACCCCCAGGCAAGAGAATGGGGCATGCGGGCGCGATAATCCAGAGGGGCAGGGGCACCGCAGAGTCAAAGGTGAGGACACTCGAGGCGGCTGGAGTTAAAGTAGCAAAGATTCCCGCAGATGTGGCTAAGCTGATGAAGGAAGGATGAGCTGAAGGAATCCGCAAATTACTGGCAAACCTTCTGAAAGCATAAAAACAATTTTATATCCATACCTTTTTCTCCACCACATGAGCCTCGTGGCATTCATGGTTCAGTACATTCTCTCAGTCATCATTGGTATCGGTTACTTCGGGATCTTCGTGCTGATGGCCCTTGAGAGTGCGTGCATTCCGATCCCGTCAGAGGTTATTATGCCATTTGCTGGCTTTGCATCTTCTCCTTCGTATCCCGGTAGCAAGTTCGACCTATATCTTGTAAGTATGGCGGGTGCCCTCGGGAATCTTGCCGGCTCACTGGCGGCCTATTATTTTGGTTATTATGTGGGTAGGGCGGGCGTGCTCAGATACGGCAGGTATTTTTTGGTAACTGAAAAGCATTTAAGGAGCGCAGAGAACTGGTTTGAGAAGCATGGGGACAAGGCGGTTTTTATTGCCAGATTGCTACCAGTTATAAGGACATTCATCTCGCTTCCCGCAGGAATTGCAAGGATGAACATCTGGAAGTTTTCGGTGTATTCGTTTGTCGGCTCAATACCCTGGTGTGTCGCCCTTGCCTACCTCGGTTACATTCTGGGTGAGAACTACACATTGATAATCGAATACGGTTCAATCCTCGACTATGTGATGATTGTCTGTATAGCGGTTCTCGGAGCTTACTTCCTCATTAGATTTTACAGGGAAAGGAAATCAGGAAAGGAATGACAGGTTTTTGGATTTACCGGTGTCGAGTTCGTAGTACAGGGCTCGGGCAGGCATCGGTGTGATGTTGGACTGTCTCTGAAACTCGGTCTGGGATTGCCAGGTGGACGCATTCACAACCAGGGTGCCCCTGTAGGGTTCTGTCCCGAAGGTGTGCACATGCCCCGCGACGAAGATATCGGGTACATCTTTGATTACGAGGGCATCGTGTTGGAGCGGTGCCATTGGGGTCTTGCCCCCGTAGGTGGGTGCCAGATGCCTGAGTTTCAGCAATTCCTTCATCAGGGTAACTGGCTTGGAGTAGGTAAGGTAGTTAGGTGCCTGCTCCACTAGATCGTCAAAGCTTCTTCCGTGATAGATGAGAATCTTCACGCCCTCAATTTTAATGTAGGCAGGGTTACTGTAGCAGAACACTCTTCCCCCAAGAATTTCCTGGATTTCGGGTGGGAATGCTGGCTGCGGTTCTGCCTGTCTTACCGCATCGTGGTTCCCGGGTATCGCAATAATCCCAATGTGTTCGGGAATCTGGGAAAACAGGCGTGCAAGTTCCCTGTACTGGTCGTAGATGTCATCGATTTCCAGTTCCTCCTCCTGATTCGGGTAGATACCTATCCCATCCACAAGGTCGCCGGAAACAACAATGTACTTCACCTTTTTAGCTTCCTCAGAACCATCGTGGAACCAGCTGGTGAATTTTTCCCACGCATGGTAGAGGAAGGTCTTGCTTCCCACATGGATGTCAGAGATGAAAACCAGAGCGCAGGGTTTCTGGCTACGGTTCACCCTCCTCTCGATTGCAGGAAGGTCGGGAAAAGTCACATCTGAGGCAAAGAAACAATCCTCCTCCGTTCTTACGGATACACTTCCCCTGAACGCCACTACGGAATCCTTTATGAAATATTTTGCGTGCTTCTCCGGAACATGAACTTTGATGCGTTCACCCGAATCATCCTCCACCTCCAGCATTGTAGCGGTGCCGCTCTTGGTTCTCACCGCCTCGTTCACGATCCCTACGATCGTGTAATCGGTTCTCTCGGTAGTGGGGCGCCTTGCCAGTTTTCTGAGAGTTTTTATCGGTGTAATGTTTTTCATGTTTGCATGGACAAAAATCTGCTTGATCTGCTTGTATCGGTCCAGGAATAACTTTGAGTAAAGTTCTGCAGAGGGCGGGAGACGCTTTTGGTCATTCACGCTAAAAACCATTATTTTTTCCGGTTCAGGAATCTCTGGCTTTCGTTTCAGCTCTTTATTCATTTTTTCAGTTTCAGGTTTAGCACAGATTTGTTCAATCTCTCTCGCCACGAGGAGTGTCGGGACAATGGAGGCCTCGGTGGTGTAAGCGCCAGTAACACTTTCTATGTCCTCCCAGCTCAGGCATTTGTCTGAAAATTTCTGGGTGAGCAGTTTCGCAATTTTTACTGGTTCCATCATTGCCAAAATTTTTTCCAGTTCTTCGGCACCGACCACTAAGCCATTCTCACAAAGTATGTCCAGAACTTCCCTGCGGGTTTCTTCCTGCTCAACCATGGAAGGGCATTGCTTTGATTGTTAATAAGGTTTTTGCATGGAAGAGCCAGAATGCGAGAGCAATGCCTGTATTCTAATCTTTATATACCCGTTCACCTATATCTATACTTCTCGGGAAAAGGTGAAACCATGGTTGAGGAAAAGGATGAGGATTATGATGCAGAAACAGATGCCAGGAATGCGTATTCGGAAATTCAGAAAAAGTTGAAGAAGAACTCGGCGGCACTGGATGCCCTTGAATTTCTGGAGCATGATGAATATATTCAGGGGTTAATAGACCATGCCAACAATGTGGCAATTAACCGTTTCAACTACAATGACCATGGACTGACCCACTCCAGAATCGCCACGAGAAACGCGCTTTCGATTCTCGATTTACTCAACAAACGCGGAATCTCTCCGAACACGGTTAGGGAGATGACTGGCACCTACGAAGATGCCCAGCTCATCGTACTCGTAGCAACATACCTCCATGATGTGGGCAACGGGGTCCATAGACACATGCATTATCATCACGGAATTTTGCTGCTGAGCAATGTGCTTGATGCGCTTCTCTCCCGCTACTACCAGCCCAGGAAGGCGGCACGGCTGAAGGCATCGATTTTCGAGTGCATTTACACCCATGATGAGGCGGTGCCCTGCATAAGCATTGAAGGGGGCTGTGTCACCATCGGAGATGGGACAGACATGGCAAACGGCAGGGCAAGGGTGCCTTTTTCGAAGGGGAAGGTAGATATCCACTCGATTTCAGCACTTGCAATAAAGCGGGTGAAGATAAGGGAAGGGGTGGAGAAGCCAGTGCGGATTGAGATTGAAATGACTTGCTCGGCGGGCCTTTTCCAGATTCAGGAAGTGCTCGGGCCTAAGATTAAAACTTCGGGAATAAAGGATTATCTGGAAGTGATTGGAACCGTGGATGCGAAGGAGAGGGAGAGAATTTTTGAAAGGATAGAGTTTGATAAGAATGTTGCCAGCCGTTGAATTAACCAGGGAACTCATCCGTTTTCCCAGTGTGCTGGGGTCCGAAAACGGGATTGCCGGCTTTATCTATGAAAAATTAAGGTCCCATGCCTCAAAAATTTATTATCAGGATACTGGCGATGGCAGAAAAAATCTGATTGCTTTCGGGAAGAAGGGGCGGAAGAATCCAGTGCTTCTGAACGCCCACATGGACACGGTGGAGGTGATGCAAAACTGGTCACTGGACCCGTTCGGAGGGATAGAACGGGAGGGCAAACTCTACGGGCTCGGTGCGTGCGACATGAAGGCGGGGCTGGGAATATTCATGGCACTGTTTGCCGAATTGAGCGAGAAGCTTCCAGTTGTATTTACCGCATGCGCAGATGAGGAAGGTGAATCCCTCGGTGCCTACCAGCTGATAAAGCACCTGAGAGAGATAGAGTGCAATCCGGAGATTGTGCTTATTTCTGAACCAACAGATGAGAAGGTAATGCTGGGAGCAAGGGGCAGAGTGGTCCTAGAGATAGATGTGCGTGGCAAATCCGCACATGGGGCAAGACCGCACCTTGGTGTGAACGCAATTTCAGAAGCCGCGAGAATTGTGGAAATGATTGATGGGCTGGCTGTGGGTTCGCACGAGAAAATGGGAAGGGGGTCCTTCTGTACGCTTAAAATCGCTGGCGGTGCAAATTCCCTGAGCGTGCCAGAACACTGCAAACTCATAGTGGACAGGCATTATGTGGTTGGAGAAAGCCAGGAAGGAATAAGGGAGACGGTGGAACGGGAAATTCGAAAACTCGGACTGAAGGGGGATGTAAATGTGGGTTTTGTCAGCCGCAGGGTGCCGTTTCTGAAACCCTACATCACCGAGGAGACAGGGGCTGTGAGAGAGTTTGTTAATCTGGTAAATTCAGAAATTATTTACGGACAATCCGTCGGGGACTTCAACCTGTTTGGCGAAACATGGCCCACGGTGGTTTATGGCCCTGCAGGTGGGAACTGGCATTCTGGAGATGAGTTTGTGCATGTGGAGTCCATTGAGAGGGTATATGGAAGGTATCTGGAGTTTCTTGAGAAATTCCTATGATTTTGTTTCAAGCAGCTGTTTGTAGATTGCTTCAATCCTGTCCACGACTTTCGTTCTCGTGTATTTTTCCTCAACCTTCCTTCTCCCTGCCATGCCCATTTTTTTCCGCAATTCTTCGTTTTCGAGGAGCAACTTCATTTTCCCGGCGAGGGCGTCTATGTCTCCCCAGTCATAGAGCAGGCCGTCTTTGCCATCTGAAACAATGTAGGGCACACCACCAACACGGGAGGCAATCACGGGTTTTGACATAGCCCAGGATTCGAGAATGACCGCACCAAAACCTTCATAGTAGGATGGGAGCACAAGAAATTCAGCGTGGGCAAGAAAGGCGTATTTTTCCTTTTCCGGCACCTTGCCGGCGAAAACAACCCTGTCATGCAGTCCCAGATTTTCAGCCAATTTCTTCAGTTTTTTTTGTTCCCCACCGTCAGGCCCAATAAAAACTATCCCCAAATCTTTTATACCTATTTTTTTCAGCGCTAATAACAGGTGTGCTGGCGATTTTTCTGTATGAAGGCGACCTACAAATACTACAAATCTTTTAAGGTGTTCGGGCAAGCACGGTGTCTTATAAGTTTCTGTCAGCACATTGTCCTCAACCGCTGCCTCCTGCAAGATTGTTACCTTTCTTTCAGGGATGCCCATCGCTAAAACTCTCTTTCTATCCAGTTCTTGATTCGTGCCCACCAGGTGCACCTTCCGAAGAGTCCAAATGCCTATTGTGTTCCTGTAGATGGTGTGATAGATTTTATTCACCATCTTATCGGTGGGGATTATAACACCGTGATGGGTAGCCAAGACACACTTTTTGGTTTTTGCGTATTTCCAAGCCACAAAATCGTTTGTGAGAAACCCAAAGCCATGAAGATTAATTAAATCTGCCTCCCTGATTTGGGGAATAAACAGGGAACAGTAATAGCCAAAATAAAATTTGAACGGATATCTGTAGATTTTTACTCCGTTGTGGACTTCAAAATCTGAGAGTTTCCTCCCCTCTACATCGGTGTTTGTGGTATGGACCTCTACCATGTGCTTTCTCCGCGCAAGTTCCTCTATTGTTCTCTGCATCTGAGTTTCCATCCCACCGATAACCGGCCAGTAGTAATTTGATATGTATGCGAGTTTTAACTCCATGCTAGGAGAGAGTAAAAACTGTCCAAAGCATAAACCTTTTTATTATCGTTTGATGGGAAAGTTATATGTAGTTGGATAAATATGGAGAAACTGGTGCAATCAATGCGTAGGGAAGTGACTGTGATATGGAGCATAATCCTAATTGTTAGCGGTGCAGCATGTGGTGTGCTGAATGGTGCGGTTGATGGACAAAATGAATATATAAACGGGAAACCGTGGGATAGGGGCAACACACTTCTTTCAGGTCACAAGTATCTTCAAATTACCTCGTCGGCTAGTTCGTTAGTAGGAGATATATTAATTGATGATGAGGGGCGCACACATGCACTTTATGCGAAGGCAAATGGTACAAAGTACGATTTGATATATAAGAGGTTTGCACCGGACCACACCGTGGAGCAGGAGGAGACCGTGCTTCATTCTCCATCAACCGGTTGGCTTTCCAGTGTAAGGGCAGTGCTCGTGGGGACAAAGATTCACATCGGGTTTTCTTCCAATGCGACCGGAAATTACGATGTGTACTACATGCTCGTGCAAACTAATGGCACGATTTTGGTTCCTGCCTACAATCTCATAAACAACTTTGGGAACTGGGCACTGGATGATAATGTTATCAGTATGGATTTTGATGCCGGTGGAAATGTTTACATCGGAGTCCACAGATCACCAGGATATACATCGAATACAAGAGGCATGATCACGAGGGTTGATGCGTACGGGAATCAGGTTGATTGGACATATAGGGGTTCAACAGGCAAAATATTTTATGTAAATGGTGATATTAAGACGGAAGGAACCCTTGTGGTGTGTGACAGAGAACTCGGAATTTTACATATTGTTTATGCGGATTTTCAGTCAAGTGTCTTTCCAGATGTTTATTATCTTTCAATCAACACAACGACAGGGAACACAATCTGCTCGGCGTATGCCTTAGAGACCAGTAGCGAGGCAGATAGCTGGGCATGGGGTGCAGTAGATGCAAATCACAAATTGCATCTTGGCTGGATTCACTGCGTCGGTGCGTCAGGAATTATGATATGGGGTGCAAGGATCAGCTCATCTGGCACTCTTGAGCAGACCATGTTTCCAGTGGTAAATACCCCCTCCGACTGCAATCTTATACCCGTCAGAATGATACATATGAGTAACCGTATCCATCTTCTCTGCGAGTATGATTATCCTTCTGGAGATTCTGCAAGTTATTTCCCCTATTACCTTGCTCTCTATTCTACCAACGACAGCGTTGCAACACCCCTAACAAAAATAACATCCAATCTTGGTCGCAGTATGGACATAGAGAAATCTCCCCTGAACAAACTCCACATCGCCTACACCACAGGGCTGGATCCGCCTGTGGAGCTCGGGATTTCATACGAGCCCTTTGTTGACCCGGCGGTCATAAACTTCTCGGCTTCTGAACTTCAGCCCTACGAGGGCCTGGCTGTAAACCTCACCGGAGAAATAGGGAATCTGGGTTACGATGTGCTGGACACTGCAACTGTGAGTTTCTATGAAAATCCGCCAGAGCAGGGCGGTGCCCTGATTGCCTCAACCCCAATCACAAATCTGGCCGGTGGAGCTAAAATCAAGATGAACGCCACATGGGTTGCGAAGCAGGGCTACTACAACCTTACTGTCATCGTCTCAGCCGCAAATCCATCAGATTCAAACAACACGAACAACAGGGAAACAATCTTCATTTATGTTGGGAAGCCAGACCTGGAGATCGCCGAGGCGAACATCACGCTCTCGAACACGGCACCTGTGAGCGGGGAACTCCTCACGATAACTGCAAAGGTGAACAACCTTGGCGATGGCAAGGCGGTAAATCCGAAGGTGCGATTTTACCTCGACGGCATCCTGCTCGGCACGGACATCACAGTTCCGGAGATAAAACCCAGAAATTTCACTCATGTTCAAGCTCAGTGGATTGCCTCCAGCGGCACCCATACCCTGTTAGTGTACCTGGACCCCGCGAACCTGATCAGCGAAGAGAACGAAACAAACAACAACGCGACAAAGCAAATCTATGTGGACTCCAATCTTCCCGATTTCGTGGCTGTTTCAATAGTGCTGGAAGCTGGCATGGTGGCGGGCACACCCGCGAATGCCACACTTTCCATAGCAAATGCAGGTAATGGAAGTGCCACAGCCAAGATAAAGGTTGTGCACAACACTGCAACCACCATCTACACCCACCAGATATCTGCCCATTCCACGATTAACCTGACCCATCAATTCACGCCCTCGCAGGGAACCAGCACAATTGAGGTGTTTGTTGACCCGGAGCATGAGGTGATGGAGACCGAGGAGAATAACAACTACGCTTGTACCACATTTACATTGCTTCCAGATATTGAGATATCCACTGCAAACATTACCCATGAAATTGCAGAGGAAGGCAGGAATTTCAATCTTTCCGCAAAAGTCCACAATCTGGGCGGCGTGGAGGTGCATAATGTGGCTGTTGCGGTTCTCGAAAATAACGCCACAGTATCTGAGGGCTACATTCCCGACCTGCCTGCATACTCGTTTGCGTATTACAACTTCACATACAATACGGTTGCTGGCTGGCATCTGTTCAGGTTTGTCCTGGATGGCGGGAACACGGTGGTCGAGGCAAACGAGACCAACAATGAGGCGGGGCTGAGCCTCTCCGTCACCCCACTACCAGACCTTGTCGTGCAGGGGTTGAGCATTGGACCGTCTGAGATAGATGAAATTACCGAGATTATGGTGCGGGTCACAGTGGTCAATAATGGCTCGGAGGCCGCCCATAACTTCTCAATAAGTTTCTACCTGGATGGTGCGGAGTTTGAGGTGGACAAAGTTTCCACCCTGAACCCGAACGAAGGTCTTATGTTCACAGGAAAGTGCGTTGCTTCTCACGGACCGAGAACAGTCACGGTTAAAGCTGACCCTGATGCCAAAATTCATGAGATTAGTGAAGCCAATAACGAGGTTTCAGAGACGGTCGAGGTTGCACCGCTACCGGATCTCGGGATCGAGAATTTCACAGTCACACCTGAGAAAATTGATGCTCGCACTCAAGTTGAGATAAAGGTCACAGTTAAGAATTACGGCTGGGCGACGGCCACAAACATCACGGTCGGTTTCTACATTGATGGGGTAAAGTTTGAAACCCTTAACCTTTCCACACTGGCTCCAGGGCAAAACACCACCCACACTTTAAAATGCACCCTGCTGGAAGGCACGAGAGTTCTGACAGTAAAGGTGGACCCAGAAAGCACAATCAAGGAGCTCAGCGAGGAGAACAATGAAGCCACAACATCCGTTGAGGTGGCAGGATTACCTGACCTTGTGATGGAAGGAATTGAAATCTCTCCCGGAGAAATTGACGAGACCACGGAAATCATGGTAAATGCCACGCTTTCAAACATTGGAAGCATTATAGCCGAAAATTTTACAGTGAGTTTCCGGATAGACGGAGTTGAGATTGCAACCAGCAATGTCTCCGGGCTGGATGCAGGGAAAAACCTTGTTTGCGTTGCGAGATTGAGGGCGGACCCAGGCACAAGAGTGCTTGCGGTGAAGGTAGATAGCCAGAACACAGTTAAGGAACTCAGCGAGGCAAACAATGAAGCTCTCAAAACTTTTGAGGTCATGCCGCTACCAGACCTTGCAGTTGAGAATGCGGCAATCAGTGGCCCGCCTTTCCTTGGTTTTGAGGTCCAGATTGCTGTGAACCTTACCAACGGGGGGCATGGGAGGGCGGAGAACATCACGGTTGAGATTTTAGATGGCATGGATGTGATTGCGGGCACAAGAATAGCGTTGTTAAATCCAGGTGAAAGGGCACAGGTAAACCTCTCATGGACGCCTGAAACAACGGGGTCCATACTTCTAACTGCAATAGTTGACAGGGGGAATGCAATCCGTGAAAGCAACGAAACCAACAACGGGTTCCAGATGAGCCCGAATGTTACCGCTGCCGTGTGTGATGTGGGCGTTGAGGTAAAGGTTGCACCAGAGGGATTGAGGGTCCTGGCTCCCGCAGAAATTCTGATTACGCTGAGAAACAGCGGAAGCCACAGGGCCGAGGTGAACCTCAGCGTTTACATTGATGAGGCAATTTACGATACCAGAACCATTGTGCTTGAACCCGGCTCTGGAATAACACTCAATCTGACCTATATCTGGCTCTCTTCCGGCACAAAGAAGGTGAGGGCAGAGGTCCAGCTTCCTGCAAATCTCTCGGACAACAACATCTCGAACAATGTGGCAACAGAGAGTGTAGCGGTCGCAGAGGAACCCGGAATAAATCCATGGTTTATCTGGCTGATAATTGCGGTTTTGGAAGCGATTGTAATTGTCCTGCTCTTGATTTACATTGTGCTGCGGGGAAGGAAGCCCGGATCTGAGACAGGGGAAAAGAAAGAGGAGAAGGCGGGTCCAACGGAGGCAAACAAACCAGGTAAGGAAGAAGAAACAGAGAAAAAGAAGTACTGACACATCTTCTTTCCACACAGAAAAGCCAAAATAGATGAATGGCGTTAGGTGTCATCATGCTTGAGGATTTGTTTGAGCGGGAGTACGGGAAGGAAGTGATGCTCGCGTTGCTGGAATGCAATGCCCAGGCGCTGAAAAAAACTGAGGAGTGGAAAAAACGGATGGGCGCGTCTTATGGAAAAAATCGGGCAATTGCTTCTGCCCGCCTTGGTTTCAATGCCAACGAGGTAAGGGAGTTACTTTCGAGAAACGGAATTTTTGTGAACCCAGAACCGTTCATAAACCAGTTACTGAAGCGCGGCGTGCTGAAAAAACTCGGGGACAGCACCCTGTATATCGTGGACCAGTCGGTGGTAGAAACCGAGCTCCAGAAATTCCAGAAACTTGAAATGGAAAAGCTCCAGAATGTGAATCCAACCGCAAAGGAGGAACTCGTGGAAATTGAGAGAATGGATGCTGAATTTGAGGCGTATCTTCATGACATTGTGCTTGAAAGGGTAAATGAGATTGTGGAATTTGGTAGAAATTTCAATGCGGATGTGGTTGCAGAGTATCTCCGCAACCTATTCGGGGCACTCATTTACTTTGATACCCTCCTCAGCATCGTGCATCAGTATGCTCTGGCAGATGTGGAAATTTTATCTCCGAATGGCAAGGTGACTGGACACACCGGCTTCAGCATCTCATTTTTCGGCCCGCCGGGCACTGGCAAGACATTTACCATAGACGACATGATTCGCGGCAATCAGCGGATGGGGGTCCCGCCCCACGGGCTCCCCGGGAAAAACAGGTATTGCGGGGGGATGACGCCAGCCCAGTTTATAAGAATAGGCGAGGCCTATGCTGGACGGAAATTCAACTTCATCGTGCCAGAGTTCAATGACTGGTTCAAATACAAGGGAATGGTGGAGCCGCTTAAACTCGTGATGGAGCAGCGGGAGGTGAAGTATGAGTCAACGATAGGCACAATTGGCCCCTACCGTTTCTCGTCCTTCTTTGCAGTCAATTACAACACCAGAAGTGAGGGTTTCAGCTACGAAGTCACAATTTCCGATCCGAATTTTGCGGCCATTGAGGACAGGATGCTCTGCCGGCTTCACCAGATGACAAAGGAGCGCTTCCTTGAAATCGAGAACAGCAATGCACGGCTTGAACTCGGGGAGATGGACTTCTCACTTGCTGAGAAAATACGGGACCATCTCACACTCGTTTATGCCATCCAGACAAAGCATCCTCTCGTTGCCGGCAAATTCCAGTATAAACCGATAAAGCTGAACCGGAAGATATACGATGTCTTCAAGAATGTGAATGCGGCGATTCTGGAACACATCGAAAGCATCAATTTCTCACCGCGGCTTCAGTCCCGTGCAATCAAGCTTGCGTGTGCGATGAGCATGCTCGAGTATTTCAACAACGACAGGCCAGAAATTGAGGTTTCCGAGAGAAACCTGAAGCATGCCGTTAAATTCTATCTGGAAGAGGTGAGCACGAGGCAGCGACAGCGATTTGACCCGGGCATTGTTATGGAGACCCTACGAACCAGCGTCGGGTTTTGATCGCTGCTCCTCCGCCTTCTTTCCCACGATCACTCTCGCGGGGCGGAGCACCATGCCATTAACCGTGTAGCCCTTTCGCACAATCTCCACAATTTTGTTATCAGCGTCTGCTGGCACAACCGCCTCCACCTCATGCAAATTTGGGTCAAATTCTTTCATCTCAATCTCTCTCAATCCCATTCTTGCCAGCGTTTCATAAAAATTTTTCTTCAAGGCCAGTAAACCATTGACCAGCACCTCGTGCCCTGCATCTTTTAGATTTTTTTCCATCGCTTCGAAGTCATCGAGCACGGGAAGGAGCCCTTTCATAAAATCGATCAGTGCCATCTTCCGCAACTCCGCGCTCTCCTTCTCCTTTCTTTTTCTGAAATTTTCGAAATCCGCCTGGAGGTAGAGCAACTTGTTTTTCAGGTCTTTGGTTTCCTCCTCCTTCGCTTCCAGTAACTTTTTCAGTTCCATCTCCTTCTTTTCCTCATCCCTGCCTGCCCTGTCATTCGGCTCTCCGTTATCCTGGTTTCTCTCCGTGTCGCTTTCCGTCTTCTTGTCATTCATGCGAGTTTCCCCTATCATGCCTCACTGAACCTTGATTTTGAATCCCTCTATCTCACCTTTCTTCTTTGCGAATGTGATATCCAGAACCCCATTTTTGAACGAGGCCTTCGCTGACTTCTCATCGACATCGTTCGGGAGCTCGATCTCCTTCAGATATTTTCTGTTCGGGGCGTCCACTTTCACGCAGAGAACTCCACCAGAAACGGTGAGGTCAATGTCATCCTTCTCAACACCGGGCACCTCGAGGGTCACCGAAAAGCTGTCCTTGGCGTCAACGATGTCGGTTAGAGGTTCCCGGGGTGCAGATTCAAGGGCTTTGAACTCGCCACCTTCGATTCTATCCGGTAGATTTCCGAACTTCTGGAAGACCGGTTTCCCGTCAGGACCCACCCTCAGCGAAAATCCATAGATTATCGGGCGTTCTGGAAAACCCGCGGGCGATATCTTATCCGCTCTCTCAAAAAACCGTTCCAGGATTTCCCGCATTCTCTCAAATTCCCTCTCAAAGGTGTCGTCAAAAAAGTCCGTCTCCCAGCGGAACTCGTCGTTTTCCTCATCCCTGTGGTCCTTCTTTCTCTTAGACAAGGACACACCCCCGCAATAAAAAAGAAGAAAAAATTTTTTCAGTCCTCGAACTCGGAGCCACCGCCCTCAGGACCTCCGCCGCCCTTCGGTCCCTTGCCCGTCTCTGAGGGTTTGCCAGCAATCACATCGTCAATTCTGAGAATCATCACCGCGGCCTCGGTTGCTGACTGGATTGCCTGCCTGCCCACCCTGAGGGGCTCGAGAACCTTCTCCTTCCGCATGTCCCCGACCTTGCCAGTGAGCACATTCACGCCGTAGTGAATCTTCTTGTCCTTATGGGCTTTCCTGAGTTCAATCAGCACATCAATCGGGTCCATGCCGGCGTTCTCTGCCAGCGTTCTCGGGATTACCTCCAGCGCGCCTGCAAATGCCTCTATCGCCAGCTGTTCCCTGCCTCCGACGGAAGCCGCATAGTCCCTCAATCTCAGGGCAAGCTCCGTTGCAGCGGCCCCGGCACCAGTAATCATGTATCCATCCTCTATCGCGACAGCGACAACACTTGTTGCATCCTCGAGCGAGCGCTCGATTTCATCCACCACATGCTCGGTGCCGCCCCTGATAAGGATGGAAACCGCCTTTGCCCCTGTGCACCCTGTTACGAAGGTCATCTTATCGTCGCCGATCTTTCTCTCCTCCACAAGTCCGGATTTGCCCAAATCCTCAGGAGTCAGTTCGCTGAGCTTGGTGATGATGTTGGCACCAGTTGCCTTTGAGAGTTTCTCCATGTCGGATTTCTTTACCCTCCTGACCGCATAAATTCCTGCCTTCGCAAGGAAGTGCTGGGCAAGGTCGTCAATTCCTTTCTGGCAGAAGACGACATTCGCACCGCTCTTCTTGATTGTTTCAACCATGGTCTTCAACATCTTTTCTTCCTCTGCCAGGAACGCTGTAAGCTGGGACGGGTCCGTGATTTCGATCTTGGCATCAATCTCTGTTTTCTTCACCTCCAGCGCGGAATCAATCAACGCGATCTTTGCGTTCTCTACCCTTGTTGGCATTCCCGCATGCACCCTCTCCTTATCCACGATGATGCCTTCAATCACCTCTGTATCTGTGACGGAGCCACCATGCTTCTTTGTAATCTGGATGTTATCCAGGTCAATACGGTAGCCCCCATCGTATTTTTCAGCCACTGCTTTCACGGCTTTAACTGCAATGTCTGCCAGGTAATCCCTTACCGCACTTACGCTCTTTGAGCCCATTGCGGTCATTGCAATCTCCTTCAGTTTGTCCGTGTCGTCAATCGTAACCTTTTCTGCAATCTTCTGCAATTCCTCTATGGCTTTGGTGGAAGCCATCTTGTAACCACCTGTAATCACCGTTGGATGGATGTTCTGGTCAACAAGGTCGAGGGCTTTCTTCAGCAGCTCGCCCGCAAGCACCACCGCCGTTGTGGTGCCGTCGCCGCACTCCTCGTCCTGGGTTTTGGCAACCTCAACCAGCATCTTGGCTGCAGGGTGCTCCACATCCACTTCCTTGAGTATTGTCACGCCGTCATTTGTGATGACCACATCGCCCATGCTGTCAACCAGCATTTTATCGAGGCCTCTGGGTCCGAGCGTCGTTTTCACTGTATCTGCAAGGGCAGTCGCTGCCATGATGTTGTTTTCAAGTGCGCCCTTCCCTCTTTCTCTCTTCGTTCCTTCCTTCAGGATTAGAACCGGTGTACCACCTTGTCCTATCATATTTTACCACCTCAAAATAGGTATGAAAGTTCTTCTATATAAAACTAACGGTGGGGGGTTATCAAGCTGCCGGCGACGAATAAACTCTCGTAGAGGTAGAGAACACCAATCAGTATCACGAAGCCAGCCACTACGGTTCTCAACCTGTTATCGATCTTCAGTTTCAGCGTTGAAACCAAGGCAAGCGGGGTCAGAGTGCCGGCGGTGAACAGGAGGGCGTTGAGCATTCCAGAGATGTAGCCATCCGCAAGGAGGACCGCGGGCAATCCCTCGGTAAAGCACACGAAAGCGGCTGCAAGAACACCCTTGGTGCAGGCGGAATTGGTGCCCTCCAGCGCCATCATGAATCCGTAAATTCCCACGCCGAGCATCAAGATGCTCCCGGCAATCCGCAGGTAAGGGGCGAATGCAATTAAAGGTAGAGCCCCAAGGAGAAGCAGAAATCTGGCTCCAAAAATGTAACCCAGTGTCTTTTTTCCACCACCCGATAGGAGAAACAGTGGAAGGGTACACGCCGAGCATACGGAAAGCCCGAGAAGGAGTCCGTAGAGATAGAACTCAATGTACATCTCTCCACCTCGCTCTGAAGGATATTACTTTTTTCTGGCAGCTCTCAACGCATCTTCCGCATCTGATGCATTCAATGCTGTCGGTCTCGCTTCTAGGGTCAATCCCCATCGGGCACCGTTTCCCGCATGCCTGACAATTCACACATTTTTCCTTGTTTGATTTGATGCTGAGCAAGGAAATCTTATTGAAGAGTGCGAGCTGGGCGCCAAGCGGGCAGAGGTATCTGCACCAGCCCCTTGCCACGAAATAAATCAGACCAAAAAATACAACTGTAAGCCCGATTTTTATCTCAAAGAAAGGGGACATCGGTTCCACATAGCCAGGAAGAAGGAGAAGCGTGGGAACGGTGCCGGCGAGAAAGCCCACCGGACAGAGGTCAGTAAACACCTTTTCCATGAAAATGTAGGAGAGCAGGAGTGCGAGCCCGAAAATACCGAATTTAACATATCTGGCATAGCCATCATTCAGTTTTCTGTGCTTTGATTTCAGGGCAAACAGGTCCTGGAGTGCCCCAACTGGGCAGCCCCATCCACACGTCGCCCGCCCGAAAACCAGGGCAACAAGGAAGATGCCCGCAAGAAAGTATAGGAGAAGGAAGGGGTTGACAATGACCGCATACTGTTCTGCACCTACTGGACATAGACCCACTGCACCAGGGCAGGCATGGCAGTAGAAGAAAGGTAGAGGAATACCGTAAAACCCAATTATCAAGCCGAAGTTCAGCACGGCAAAAACCAGAAACTGGAGGGTGATTCGGTAGGTGCTCAACTTCAGGGTCTCACCCGCGATGCATGTGCAGGGCCTCGTCCAGCACCATCGTAAGTTCGTCAGAGTATACCACGCCCGCCTTCGACCACCAGAGCACACTAGTCCCAGTTTTTACAACGCACACGGTTGTGGGCGTTCCCAGTGCCTGTCCAAGCGTGTAGGTTTTCAGCACCGCAATTCCCTGTTCCCTTGTCTCCGAGCCCATGGTCACATCCAGCACCTTGAAGGAGATGCGGTCTTCAAACCTGCCAGAAATTTTTCCGTCGGAGGTTATGATTCCGTGGCTCACCATGTCCCTCCACTGGACTTCACAGCCAGTGCATGGGACCTGATGCACATACAAAAGCAGGGGTTTACCCTCTGCCAGTGCATCCAGAACCCATTGAGGATGGTTTACAGGGCTGCCATTTGGATAATTTTCCAGCCACGAAACAGCAAGCGACTTTGGCTGGAGGGCAAGGCAGCTCCAGCATGTATTTCCATGGTAGATATTTCCACCTGCATCCGCACTATTCCCTATGAGCCCGTAATGGGCTGATAGAACGATTGCCCCGATAAGGAGGGGAAGGAGGAGAATGTGGAGTTGCCTCAAGTTTTTCACAAAGAGAATGATCGCAATCCCACCCAGAATCCCCAGGAGCAACGCGATCGCTATGGTCATACCGTTAATGGAGGGAGATGGGTTCTGGGGTTGGGCACTGGCTTCTGTATAAACCTTTAAATCGTAGCTCGTGTTGAGGGTGTTGTTGTAGGGGTCTCTTGCGTAAATCTGAACAGTTTTCGAAAGGGGAACTTCCGCGGTGAAGAAGCCCTGGGCCGCCCGTTCCAGCGGGTAAAAGGTCTGGTTGATGAAAATACCTGCCTCTGCAATCCCTGAGCCATCCGTGAGATAAACCCTGACCGTCATGTTGGTTTCATTCTTTCTTATGCCGAACGCATCAACAAGCACCGGAGAAGCATTATCTCTCTGCTCTGGCGGAAATACAAACACCGCTGTGTTTTTCAGAACAGATTGATTAGAATTGTCAATTGCAATTATTGTAATGAGATGCTGGCCTGAATAAAGGGGTGTAAATTCGGTCGAGAAATTTTCTGCCCGGGGTAGCATCACACCCTCCCAGAAATCACTTTCATGCGAGATGTTGCATTTTACCATTTCCACTCCCAGATCGTCTGTGACATTTGCAGAAATGGTGAAGTTGTTGCCAAGTTTGGGGAATTCCGGAACAAACCAGATGTTGTGGATAATCGGCTTGGCGTTTTCCCGGATGATTATCCAGTTTGTGTAGAGCATTTCACCATTCAGCAGGATTTCAAATGAAAGGTTATCCCCATCTTTCGTGTAAGGGTTTCCCCCATCACCTGGCACAAACAGATACTCAAAGGTGTTGTTGCCTAGCACCACCATATCCACAGGAAATCCACATAACCCGTTCAGGCAGAACTGAATCTTGAGTGAGGAGACATTCTCACATATGGCTCTGAATTTGATTGTAGCATTCGGAACCGGGATTTCTGGCGCCCACGACACGGAAATCTGGGTTGATACTTGTTCCGGAGCCAGCACATCGTTTGCTGCGCCTGCGTGCTGCAGAAAAAGGAGAATGAAGAACAGGGGGAGTAGGAAGATTTTTCCTTCCATCTTTTCCATCACTCGGAAGTTCTCCGCCAGAGGAACACGGTGGCCACCACAATCATTGCAGTGAACACGGGAATGAATATTCCAGTGGAATGCTCCGGCACCGGCTGTGCGGAGAGATTGAGGGTTGAGCTTTGATAAACTTCTGAAGTGTAGTAAGTGTATGTGCCTCCATGGTAGGTTCTATCGCTGGTCTGCACAAAAACCACAACCCAGAGGCGATCTTCCTCCCAGCTTGCGTCAACCGTGAAACTTTTCTGGAGCGTCAGGGTCTGTCCCACACCGATGTTAAGCAGGTCCATGCCCAGCTTTTTCACAGCATCGAACCTCAGCCAGTAGGTTCTGCCGCCCGATATCACGCTCTTATTTTTGTCCTCGCAGAGCACGAAATGGACATAGGTGCCGTTTGTGGAGGCCGGCAGCGGGTCAAGGACGGTTATGGCTGCATTCACGATTCCGTTAGTCCCATCGATGTAGCCAGAAACAGAAATTGATACGGGCGAAGCCACACCCAACCTGGAGTTGATCTTGCTCTTGTAATCGTTATAAGTTGCCGCATCATTTGCGTTGGTGGAACCTCCGATCGAGGGATTGAGACCGTCAAAGAAGGTTGTGGGATAGCCAGGCACTCCATAGTAGTTTGCCCTGGCAGAGCAGGAGCCGTCACTCGCTTCATAAGAATCTCCCACATGCCATTCGATGATGGCCAGCTGGGTTCTATTCATCTCGTTTGCAAGGCGGTTAAGGGCGCCCTCTGCACCTGGACAGTACTGGCACCATGTGCCTGTGAAGCACTCGGCAAGTACGGTTCTGCTCGTCGTGCTTTCAGGCACCGGCATTTTTGTCTCGTTTCCTGCACCCAGATTTGCGATTGCTGCGACGGACACCAGTCCGACGAGAAGCATTGCGATGAATCTATCCTTTATTTTCATGGGAATCTCCTCCGCTCAGGTATGACATACGTGTTAATAAAAATATCTGTGCAGGGAGGAATAACATTTAATACCCCCCTTGACAATGTGGGGTTATGAAGGGAATCACGCACTTCCTTACTGGCATCGCCGTTGCCACCTGCTTTGCCGCTGCAGTAGATGCTGCCCTTTTTGAAAAGTCATTAATCATTCTCCTTGGCGGCATCTTTGGGATACTGCCAGATACACTTGATTTTAGGTTGGTAAGATATCTTGAAAAACACACCTACGAGGTTGATCCGTATCCAGACTTGGATCCAAAGCCAATTGCAGAAACAATGGCCAGAGCGATTGATGAGGCCTGGGAGACGGGGAAGCCAGTAAATGTGAAGTTCCATACGATAAAGCATGACCAGGGATACTGGAGACAGTATTTCATAAAAATTGATAAGAAAAACAAGTTAATTACAGCAAGGATTGGCGGTTTGATTCCATGGGTAGATGACCCTCCTCTTCCAGGCTCTGAGCCAGATCCACCAAGGATTGCCTCTTCAAGCTTCAAGCCAGATATAGATTACTTCTATGATGAGGAAACAAAGGTTTCGATACTCTCCGGTCCAGATTTCGAGATGCGGAGAGATGGTGACAAGGTGCGGCTCGAATTCATTCCCTGGCATCGCCGCTGGACCCACAGTTTATCCCTCGGACTTGCGTTCGGCGCTATAGGTGCAATAATCTTCTCAGTGATTTATGGGTTTTCAATGATGTCCCTTGTGATTTTCGGAATCATTACTGGAGGATTCTGGGGACATGTGATTGTTGACTTTTCTGGATTGTTGGGGAGCAACCTCTTCCCGCCATTCACGAAGAGGCGAATTAAGGGGCTCGGTCTCTGCCGTTCCTCGGATGCCCTTCCAAACTTCTTCACGAACTATTCAATGCTAATGATAATAGTATGGAATCTAGATTCCTTTTCGCCTTCTCCGAAACTTCACATGCCATGGGTGGACATGTTTTCCGGAATAACAGCTGGGAATCCAACCGCAACATACTGGGTAGGGACAATAAACTATGTGGTTTACTTCATTGTGGTTCCATTGACCCTGATATATCTTGCTGTCTATTTTCTCACAGGTAAATACAAGGAGGAATTGAAGAGCCAGGAAGAGAGGGACAGGGAAAGGGCAGCGGAGCTCTCGAGCGAGATCAGTGAGGAAATCAAAATGTGAAATCATGGAGCCAGAGCACGCGGCACTTCTGAAGAAGCAGGGTTATGCACTTGTGGGCCGGCATTCAGCGGTAAAACTGTGTCACTGGATGAGGCAGAAGCTTTTCTATGGACGACCGTGTTACAAGGAAGCGTTTTATGGAATTCAGACACACAGGTGCCTCCAGATGACCCCTGCAGTTTACTCCTGCACCCAGATGTGTGTTTTCTGCTGGCGAAATCAGCAGTTCACGAAGCAGGGAATTGAGAAGCCGGAAGAGCCGGAGAAGATTGTGGAAGAATCGATAATGGCACAGCGAAAGCTAATTAGCGGTTTTAAAGGCGATGGCCGGTGCAATCTAGGGTTATGGAAGGACGCACAGCATCCAAACCAGGTGGCGATTTCTCTCGCAGGAGAGCCGACACTCTATCCATATCTGGGAGATTTGATCGAGTGCTTCAAAAACCGAGGTTTTACCACATTCTTGGTCACGAACGGAACTGTGCCAGAAGCCCTCGAGGCGCTTGACTGTCTCCCAACGCAGTTATATGTTACAGTTGCGGCACCCAGCGAAGAGGTCTACAGGAATGCATGTCTTCCCCTGCGGAAGGAGAACTGGACAAAACTGCAGGAGACCCTGAAATTCTTTCCCTCATTCAATTGTAGAAAGGTGGTGCGGCACACCCTGGTGAGAAACTGGAACCTTGGCTGGGCGAAGGATTACGCAAAACTGGATATGCTTGCAGAGCCAGATTTCATTGAGGCGAAGGCATTTGTTTTTGTCGGGGGTTCAAGGAACAGGTTGAACATAGATTGCATGCCCTCCCACAGCGAGATACTGGAATTCGCTGCAGAGCTTGGGAAAGAAACTGGCTATGAATTGATAGGGGAGAAAGGGGATAGCCGTGTGGCGTTGCTCAGCGGTGGCAGAGTTCACCCGAAAATTCAGAATTTGTAGACATAACGGAGGACTTCTAGAATTACTACGGCCCCTATGCACATCCCGAGCACAATCCTGGGGTCAATTTTTATTGCCACATCTTCCTCTGCATCAAAATATCTTATCAACCCAGCAGCAGAATGGAAACCTTCGCCTTTCTTTTCCTTTGCCATCGAGTTTTAATAGCCAAATTGGTATATATAAGTTTCTGAGGGTTTGCTCTTGCCGTATGCACCATAATCCCTATATACTCACTTGAGTATTATAACAGCAGGGATAGATATGCCGTTCCAGTTGAACATTGAAAACCTGATGCATGGCACTGAGCTCGTGAAGAGAGGATTTGCTAGGATGCAGAAGGGTGGCGTGATAATGGATGTGACAAACGCAGAGCAGGCGAGAATTGCCGAGGAGGCAGGTGCAGTCGCAGTCATGGCTCTGGAAAGGGTGCCTGCAGACATAAGGGCAGAGGGAGGAGTTGCCAGAATGGCGGATGTGACGAAAATCCAGGAAATCATGGATGCGGTGAGCATCCCGGTGATGGCAAAATGCAGGATCGGGCACATTGCCGAGGCAAAAGCCCTGGAAGTAATTGGGGTGGATATGATCGATGAATCCGAGGTTCTTACCCCAGCGGACCCGTTTTACCATGTTGATAAGCGAAAATTCACAGTGCCTTTTGTGTGCGGGTGCAGGAACCTGGGCGAAGCGGTGAGACGCATCTGGGAGGGTGCAGCGATGATTCGCACCAAAGGCGAGGCAGGCACTGGCAATGTGATAGAGGCCGTGAGACACCAGAGGATGGTCATGGGAGCCATAAAGAAACTTGAAACCCTTGATGACAGTGAAATCAGGAAACTGGCCGTCAGCTATGCCCAGAGTTATGTCAAAGCCGCACTTGAGTGCTTTCCAGACCAGAAAGTTGAGGAGGACACCCCGGTATTCCACGAATCCACATATGGCGAGGTCGTGAATGGAATTTTTGAACTCTTAAAAGAAATAAAGAAGATCCAGCGTTTACCAGTTGTGAATTTTGCTGCGGGCGGCATCGCAACCCCTGCAGATGCCGCGTTGATGATGCTGCTTGGCTCCGACGGTGTTTTTGTTGGCTCAGGGATTTTCAAGTCAGAGAACCCTGCGAAGAGGGCGAGGGCAATAGTTGAGGCGGTAACCAGTTTTGACGACCCGAATGTGATTGCCCAGAATTCGAAGGCACTTGGAGAGGCGATGAAGGGGCTAGAAATTTCTGGTTTGCCAGAAGAAAAAAGATTGCAGGAGAGGGGCTGGTAGGGTTTTAGAGCGGAAGAGTTACATCTGTGGGCACATAGATCCAGTATCCCTTACCTGACAGCAATGCAGTTGTCGGTGTCAGGGAATATGGCAACCCGGCATCAATGGTTTCAATAGTTGAGCCAGAGGGTAGAAGGGCAAGCAACTGTCCAGCAGTGATGCTCTTGTTGAGATTTATTCCTACCATGTTCCAGCCCTGCTTCAGATATAGCGTCGTGTTCGCGGTAACCTGAAACTCCGAAAGAGTTATTGCACAATTGATTGTGACATTGATTGCAATCGCCATCGTGGAATTTATCGTAGTAAGGGTGTTTGTGGATTGCCAGGGCACATACTTGAGCCACTTGTTTGTTGAGGGCGAGAAGTACCACACGATGTTGTACTTTCCATTTATCTGGGTGAGGAGCTGGGCAAGGTCTTTCTCGCCTGAAACTGGTAATGTTATGAAGTTAAGCCCCTTCTTGAGCTGAACTGTGAACTGGCTGGCTTCAACAAAGAAGATTGTGGTCTTCTGGTTGTTGCCTGGAAACTCGTCGGTGCATGTGGTGACCTTGGCCACCACCTTGTAGGCAGAGGCGGTGAAGGGCATTGTGAAACCCTGGGTGACAGAGGAACCAGAAGCAATGCTGGGCAGCGAGAAATTCCTTGTTTCCAGGTAGGTTTCACCGCTCAATGTGATGGCGGTGATTGAGATATCGTCGATGTACCAGCCGTCGTAGTTCACAGAGTAGTCAGAGTACAGCCGGAACCTGAGTTTTATGCTCAGTCCTGCATAACCGGATAAATCAAAACTTGCCATTGTCCACGATGTCAGATTCCCTGTGTACTTTGCAAGGGTCTGCCATGTGCTTCCGTCGGTGCTTACCTCCACATATCCATAGTCATAGCCATTTTCTAGATTTCTCCTGTGCCAGAAGCTGAAATTTGCAACCACGGCGCCCGAAGGAATTGAAATAAAACCGTTGTAGGTTGCCGAGATGTTAACGCTATTCTGGTAGTTACCTGAAGGTGAGTCGGTGAGAGCATATGTGCCAGTATGGGCTGTTGTGGTGAGCCCCCACGGCGACTGGAGCGTCCAGCTACCCGTGCCGCTTTCGAATGTCTCGTTCAGAAGCACATAGGTAGTGGCGGTGTAGGTGTAGACATCAAATGAAAGCTGGCTGCTTCCACAGGTCTGGAGCCCGTAGTTTCGGACGACCGCAGACACCTCCCCGACACCATAGGGCTGCGTGCTCAAGTTCGGGGGTGCGAGGTCCGCAATTCCAAGGTCGTGCTGCACATTCAGCCAGGTGAGAATTCTTCTCATAATTTCGCTCTTGTTTGTGGCTGTGTCGCTTCCCTCAAAGTACTCGCACGCAAGGTAATAAACCCTGTAAATGCCCGTATCTACACGGAGGGCGGCACCCTGGGTAGTCCCTTGATAATAGAAGGAAACCGTTGCTGCACTATCCTTAGGTGCAATCACATCCGGATAACTGCCTGTAATCTGAATATTTGTAAACCCGTCGGAGACGGGGTCACCAGAGATTCCAGCCAGGCTGTTTATGTTAGCATCGTCGGAAATATAGGAGGCATGCATGTAATTCTGGTAGAAACCATCCGAATCGGTGGCTATGTCATAGCCAATGTCTTCACCGCTAATAAATAGCCTCCCGCCACCGTTGAGGAAAGAGGAGAGGGCGGTTTTTTCATCCGTGCCCAGGGTAGTTGTCCCCTTGCAAATCCACAACACGGTCTGATAATTTGCAAGCATTGAAAGCGCATTTGAGGAGGTGAGGGTGTCGTAGGTAAGTCCGAGAGAATTGAGGACAGTGGTGTAGTAGGTGAGGTAGCTGCCAGAGGTATCATCGACAAGGAGCATCTGTGGCTTTACCTGTGTCTGGGTAAGGAGGCTCTTTATCCTCGAACTGTTGCCTTGAGAGGTTCCGATTACCGTGATGTTCGCCATCTCAAGCGGTTGTGCGTTTGATGGTGCAGTCACTGTGAGATTCACAATCCGGCTCTCGCCGGGGAGCAGAGTCACATTGTATGTAAGATTCTCATTCCTTACCTTGAAGGAGTAGAGTTGGTCCGGAGCATACTGTGGTGATGTGGATGTGGTGTTTGAGTTCTTCGCTTCAATATAATAATACACAGTTGTTCCCGGTGATTGTGCGGGAATTGTGCCTGTGTAGTTCCTGCCATCCGTGGTCGTCATCTGGACCTCGTAGAAACTCCCCGTGGTCTTCCAGTAAAGCTTAACTGCGGTGAGAGTAAGATTTGAGGTGATGGTGGCATTCACAGTGTATCCGTTAACGATGTCAGAAGTGTTCTGGAGTGGGGTATGCTGGATTGCTGGTGCTTCGAAGTAGAGGTCCCCCGCCCTCCAGATAGCATAGAGGGCTCCTTCAAGGTTGGACTGGCAGATCTGGGTTATTGCTGCTGCAGGTGGCTGGAAGCTCGTGCCGAGTTCAATTGTGAACGAGAATGTGGGTTTGCCCCAGACATACTTTGAATACCCATAGGTCCAGTCGTCCGTGTCTCCTGTGGTGAGGTAGGAGTCGCCGCTCTGCATGGGGTCATAGGTCCCGGTGCCTGATTGCGAGGTGATTCTTGAGGCGATGTCCTGGGCAATCTTCTTCTGGTAGGTAACATCCGGCGTTGTTACCACCGGACTCCCGCCATGCTCGGGAGAATAGGCGTAGCCCCACGGATAGTAAACTACCTCACCATAACTGTGATAGGAAATTGAGATTGCAAGCTGGTTGTTTTGGTTGCGTAAACCAATAACAAAGTCCCGAATTGCCTGTGTCTCCGGCTCAGAGAATGCAGAAGGCCCGCAGTAGGTCTCGCTTGAGGTGGTGTGACTCGAACCCGCCCCGCCCCAGGCACCATTTGAATCGCCATTCTGCGAGCCATTGTAATTGCGGTTGAGATCAACACCGTAAGTTCCATCTCCATTGTTCCTCCTGTTTTTCCTCCAGTCGTGTCCAGCCTGGCAGTAAACCAGTCCATCCGGATTTACAACAGGAATTATGTAAATCTCCCTGTTGTTCACGAGGTAGGTCGCTCTGGGGTCAGTGTTGTAGTTCTCCACGAGGTACTGCGCAAGGTAGAGCGGCACTTCTGCAGAAATCCACTCCCTTGCATGATGCAAGCCGTAGAATGCAACATCCTGCTCGCCAGTTTCGTTCAGATTCACATTGTCAGAAATCTTGAGGCACCAGATGCTTCTTCCTTCCCAGGTTGTTCCAATACTGTAAACCTTTGCAATTGAGGAATAATTTGTGGCAATTCCCTGGAGGATTGTGGTGATTTCAGGGTATGTGTGGTAGCCATTTACAGTTCTCAGCTTCTGAATGCCGGGCATCTTGTTATCATTGAAATTTGCACTCCAGTTTGTCGGGTTATTTATTGTCAGCTGGATGGTGTCAGTAATTGTGCCAGTGTTTTTCACGGTGACTGGGTAGATATGGGAACCGCCTGCGGAAACGAAACTTGTGTTCTGCGCACAGGTGAGTTCGAAGTTGTAACCCAGAACGGTCATGCTGAGGTTACCTGTGTTGTTGAAATCTGTCAGCTCAGCAATCGCATTGAACGGGTCAGCAACCACATAGATTGTTCTTACACCCGCATACCCGGTCGTATCAAATCCCGTGCTTGCAATCTTGCTGCTCCCAGCTGCAATGTCCCCGACATTCACGACTGCAAAGGGTGTGCCCGCAACAGAGTCCAGATAAAAGCCCACATTCACGCCGTTTGCACTCCAGTTCGTGCCCACATTCGCGATTGTTGCGTTGATACTGATTGTCTGCCCTTCTGGTGGGCTTGCGTTGGATACTGAAATTGAAGTCACTGTGAGGTCTGGAAGATTCGGGTTTGTTGATACGGTGATATTTACACTGGCAAAGAGTGAATAGTCCTTCCCATCATAGCTCCTTGCGAAAATTCTGTGCACGCCCGGCTCAAGCTTGCTGGCATCAAGCGCATAACTCCAAGAGTTTGTGCCCGTGGCATTCTTCCAGTCCTCCCTGTCAACCTTTACCTGCACATACTGGACTGTGCCACTATCTCCGCTATCATCTGCCGTTCCTGTCACGGTGGTTATTCCGGTCTGATAAACTACGCTGCCCTCGGCTGGTGAGGTAATGCTGACATGTGGCTCCACATTTGGAACATTAGTGCCTGCAATAAATGCCTTCAAAAATTCATCCCACGAGGTTTCTTGCGGATACATCATCGTGTCAAATTCTGTGCTGTAGGAGGTGCTGATGTAGCACTTCAGCCCGTGAGCATTCGGAGTGTAGGAATTGTGGCCTTCCCACATCACAGCTTTGGAGGGGTTGGGTGTGAGGGCATCTCTCAATGCGACGGCCGCAGCGTAAATTTCCGGGTCGCTAGTTTGTGGAATCTGTCCTATGAGCAAATCCACAAAGTGATAGAAATCCCTGTCAAACCCATAGTAGGATGCCTGGAATGCCTGGGCCTTACTCCTTGCATACTCAATCTGGCTCTTGAAATCGCCAGCACGGTGCCTTAATTTCTGGGCTAAATTGTTGGCAAGGGGCACGACCTCGTAGTCAAATAGCGTGTTGTTTATTACACTCAATGTATCAAGCTGGCTCGTCGCATAATAGCGCACATATTCATCCCACGCATGATATGCAAAATCTTCCACACTCATGTTTGGGTAGTCTTTTGGCCATTTGAAAATCTTGTCGTATGGCCACCCATCTCCAGCAATACTATCCTCTGAGTTTATCGTATAGTTTGTGAACGCTTTTGCTTGGTATGTCACCGCTTCAGAGGCCATAAGGCACTCATCGCCTGTCCAGATATCCCAGAGAACCTTTCTGCCCGTAAGGTTCCGCAGCATGTCCAGCTCCTGGCGGAACTCGGACATCTCCTGGTTGTCTCCGTTTGTGTCGTCCCAGCACTGCCCAGTCCATGAGCCACCATGGTCCCAGAAATCAAATAGCGTGTATTTTGCCGGGAAATTTGTAAACACAAACTTTGCAAAGTCCACAACAGTGCTTACAGCCCCCATGTTGAGCTCGTTACCCCATGAGGAGTTAACCTGGCTCAGAGGAATTGTTGGTGATGTGATGGTTCCCGTGTTGCTATCCTGCACCACATAGTAAAGGCAGGAATCTCCATTGCTGGCGCCATCGAAGAGCACCACAATATTCATCCAGTCCTGCGAGCCCACCGTTTCCATCTCATTCACATCATCTCTCCCGTAGCTTGCAAGGTTGTTATCTCCATCAAGGAAAACCACTAGCGTCCAGTTCTTCAGAGGAAGGGGTAACGGAGGTACAGGTTTTTCATCACCCAGTTTCTGTGGCTTCGCTGCAGGTTTGAGAGTAATTTCGCCATTGTCTATTTTTCCGCATGCGTTCAGAATGTGGTCACCCCTGTCCTCCTGCCAGTTCAGCAGCAGCCCGTAGTTGGCACTGAAGGAAAGGTTGGTGGGCAGAAACTCGGTTTCCCAGAATCTTATCTCTTCCCACAGTTTCTTGTCTTTACTCTGGTATATGTGGACACCCTTCCCGAGATGGTTTTTCCCGCTCACACTCGCATATAAAACCCCGTTGTAGAACGCGAGGGAGACATTTCTTCCCTGAATTTCAAGCGGAAACAGCAACGGCTGGCAACCCTCATCAATCAGGGTAAGCCAAACTTCTCCGAGGTCCCCGATGGTCGCAGCTACCAGTTTGCCGTCCGCAGAGAGAAATGCGGGCCTGGAATACCCAAGAAATTCCGGTTTTGTGAAATCCTTTCCCTCAAACCATGTAATGTAGGACTTGACGCTCCGGCTCGTTGCATCTTCCCAGACAAAGCCGATTCTGCCAGGCAGATGCACAGGATGCAGGGAAATCACATTTTCTGCGTAGCGGTAATCAAACACGCGCTCATCAATCTGATACTTTATTTCACCCGCCTCAATCCACACTTTCACACGGGCGTCACTCTCAACGAATGAGAGTTTCTGGGTAGGTTCATAACTTGCCGACACAAAAATGGAATCACTTCCCGCGTTGTGTGGGTAGAGCGGGAGAAGCAGTCCACAGAGCACAAGGGTAGCCAAGGATCTACATTTGCGATTCATAAAGGTCTATTGTTATCTTCCTATATATTACTAACGGCGAATTCAATTCGGGAAGAGGAACACATGTAACAAAATCGTGAGGAGCATGGCGATAAATGTCTGGGTGATTGCAACAATTACACCCGGTTTCAGCCATTGCCAGAATGTAATTGTTAAATCTCTTTCTTTTTGCACTTTACCTACCGCGATTACATTGGCAGAACTTCCGATAATTGTCAGGTTGCCCATGTAGCAGGACCCAAACAGAATTGCCCACCAGAGTGGAAATGTCTCTGTTGGAAGGGTGCTCACGACACTAGCCAGGGTTGCAACAGCCAGTACATTATCCATCACAGCGGAAAGTAAACCAGAAAGCCAGATAAAAACGATGATGCTCTTGGCCATGTCTCCGCCCGTTACCTGAACTATTGCTTCACCGATTTTCCCTGTAATGTTTGTGTAAGCCAGAGCTCCTACCGAGGCGAAAAAGAATATGAAAAATACCAGTGTTGGCCACTCAATTCTTTTTTCAATCACCTCTATTGAATTCCCTCGCCATTGTATGAGGGAGATAGCCGCTGCGAAAATTGGAACGCCAAGAAGGAGGGAATTTGGCTGGAGATGAAGGAGTTCTTCAAGCGGGTGATGGAGCATCAATCCAAAAATCGTGAGGAGAAAAACTCCAAGGGGTGCCCACATTTCCCTATGCACTAAAAATTTTTTGTAAAAATCACTTGCCTTCCTGAGCTTTTTTGTTGTAATGTGATCCATTCTCATCCTTCTATCAAGATCACGGATCTCTTTCCGGTAGTAGGTGAGGAGAATCCCGATGGTAATCATGAGTACCAATAATCCAGTGGGGAGAGACCATTTCAGAAAATCAATGAAACTCAGGTTTCCTTCAAATGCGATCATTACTCCTACAGGATTTCCCACCACTGTGAAGGTACTTCCAACATTGGTCGCAAATACAACAGAAAGGATGTAAGGGACTGGTGAAACATTGTATTTCTTTGTGACTTTGAGAACCATGGTTGTCATAAACAGGATTGAAGTGACCTCATCCACAATGGCCGCGGAGAGGGCAGATAGCAGCAGCAATCCCACGAAAAACATTTTTGCGTTTTTTCCAAATTTGCTCAGAAAAAGGGAGAGCACCACTTCAAAAAACCCTTTCTCCTCCAAAAATGCAACTACAATCATCATTCCGATAAGGAAGGCAATTACATTGAATTTTGCATACTTGATAAATGCGTCTATGCTCATGATGTTCAGGAAAAACATAATGCCTATTGTTAGGAGAAGAATCGGAATCCTGTGCTGCCAGAAAATTACGACACTCGCGAGCATCGTGAAGAAAAGAATGAAGGTGATGCCCATTACAGGGTTTTCTGGTTTGAGAAAACCAAAGTAAACTGATAAAATGGTAACTATGATCAGGATGTCTGCGAATGCAATGATTTTCAGGTGCTCAATGTTGCGGTGCATTTGTCACGGCAATAATGTGGGCTTATAAGAGCATTTTGTTACCCTGAGCGTTTTAAATCTTCAATCAAATTCACGAGACCTGCAATCATTGCTTCCCACATCTCCTTCCCCTTCTCCTTGCTTGCCTTCTCCGGGTTGCCCAGCACGCCGTTGCTTGAAACCATATCCATGAAGGGGAAATAGTGGGCTCTCTCCGCAGCGCTGAACTCAAGATATCTAGATGGGAATATAATTTCCCCTTCCTTTGCCTTTTCAAGTTGCACCAGATCGCCACGATTGTAGAGAGATGTAGAGGTTTCATATTCTCCAGCATGCACATCGTTTCTGCCTGTGAACAATCTTTTCCTTGTCCCTTCCGCGAGCCCACCATTGTCCAGCACAAATAAAACTTCCTCGTATTGATGGCTCAGCGTCTGGAGGGCACAACCGAGGGCGTGGGCATTGCCACCGTGGCCGTTAACCACGACGATTTTTTTAGCTCCATGTCTCACAAGCGAGGTGCATATGTCCACAATCACGGTAATTAGCGTCTCTGGCATCAATGTGATTGTGCCTTTGTAATGCATGTGATGGAGCGATACCCCATAATAAACTGGTGGAAGGACTACCGGCTTTGGGTCGGAGCATCGCATCGCTGCTTCAATGCACGCATAGTTTGCATCAAATGCATCTGTATCCAGAGGTAAATGCGGTCCATGTTGCTCCACGCTGCCCACTGGAAGCAGAAACACGGTATCGGGTGTAAATCTCTTACTGGCTTCCTCCCTTGTCATCTCCCCGAGCAGTATCTTCATATCCATCCTCCTCTTCTTCAAAACTTTCCCTTAGTTCCTCCGATTTTTTGGCCCATGCCTCGCACTCAACAAGGGAATTTCTCTGGAAATAGATATAAGCAATTCGGTCACACAGATCCGCAGCCAAATCTGGAAACTTTTCTTTCATTTTCTCATATCCTTCTTTCAACACTTCAATCTCCTTCTCCCCCTGTTCCATTTTTGCATAGTTGTCAGCTATCAGAAAGTATATTTCGAGAAGGACATCAGGATCCGGCTCCCATTCTATACTTTCAAGTCTCTCCCAGTTTTCAATAATTTTCCGTGCTTTTCCAATGCTCTCCTCATACCTGCCCTTTTTCATATCAATTTTTGCATCTGCAAGTGAGAGTGTCAGGAGGGGATCTATGTGGAGAAAGTGCCTGCAGAGTTCAACCCCTTCGTTCACAACTTTCTCGGCCTTTGTTATGTTGCCCGCTTCTACGTACAAATTTGCAAGTGTACCATATGCTCCACTTAGAGTCACCTCTCTTCCTAAATTTTTCTCAATCTCAATTTTTCTGTTCAAAAGTTCAATTGCTTTTCCAAAATGCCCTCTTTCAATGGCACAGGTTACCATCGTTTTCAATGCATCTCCAATGATTCGAGGGTCGTCTCTTTTTTCCCCAAAATGCAGAAATTCTTCGCTCAATTTGTATGCCCTTTCAAAGTATCCAAAGATCATGCAGATGTCTATGGACTGTCTATAACCCTTATCCACGATATTCCAGCACTTTCGATCCATCCCAATCCGGATTATCCTTCTGTTAGTGGTAAGTAAATCGTTAATCTCCTCCTCTCCCATACATTCTACACCTTCGTACGCAAATGCTTCAAAATCAAGCAGCACATTAATAGTCTCATAGGGCCAGTCATCCCTCACCATGTTGGCAAGAATCTTTCTGTTGATCCCAAGGTCCTTTAAGTTCGTGTCTAAATCTATCAATGGAAAAATGTATCCTTTTTTCTCCATCTCGCCCTGTATTTTTTTCAACTCCTCCTCTTTCTTCTCAGCCTCCTCTTTCTTCCCATCTTTCCAAAGATCATCGACCTCCTTACTCAGGGCTCTTAGTTTGGTGAATGCCTCCAGCCGTTCAATCAGCATTTTCTACACCTCCATTTTTCCTTCAACGCAAAAATCTGGGATGGCCTGAAGATTCCGAAGGCAGTTATGAATCCAGTTACATACCTTGCCGGAGTGATGTCAAATGCAGGGTTGAGTGCCCTGGAGGTTTCCGGCGTTATTCTTGTCCCGTCTATGAGATGAACCTCCTCCTCACCCCTCATCTCCACCTTGATCTGTCTCCCGTTTTTCAGGTTGAAATCGAAGGTGCTAAGGGGCGCTGCAACATAGAACGGGAGCCCATTTTCCTTCGCAACTACCGCTTTCTCATATGTGCCAATTTTATTGGCGAAGTCACCATTTGCAGTTATTCTGTCTGCACCGGTAATCACAATATCCACATCTCCTCTCGCCATGTAATAGCCAGCAGCATTATCTGCAATTACCGCATGCTCTATCCCCTCATTACCAAGCTCCCACGCGGTAAGCCTTGCCCCCTGCAACCTCGGTCTCGTTTCATCCACAAAGACGAAAAAATTTCGACCCTTCCGCTTTGCCATTCTGAGCGGTGCAAGAGCGGTTCCCCAGTCAACGGTTGCAAGGGCTCCTGCGTTGCAGTGGGTGAGCACTCTACTCCCGTGGAATATCAATTTTTCTCCGACCTCTCCGATTTTTCTGCATTCCTCCACAATTCTATTGCAGTAGTCCCTGGCCACTTTTTCAGGGGCGCTTCCCTTCTCTATCTCCGCCACGCACTCATCCACAGCATAGAAAAGGTCATGGGCTGTGGGGCGCTGGCTCTTGATTTTTTCAGCCACATCCCTCAAATCTTTGTGCTGCATTTTTGCCTGTGCAATACCGAACGCTGCAGCTACACCGATTGCCGGTGCGCCTCTAACAACCATTTCCCTGATCGCGAAGCACAGTTCATCCGTGTTCGTTGCCCTGAAAAATTCAAGTTTTTCAGGCAGGAGACGCTGGTCAATCATCACAATATCCGAGTTCTCCATCCACACAGAGGAGATTTCTCTTGTATCATTTCCAGTTTTTACAAGCATGCTGGTGCCTTCACCTGTAAAAAACCTTTACCAGATCAAGCCAGTTCTCACTTACCTTCTTGGTTTTCGCAACCGCATCTTCCAGTTTAACTTCAACAATCTGATTTCCCCTCAGTGAAGCCATCATTCCAAATTTCCCCTCGTGTATCATCTCTACGGCCTTGACACCAAGCCGCAGAGCCAGAATTCTATCAAAGACTGTTGGAGGTCCACCTCTCTGGATGTGGCCAATAACAGCATACCGCGTCTCGAACCCCGTATTTTTCTCAATCTGCGAGGCAATGTAAGCGCCAACACCCTTCTCCTTCAGCAGTTCATGGCCGAAACCATCCGCTTTTGCATCAGCGCCCTTCATCCCAGGAATCTCGATGCCCTCAGAAACCACCACGAGGGCATAGCTCTTTCTAGCATACACGGTTTTCAGCACCTCGTACATTTTCTCAAGGTTCACGGCCTCCTCAGGAATCAGGATGTAGTCCGCACCGCCAGCAATTCCTGTGAAGAGGGCAACCCAGCCAGCGTGCCGGCCCATCACCTCAAGCACCATCACCCTGCAGTGGGACTTTGCCGTGTCTCTCAGATTTTCCAGTGCGTTCACCGCAATACTAACTGAAGTATCGAAACCGAATGTGTAGTCAGTCTCTGAGATGTCATTGTCCATTGTTTTAGGAACCCCAACAACTGGAAAACCTTCCTTTGTCAGCTTCATCGCTGCGGTAAGCGTATCGTCGCCCCCGATTGCCACAAGGGCTTCCAGACCCATCTTTTTGATGTTTTCCAGCATTTTCTTCTTATCTTCCTCCTTCTTGAACGGATTGGTCCTCGTGCTTCCCAGTATCGTTCCCCCTCGCCCCATGATTTCATCTACATCTTCCAGTCTCAGCGGGACTGAAAGCCCCTCAATCATCCCGAGCCAGCCCTTTTTGATTCCGATCACTTCATCGCCATACTCTGTTGCTTTGAAGACGACACCTCGGATTGCTGGGTTTAACCCCGGACAATCACCGCCACCTGTTAGTACACCTATCCTCATGGTCCCACAGATTTGGAGATATTTGTTGGGGTAATAAATTTTTTGGGAAGTTTAAAATAGAATGAGCAAATACCGTTGCTGGTGGTAGCATGGCAGATAAAAAGCTGAGGAACAGGATTCTGAGCAAGCCAGTTGAAATGATAGACCTCGAGAAGAGTAAATCAATCCTTGCTCTTGTAGAGGCATACAAGAATGCCTCCATTCAAGCTAGAAACATCGGAAAATGCGTAGAGGTCTATGAAAACATGCTTCTCGACAAGGATAGGCCAACCGTGATAATGGGGTTAAGCGGGGCATTGATTGCGGGCGGGTTGAGAAAGGTAATTGCAGACATGATAAAATACGGGATTGTGGATGTGGTCGTATCCACGGGCGCAATCCTCTACCAGGACATTTACCAGGCGAGGGGGTACAAGCACTACATGGGTTCTCCGGACATGGATGATACAAAGCTAAGGGACTTTTATATTGATAGAATTTATGATACACTGGTTGACGAGCTAAAGTTTGAAGAAACGGACAGATACATAGGCAAGATTACCGAGCGCCTTGAGCCACGGGGTTATTCGAGCAGGGAATTCTTGGAGTTTCTAGCTGAAGAAATTAAAGACGAGAATTCAATCCTCTACAACGCACGGAAATACGGTGTGCCAGTTTTCTCTCCCGCAATCAACGACTCTTCGATAGGTATTGGTCTAACAATTTACTATCACAAGCACAGGAGCAAGCCCCACGCGTTCATCCATTCCATAAGGGACAACTACGAGTTAACCCAGATAATTTTGAAATCAAAGAAGACGGGTGCAATTTACATAGGCGGGGGCGTCCCGAAGAACTGGATAAACGATGCGGAGGTGATGGCGAGCTATGTGTTTAACCCGGACATCCAGGGACACACCTACGCATTCCAGATAACCACAGCAACCCCGGTTGATGGCGGTTTGAGCGGAAGCACACTCCATGAGGCCCAGTCCTGGGGAAAGATTTCCAAGAAAGCAACGAAGGCAACCGCATATGTGGAGACCACGGTCGCCCTGCCCCTGATTGTCGGGGCAATTCTAGAAAAGGGAGTGTGGAAGGGGAGACCAAGATTGAGATTTGTGTGGAAAGGAGACCTTCTGGAAAAAATTGAGAAGGTGAATTAACAAAGTTTTTATTTCAGCTTGCAATCACCATTTCAATGGTATTGAGAACCGTTTGCGCCAGGGACTGCTATGACAGCTGTTTGATGGAGGTCAGGGTTGAGAATGGCAGGATAAAGAAGGTATCTGGCACGAAAACCCACCCGTTTACATCAGGATTTCTCTGCCCCAAGGGTTATTTCTATCCGCACTACCAGCACTCTGAAAAACGGGTTCTGTATCCTATGAAACGGGCTGGAAAAAAGGGAGAGGGAAAATTTGAAAGGTGTAGCTGGAGTGAAGCTTTGAAAACAATTGCTGAAAAGGTCAGAACGATTTCCTCCGAGTTCTCGCCCCTCTCAATTCTGGTTTACGATTATGCGGGCCATATGGGCTTTCTCAGCAGGTATTTTCCCTACAGATTTTTCAACAAGATAAATGCCTCCTTTTTGGACCACACACTCTGCGATGTTGCCGGTACCCATGGTCTGCAGTTGCATTTCGGGACCACATGTGGGGTCTCACCACTTCAGATTGAGAGGGCAAAACTTATTGTGGTTTGGGGGTCAAATCCCTATAGCACCTCACTCCATACCTACAATAAAATATTGAGAGCTAGAGGTAAGGGTGCAATTGTTGCGGTTGTTGACCCTGTGAGAACCAGGATGGCCGAGAATGCGGATGTCTATTTTCAGGTGAAACCAGGTAGCGATGCCCTTCTTGCCTACGCCCTTATAAAAATTATGATAAAAAGCCAGGTCATTGATTATGAATTCATCAAGAAATTTACGGTCGGGTTTGAGGAACTGAAGGCAGTCGCAGAGACCGTGGAACTTGAGAGTGTGGAAAAGCTTACTGGTGTATCTGTGGAGAAGCTGAGCGATTTCGCGGGTTTGCTTGCCACCCTCAAGCCCCAGATATTCATAATCGGTTATGGGATGCAGCGGAGGACCATCGGTGGAAACGCCGTAAGGGCAGTGTCAATGCTGCCAGTCCTCACGGGCAGCATCACCGGAGAGGGAGGGATAATTTACAGCAATGCATTGTCCCCGGTGGAGATTGCCAAGTTCACAGCCAGACATCTTAGAACTATAGATGAGCGAAAGTTTAACATGGTTGAAATTGGAAAGGTGCTTGCGAATCCACGTCTAAACCCCCCGGTAAAGATGGTTTTTGTTTACAACTCGAACCCGTGTGCAACCCTGCCAAACCAGAAACTAGTGCGGAAAGGGTTTGAAAGGGAGGACCTGTTCACGGTGGTGCATGACCTCTTTCTCACAGAAACCGCAATGTATGCGGATCTTTTACTTCCCGCAAAATCTATGTTTGAATTCGAGGACATTGTTTTCAGTTATCTCCTGCCTTCTGTTGCAAAACAGAATAAGATTGTGGAAACCCCGGGGGAATCGCTCTCAAATGTGGAGCTGGCAAGGGAGATGGCTAAAACAATGGAATTCAATGAGCCAGAACTTTTCGAGACGGAGGAGCAGCTCATAGCATCGGTGTTAGAGTTTCTCCCAGAGAGCGCAAAGAATGAGTTTCAGAAGGAAGGATATATTATTCTTGAGGTGAATCCAGCCGTTACTGGCTTCCCTACAAAGAGTGGAAAAATTGAGATAGCCTCTACGAGCGCCTGGAGGTCTGGTGCCCCGAAAGTTCCACTCCCACTTTACGAGAAATGCGATGGACTCTGGCTCCTTACCCCCCTCAACAGAAATACAATTCACACCCAGTTTGTCCGTCCTGAAACCGAACCGATCAGCAGCGTCTATCTGAATCCCGAGGATGCAGAAAGGTTAGAAGTGTCCAATGGAGATTTTGTGATAATTGAAAGCATCAGCGGAAAACTTGAGAAAATGGTAGAAATCTGGGATGCAGTTCCAGCAGGGACTGTATTGCTTTATTTTGATGAGGAAGCGAACATCCTTACAACGGATGAAAAGGCAGACCTCGGGGGAGGCGGTGCCTACAACTCCACAGTGGTAAAAATGAGGAAAAAGGCTCAGTAGCTGGGCTTTGTCTTCTGATACATCTTTCTCAGATTTTCATTGTCCAGGTGCGTGTAAATCTGTGTGGTGCTCACACTCGCGTGGCCCAGCAATGTCTGGATAAATCTTATGTCTGCCCCGTGGTTGAGCAGAGTTGTAGCAAGGGTGTGGCGGAGCACATGCGGCGTAACTTTTTTCAGAATCCCTGCCTTTTTTCCATACTTTTTTACGAGGCGTTCCACCGAAAGAGGTGAAATGGGCTGATTTTTTCTTGAGATGAAAACCTTGTTCGTGTTCACATCCTTTTTGTACCTCGCTGCAAGATACCTTTTGAGGGCTTCGGCCGTTCCTTCTTCCAGCACAACAATTCTATCCTTATCTCCCTTCCCGCTTCGCACATGAATGATTCCCTCTGCAAAATCAATATCCTCAATCTCGAGATTGCAGAGTTCGCCCACGCGCAGGCCAGTGTAGGCAAGGGTTCGAAGAATCGCGTAATCCCGAGCGTCCCCCTTTGCACTTTCAATCAGGGCATGGGTTTCTTCCTCATTCAGATACTTCGGAAGTTGTTGGGAGCGTTTGGGAGCAGAAATTTCCTCAATCCTGATGCCTTTGAATTTCAAGAATGCCTGGATGGCTTTGATTGCAATATAAATTGAGTTCTTCGCATACTGTTTTTCAATGGCCAGATATTGCTTGAATCTTTCTATGTCCTCTGCGGAAACCTTTTCTGGCTCTTTGTTTATGAATCTGAGAAAATGAAGCAGAAAATGGGAGTATTGTTTGACCGTGTATTTGCTTCTCTTGTCTCCGGCTAGATGCTCCCGGAATTCCTCGACGGTTTTTTCAATCTTATCAGGAGAGATGGACATTGAACCAATGAAGTATAACCAAATTATAAATGTTGTGGGGAAGGTGCATTCGGGAGCGCAAGAATCTTATCAACCCTGCAGGAAGATTTTTTACCACGGAGGTTATTATGGATACATGAAACCCAGCTTCGTGGGGAGGGAACGGGAACTCGCCCAGGTATCTGCTGCAATTGAGCAAGCGAAGCGGGGAAAGGGCAAAATGTTCTTCGTAACCGGGGAGCCGGGAATAGGAAAGACAAGATTCCTCGAGGAGGTTTCGCGAATAGCTTGCGAAAAAGGTTTAGTTACTTTGACCAGTGCATGCATAGGGGAAAACGCAGTTCCCTATCTTGCGATTGAGGATGCACTGAGAACTAGCAGTGTCATTGAACCCAGTGAGTCCGTACCTCTCGGGTTGAGTCCTGTTTCTGTTGGCTTGCCCCAGATTTCGGAAAATGAATACACATCTGGGAAGACCAGGATTCTTGAGAAGTATCTTAGAAGGTTTGATGAAATTTCGAGCAGAAACCCGGGCATTCTCTTAATTGATGACTTACAATGGGCTGACACAGGCACCCTGAGTTTTCTCCATTATCTTTCGAGGAGTATTGCAGCCATGCATTTGGTATGTATCTGTGCATATGTAGATGGGCAGGGAGAAGTCAACGAGACCATGAAAACTGTCCAGAATATCAACATCGAGAGGAATTGCACGATTCTTCATTTAGGCCCTCTTAGCATAGATGCGGTAGGAAAGATTCTTGCAGATATGCTGGGCACATGGAAAATTTCAGAGCGATGTGTTGCGGAGATTTATGAGCGGTGTGGCGGTAACCCGCTGTACGCGGAGGAAATCTGTAAGGTGATAGTTAGCCAGAACCTTTTTGATATGGAGAAGCACGATTTGAAAGCGACCATAACCCAGTTCCAGATACCAGAAACAGTCAGGAGTTTAATTTCCTATCGTTTGATGAAACTTGAAGAGGGCACACTGAAGGTTTTGAAGACGGGTGCGATTATAGGAAGGGTATTTGATTACGCTCTGTTGGAAGGATTATCAGACGTGAAAGGAGAAGCCCTTCTTGAAGCCATCGAAAAATTGCTAAGTGAGGGTTTTCTTAGGGAGGAGCCGGGAGCCGAGGAGAAATACAGGTTTACTCAGAACCTGATGTACGAAATTGTTTACTCAGAAATCTCTACACCGCGGAAGAGGGTGCTCCATAAAAGAACTGCCGAACTCCTTGAAAAAACCTATGCTGACTCTCCAAAGTTTTCGCCAGAAATCGGGCGTCATTATCTAGAGGCGGGGGTTTATGACAAAGCCGCACATTATTTTTACACGGCAGCGGAATATGCATTCAAGCATTATGCTCTCGAGGAATGCATAACTTACGCTAAAAATGCGGTGGAGTGTCTTGGAAAAGGAGATAAAGCCGCCTATAAAGATTTGCTGTTTAATCTCCAGGTCACAATGGGTAAAGCGCTTACATTCCTTTCCAGATTTGATGAGGCAATCGTGGCATTAGAACAATCCATAGAATTTGCACCTGACAGAAAGGCAGAAGCGGAAGTAAAGCTGCTGCTCTGTGAACCCTACCAGGGGAAGGGAAATGTGGACAGGGCAATGGAAATTGTAAATGATGCCAGAAACATCGTTGATTCGCTTGAAGATAGGAAACTTCTGGTGAAAGCACTCCTCGGCGTTGGCTGGATGTATGAGAGAATGGGGAGTTATACAGAGGCCGTTTTGAATTATGAGAAGGCCTGCACGCTTGTTCAAAACCTGAACGACGAAAAACTGCTTGCTGATGTGTATCACAGATTCGGCACTGTCCTTATCTTCAAGGCAGACCTTGAGAGGGCGAGGGAATACCTCGAGAAGGCCCTCAGGACGCGGGAGAAATACGGGGAAAAGGAGTTGATAGCAAGCACTTACAATAATCTGGCAATAGCCGTGGATTACATGGGTGACATAGATGGCTCATTGGATTACTACATCCGTGCGAAGAAAATTTATGAAGAAATCGGGGATGTTCGGGGAGTGGGCACGGTCTACAACAATATCGGAGGAATCTATCTGATAAAAGGAGAAACGGAAAAGGCGATGGATTTTTATGAAAAGTATCTCCAGATATCCATGAAAATTGGAGACCCTAACTCGATGTGCATCGCGTACTTGAACATCGGCTGGACTCTTAAAGAAGAGAAGGAGTACGATAAAGCACTTGAGTACTTGGAGAAAACCAAGGAGCTCGCTGAGAAAACGAAAGATAAGGATATGATTGCGCTTGCACTCTGTTACATTGCGGAAACCCTCGCTGCTAAGGGGAGGTTCGAAGAGGCGATCGAGACGGCAAAACATGCAAGGGAGGTTGCAATGCAGACAGGAAGTGGTGAACTGGAGGGGCATGTTGAGAGCACTTACGGGAGGATATACAAGTTTGGGGGTAATTTGGAGAAAGCCATGGACTATTTTGAAAAGGCAATATCCGTTTTCAGTTCCCTTGAAATGCCCCAGGATGTTAACTCTAACAGGGTTGAACTGGGAGAGGTCTATATGTCTCTCGGGAAGGGCTCCGAGGCAGTCGTGGTGCTGAAGGAAGCAAGGAATTACTACGACAAAATCCGGGCAAAAAGGATGCTGGAGAGAATTGAAAAGATTTTGGGTTGTGTGGGATAATAACTCATTGTGCCTGGTGAGTTAGTTCTTTTTCGGACCGTTCTATTTCGGAATGTTTAAATAATGGTTTAGGTTGGAGGGGGCGATGATTGGGGCTATGAAATTCAAGTGCAAAACCGACGAAGAGGCAAAAACTCTTTTGACGCTTTACATTCTGCATACTCTCCGGAAGAAACCAAAATCCGGCTACGAAATTCTTTCTGAAATCAAGATGAAGACAGACGGAAAATGGGTTCCGAGCAAGGGAACCCTTTACCCGTTACTTAAAAAACTTGAGCGAGAGCAATTCATCGCACCTCAGAGTGTGGGTAAGCGTTCTAAAAAGGTGTTTACGCTCACACAGAAGGGTGAACAGTTTCTCATCGAATTCAAAAAGATGAAGAACGAAGCCCTGAGAAAGTTTACAGCGATAAGAAAACTTATCCATGAAGTTGTAGGTGAAGATGAAATTGCGGGCAGGATCGGACAGATATGGGAGCTTGCAATCACTCTTGCCCCAAAAAATCGGAGGAAAACTCTGCAAATCCTGGATGAATGTATAGCGGGACTGGAAGGTGGTGAAAAATGAACGCAATCGAGGTAAGGAATCTGACAAAGAGATTTAATAGTTTTACTGCTGTTGACCATGTGGATTTTGATGTTAAAAAGGGTGAGATTTTTGGATTGCTCGGTCCCAACGGGGCTGGGAAAAGCACAACGATGCGGATGCTATGCACCCTCACGAGACCTAGCGAAGGCACTGCGAAAGTGGCTGGTTACGACATCATCAAAGAGGATGCAAGGGTGAGGGAACACATAGGGCTTGTGGCTGAGAAATTAATAATGTACAATGATCTGACCGCATGGGAGAACCTCCGGCTCTACGGTAAACTCTACAACTTACCAGAGGATAAACTGGAGAAGAGAATTGACAAGCTTTTGAAATTTGTGAGAATGGAGAAGTGGAAGCACAAAAGGGTAGGAACCTTCTCAACAGGGATGAAGCAGAAGATAAATGTTATCAGGGCGATGATTCACGAGCCAGAAATTCTGTTTCTCGATGAACCCACGCTGGGGCTCGATCCACAATCTACTGTGGAAATTCGTGAACTTGTAAGACGGATAAATATAGAGCAAGGGACAACAATGATACTCACAACCCACATTATGGTGGAAGCGGACATGCTCTGCAACCGCGTAGGTATAATTGACAGAGGCAAAATTGTAGCCCTTGACACACCATCGAACCTGAAGAAACTTGTTTCGGGCACGGATACGCTGACAATGGAATTTGAAATCCCTAACCTTACGACAGAGCTTCTTGGAAATTTAAAATCCGTAGATTTTGTGGTTTCTGTGCTGCAAGAGGATGCCACCCATGTGAAGGTACGTGCTAAAGGGGAGGACTCGTTTGATAGATTACTTGATTTAATCAGGAAAAATAATGGCAAAATAAAGATAGTGAAAAATCTGGAGCCAACACTCGAGGATGTGTTCATCCATCTCACGGGTAGAGAAATCCGTGAAGATACAAAGAAAGCAAGTCCAAGAAGGAGGCCCCCGTGGGGAAATGAAAACGAGAGGGGGCGGAGGTGAATGGAAATGAGCGCAAAAAATGTGCTGTCCCATAGTTTCTGGATATGCTGGAAGGACCTTGTGGAATTTTCAAGGAGCAAGATGAGGGTGATAATGCTGATTCTGATGCCCTTGTTTATGATGGCAATGGTGGGCTTTATCTTTCCCTCAAATAATACCACAATTAAGGACCAGCCGGTTGCCGTTGCAAATCTGGATGTTGGTTACGCTCTTTATGTACCGCAGAATCACACCAATATCTCAATGAACATGAGCCAGATTCTTATAGAACAAATTAATCTTGTAAACAATCAAACCGGAATGATGAAGTTGAGTGGTGCGAGGGATTTTGACGAAATCAAGACCAGAATTCAGAATGGGGAGCTATCAGCAGGCATAATCATCCCTATCAATTTCACGAGAGAAATAGTAATGGGGCGGCAGGGCTCTGTAGAGATTGTTACCGATCAATCCAATCCCCAGCTCTCCGCAACAATGCAAATTGTGCTTTCGAAAACGATCGAGGCAATCGGCACCCAGGTAGCGATGTACAAGCTTAACACAACCTATAACATCTCAATGAATTACACGATCTCCTACATAAAACCATACAATGTGGAGTATAGAGGAATTGTGGAGGGTGAATCAAACTATTTTCAGTTTGTTGCACCCGGAATTATTGCAATGACCCTAATGATGTCGGTTATGACTGGCTTACCCCATGCAATCTCCTACGAGAGGGATGTAGGCACACTGGATGGAATGCTGATGGCACCAATTCACCGGATTTCCATTATTCTAGGCAAAGTTCTTGCCCAGACCATCAGAGGACTTGTGCAGGCAGTAATAATATTCCTGCTTGCGGTGTTCCTGTTCGGGGTTACAATCCATGGCAACATTATCCTGGTAGTCCTGCTTATTCTCCTTACTGTTTATAGCTTTGTCGGGCTGGGAATTTTGATAACCTCGTTCTCCGACAGGGAAGAGACAGCAGCCATGGTCATGATGACCCTGATGTTTCCGATGATGTTTATGAGCGGTGTGTTCTTTCCGATCCAGCAAATGCCAGAGTTCATGCAAATGGTTGCGAAGTTTCTGCCTTTGACCTATGCCACCACGGCATTAAGGAAAGTGATGGTGCTTGGTGCGGACACATCAGCGGTCTCCCTTGAACTTGCAATTCTTATTGGTTTTGGCACTATTCTCCTCGCAGTATCAGTGCCAGTGTTCAAGAGAGCGATGACAAGATAAAAAGTTCAAGATGTAGGGAATAAACATCAAAAAAAATGCTAAAAAAGAAAGGTGGAAGAATCTTCAGATTTCAATGTGGAGCAGTGCATAGGCACTTGCGCCGCCGAGCGTCCAGTATGCGCCCCAATGGTTGTTGTTGTGGGCCGCGACCTGGTTGTTGCCGATGTAGAGGGCTGCATGGTCCCAGGTACCATCTCCGTTCCAGTCGTAGAGGATGATGTCTCCAACATCCATTTGGCTTATGCTGTTCACTCTTTTACCAATGTTCTGGTTCATGAACCAGCTGTACATGTGGGGGCAGTAGACAATTATCTTGTTGTGGCCTCCACCATAGCCCCGGTTGTCAACCCCGCCGGCAAGCAGGCACTCCGAAACGAAGTGGGCGCAGTCCCCGCCGTATGGATTGTAATCATAGCCGCAGGCACATACCTTGTTCCAGTATTGCTGGGCGTAGCTGTAAGCCGCCTGCCTGTTGTAGGAGCCGGGATTTGGTGGTGGATAAGGACCTCCACCGCTGCCCTCCAGTGCCCAGACATGGAAGCTACCGGCGTCGCTTCTCGGATATACGGTATCATCACCGGTGCTCGGGTAGATGCGGAGCACGAACTTCTTTTCCTCGGATGGCTTCGCCGGATTTGCATATGCGAACACATTTATCTCGCTTGTCTCCTTGTAAACGCCTCCGTGGGCACTTCCATTCTCCACATCAGCATAGTAAGCTCCATTCTTCTCCCAGCGGTAGAAGGCGGTCTGCGTTGCGCTCATGGCTTCAGTGCCATCGTAGTCCTTCATGCTGGTTGGGTTCTTGTCAATGTCAATCCAGACCTCAATTCTGATCTTCCCGCCGGGCTGGAGTACATAGTCAGGAATTGCGATGTAACCGCTAGGTGGATTTGCACCGAAGTTATACTCCGTAATCACATGGGCGACGCCGTTCGGCTCAACTCCGCTGACTATCACATGGGCACCGTACTTGAAGCCCCAGAACCACTTTGTAATCGTGTATGTGGTGTTATTCACCACATAGGTGTAGTTGTAGCAGGCGTTAAGGTTGGGAATGTCTTCAATTCTAAACGCCATGTTGTACTTGTGCTTCACCTCAATCTTCACCACTGCAGCGTTAAATCCGGGTGAACTGTATGCTTTTGCGGTTACCGTGGTGCTCGTGCCGTTGAGAGTTACTGGCGGCGTGGGGTTGGACCATGAGACCACATAGGTGCCTGGGGTGAGGTAGAGCGAATAGGGTTTCAGGTCATCCTTCGCAATGTGGAATTTGAGGTTGGATGTGGTGCCCTGGACGGTGTAGTTGTGGGCATATGCAAAGCTTCCACCGGTGCTTAGCTTGATTGAAACATCTATTTCTTCAATCTCGGGGTCAAGGTAAATCTGCATGAAGCCCCATTCCTTTGTGAAATTCTTGGCGTCGAAGAAGTTCCTCACATAGTCCAGCTTCGCCTTTGCCTCGGCCATTCTCTCATTCCAGTATGTGAGTTCTTCACCTACCTTCTTCATCGTGTCTGCCCAGTCCTGAATGCCCTGCGGAGGAATCTTGTCACCGATGATTTCGTATTTTATGGTGTAGTTTTCGACGGTAGTGTAGTTCAATGCATCAATGAAGCTTTCAATCTGCCCATCACTCTGGCGGAGCTGCGCGGTCACACCCGTTCGCTTGTCCGTCACATAAATCAGTGCAATGTACCAGTGGGTGTACTTCTTCTTGCTGAATAATCCTTTTGAGACGAAGGTGTCCTCGAAGCCCTCGCTGTGCTTTCCATAGGTTGGATTTGCTTTGTTCTTCTTGTCCACGAAGTCGTCTGCCTGTCTCCAGAATTCCGTTACAGCCCATTTCATGAGGAGCTGGTGCTTCGTGTAATTGTTGAGGTTGGTGCCGTATTCGTTGTACCAGTTGCCGAGGGTTTCCATGTCCTTTGCTACCTTCTCATCAACCGCATACGCCGCAAACTGTTTGAGGTGATATCCAGATGCCTGGGCAATTGTTGCGTCTCTGATGGATGTGAGCGGCTTCGATTCGTTCACATTTGCAAAGAAGTACATTGTGCTGTTGAGGTTGGTGGTGACATCGTTCTTCAGTTTGGTAATCTCTTCTCCATTCACAGGTAACGACTGGTCCTTGCCTCCGAATAGCATGCCTACAAAGTCATCCCAGTTGAAGATTGCCCATATAATCATCACGACTGCACCTATAGCCAGCAGTATCTGTCCCACAACGGGTATCCAGCTTACAGATATGCCGAAAGCTGCAAGGGCTTCACCTATTGCAAGCACCGCGCTGCCGAGTGCCATATACCACATCGCAGAGGTGAGGTCAAATCCGAAGAACAGATGGGTCAGAGTTTTAACTATATCTCCGTTGTTCGCTTTCAATTCATCCATGAACATTCGGACCACATTAGCCACTGCCACAATAGCATTTGCGATCACCATCAGATTGGAGGAAATCCAAGTGAGGGTTTCCTTAATCTGTATCAGCCCGTTCAGCAAACACTGGTCATTCAGGAATGTCACAATTTCTATGAGGAAATCAACTGCCTGAATGGCTACATTCACCGTATCTGTGAGCAGGGCGAGCACGCTAGTAACATTTGTCCAGTCATCAAAGTCCTTCCACTCCTTTATCAGGTTGAGAACCGATGTGTAAAGGTTGAGGCCTTTCTCGACTATGTTGATTATATCAACGATACCCTTCAGGTAGGTGGAAATGAAGTCATGGACCTTAATCCAGTTGTCCTTTCCAATTATTGACCACACATCTGTGTTGTCGTTTATGAAGAACATTGCGGTATCGTCGATCAGCTGGACAGCATCTCTGAACTGGAACATCAATCTGAAGACCATCGGCTGATCATTGTATCTTGAAAAGATTCCGATGAAGTCCTTGAGTTTACCAGCCCAGAAGTGGTAACTGTTCATCACGCTGTTGAGGTAATCGGTCCAGCCCATGTCTGGTGCGAACATATACTTTCCGAGGATGATGGCGCCTACCGCAGCAGCTGCACCACCAGTTCCAAGGGTGCCCTGCAGTTCTTTGTAGAAGTCAAGGTACTTTGAGAGCTGGTCTTTGTAGGAGGTTATGGTGGATACATAGTCCTTCCAGGACATATCCTGAGCGAACAGGAATTTACCAGCGACTACGGCCGCAAATCCCAAGTAGGAATACTTGTCATCTATGCCTAGCACATTGAAAATCTGGCTGAACATCGACTTGAGGTCATTGTACTGCCCAATCCAGAACCCGAGTTCTGATTTCACATCCTGGATGTATTCTTTCCATGTCTTGTTCGCGCCGAAGATGAACTTCCCGAGTCCCACCGCAGCCAGCCCGTAGATGTCATAGTTCCCAAGTCCCAGGTCGTTTCTAAGCATATTCTTCAGGTCAGCAATGTCTCCGATAAACGAGGCCGCTTCATCCAGATACTCATTCCAGTCCTTGTCTGGAGCAAACACATACTTTCCAATTATAACGGCACCAAATCCAAGAGCATCGCTGACCCCGAGGGTCTTGAAAGAGTCCTTGAGGAAGTTGATTCTCTTTACATCAAGAATTTCATTCACTTTCACGAGGTAGTCAGCCCAGGACATATCGGGTGCGAACACAAATTTGCCAAATGCTACAGCGGCGAAACCATACCACTCGTTTATTCCGAGCGCACCAAATGCTTCCTTAAGGGAAACAATTTGCGGCAACCAGAAGTCGGTTATATTCTGAGTATAGTTCCACCAGTCAATGTCCTTTGCTACAGTGTATTTTGCAACCACCACGGCAGCAAATCCATAGGCATCATTGATTCCAAGGGCTTTGAATGCATCCCTCATTGCAAAGATTCTGTCAATGTAGGTGGGCACATGGTCTAGATAGGTTAACCAGTCGCTGTTGGGTTCAAACACATATTTGCCAAGGATTACCGCACCAAACCCGTAGAGAGTATCAATTCCGTACGCCTTGAATTTATCAGCAATTGCCACTATCTTCGGCATCCAGACCGTATTGAGCTGGCTAAGGTATGTGCCCCAGTCCATGTCGTTAGCAAACATGTACTTGCAGGCAATCACGCCGGCAAATCCATAAATGTCCTTTATTCCAAGAGCATTGAACTGGTTCTTGAGCCCGATGATGTCAGGCATGTAGGAATTAAGTGCGTCTATATACTCTGACCAGTTCAGGTCGGGAGCAAATACATACTTGCCCAGGAGCACGGCACCGTACCCGTAGATGTTATCTGCACCGAGTGACTGGAGATTGCCTCTGAGCTGAATTATCTTTGGTTTCCAGTAGTTAAGTTGAGCAATTACATTGTCCACATAATCGACCCAGCTCAGTCCACCGCCGAAGAAATACTTGCCAAGGACCACTGCACCAAAGCCATAGATGTCGTTGACACCCATTGAGCTGAAGAGGTTGTGGAGTTGCTCAATTCTGGGCTTCCATATCTGGTACTGCTGCTTCAGTATCTGGATATATTCGGTAAGGTTTTTGTCGGGAGCATAAACATACCATCCGACCACGAACGCAACTACGGCACCAGTAGCGAGAAGGCCATACATTCCGAGGTCACCGCTGTGATTGTCGTACCAGTCCTTGAACTGCTTGAACAGTTCTATGTAGTAGGGCAGGGAATCCATGCCCTCGAATAGCCCGCTTAATACCCCACCGGGCTGGACTGCTTCCAGAATCATTTCAATTATGTCAGAATACTGGTCAATCTGCGGGAAGTAGGTGGGGATGCTTGTGATATTGTAGTACACATTACCCGTGAGATTCAACAATTGCTGGGGGTTCAATCCTCTTGTATCTCGGATGTACATCATTGATTTACCGAGTTCCTGCCATGTAGAAACAGCAGAAATCATGGATTTTTCAAGGGAGTACCCCTCGAAGTTGTAGGTGAATGCGACAGAATTTCTAGCATCCTTGAGGTATTCTTTGAAGTTTTCGCACCACTGAATGTATGGTTTGAGGGTAGCATTCATCGTTTCGTTTGTGGTGAAGTCAATCTTCTTGATGTCCTCGGGGAACGGGTAGCCCGCAATTGCTCCATATAGTTCAGACAGTTTGAGCATCCTCTGTTCTTGGGGGACTCCATGGATGTATGCTAGGCTAATTGACCAGAATGTGGAAGTGGCAACTCCTGACGATGTATTGAATTTCTGTTCCACAACACCCTTTGTTACTGTCTTGGGTACGGTGACCACGGTTTTCCCGTTCTCCATTTCCCCGGTAGTGTACATCAGGGTAGCTTCAACAAGATGTTCTCCCTCTCTCACGCTCTTGAGAGTAAGCGGGAAATCCGACGGTTTGTAGAGGCCGACGCTAATCCCATCAATGTATACATCAATCAATACATCTTTAAGTTTAGACACCTCCTCATTTTTCGCGTTCTTAATATCGATCTTCACATCATGTCTAGCGGTGAAAAGCTTCCCGAAGTTGTTCTCGAAGAAAACAGTGTTTTCCACGCCTGGCAGGTCCTTGGAGGTGGCACTGCTCGTTATGAATTTAAAGATTCTAGCATTCAGTTCGAATGTGAGGGTAGTTTTGTACTTTACAGGTCTCGGGACATTTACCTCCCAGCCCTCTATACTAACTGTCCCGTATCTTACATATGTATCATAAGTTATTGCTGCGGTGCTCGTTGAAGAGAGGTCCATAAGGGAGTATTGTCTGGAGGTAATTGAAATATTGGAGGTAGGCAGAGTGAGCACTACACTTACATCATACTTCCTCTCTGTGTCTCCCAGTTTTGTGCTTTCTCCGTAGAAAATGAAGGTATTTCCATACTGCGAGAGATCAACTTTAATCTTGCCACTCCCTGCACCAGTTGTGCGCTTATAGGCGTCGTAAACATCTATGTTGGTTTTTGAAGGTAAGCTCATAATCCAGTTGTGAAGTGCAGCATTATTAGTTTTTCTAAAGAGCATGGCCGTTTCCAGGTCAACGATAAATTGAACAGCTCCTTTCACATTATCGGTTGAGGGAGTGATGCCATTATCCAGATTTCGCTGGAGAATGTAAGTGAGGATGTCATTTCCCAGACCATTTGGGGAGAGGTCAAACTGGTATCTGGCCGCTTGGTCCATTATGAACGCTCTTGTTGTGGGCACCACTTTATCAAGGTCTACAGTGGTGGTTAGCACCTTCTCCTTTGTGATGGTGTCCGTGAAGGAGATATCAACACTGCCCGCTATTCTTAAGTACACCGGACTCCTCAGTTTCGCTTTCATCCCGAGCGAGTTCACGGTTTCATACTCGAACGGAACGACTCCCACCTTTAACTCGGGCTTACTGTAGGTCATCACATATCTACCAGCAATTTTATTTTGCTCTCCAGTGTTTTTCTTCAGTAGGTCGACAAATTTCATGTAGGCATCGTTGCTAATGTACCACATCTGCTGGGTCTGCAAGTTCTCCACGGAACGCATCACCGCTTCCTCTGCCAGTGACCTTATTCTATCCTGCTGCGTTCTCAAGAGGTCTCCAAGATACAGCGTCTGCGATGGGGCAGGTTCGGAATACTTCTGGTAGGAGATGCTGCTTATCAGGGCAATTGCAAAACCACTCATGATCAAGATAATCACTGCGATCAGGGCAAAAGGTACCCTGGCACTGCTATCATCACTCATTTTTCTATTGTTTGGTTTAAAATCTTCTTCCACCTTCCTCACCTCATTAGGTTTTTATTGTGAAAACTATCGGCGTTACTGTATATAAAGTTTGTGGGGTATTGTGCATCTGATAATTATTAACGACAGCATGGAGTTAATATCTCACTTAAGGAGGATACGCAACAGTCACCCTTAATTATTTATACCCATTGGTCTTATCCATTCATGGTGGTGGAAATGGATTACACCTTTACTGAAGAACAGGAAATGATAAGGCAGAGTGTCAGGGAATTTGCAGAGCGGAAGATTGCACCAATTGCACTTAAGATGGAGGAGACGAAGGAAATCCCAATGGACATCGTGAAGGGGATGGCCGAGCTAGGGATAATTGCCCCCACGGCCTCTCCTGATTATGGCGGCGTGGGCTTTGATGCAGTTACTTGCACAATTGTGGCAGAAGAGCTCGCAAGGGCAGATCCAACTGGCTCAATTCCAGTCTTCTACCTCATCCAAGCATCCTGGGGCCATGTCCTGAACAAGTACGGTACCCATGAATGCAAGAGCGAGGTATTCCCGAGGGTGACAAAGGGAGATTGGTTCCTCGGAATTGCGACAACTGAAAGCGATGCAGGTTCTGACTTGGGTTCAACGAGGACGAGAATAACCCCAACTGAAAAGGGCTATGTTGTTAATGGCGAGAAGATGTATATCTCGGGTGTGCGGGAGGCATACAATAGAGGCGGTGGGCATGTTACCATTGCGAAACAAACGCCAGAACTCGGAACAAGGGGAATGACGCTCTTCTATCTCCCGCTTCAGGTCAAGGGAATAACTCCCACCTATGTGGATGACCTTGGTAGAGAGGGAATTTCAACGGGCGGGTTTACAATAGATAATGTAGAGATTCCAAAACACTATCTGATTGGTGAAGAAAACAAGGGGTTTTATATTGTCCATGAAGGTTATGAATTTGCTAGAGGCCTTATCTCGGTAATCTGCGCCTCTGCAGGCCTGAAATCTCTGGAAAACGGCATGAACTACATTAAGCAGAGGAAATGTTTCGGTACCCCGATAGGAAAGTTTGAAGGCATCCAGTTTAAACTTGCAGAACACTACACAAAGCTCTCTATGTTGAAGGATATGGCCTACAAGGCAATGCACACATTTGATCTGGAACAAAAGGGAAAGGCTAAGCGATTTGAGGTTTCCAAGGCGATTGCAATGGCGAAGCTCTTTGCTCAGGAATGGGCATGTGCCGCTATAGACGATGTGATGCAATGGCAGGGTGCATTCGGCTATACGAAGGAGTGTCCAGACCAGTGTGCATGGCGTGCAGTGCGCTCCTTCGGCTGGGCAGAGGGGTCTAAGGAGGTCATGAGGATAATTGTGGGCAGAGAGTTACTCGGAAGGGAGTTCATTCCCTATAGATAAGTCCGGGTGGTTTTTATGGAATTTGTGGTTCTCGTGAAGCAGGTGCCCGATACCACAGAGGTTAAGGTGGACCCGAAGACAGGTACCTTGATAAGAGATGGGGTTCCGAGCATTCTGAATCCGTTTGACCAGTTTGCGCTCGAGGAAGCCCTTCGCCTCCGCGAGAAAATCAAGGACAGAATCCCGGTAAATGTAACGGTAATTTCTATGGGACCCCCACAGGCAAAAACAGCAATCATGAAATGCCTTGCACTCGGGGCGGATAAAGGCATCCTGCTCAGCGACAGGACCTTCGCAGGTGCGGACACATGGGCAACTTCCCTGACACTGGCAGAGGCGGTAAAAAAGCTCGGAAAGTTTGATATTGTGTTCTGTGGACAGCAGGCAATTGATGGAGATACTGCACAGGTGGGGCCAGAGGTAGCCCAGCTTCTTGGAATTCCGCAGGTGACCTATGTGGATTCGATTCTGGGTTTTGAGAATAACAAGATAACGGTGAGGAGCCTTACAGATGATGGATACAGAGTGGTGGAGGTGAAGCTGCCTATGCTTCTCACATGTTCGACTCCTTCCTCCTTCGAGCCATCGAATCCTTCAATGGCCGCGATTCTAAAGGCAAACAAGAAACCATTCGAAATCTGGACCGCCGAAACACTTGGAGGGGACAAGAGCAAATTTGGTTTGTCTGGCTCTCCCACGCAGGTTTCGAGGGTATATTCACCCCCCGTGCGCGGTAAGGGTGTGGTGTATAAAGAGAACATAGAGGAAGGAATCAAGAAGGTGGTTGAGGCATTGATGGATAAGAAGGTGATTTAAATGATTACAGTTAGTGAGAAATGTATTGGTTGTAGCATCTGCGCCAAAACCTGTCCATTCGGGGCGATAACAGTTATGGACAAGAAGGCAATTATTAGTGAGGCCTGCGTGCTATGCGGTGCCTGTGTTCAGGTCTGCCCGGTGAAGGCGATCACGATTGAAAGAAAGGCAGTGAGTGCCGACCTGTCCAGCTTCCGCGATGTCTGGGTCTTTGCCGAATGTGAGGGAGAAAAATTGAAGGGCGTCGCTCTTGAGCTCACAACAAAGGCGAGGGAGCTTGCAGATGCTTTGAACCAGAAGGTATGCGCTGTGCTGCTCGGAACGAATGTGAAATCAAACGCAGAGATGCTCGGAAGGTACGGTGCAGATGTTGTGTATGTGGCAGAACATAAAATGCTCGAGCCATATACCACAGACGGTTACGCTCCCGTGATCGTTGGGTTGATTTCGAAATACAAGCCCAACATAATGCTCTTCCCAGCAACGAAGGTGGGCAGGGACTTAGCGCCGAGGGTGGCGGCTTCGCTGGGGCTTGGTTTAACTGCTGACTGCACGGGATTGAGCATAAAGGATGGTCTGCTTCTGCAAACAAGGCCTGCATTCGGTGGCAATGTGATGGCTGACATTCTATGCCCGAACACGCGGCCCCAGATGGCAACCGTAAGACCCAATGTCTTCAAGAAAGTAGAGAATCCAAGGAAGGCTGAGGTCGTAGAGGTAGCGGTGGACCTCAAGGAGCATACGATCAGGACAGTGATTAAGGAAATCGTGAAAACTGCAACCCCCGGAATGAAGAAGATAGACGAAGCAGATATCATTGTTTCCGGTGGCAGGGGAATTGGCTCAAAGGAAGGATTCAAACTTCTTGAGGAACTGGCGGAGTTGCTAGGGGGTGCAGTGGGTGCCTCGAGAGTAGCAGTTGACCTGGGCTGGATACCCAAGTCGGCACAGGTTGGACAGAGCGGGATTACGGTGGCACCGAAACTTTACATTGCTTGTGGAATCAGTGGCACAATCCAGCATTTGGTTGGAATGAAAGATTCTAAGGTGATAATCGCTATAAACAAAGACCCCGAGGCGCCAATATTTAATGTGGCTGACTATGGGATTGTTGGGGATTATCAGAAGGTTGTGCCTCTGTTGATTGAGGAGTTGAAGCGAGCGATGAAAAAATGAATGTACTCATAATTGGATGCGGTGCAATTGGGACTGCTATTACCCGTGCTCTCCAGCAGGAGAAAAAGATTGAGAAAATTTTTCTGATTGACAACAAACCCGAATACATCGAGGCCCTTTCCACTAAATACGCAAAAGCAGTTAAGTGTGAGTTTCCAAGAGTGCTTGAGGATGTCGGTCTTGCAATCGAGTGCGCCTCACAGCAAGCGGTTGCTACCTATGTTCCGGTGGTACTCGAGCACGGTGTGGATGTGCTTGTGCTGAGTGTTGGGGCACTTGCAGATGATGCTTTGCGCGAGAAAATTTTTGACCTGGCTGCAGGGAAAGGTGCAAGGGTATACATTCCCTCAGGAGCTCTTGCAGGGATTGACGCAGTATCTGCTGTTAAAGGTGCTGGCATCTACGAGATTACGTTGGAGACGAGAAAGCCCCCCTCAGCATTTGAACCCGCCATACTGGCAGAATATGGACTGAAAAAGGAAGAGATTACCAGAGAGGTTGTAATTTACGATGGGACGGCAAGAGAGGCAGTGAAAAAATTTCCAAAAAATGTGAATGTGGCCGCAACGCTCTCACTTGCAGGCATGGGTTTTGATAAGACAAAGGTGAGGGTAATCGTTGACCCTGGAACCAACGCCAATACCCATCGTATAATTGTGAAGGGAGATTTCGGTGAGATGATGCTTGAAACCAGAAACAAGCCATTTCCCCATAATCCCAGAACAAGTTATCTTGCGGCACTTTCAGCCATCAATGCAGTGCGAAAGATTACCGAGAATGTATGGGTTGGGGTATGAGAAAGAGCCTGCGCAGTTATCACGGTCTCACGAACGGGAGAGAACGCTTCGGTAGGAAAAATTCGGTTGAGAAAAAAAACCATTTGAACAAAGTGTGGATTTCTTTAATATTATGTTTTTTCTGCGTCTCCCTGTTTCAGATTTACAAGACAGACTATGCAGACACTCTGAGAATAAAAATTGATGGAAAATTTGAGGACTGGGCGGACATTCCGAAAATAACAGACCGGCAGGATTCTTTTATTCCCCAGAGCGTGGACTTGTGCGAGTATGCATATTTAGAGAACAGAGATTTTCTCTTTTTCTACCTTAAAACTTATGGGAATATAATGACGGGCGACGGGCGAGAAATCGCTTGCTCTGATGCCGGAGCCACACTTCCAGATATGGTAGTTTCCAAAGTGCTATCCGATGCGGGTGAGGATGTGGCTTACATCTTCGTTGATGTTGATGCCTGTGGTGGCACGGGCTATGCTCTTTCTGAAAGTTTTGGATCAGATTATGCAATTCAGATTACAGGGAAAAATAATAGAATCACATCGAGTTACCTCCTTGCATTCAAGGGTTGTGAGAACAGACAATGGTTGTGGCAGATTGTTTCGGCAATTGACTGCGGCGTCGGTTCCACCGCAATTGAAGCTGGAGTTTTACATTCCAAGATGAAAATGGCTGAGAATTATTCTATAATTTTCTGTCTTATTGGCTGGGACGGGAAGTATGATTCACCGCTAAAAAATGTAAACCTCGGAATAAAAACCTCAGGAATGGAAACCTGGGAAGGGGAATCCAACATTACCTATTTTTCCGAGAATGCATATTTTATAGATGTGAGCGGCAAGCTCGGTCTCCATCTTGGCGAGAATGAAAATAAAACCTTTCTATATCCAGTTTATTCCAACAGTTCTACATGGCTCTATTCGCTTACAGACCAGAATAAGGTCCTCCGAACCTACCCCCATCTTTATGATGGCACCAATGTGACAAACATAACCCAAGATATACGCAATGTGACATCACCCTACACACCTGGTGAGGTTTACGGAGTGGGCTGGAACGGGACACACTGGCTTATTGGAGGCACCTGCAGGGATGGGGAGGGCTATCCCTATCTTGTTTCCTATGATGGGGTTACCTTTACAAACATAAATTTGAGCCACTCCCCCTTTGGACGGTTTAAGTGGGGTGCAATCTGCTCAGCAGTGTGGAATGGGACACACTGGCTCATCGGAGATACAGAGCATACCCTTGCCCTTTTTGATGGGAGCACCTTTACGAATCTCACACCCAAGCTTGAGGCCCTTGGCTGGAGCATGCCAAATGGGTGGACGAGAGAACAGCATCTGAGCATCGGCTGGAACGGAACCCACTGGCTGATTATGGTTGGGAATGCAAGTAATAATGCAACCTCCTACAAGCCAGCAAACATTGTTGTGTGGGACGGTGCAGATAACTGGACAGATTTGACCTTGAAACTAGATTTACCCGTTTGGGATATCGGTACTTACAGAATTGCATGGAATGGCAATTTCTGGCTATTTGGCACGGCTGAAAGCTCGTGGGACAACTATGGAATTCCATCGCCACCAGAAAGTCAGGTAATCAAATATGATGGGGAAAATTTCACCAGAATAGGGGGGCTGTTTGCGAATTCCACGGACATATCCGATGTAGTGTGGAACGGCAATTATTTTGTCATTTGTGGCTGGAACCATACAAGGAATGTGAGTGGGCTTCCAAATTACACGGAGACACAGGTCTATGTCTGGGATGGAACAAATGCACCGCTGGAAATTACAGATAAAATCGAGGGTGATGTAGGGTATGTAAAAGCCCAGCATGCAATGTGTGGGGGTTTCGCTGCGTTCAGAGACAACTGCTGGTTGATGGGCGGAATAAAATCACAGTTCCCACACATGTACACTTTAGCGTCGATCATCGAGACCAATGTAAGTGAGGAACTGATACTTAACACAACTTTCGCCAGAGATGTGGATGGAGGTTACATAGTAAACTGGACATGGAACATATCAGGACAGCTTCAGTATGGTGAGGCCGTCATCAATTTTACACAACCAGGAATATACAATTGCAAACTCAAGACAACGGATAATGATAACCAGTCCTTTGAATACAATTTTTCAGTTGTGGTGCATGGGGGCTGGCTGAATGGTACAATCTCGCCAGAGAATGCAACAGTGTTTGTGGATGGAAATGAAATTCCTGTTTCCAACGGCACTTTCAATGTTTCGCTGAGCCCGGGGACGCATGCAGTAAATGCTACCGCCCAGAATTATGAATGGATGAACCAGAGCGTCTCAATTTCTGATTTTGCAGAGACCTGTGTGCACATTTCTCTTATACCGGTCGGGGAAAATACTCACAGTTTTCCCTACATTTTTTCTGTGGTAGTACTTGCCCTGGTCGTATCCATAATAAAAAAATTTAGCCAGAATTCTTCCTCTGCGACTTCACGATTTCATCGGCAAGTTTGAGAAAATCCTCCTCCTTACCCTCTGGCACCTCGGCACCAGCAGCAATGTTGTGGCCACCGCCTCTTCCACCGCATTTCTCAGCCGCAATTCTGCAGCATTCTGCAAGATTGAGACCCTCCTTCACAAGGGAATCCAGACCTCTCGCAGAGATTGATACCACATTCTCTTTCTTAGAAAGCACGAAAACGGGCTTGGTTTTATCAAGGAAAAATGTTAACGCGAGACCTCCGATGGCCCCAGCAAACTCTGCTTCCTCCACCCAAGTATACTGGATTGCCTCCAACCTATTCGTTCCATCCTTAAGTAATCTCAGAAGGTATTTCCTCACTTTTTCTCGGTAGGCATTTCGCACCCCAGCACATGCATCCGCATATCTGTCAAAATCGAAGAAAAGGCCGACTGCTAGTTCTTGTTTTCCGGTTCTTCCGCACGCGTTCAGGTAGTTTGCAAGTGTTTTGGCTCTTATACCGATTTTTGTGAAATAATCCTCGCGGCAAAGCGTGAGAACAGCACTTAAATCCACATCTTCCCGGAGGTACTGGAGCGAAAGGAAAGAATTAAGTTTCTTAATTTGTTCCGGAGTTAACTCTCCCATCTTTGCTTTTTCAGGAATTGAAAGCTTTGCCAGGGCTTCAGAAATGCGACCGGGTTTTTCCACAAACATTCTGAAAAAAGGGTCGTTGGTTGTTGACAGAGCATCGTAAACTGTTTCGCCATCGAATGAGAAAGTTCTCCGTTTCTCCACGATTCCATGAGCGGTGCCTTCCTCGATAATCCAACGGTTCAATCCGTGAAATTTTCCGTCACTGTTCTGGCGGTCTCCTTCGCAACCTGCAATCGCAAATGGTAGCAGGTCCCAGTTTGTAGGATTGCAGAATATAGAAAAAAGGAAACACATAGTCGAGGCACAGGCCTCTTTTGTTCCATCGATTCCATAAAGATGCGAGTTCAGGAGCAGGATGTTCCGTGATTCCAAACTCCTTTTCTCATCGAGCACAAGCTTTCCCTTTTCCCTTTCTGGCTCCGCCCCATATAGCCTGTGCCACTCCCTTATTTCGTCGGAGGGCTCGTGGTGGTCTAGAACTATCAGGTACTCTACATACTCTTTAATTGCAAGTGCTTGGTTTGTGCCCATATCTGCAATAATCAACAGCTTGTTCTTCTCCTTTTTTAATTGCTCGAAAAACTCAGGGTCTAGATTTTTTCTGCATGTGAGATTAAAGCTTTTTCCGAATCTGTAAAGTGTTTTCGCAAGAATGCCTGCGGCGGCAATTCCATCGGCATCATAATGGGAAAACACCCGCACGATACCATGATAGTTGCTCAGGAGATTTGTAGCTAGCTTATAGCCATCATAAAGGTTACTTGGAATAAGGGACGCCATATCATTCAGAAGAGTATGACCATTTAGGTGGCAGTATTCCTTGCCTAGTGTAATATTTTGCGAGCCGTCTGATTTTTGATTCGACCAGCATCAATCCTCGCTTATTTGAGTAATCCTTTCTGTGTTTCTTCAGATGGACCTTCAAGTTGTTTGCCTTCTCGATAAGCGAGGAAAGATCTGGGGGTAGTTGTGGGCGCAAGTTGTGTTCCGTCAAAATTTGCGAGATAGTCTTCCCAGTGGCGAGTTTCACGCTCGGCACACCATGCTGGTCTCTCAATATTGTTCCGATCAGAGGCATGCTCACTCCGTTCTTCGCTAGCTCCACCACCTTCTGTTCGACCTCGTCCTTATTCAAAGGTACCCATTCTGGGTTCTCCTTTACAGGCGGACGCTTGGAAGAATGTTTGCCCTTTCTGCTTGAATGTATCCTTGACATTGTAATTTCCTCCGCGTTGCATGCCTCTAATATTTAGGGATATATTTAAAGGTTCTTGGAGGTAGAGGGTGTCAAAAGTTAAGTGAAAACAGGAAGTCCATCCGAACTCACATATGATAGCCAGATAGAAAAATATCTTGATAGATGTCTAGCGATTTCCGTGAAAATCACTTAAGATTGGACGGTCTCTGGAGGTAAGAGGGTCTTTTCTGGGGGAAGGGTAAACTTTTTTAATATCTCATGTATTCAAGTTTAGCAGGAAGAAGCCGTCGTAGCTCAGCGGTGGAGCGTCCGGCTGTTAAACTCGCACAGCCAGTGCAGAAACCGGCAGGTCGGCGGTTCGAATCCGCCCGACGGCGCATCTGGGTCCGTAGCTTAGCCCGGTGGAGCGATTGGCTCATAACCAATTGGTCGTCGGTTCAAATCCGGCCGGACCCACCTGGAACTATAATTTGTACGCGTCTAACCCCAGTCTAGTGATAGTTTCGTTTTTTATTCTTCCGTTGGGGTCAATGCCTCGAATCGAATAGTACTCACTCAGCATCTGGGTAAACTCCTCATGTGTAATTACTCCCTTGTCAGTAACTTCTGGCAAAGGTGTATGGAATCTCGGGGGCAATCCATCTTCAATACAGCCTTCCCGCTCGTTGAACATTCTCTGAAGTATGAAACCCCTTTCGCCAATCTCAAAAAACTCCTCCAACGAGTAATCAAAGCCTGTGGCAAGGTTCACAAGTTGAAGCAACTCTGGAACTTTAATTGCCCCGTACTGGTGCGTAAACTGGCAGACGATAAGCGAATTCCCGAGCACGCAGAAATCCTGGGTTTTTGCAATCATTCTTGCTTTTCCTTCTATTCCGTATCTGTCCATTTTCTCTGGTGCACCTAGGAGGGGTTCTGTGTTTTTAGTGAAGAAAGTATCGTGGTAGGAAGCCACATGGCAACCGCCCCTGTTTGCGGTGGCATAATTCAGCCCGAGCCCCTTCTTTCCTCTCGGTTCGTGCATCGCCACTTCCAGCCCTTTGACTTGGACAGCAAAACTCCCTGCATCTTTTCCAAGCATCTGTGCCATGTGCTTTACCCCTTTGCCAGCAATCGTGCCAAATCCTTTGTTTTCGACGATATCTTCGAGAAGCCGGATTATTCCCTTTTCATCGCCCCAGTTGACCCTATATCCCACGTCTTTTTCACTGATAAGACCTCTTTCCAGTCCTTCAAGTACAAATGCGATTATCACCCCAGCAGAAATGGTATCTACCCCGTACATATTGCATATCTGATTCGCTCGTGCGATGGCTGGTAGGGAACTATTCAGGAGAAGCGAGCCAAAAGAGGCCACCGTTTCATATTCGGGGCCGCCGTACTCCTCACTGACATCCCAGCCATGCACCTCCTTTGTGCATTTTACGACCCTTTTACAGCCGATGGTGCAGTCGGAGCATGTGTCCCGCCTGACGAGAATTGTGTCGACCATTTTTTCTCCTGAAATGTCGTTTGCTTTCTCGTAAGAACCGTTTTGAAAATTTTTTGTGGGTAGAATTGCGAGCTGTGAAAGGGGCTTTACAATTCCGGCGGTGCCGTACTTTCCGAAATTCTCATTCTCTTTTCCAATTCTCCGAGCGAGTTCGCGTACTTTTTCCCTCAGATTTTTCGGGTCAGCCCACTCCACTGTTCCTGTGCCTTTTGCTGCAATCGCTTTCAATTTTTTTGCACCCATCAATGCACCGAAACCACACCGTCCGAGTGCACGATTTCTGTCAACGATGATGTTTGCAATCGGTACCTGTTTCTCTCCTGCGGGACCGATGGAAAGGACTTCTGCCTTTATCCCCACTTCATTTCGTATCTCCTTTTCTACATCCCCGGTGTACATTCCCCATAATCTCATTGCATCCTTGATCTCACAGATTCCGTCATGAATCCACAGGTACTTCGGTTGAGCTGCGGCTCCTGTGACTATAAGTCCATCATACCCGCTTTTTTTGAGCTCGGGGGAGAAAAAACCGCCAGCATGGGCTTCACCCCAAATCCCCGTTAGAGGGGATTTCCCACACCCAATGAAGCGGCTGTGCCCGGGCAGGCCACTGCAAGTCAGTGGCCCAGTCCCGAAGAACAGGATTGCCTCATTTTCAAGTGGGTGGAGTCCTTTTTTCGTCTCTTTCATCAGATAATGGGCTCCGAGAGCAGTCCCGCCCATAAATTTTCTCAGAAATTTTTCATCCAGTTTCTCCTCTTTTATGTTCTCACGGCTTAAGTCAACCCTCAGAATTTTACCGTTGTACCCGAACATGTTTCGGGAGATATGCCCGTTTTATTTCAATGTTTTGGCCTCTCAGATAGCAATGTCAAAATCCTTTAAAAATACAGCTTTAACCAGATAAAACAAAACCTATATATAGCACAGATGTATCCTCGTCTCAACAGGAGGCTTAAAATGCTGAGAAAAGTAGGAAGTATATTGGTAGTGACTGCAATGATAGCAGCGGCACTTATAGTTTTGACACAACCAGTGAACGCAGTGCAGCAGACGAATGTGCCTGGACTGACCGAGAAAGTCCCTCCTAAGCTTCTGAACGGGCCAAAGGACGACAAGGTGAAAGTGTACATAGTCACCACCGACATAAATGAGCTCGGGAATGCCCTCAGAAGTTTGGGTGTGGATACAAAGATAGGGAGTGTGCCTGCAAAGAAGAGGTTAATGTTCCCAGTAGTAGAGGTCCCACGGGCAATTCTGCCTGAGGTCTCCAAACTGGGGAGCGTTGTTCAGGTGATGGAGTACAAGTACCCTGAGATCGACAGACTCCCTGATGAATATGTAAAAGCAGTGAACGACGATGTAATCACAAAAGCTGACGGTGGAGTTGCACCCCAGATGTACTTCGCAACCCAGCACCATCATGCACCAGAGGCCTGGGCAAGCGGGTTTACGGGAAAGGGGGTCAACATTGCTATAGTTGACACGGGTGTGGACTTTGCAAATCCAGACCTCCAGGGTGTTCAGGCAAGAGTGACAGATCCGGCATCACCTTATTATGGGTACCCAATCGTTTTTGACTCCAGCTCTTTGTTGATTTATCTTGCCTACGAGGGTTGGGCACCACTGGGTTATTCATGGTTTGCGGACACAAGTTACGAAAGCGATGCAACACCAGAGGGCTATGTGCCCTTTGACGGAAACTGGTACTGTGTTAAGGGAATACCCTCGTACACAGGAGAATACCATCTTGGCTATCATCCTGATATGAATTTGCAATCAGCATATCTTGAAGCGGGTTCCAAACACATGGTATGTCTCTTATACACATCT
>JAOAJK010000070.1 GCA_026414225.1 Thermoplasmata archaeon
GAGCCTGGGTGTCGGGCAATTTACTTTCAATCCTACCTTAGTCCAGTTTGAACGAACGACGAACAGTATCGCTAAGATACTGTACATCCCTTTCAATCCTACCTTAGTCCAGTTTGAACTAGCCAGGCTGTTTCCCGACAAAAAACTCGATATCCTCTTTCAATCCTACCTTAGTCCAGTTTGAACTATCGCCCAGATACACAACCCCGAATGCGAAATTTTCTTTCAATCCTACCTTAGTCCAGTTTGAACTTTTTGCTCACAGGGGAAGCCCTGCGAGTGAAAATTTCCTTTCAATCCTACCTTAGTCCAGTTTGAACCTTCAAATGAAGTGCTTGCTGGGACTGTCCCTTCTCTTTCAATCCTACCTTAGTCCAGTTTGAACCTGCCAGCAATTGATAACAAGAAACTCATAGGAATTCCTTTCAATCCTACCTTAGTCCAGTTTGAACTGACTTGAAAGATTTCTTCCCATCAATCAAAGAAAAGAATTTCAATCCTACCTTAGTCCAGTTTGAACCACGACTGTGATACAAAAATCGTATGGGGAGTACTGGGATTTCTGTCTCTTATACACA
>JAOAJK010000071.1 GCA_026414225.1 Thermoplasmata archaeon
GTTACAGACGGCGATAACATCAATATTTCAATCCTACCTTAGTCCAGTTTGAACAAGATAATCGATTCAATCGTGAATTTTATCAAAGCGCATTTCAATCCTACCTTAGTCCAGTTTGAACCCAGTTACACTGATTTTGCCGGTCGGGCGGTTTACAAATTTCAATCCTACCTTAGTCCAGTTTGAACCTTAACGTTACCCGCGACTTTGCAGTCGTGGTTTACATTTCAATCCTACCTTAGTCCAGTTTGAACAGCACCGTTCAGTGGCGTTCTCTAAATGTGAAACGTCATTTCAATCCTACCTTAGTCCAGTTTGAACTAGATAATGCCAGCGAATACCCGAACATCATGCTGTCTCATTTCAATCCTACCTTAGTCCAGTTTGAACAGGTTTTACGGTAGTGAGCAAGAAATACTCATTAAGTATTTCAATCCTACCTTAGTCCAGTTTGAACGGCGTGCGAGGTATTATTTAGTTAATGCGATGGGCTAATTTCAATCCTACCTTAGTCCAGTTTGAACGAACAAGTGATTTACAAGTATATCATGAATTCGCTATAATTTCAATCCTAC
>JAOAJK010000072.1 GCA_026414225.1 Thermoplasmata archaeon
GCTAGAGTGCGAGAAAAAGAAACATGCGTTTACTTATTGGTTTAGCATCATTGATATAGACACTAATCTTTACATTGCCCATGGGATGAGTCAGAGAAGTGAGAAGGAGGCATTTGAGAGAGCAATTAGGAACCTAGAATCGGTTGATGTAGAAGTAACGGGCATCAGGCTAGACAAATATTACAGCAGCCCATCTTATGTGGAAAGATTTGGAGATGCGAAAGTGTATGTAATTCCGAAGAAAAACGCTACTGCGCGTGGGGGTACTAAGTGGCGTAACACAATGAAGGAGTTTGTGGAGACACCACTTATCTATCTACGCCAGTATTATCTAAGGAATCACTCAGAATCTGCTTTCTCGGCTGACAAAAGGACGTTTGGCTGGATGGTCCGGCAGAAGCGAGAAGAGAGGATATACTCCGCATTGAGTTGTAGATGTCTCTGGCATAATCTACTGAATCTCTTCCCGCTTTAATTTTGTCCCACAGCCGGGTGTGGAAATAAAAAGTTTTAAATCCTGTTTCAGCAATGTAGGTAACATGCTGAATGAATGCGGTGATTTTTCCA
>JAOAJK010000073.1 GCA_026414225.1 Thermoplasmata archaeon
CGTTCAAACTGGACTAAGGTAGGATTGAAATTTTACGACAGCGAAGATTGAGAAAAAGTATTTGCAGTGTTCAAACTGGACTAAGGTAGGATTGAAATCGGCTAATTGGAAGAAAATACCTCAAGCATCCTGTATGTTCAAACTGGACTAAGGTAGGATTGAAATCACGACGCACGCATTCTGCTCTGTCTCTACATAGTTGTTCAAACTGGACTAAGGTAGGATTGAAATAACATCTTACCACCTCCTTCTCCAGTGCCTTCTTTTCCGTTCAAACTGGACTAAGGTAGGATTGAAATACACGGGAATTTCTGGGTCGTAAGAGCGAATGTCATAGTTCAAACTGGACTAAGGTAGGATTGAAATCTAACTCCATCGTTTTCACCCCCTAAACCCCTATAAAGTTCAAACTGGACTAAGGTAGGATTGAAATTTAACTGCTCCATCTCCTTCTCTATCGCTTTCTTTGTTCAAACTGGACTAAGGTAGGATTGAAATTCGCTATAAAAGGAAGCCATGAACCGCCTACAAAACGGTTCAAACTGGACTAAGGTAGGATTGAAATCG
>JAOAJK010000074.1 GCA_026414225.1 Thermoplasmata archaeon
CATGAAGGGAGAGGTTTGGTGGGGGTTGAAGAGATGAGCTCAATAGTGACAATAAAGGATCTCGTGGAGGAGGAGTACACGCTGCCAGGCAACGCGGCATGCCCGGGCTGCGCGGCTGTGCTCTCCCTGAGGATAGCACTCAAGGTGCTGGGACCTAATATAATAATGATAGTTCCGGCGAGCTGCATCTCGGTAATCCAAGGATATTACCCGAAGACGCCCTGCAGGATTCCAGTCTTGAATGTGGCATTCGCGTCGACGGCTGCAGCCGGAAGCGGTGCGGTAGCTGCGCTGGAGCTTAAGGAGAAAAAAGATGTGAAAGTCCTCTGCTGGGCGGGAGATGGCGGGACTGCAGACATTGGTCTGCAGGCATTGAGCGGCGCGGCTGAAAGGAACGAGAACATGATCTACGTCTGCTACGACAATGAGGCATACATGAACACGGGCACTCAGAGGAGCGGGGCAACGCCAAAGGCTGCCTTGACCACGACAACAGTCACGGGAAAAATTGAAATGAAGAAGAGCGTCCCCGAGATAATGATAGCTCATAGGATCCCGTACGT
>JAOAJK010000075.1 GCA_026414225.1 Thermoplasmata archaeon
CTTGGATAATACTCGTCGCTTCTTTCACCAGCGAATGAAGGTTCTCAACAGCCATCTTCATCCTTTTGGCTACAATTTCCTCATATGTTCTCCAGTTGCGCTCAGGGTCCTCTTTCTCTAGCTTATAGAGCGTGTTAAGGTAGTCGTTCACCTCTTGCACAGTTCTCCTTATCTCTTCCGTTGTAAGCATGATTAGGGGTATACAATAGAAATATTTAAATATATCCATGGATATCCATAGATTATGCGAAGGATAAAAGTAAATAATAAAAAATTTGAACTGTCAGAGAGCGTAGAAACAGTATATGAAAAACGCATAACACCATTCGGAAATTCTGCAAAGATTGATGTCCCGAAAAAATACAGGGGCTGGAGGGCTTATGTTATCATTGTAAAGGATTGAGGCTGAGACAAAATTTACCAGAACTTTCTAAGCCAGTGAGATAGTCACAATGCCCCTAATGCTCGAATTTTGTCCCACAGCCGGAGTTTGGGTTATTCCGAGCCAGTATCTAAAAGTGCAAACCGCAAAAATTTAATATCTTCCCTTCTATCCCTCCAT
>JAOAJK010000076.1 GCA_026414225.1 Thermoplasmata archaeon
GTGTCAATACTATGGATAGTTCAAACTGGACTAAGGTAGGATTGAAAGTTTCCAATTGAATTACCAACGAGAATTATATATTCAGTTCAAACTGGACTAAGGTAGGATTGAAAGTGTTTGCTGCTCTTGCGGTTGCTTCAGCTCGTTTTGGTTCAAACTGGACTAAGGTAGGATTGAAAGCTGTCTATAGAAAGATTTCCAAATTGCCTCGCAGAAGTTCAAACTGGACTAAGGTAGGATTGAAAGATGTATGAACCTATAAATGCAATAAAAAAAGTTGTGCGTTCAAACTGGACTAAGGTAGGATTGAAAGTCAAAAACTTCTTGAGCACTCTGCGTTCTTCTGTTGGTTCAAACTGGACTAAGGTAGGATTGAAAGGTTTTCTTTAGCAGTTTTTTTGCTATCTCTGTTATTGTTCAAACTGGACTAAGGTAGGATTGAAAGATATATTTGCTGGAGTGTAGGGGTTGCTCGCTACCGCGTTCAAACTGGACTAAGGTAGGATTGAAAGAGCAGATTTGACTTCAGTGCTGGATCTGTCTCTTATACACATC
>JAOAJK010000077.1 GCA_026414225.1 Thermoplasmata archaeon
GGACTAAGGTAGGATTGAAAGCACAACGCACATCTTCACTTTTATCGTTTGATAGTTGTTCAAACTGGACTAAGGTAGGATTGAAAGCAATGCCCTTCTTTTGCGGGTTTAAAAAGAATTCGGGGTTCAAACTGGACTAAGGTAGGATTGAAAGGAAATTTTAAAAGTTCTTTTTCATTGTCAATTCTTTGTTCAAACTGGACTAAGGTAGGATTGAAAGTTCTGCACCGGCATCTTAACTCCTCCCTTACCGCAAGTTCAAACTGGACTAAGGTAGGATTGAAAGTATTCTGTAGTTGTATCAACGGTGGCAGGTGAGTATGTTCAAACTGGACTAAGGTAGGATTGAAAGCCAGAACCGTTGCAAACCTACGAGGGGCTTCTGGCATGTTCAAACTGGACTAAGGTAGGATTGAAAGTAACAGATTGTGGCAGTCTGTCTACACTTGTGTAGAGTTCAAACTGGACTAAGGTAGGATTGAAAGAATAGTGTCTTTATTCTTGATATAATGCGATTCGTCTGGTTCAAACTGGACTAAGGTAGGATTGAAAGT
>JAOAJK010000078.1 GCA_026414225.1 Thermoplasmata archaeon
ATTACAACCTGGGATTTACATGATATCAATACGAACTTTCAATCCTACCTTAGTCCAGTTTGAACTCATAACAAATGTAGAAAAATATTTAAAGTGCTTGGCTTTCAATCCTACCTTAGTCCAGTTTGAACATTTTGCAGATACCAGAGTTGTTCCTGTGCCACTGAACTTTCAATCCTACCTTAGTCCAGTTTGAACCCGCTTTGACGAAAACAATTCCACCCTGACAGCGTCCTTTCAATCCTACCTTAGTCCAGTTTGAACGATCTTCTTTCTACTCTTGATTCTCTCTCTTCTCTTGCTTTCAATCCTACCTTAGTCCAGTTTGAACTAATCTGAAATCGGCGATTATTGTTGATTTTGAAGCTTTCAATCCTACCTTAGTCCAGTTTGAACCGGTTTCAACCTGGGGTGCGCTCCGGTGCAAGGACACTTTCAATCCTACCTTAGTCCAGTTTGAACGTCCCGGGGAGAATAACACAGAAGTTGATTGAAGCACTTTCAATCCTACCTTAGTCCAGTTTGAACGGTATCTGTA
>JAOAJK010000079.1 GCA_026414225.1 Thermoplasmata archaeon
ATTTCAATAAGAAATACTCTAAAAGACTGCTCCATTTCAATCCTACCTTAGTCCAGTTTGAACACTGAAATACGCTAATTCAAATGAAGAAAACACATTATTTCAATCCTACCTTAGTCCAGTTTGAACTATACTGTTTTCACTCTCGCATCTTATATCACTTCAATTTCAATCCTACCTTAGTCCAGTTTGAACTACCAGAATTTAAATTAGGTAAACATATTCTAATTTTATTTCAATCCTACCTTAGTCCAGTTTGAACCTATACGGCAAATTCGCAGAATATCATGAAGAAAAAGATTTCAATCCTACCTTAGTCCAGTTTGAACAACAAACCTTTCCCTAAACTTTAATCTTTGTGCTGGATTTCAATCCTACCTTAGTCCAGTTTGAACGATTATATAAGATTTCTGCAATAGCATTTCAAAGATATTTCAATCCTACCTTAGTCCAGTTTGAACGTTCACGGTAAAATCCCAGACATTCAAAATTTCCTGCATTTCAATCCTACCTTAGTCCAGTTTGAAC
>JAOAJK010000007.1 GCA_026414225.1 Thermoplasmata archaeon
GGATTGAAATATTATACGCAGTAAAATAGGAAACTCTCCGTCTGCTTGTTCAAACTGGACTAAGGTAGGATTGAAATCTGATACTTGGCATACATAAACCAAAACTCTTCGAAAGTTCAAACTGGACTAAGGTAGGATTGAAATAGCGGGGTATACAAAGGTGTAGTGACAGGCGAGATGGTTCAAACTGGACTAAGGTAGGATTGAAAAATACTATTTTCGGCGCCGAGAATCTAAATCTCTTCCTTCCCTCTCTATTTGAATGTATAATTTCCATCCTGTGAACATGGGGGCACCATAAACCCCTTCCCACAAGAACTTTATATATCCTTCCGCATTCCATGAGATAACATGAACCTTCAGAACTACCTGCCTTACCTCATCGTAATCCTCTTCCTCGCCGTGGGCGTGCTCTGGTCGCAGGCATATCTCCGCAGATACTTCAGATTCGCTGCTGGCAAGGAGCGGAAATACATAGACCCAACCACTGTAATAGTGGTCGGGGACTATCTCCGCCTCTATCTTTTCATCTTTGCTGGCATAGTTTCTATCTACATTCTCTCCCTTCCCTCCGAAACCTTCAGGGAGATATGGGCACTGGCTGCGGAATACGCACCGGCAGCTCTTGGCATCCTCACGGTGATATCGGTCGCCACAATCCTTCTCCAGATATCCCAGAGATACACGGACTACATCACTGGTGGCCTCCACATGAAACCGAAAACCGTTGTGAGCCAGAAAAATGCCCACATGCTCAACCTCCTGATGAAGTACACGATTCTCATAATTGCTGTGGCACTGGTGCTCGTGCTCCTCCTCACGATGATAGGCAGGCGGGAGAGCGTGTTTACGGCATTTGCAGAATTTTTCACAAAAAACGCAATCTACATTGCAATGATGATAATCATAGTTATAGTTGTCTTCATCGTGGACGAAGGTCTCGGAATGTTTCTTGAAGACCTCAAAACCCACACCAAAACCTTCACACCCCAGATTATTTCCCTTATCCGTGGCGGGCTCCAGTACGGGCTCTATTCCCTCGCCTGGCTCCTCATAATCTATGTACTCCTTATGATGGTGAAGATGGAAGGGCTCGGCACCATCGTCATCTCAATCTACTTCGTCATTCTCATCTTCATTTTAATAATTTTCATAGCCACGACCATCCGCCACGCCTCTGCCGGCATCGTGCTGATGGCTATAAACCCCTTCTCCAAGGGTGACAACATCAAGGTGGGTGATGTTGAAGGCGAGGTCGTCGAGACCAACCTGTTTGTGACCAAGGTGAAGGATGTCCACGAGGAAATCCTCACAATTCCCAACGCTAAATTGATTGCCCAGACAGTCCACAACTTCTCGAGGGTGAAAAAGTACGGGATCTCTATCAAGCTCGAGGTTGAATTCAGCATCCCTCACAGGAAGGTTGAGGAAGTTCTCATCAATGCCGCCAAAACCACACTTGGAATTGTGAAAGATCCTGAGCCCTTCGTCCGGGCCCTTGAAATTCGCGGCAAGAGGATTCTTTACGAACTCGTGGCATTCACGAAGGGCAACACGGATGAGGAGATGGTACGGGCAAACCTGATAAACTCGGTTCAGGATGCAATCCTCGCTTCCGACCTCAAAGCCAGTTTTGCGGTGAGCACCAATGAGGGACATGGAAAGCAGGCGTGAGAAACTGGTGGACTATCTGGTTAAAGCTGGTTACCTCACGAAGCCCGAGGTAATTGCGGCGATGACAAAGGTTCCCAGGCACCTGTTTGTTCCCGAGGAAATCCAGGAATATGCCTATGACGACACTCCACTCCACATCTACGAAGGCCAGACAATCTCGGCACCCCACATGGTTGCGATGATGCTCGAACTCCTGGCACTAACACCGGGCCTCCGTGTTCTGGAAATAGGCACGGGCACCGGCTACCATGCAGCGCTCGCCGCGGAACTCGTTGGGGAGACAGGGCATGTTTACACCTTAGAAAACAACGAGAGAATGTACAGATTTGCGGTTGAGAACTTAAAAAAAACCGGGTACAGCCACACAGTAACGGTTATTTACGCGGATGGCTCCGCGGGCTTGAAGGAACATGCCCCTTATGACCGCATCTTCCTCACCTGCGCGGCACCCAGACCCCCGCCGCCCCTTTTCTCGCAGCTCAGGGACGGGGGCATCCTTCTAATTCCGGTCGGTGGAAGGTTCTACCAGGAACTCTACCGCTACAGGAAGAAGGGCAGCCAGCTGGAAAAGGAAAATTTTGGCGGCTGCATCTTCGTTCCCCTGACGGGCCAGTACGGCTTCAGGCACTAGAAGATGATGGCCAGGTAAATGGTGGTGGCAATCACGGTGAGCACTGTTGTGGGTAAGCCCGCAATGAGAAACTGCTTGAACTTCAGCTCAAAACCATGGCTCAGCGCCGACTCCGCCACGATTATGTTCGCAGCTGCACCCAGCAGCGTTGCATTCCCCGCAAGCGTCGAAATCGCAGCCAGTGTAAAATAGAATGGCTCGGCAGCCATCACATTGCTCGCGGGTGCCAGCAGCATCACGGCGGGCACATTGCTTATCAGGTTGGAGAGCACGACCGTAACAAACGAGAGGTTGAAGAGGCTCGGATTCTGGGTAAAATAGCCCTCAATTGACCCCATCAGCACCGTGCTTTTCACGGCCCTCAGAAGAATGAAAAGTCCTGCAAAAAAAATCAGGATTCCCCAGTCCACGCCCTTCAGCACATCCCTTGACGGGACCCCGCACAGCGGTTGCACCAGCGCAAACACCATAGCACCACCAGCTATTGCGATGATTGATATCGGGAAGGCAGTGCTTGAAGCCAGAAAACCGGCAAAAACGCAGCCAAAGACCACGAGCGAGAACACGAGCAACCTCCTGTTCTTTATCTCACTCGCATGCATCAGCTTTACCACAGAAATCATGTGAAACGCCTTCTCCACATGCATTCCCGTGATTTTTTCAATCTCAACTGGCTTCACCCTCATGATTGGCTTACTCAGCTCCTTTCTGAACACGAGCCTGAGCACGAGAATTTCAATCAGAATGCAGAGCAGGGTTATCGGTAGCAGGTAAATTACGAACCGGATAAAGGGGATGCCGGAACTCATTGCGATGTAGGCGTTTTGCGGGTTCCCGATTGGCGTGGCGACACTTCCTATGTTCGAGGCCATTGCCTCACCCACCAGATAGGGCACGGGATTCACATTGAGCGTCTTGGCAACCTTCAGCACGATGGGTGTGAGCATCAGCACAACCGCATCATTCAGGAACAGGGCGGAAAGCAGGGCCGTGAGCACCACAATGAAGCTCAGCAGCTGGACCTGCGTGTTTGCAAATCTGGTGACCCGCACGGCCGCCCAGTTGAAGAACCCGGAAATCTCGAGGGCGCTCACAATCAACATCATTCCCAGAAGTAAGGCAATCGTGTTCAGGTCGATTGCACTCATCGCTTCCTGCGTGGAAATTGCCCCTGCAAACACCATCGCTATTCCTCCAAAAAGGGCGATTGCAGGGCGTTCAATCCGTATCTTGCTGACCCGCCTGACCGAGATGAACACATAGGTGACGATGAAGATGCCGATGATGAGGTACTCGGTATTCATTCAGTTCTGGTTTAAAGAGCAGGAGTAGATTAAGTTTTTTGGCATTGTCAATTGCACGCACAGAAACCGATATATTCCCCTGCTGTAATTCGGTCACGAGGAAATCATGGTGAAGCCGAGAATTTATTTTGACAACAGTGCAACCACAATGGTCGCTCCAGAAGTTGTTGAAGCGATGCTCCCGTACTATACCCAGTACTACGGCAACGCCTCCTCACTCCACACCTTCGGCCAGGAAGCAAAAAAAGCCCTCGAGGAATCGAGGGCGAAGGTGGCCGCCCTTATCAACGCTCAACCAGACGAGATAATCTTTACAGGCGGCGGCACCGAGAGCGACAACATTGCAATCAAGGGCATCGCCTACCGGAACAGAACAAAGGGCAAGCACATAATCACCTCAAGCATTGAGCACCCCGCGGTGCTGGAAACCTGCAGGGCCCTTGAGAAGGAAGGTTTTGAACTCACTTATGTCAGGGTAAGTAGCGAGGGAATCGTGGACACCCAGGAACTTGAAAGAAGCATAAGGAAGGACACGATTTTGATCACAGTCATGCACTCGAACAACGAGATCGGCACGATCCAGCCGGTTGAGGAGATAGGGGAAATTGCAGCCCGTCACGGAATTCCATTTCACACCGACGCGGTCCAGTCAGCAGGCAAGATCAAAATTGATGTGAAGGCCCAGCATATTGACCTGCTCACCCTTACCGCCCACAAAATCCACGGGCCCAAGGGTGTGGGGGCCCTCTACATCAGGAAGGGAATCCAGCTCCAGCCGATCATCCATGGTGGAGGGCATGAGAAGGGGCTCCGGTCAAGCACCGAGAATGTCGCCGGGGTCGTGGGCTTCGGAAAGGCGTGCGAGATTGCAGCCACTAATCTAGAAGCGAATGCGGACCACATGCGAAAACTGAGGGAAAGGGCGATTGAAGGCGTGTTAGCCAGCATAGAGGCAAGTTATCTGAACGGGCACAGAACCCAGAGATTGCCGAACAACGCCAACTTCAGATTCACGGGAATAGAAGGCGAATCGCTCGTCCTCATGCTCGATGAAGCGGGTTTCGCCACATCAACTGGCTCTGCCTGCTCAAGTCATAAACTCCAGCCCTCGCATGTGCTGATGGCCCTCGGGCTGAGGCACGAGGAGGCCCATGGGTCTCTGCGGGTCACATTCTCGAGATACAACACGGAGGCGGAGGTGGATTTGTTTCTCCAGACACTACCAGGGATCGTGGGGGAACTCCGGAAAATCTCTCCGCTCTGGAACAGGAGGTAGGTAAATGTACAGTCCAGTGGTGATGGACCATTTCAAGAACCCTAGAAATGTCGGCGTAATAGAGAATCCAGATGGCGTAGGAACCGTCGGAAACCCTGTTTGCGGGGACCTCATGACCGTTTACATCAAGGTTGAGAATGACATAATAGTGGATGTGAAATTCCAGACCTTCGGCTGCGCTGCCGCAATCGCGACCAGCAGCATGATTACTGAGATGGCAAAGGGAAAACATGTCGACGAGGCGCTGAAAATCACACGCCAGAATGTGGCAGACAACCTCGGCGGGCTCCCGCCGGTGAAGATGCACTGCTCGAATCTGGCTGCAGATGCCCTCCACCTCGCGATCAAGGACTATTACAAAAAGAGGAAAGGCGTTGATATTGAGGTGGAGGTCCATCCCGAGGACCACACCCATTAGTCACGGGTTTCTCGCGGAATTATTGCACTTATTCCTCGCGGGTCATCGATCACAATCGTGAGCTTCTCACGGCCTTCGATCACATTTTCAATTCTCCGTTTCAATTCCTCACACCTTTCGAGTTCTTCGCCGTCCAGGCCCGGCTTCAGGTTGTCCAGTACATCCTCGAATCTTCTTATCAACCCTTCCACATTTGAGATGTAGGTTTCGGACGCAGGTCCGGGTGTGATTTCAACACCCAGTTCCTTGAAAATTACCTTTGCGTGGGAGGACTTGACCACCCTGGCATCAAGGTCTTCCGGTTTTTCAACAACGAACTCGATGTGGACCGGTTCCCTCTCATCAACTGGCGAGACCTCTGCCGACTTGTAGCCACAAAGTTTGCAGAAAATTGTGGTCTGGATGCAGGTCCCGATGTAGGGAATGTCAATGAGGGATGAGGTAAGAAAAACCCCTTTCTGGCTGCAGGAGGGGCAGGAAATGTCCACAAACACGGCATCAGGACTCATCATTTCCCTTTGAAAGGGCCTTGAGGATATCCCCGCGGGTAATTATTCCCTTGATTTTGTGGTCGGAAACGATCGGAACGCGGTTGACCTTGTGCTTCACCATGAGCTGAATAACATGGCCCACATCGTCATCGGGTGATGCGGTGATAACATCCCGTGTCATGATCTCGCTCACCTTCGTGTTCACCAGCTCCTCGTAGATTTCCCGCGCCTTCTTTTCCTTCGGGACCTCCACAAAGCTCACGCTGATTAGCGGGAGATTCGGGAAAACAAGCCGGAGTTCCCTGAATTCTGTCCGCAGTTTTTCGAAGATGTCGGTTTCGGAGATGATGCCAACGAGGTTTCCATCAGCATCGACCACCGGGGCACCGCTGATGTTGTGGCTTGCGAGCGTATCCACGGCATCCTTGATTGTAGCGTTTGCAGGTAGCGTAATGACCTTCTTACGCATGCACTCAGAAACCTTCATGGGCCATGTTATGGCAACCTTGTATATAAAACCCGCAGGAACTTTTACAAACCACGCATCACTGAAACTGCCAAAAACCTTATACCGCCCGTGGCATACGGGCAACCGTGGTAAGCATGGACGAAATCCATAAGATGCTGGCAGAGATCGGGGTTGGCTCCGTGGAGGAGTTATTTTCAGACATTCCAGAGGAGGTTAGAACCCGGATTCAGCTACCTGGGGGGATGGACGAAATCCAGGTCGAACGGGAAATCAGGGAAACCCTTAAACGGAACAGAAAGCTGACAGATTTTGCATGTTTTCTGGGCGGCGGAATCTACAACCACTATGTTCCCGAGGCCGTCAATGAAATCATAGGAAGGCAGGAATTTTACACCGCTTACACCCCCTACCAGGCCGAAATCAGCCAGGGGGTGCTCCAGGCAATTTTCGAGTATCAGAGCATGGTCTGCGAGCTCACAGGGATGGATTGTGCCAACGCCTCGATGTATGATGCTGCAACCGCCCTCGGCGAGGCCGCCCTGATGTCAAGGCGGATAAAAGAAGGCAACGAATTCATAATCCCCGCGGCAATTTCAAGTGCTAAAAAATCCGTTCTCGCAAATTATACGCGGGGGGCAGGGATCAAGATTATCGAGATTCCGTACAACGAGGACACGGGCACGATTGATGTAGAGAATCTGAAAGAAAGGGCAGGTAAAGAGACCTGCGGCATCTACATTGAGAGCCCGAATTACTTCGGCTGCTTTGAAACTGAACTCAAGGCCGTGCGGGAAATCTGCAACTTTCCGCTCGTTGTCGGTGTCAACCTCCTCTCCCTTTCAGTGGTCAAGCCCCCATCGGAATTCGGTGCCGATATCGTGATAGGCAATTCCCTGGTCGGTGCGAGCCCCACATTCGGTGGGCCCCTGGCCGGGATTTTTGCCGCAAAAAAATCGCATCTCTGGAAGATGCCGGGCAGGATTGTCGGCTACACCCATGACAGCGAGGGTAGAATGGCCTTCTGCCTCACCCTCCAGCCAAGGGAGCAGCACATACGGAGAGCAAGAGCGACCTCGAACATCTGCTCCAACGAAACCCTGAGCGCGATCGCATCCCTCGCGTATGTGGCCCTCATGGGAAGAACCGGATTAAAAAATGTTGCCCTTCTCTGCATGAAGAATGCCAGGAAGCTGCAGGCAAGATTGAGGGAGGCAGGGGTCAAACTGAAATTCGAGAAGGGGACCGGATTCAATGAATTTGTTTATCTGATGAACACTGAGTTTCTGGACTTCGCAAAGGACCATGGAGTTCTTGCAGGGATTCCACTGGAGAGGGAATTCGGAATTGAGAACGGGATTCTGTGTGCAACCACGGAAATGAACACGGAGGCGGAACTTGAGAAATTTGCAGGACTCTGCAGACAGTATCTCGGAGGTGCCTGAATGTATAGACAGGCAAGATTTGCTGAAAAGCTGATATTTGAATACAGGGACACCGAAGCAAGGCCGAAACTGGAAGTTGACTTTCCGTTTCCGCAGGAACTTTTGCGGACTGCACCCCCGCAAATCCCGGATGTGACGGAAGCCGAGGTCATGCGGCATTTCGTCCGCCTTTCTGAAATGAACTACGGTGTTGATACTGGCTTCTATCCGCTCGGCTCCTGCACGATGAAATACAACAGGAAAATCTGCGAGCGGTTTGCGAAGCACGAAGCAGTCACGCTGCTTCATCCGCTGCAGCCCGAGGACACAGTCCAGGGGGCCCTGCAAATCATGTATGAACTCCAGGAAATGCTCTGCAGGATTGCGGATATGGACGCGGTATCGCTCCAGCCTGTTGCGGGAGCCCATGGGGAATTCACGGGAATGTGCATCGTCAGGGAGTATTTCAGGGACCGGGGGGAGCGGAGAAACGATGTGATTGTGCCAGATACGGCACACGGGACAAACCCTGCAAGTGCCGCAATGGCTGGCTTCAATGTGATCGAGATTCCTTCAAAGGAGGGCTGCGTTGATATCGATGCACTGAAAACTGCGCTCAGCGAAAACACTGCGGCATTCATGATTACAAATCCGAACACGCTCGGAATCTTCGAGAAAAACATCCTTGAAATTGCCAGGGCTGTCCACGGGGCCGGGGCCCTGCTCTACTACGACGGTGCAAATCTGAACGCAATCATGGGCAAAACATCCCCGGGTAAAATGAATTTTGACATAGTCCATTTCAACCTCCACAAGACATTCGGGACACCCCACGGTGGCGGCGGTCCGGGTGCAGGTGCGGTGGGCGTAAAGGCGTTCCTGGAACCCTATCTCCCGGTTCCGCGGGTTGTGAAGGAAGGAGACAGATTCCGTCTCTCGTATGATTTTCCAAAGAGCATTGGAAAGGTGAGTGAGTTTTATGGCAACTTCGGTGTAATGGTCAGGGCGTATGTGTATATCAAACTCCACGGGAGTGACGGGCTTACAGAGGTCACTGAAAGGGCCGTGCTAAACTCCAATTACATGGCAGCGAAACTCTCGAAGCTTTTGCCGATGCCTTACGAGAAGCTGAGAAAGCACGAGTTTGTGCTGAGCGGTGCCGATCTGAAGAAAAAAGGGCTCAAAACCACGGATCTGGCGAAGCGGTTACTTGACTATGGATTCCATGCTCCTACCGTTTACTTCCCGCACCTGGTGGAGGAAGCGATAATGATCGAGCCAACAGAGACAGAGAGCCGGGACGAGATTGACAGGTTCTGCGAAGCCCTGGCTTCAATTCTCAACGAGCCCCCAGAACTCGTGAGAACCGCACCGCACAACACGGCCGTGAAGCGGGTGGATGAAGTGCTGGCTGCGAAGAGGGCGATTGTCTCCTACAAGATGATGAGGGATTAAGAACCTCCTGGAAAATTAAAAAAGTTTAAGAATAAAGAAGTTTAGAATTTTCTTCTCCGCACCAGTGGCAGGATGCATAGGAGTGCAACTACCACGAACGCCAGTGCCGAGTGCTCGGTTGTCACAGGGTTCTGGAGCGGGGAATTATCGCTTGCGCCAGCACCACCAGCAATCGGATAGTTCCCGCTGCCGTCCCAGTTGCTCCAGTAGTTGCTATTCCAGTTGTTTCCACCGGTGTTATCCGAGGCCTGGCTGCTCCCGTTTGCGCCCTTCAAAGTTCCCATGTTTCCGTAGAAATTGTTATACTGGATTTTGTTATCCGTGGAGGAGTAGAGCAGCACACCGTACGCTCCGTTATTGCAGAGGTCGTTGTAGGTTACCGTGTTATTGTTGGAGTAATAGATTGCAATTCCGTTGGTGTTAGAATTGGAGACATTGTTGTTTTTGATTGTGTTCCAGTGGGAGCTAAGCGTCAGGAAGATTCCGTTTGCACTGCCTCCAGACATGTTGTAGATTATGTTCCCGCTGATTGTGTTGTTGCACGAGTAACTCAGTGAGATTGCCGTGCCTCCCAAAACTCCGATGTCCCTGATAGTGTTGTCCTTTACCTGGGTGTGTTCTGAGGCCCAGAGGACGAGCATCGCGCCATTGGGGGTGTTGTTGTGAATATTGTTGCTGGAGATGATGGTGTAGTAGGAGTCCCGCACCTCTATTTTGCCAGAATTGAAGATGGTGTTCCCGTGGAAAGTGTTGTTGTTTGTGTATTCAACTCGGATACTGTCTCCCGTGATGTTTGAGAAGATGTTGTTCACCGCATTGCTGTAGTTGGTATACATCAGGTGAAGTGCATACTTATGTTGGTCACCGGTTATTGAATTTGAGGTGATTTCTATGAACTGTGAGGACTCAATGTAGATATCGCGGAAGACGGTGTTGCCAGCAATGGTACTGTCGCGGGAGTTGACCATGTAGATGCCCTTGAAACTATCGAGGTAGGTGCCTGAAACAGTCCCATTGATGGTGTTGTAGATGACCTTGGCGTTCACGGTCGTGTTCAGGTATACCCAGTAGCTGGATGCTGCCCACGGGCTGCTGGTCACCACATCCACAAAAATCAGGTTCTGGGAGATTGTTGTATTGTTGGCTACCACATATACACCGTACCCGTATGGATTGCCAGTGCCAGTCCTCCGTGCGATGACCGTGAGATTATTTTGAGAAATCGTGTTGTTGTGCCCTGCCACCAGTATTCCTATAGAGGATGCGGACGCAGAGGAGGTCGTGGTGGCATTAACGGCAATCTGGTTGTTGGTTATGGAGTTTTCTCTGCCCCATATGCCAATCCCGCATCCAGAGGCGACATAGGTAGTGCTTGTTGAGACATTGAGATATATTTGATTTCCATCGATCGTGTTTCCGTCACCTTCTATCGAAAATGCGGTTGCATACCTTCCTCCCGAGAGCTGGTATATGTTGTTCCGAACGGTGTTATTTTGTGAGTACCAGTTGATGTAGAGAGAATTGTTGAGTGAGTTATTCTTCACCAAATTCAAATTAGATGATAGCAGGGAGATCGTAGAGAGCTTCGAGGTCATTATGGTGTTCCCATTTGAAGATTCGATGCTGATGTCGTAACCGTTATAAATTCCGTTGTTTGTAAGATTGTTTCCTGACAGGGTGTTTGAATCCGCATAAAGGAGCCCGATTCCGTTATAGGAGTTGTTGACCACCGTGTTGTTGCTCACCGTGGAGTTGGTCGTGTAATACAAACCAATACCAAAATAGTCATATTTTCCTCTTCCAGGTGAGGCAGAGTTTTGGCTGACTGTGTTGTTATCCACAGTTATTCCGGTGCCATGGTCAATGTAGATGCCGTGTCTGGAATTGCTCAAAACCGTGTTATTGGCAATTGTAATGCCATAACAGTTTCCGTAGAGATAAATCCCGGCTTTTGAGTTGTTGCACAGGTTATTTTCAACCTTTCCATTGGTAACATTGTTGAGGACAATGCCCGCGCCGAGTGGAGATGTGCTGGTTGCATTGTACAGATTGCAGTTCTTCACGGCAAAATGGACATTGGTGTTTTCTATCCAGATACAGAAAGAACCGCCCCCACCATCGATTTCATAGGTTGTGATTATGTAGGGGTTGGCTGCGCTTCCGTCCCCGCTCCAGCCCTCACTTGCTGCCTGGGATGCAAAGTCCGTATTCCCATTTATGTGGATAGGCGTATGGGCTGTACCCGTTATATGTTCGACCACGCACTGGTGAGTTTGTATCGCTTTTTCGAAATCGTGCCCGTCTGGGAGGGATACTGCAGCTGCCGCAATGCCAGTAATGAGCATTGTTAGCAGAAAAACCGATACTTTCTTCGTGTATTTCATAAGGTTCACCACCCAGAGAGATATTACGCGAATATATGAATTTTTTGTAGGGGTATGGCAGAGTAAACACTCCATTAATTAAACATTAAAAAAAAATAAGATGTTTAAAAACTGTAATGTGAGCTTACTTCCTGCGTATTTGCAATCATCAAATTTTGAAAAGTTTCCGGCATTTAAAACGAATCCAGTGTAACCTGCCCCCTCTTTTTCTCCTTTTTCTCTGGCTCGCTCACATACTCCTTCAACCTCACCGAGAGCTTCTTCCCGATTCCCTCGATACTGGCAAGAAACTCCACACTCGCGTTCCTCAAATCCTCCCTGGTTTTTACTCCTGCCCTGTAGAGATTTCTCGCCCGCACCCTTCCAATTTCTGGCAGTTCTACGAGTGGCAGAAGCTCCGGCTTAATTCCATACTTCACCTGCACGAGGAGGGAATCGAGTGGCATGAACCATGCCTGGGCAAAGATTTTTGAGAGTTCTCTGTAGGCATGGAGTAGCCATTCTGCAAGCTCAACCTTGTTGTGGATATCGCCAGGCCCTATATCGTACTTCTTGATAAGCGTGTCCTCGGGCACCTCATGCACCCAGTCATGCAGAAACGCCGCGGTTTTAACTGCATTGTAGTAGTAGATTTCCTCGATACCGTCTTCCGGCGTGATGAAAAGCAATGACTCCCAGTCCTGGAGAAAGCTTTCGAGCCACAAACTATCCTTCCTCTTTGTAATCAGCATCTCCATGTCCGGTGAAAGTGCGACCGTGTGGAAAACGGCCACATTGGAGAGTGGCTTCTTCTTCAGCATTGAGTTTCTGAATATGACCGCGGTCACAGGGTCAATGTAGAGTTCGCTCGTTCTCACCCCGAAAAGTGTCGGCTGGAAATCCCCGCCATCAAACCTGATAAACTCCTCCGCACTCAGAAAACTGAGCACATCCTTCAACAAGGATTCGAGCCCCTCCAGTTGCTCCTGATGGGCAAGGAACGTGTGGCTTATAAATTCCTCGAGTTGCTGGAGATTCTTCACCCTGCCTGTAGCAATCAAAGCAAGAACATGCTTTCGTAACGCACTGGGTGATGAGAGGTTGGATTCCACATCCTCTATCGGACCGTTGATGTAGCGGTTGAAAAGCTCCTCCATGTGCTCCGGATTTTTTGCAAGCAGGATGGCTTCACCCTCCCGGTCATACTTCGGTCTTCCAGCGCGTCCGCACATCTGCTTCACCTCCATCACGGGCAGCCCTGTTTTTCCGAAGGCAGAGTATCTCCAGACCTCCTTGACAATCACCCTCCGTGCGGGCAGGTTTATTCCTGCAGCAAGGGTCGGGGTGGCGGCTATGCACTTGATGAGTCCTTTCCTGAAATTCTGTTCAACGATTTTTCGCGTGTTGTTCGTGAGCGATGCGTTGTGGTAGGCGCACCCATTGAGCACACAGGCAGCCAAACTTTCATGGGCACTCGTGACCTCGTTATCTGCATCCCGGATATCCGCGGCAATTTGTTTGAGCTTTGCCAGGGTCTCCTCATCGAGTTCCTTTCTCACAATCTTACTAAGCTGTTTTGCGGTGGTTTCGCTTCCTTTCCTGGTGTTGGTGAAGATAAGCATCTGCCCGCCATTCCGGATGCACTCGGCTGTCAGCGTCACGACGGCGTCGCCCTCAGTGGCCACTTCCCTGTGGGTCCCGTCCTTGTAGAAGAGCATGTTCCTGCAGAAGACCCCTTCTCTCAGCACTACTGGTCTCCAGTCCATGGAAATATGGTCCGCGTTGAGCCAATCCGCAAGTTCCGCAGAGTTGTTTACAGTCGCTGAGAGGGCAATTATCTGCACATTCTTCCGTAAAAGAAAGTTTGTGAGCAGGATTTCCATCGTCGGCCCTCTGTCACTGTCAGCGAGCAGGTGAACCTCATCAGCCACGACGATGCCGGCCTCCTCAAGCAAGCCATTGTGGTGCCGCATCAGGGCATCTGCCTTCTCCGCTGTCATCACAACGATGTCCATTCTCTCCAGTTTCTCATCTGCCGCATCGTAATCTCCAGTGGAAATTCCGACCCTGGCCCCTATTTTTTCAAGAATTCTCAAATCCTCATACTTCTCGTTTGCAAGGGCACGCAGCGGCACTATGTACACGGCCTTTTTTCCTTCCAGGAACCCCTTCGCAATTGAGAGGTAGGCAATCAGGGATTTCCCGGACGCAGTGGGGACTGCGACGACCACATTTTTGCCAGCCAATGCCGGCTCTATTGCAAGTTCCTGGGGCGGATAGAGCGCGGTGATACCCTGCTCCAGAAATAGGCGTTTCACCTCGTCGGGCAATCCAAGTTCTGCGACCAGTTTCATCTATATTCCGAGCTTTTTCCTTGCCTCTACCTCGTTCTTTTTTATCTCTTCAGCCAGATTCACAAACATGTTTTCTCCATGGGCGGTGATGCCCACCACGAGCGGTCCGAAGTTCTCGGCGTTCATAATCCATACTGCCTCTGGCATTCCGAGTTCCTCAAGGTAAACCCCCTCGACCTTGTTCAGTCCTTTTGCTGCCAGAATTGCGGCACCGCCAGTGAACGCAAGATAGACGCAACCATGCTTTGCCATCGCGTCGCTGACGCCCTTGTTCATTCCGCCCTTGCCGATAATTGCTCTCACGCCCGTTTTTTCTATGAACTCTGGCTCCAGTGAATTCATTCGGGAACTTGTCGTTGGTCCCGCAGCCACGAGTTCCCACACGCCTTCCTTGATTTTCTTCACGATGGGGCCGCAGTGATAGACCGCCATCCCCTTCAGCTCAATCGGAATTTTCTTCCCTTCCTTTATCTCGTGGAGAATGTGCATGTGGGCTTCGTCCCGCGCCGTGTAGATTTTACCTGAGAGATAAACGATATCGCCGAGTTTCAGCTTTTTCACATCTTCTGCGCTCAACGGGGTTTTAAGATGATACTCCATTCGATTCACCTCCTCACAGATACTCAATTTTCCCATCTGGATGAATTCTGCAACTTGACTTTCTCGCAGCCCAGCACTGAACATTCACCGCAACAGGGAGGCTTGCTGTATGGCAGTAGGCATACTCCACATTCACACCCAGGACGGTAGCTCTGCCCCCGAGTCCCATCGGTCCAATGCCCAGCATATTCAGTGCATCCTTCAACTCTGTCTCGAGTTTTGCAATCTCCGGCTCCTCATGTCTCTGGGTGATGGGTCTTAGCAGTGCCTCCTTTGCAAGTTTCATTGCGATGTCCGCGGAGCCGCCCACGCCCACCCCGATTACTGTCGGGGGACATGGATTGCTTCCAGCTTTTACCACTGTATTCAGCACAAATTCCTTCACACCCTTGACGCCCTGGGAAGGCACAAGCATTGCTAGCGCGCTCATGTTTTCAGAGCCAGCACCCTTTGGAAATGCAATTATCTCCAGCCAGGGCTCTCCAGTTACCTTGTAATTTATATAGGGCATGTTTCTGCCCACATTGTTTCCAGGATTTTTCCGGCTCAGGGGATGCACAGCATTGGGCCTCAACGGCACCTTCTTTGTGGCCTCCATAACCCCCTCGTTTATGGCTTTGCCGATGTCTCCGTAATACACCTTGCCGATTTTCACATAAAACAGGGGCACACCGGTATCCTGGCATATGGGTTTTGTATTCTTGCCAGCAATATCTACATTGTCCAGAATGGCCTTGAGCTGCATTTTTGCAGGCGGGGAATCCTCCTTTTCATATGCTTCCTTCAATGCAGCCAGAATATCAGATGGCAGCGTAGTCGAAGCCCTCTGCAGCAACCCCACGGTTGCTTCCTTTATTTTTTCCTCGGTTATCATTTTACCACCGAGACCAAATCGGCAGTGGTAGATAAGGATTTTCCCACTGCAGAAAATCAGGTGAATGAGTTAAATTAATTTACATGGAGCCATTATACACTTGCATGGAGATACCATTTGTGGGCAGAGAGAAGGAACTGGAAATTCTGAAGAATTCGCTGGCCAAAACCAAGGAAACCCGCGCAGGGAATGTGTATATTATTACCGGTCAGATGGGTGTCGGGAAGACCCGTTTAATCCAGGAGGCATCGAGAATTGCAGAAAAGTATGGTTATGCAGTGATGCTGGGGAGATGCATAGATGAGAAGGCGGTGCCCTTCCTTCCCGTGATCGAGGCATTTGAGAAGTATTCCACTATGCCTGATGAGACCTCAAAATATGTGCCCACCGGGCTGATCGGGGCTGAGCATGAAGAAAAGACCGAACTCCTCGGGTTTACCCGTGAGAAGATAAGGATGATGGAGGCGATAATGCGGCGCTTTTCCCAGATTTCAGAAAAACAGCCAGTGATGCTAATAATCGATGATATCCAGTGGGCGGACACGGGGACACTGAGCGTGTTCATCTACCTTGCCAGGAATGTAAAGAACCTTAACCTGATTCTGGTTGGGGCATATCCCGATGATTATGTCCGCACAATGGGCAGCCCCCAGTTTGACGAATTTCTCTCAAATCTTGCACTTGAAAAGAATGTAAGCACCCTCTACCTCCATCCCCTCAAGCGCGAGGACATTTCCAAAATTTTGAGTGCAATCCTCGGCACCTGGAAGATTCCGGAAGAACTTGTGGAATTCGTCCATGAAAAAACGGGCGGGAATCCATTGTTCGTCGAGGAGGTAAGCAAAGCAATCCAGGAGCAGGGAATTTTCGATGTGAAAACCCGCAAACTCACCACATCACTTGACAAGGTGCAGATGCCTTCCTCGGTCAAATCAGTTATTGCAATGCGATTGAAGGATATCAAGGAAAACGAAATGAAGGTCCTGTGGAGCGCTGCAGTGATTGGGAGGGTGTTCGACTATGAAATCTTGAAAGAGTGTGCCGGAATCGATGAAGAGAATCTGCTGGATATCCTCGAGCGCCTCGTGAACCTCAGATTTTTTGAGCAGATGCCTGGCAACTCGGAAGCATTCAGGTTCATGCACAATCCCGTTTACGAGGTGGTATACTCGGAACTCACGGGATTGCGGAAAAGGATGCTCCACAAGAAGGTGGGAGAAATAATAGAGAAAAAGCACGGGAAGGATGTGAAATTTCATGCCGACATTGGCAGGCATTACATGATTGCTGGTGAGTACGACAGGAGCGTTAAATATTTGATAAGCATCGCAGAACATTCATTGAAGAACTTTGCGGGTAAGGAATGTGTCAGTTACTGCGAGCAGGTGCTGAAACTCGTGCCCAATCTGAAGGATGAAAACGCAAGAAAAGAGGCACTGAGAAAGGTGCACACGATGCTGGGGGATTGCCACAGCATCTTTGGAGACCTCCGAAAGACGCTTTCCCACTACGAAGAAGCTCTCACCTCTGCAACGACCGATTATGAGAAGGCGGAGATTTACATAAAGATGAGCGGACCTTACCAGGAAACCGGTGAGACCGAGAAGGCCCTCGCGATGCTGGAAAATGCAAAACAGCTGATGGAAGCGTCAGGGAGTAAGGAAGGTGTCGCCACGGCGCTCAGAGCCCTGGCCGTGGTGTACCTCCACATAGGAAATTTTGAGAAGGCAAGGTCTTGTTTTGAGATGTGCATAGACATCTGCAAGGAAACTGGGGATGAGAAAACAATTGCAGATGCCTACCATGGAATGGGTACGCTCTCGCTTGACCTCGGGGAATTGAACAGGGCAGAAGAATACCTATACAAATCCCTTGGAATCAGGAAACGGCTCAACCTCAAGAAAGGGCTGGCAAGCACCTATAACAATCTGGCAATAATTGCACACAACCGGGGAGAAATGGAAAAAACCCTTGAATTCTACGAGATGGCGAGGAAAATTTACGAGGAGCTCAACGACCTTTCCGGTATTGCCACGATCAACAACAATCTTGCGGTCATCCATGTGCCGCGCGGGGAGACAGACAAGGCAATGGAGCTCTACCAGAAAAACATCGAAATTTCCGAAAGAACAGGGGACATCACCATGCTGATGCTTGCCTACAGGAACATTGCCTGGATCTACAGGTTTCTTGAAAATTATCCGAAGGCGCTGGAGTTTTATGAGAAGTCCCTGGCAATTTCGAGGAGAATCGGGGAGAAAATCAACATGGCCGGAGTCCTGAACAGGATTGCAATCACATACGCCCATATGGGAGACATGGACAGGGCATTTGAGTATGCGGCGGAAAGTTTGAAGATTGCAGAGAGCACCGGAAGCAAGGACCTGATTGCGGATGCGAAGTGGGGTCTGGGAGAGGTTTACCTTCAGGCAAAAAACTACGGGGAGGCCGAGCGGTTCATGCGTGAGACCCTGGAAATCTATAAATCCCTTGGAAACCCGAGCTACATCAAGGAGGTGGAATCGGACCTCGGAAGGGTGTACGCAGGAATGGGCAAGATTGAGGAAGCAAAGAAATGCTTCAACAGTGCACTGGAGTTCTACAGAAAAATCGGTGCCAATGCCCTCGTGAAAGAGGTGGAAAAGGAACTCGAGAAGATTGAGGGAAAGGATGGAAGTTAAACAGTTGAAAATAGGTGCACTGGGTAATTTTGTTTATGTTTGCTGGGACACGGAGACGGGAGAGGGCTTCATTGTTGATTCCTGTGAACCGGAAAAAATAGCGCGGGAGACCGCGGGGCTTAAAATCAGGTACATTTTTCTCACCCACGGACATTTTGACCACACATACGGCTGTGAGAAACTGTCGGAAATTCTGGGTGCGAAGATTGTGGCCCACAGTGGTAACCGCAGTTTTCATCACATGGATGTAGAGGATGGTGCTGAACTGATGGCTGGAAAGATCAAAATAAAGGTTCTCCACACACCTGGACACACCGCGGATTCCATCTGCATCCTTGCGGATAAAAAGCTGTTCACAGGCGACACGCTATTTGTGGGGGAGTGCGGGAGAACGGATTTGCCAGGCGGGAGTTCCGAGGCCCTCTACCATTCGCTTTTTCAAAAAATTCTTCTTCTGGAGGATGTTGTGGAAGTTTACCCAGGCCATGATTACGGACCGAGACCCTGGTCAACAATAGGACACGAAAGACGCCACAACTACACCCTGAAGCCACGGACGCTGGAGGAATTCGTCCAGTTCATGCGGGAATAAAAAATAAGAGGCAGTTTGCTCTTTGGGGTTTTGACATGGAAGTCATTGCTGCGCTTCTGCTCGCCGCCCAGGCATTCTGGTTCATGTTTCCCGGGTATGCAGTGAATTCTCTGGCCGTGCTGGTCGGTGGTGGCACCCCGATGGACTTCGGAAAAACCTTCACAGATGGAAGGAGAATCCTCGGTGATGGCAAGACCTGGAGGGGTTTCGTTGGAGCGGCTCTTCTCGGGACCGGTATCGGGTTGATCGAGCAGTTTGCTGCCTCCGCATATCCGAACCCGTATCTGCCGCCTTACTCCAGCAGTAACACACAGGCACTGCTTCTATGTCTTACCCTCTGCTTCGGCTCGATGAGTGGCGATGCAATCGGGAGTTTCATAAAACGGAGATTGGGCTACGAGCGGGGAGACAAGGCCTTCATCCTTGATCAGTTCGGGTTTGTGCTCTTCTCATGGCTCCTGCTCGCGGTTTTCTTCTGGGACTGGTTCGCAACCCGTTTCCTCAACCTCCCGGCGATAATAATGGTGCTGGTAATTACCCCGTTGCTGCATCGCGGGATCAACATTGTCGGGTATAAACTCGGAAAGAAAAAGGTGCCGTGGTAGGTTCAAAGCAGTTTCAGCCCGCCCGTAATCTTGTCCACAAGTTCTGCAGGGGCAGGACCGATGCCTGCACAGGTTATGGTGCCCGGTGGAATTTCGGTGAGACCAGCGTCCTCGATGAGTGCGGCTGGGAGTCCTTCTCTCTTTGCCTGCTCGTAATGAAGAATCAGCGCATCCAGATTATCAACCTCAACCACCACCTTTTTCTGGCCCTCCGCAAACCATCTCTCAAACCATTCCTCCGCATCTCTTCTGCACCGTTCACAGGCAGTAACTGCGGCATGGGCCACCTGGACCGCAAGTTTTCCCCTTGAGAGCTTCAGGTCCTTCCTGACAACTATTACCTGCTTGTACCTGAATTCCCGGTCACTCGTAGATTTCTGCATTTTTCCGTTCCTCAACTTCCTCAATCTTCGCACCGAGTTCCGCAATCCTGGCTTTTGTCTCCCTGATCTTTTCCCTGTAATACTTCCTCCGTTCCCCGGTGCTCACCTTCTCCTTTTCCTCATACATCTTGAGCAGCTTCTCCGCCTTCGCCTTCTCCTCGGCAAGTCCAGCAAGCAGGTCCATGAAATCCTCCTTTGCAATGGGTCCCTGTTCCGGGGCCGCCGTCTTTCGTGCCAGTTTCGGGTGCAGGCGTCCAAGGAATGGGTAGGCACCCCTGTACCAGCCAGCAACAAAAAACACTGCGGAAACCAGAATTATTGAGAACTCGATGTAGGGGAACCCTGTGGCAGAGCCCTGAAAGTAGCCCTTGCCCGTGGTTGGATCAGGAGGCAGGGCCCCGAGAAACCAGCCGATGAGGATGACCACGACGATGCTGACCCCTATCGAGAATACGATCCTGTAAAGGATATCCCAGTCCTTATCAAACTCACCTTTTCTCGGAAACATGAACTGGACTATCGTGTAGCCGGGAAGAAAATAGAGCAGGACAACTCCGATCAGGAGACGGAATACATCTATCATATTCCCAATTCCTAAACGATGGGAAAAATTTAAGCATTTGCTTTTTCTCTTGTCTCCATGGAACTGCTGAAGAATGTGATTGATTTTGCAACTGCCAGAAAACTTCTGCTGGAGAACCTTAAACCAGTTGAAAGGGTTGAGGAGGTAACAGTTGAGGAGGCGGTGGACCGTGTGGCGGCCGAGGACATCGCGTCGGATGTGGATGTGCCTCCTTTCAGCCGCGCGGCGATGGATGGTTATGCAGTCATTGCGGACGACACGGCGGGTGCAAGACCCCTTGAGCCAGTGAAACTCAGGAGAATCGGTGTAGTTCATGCAGGTGAGATGCCCAAACAACCACTCACGCAAGGCACATGCATCCAGATTGCCACCGGGGCTGTGATGCCCGACGGTGGCGATGCGGTGGTAATGGTGGAGCACACGGAGCTGGATGAGGGAAATGAAACCGTCCATGTGTACAGTCCCGTGAGAAAGGGTGAAAATGTTACGAAAGCCGGGGAGGACATAAGGAAGGGAGCGGTCGTGATAAAGAAAGGCGAGACCCTTACCCCGGGGAGAATCGGCGCCCTGGCAGCGATCGGGAAGACCAAAGTAAAAGTTTATGAGAAGCCGAAGGTGGCAATCATTCCCACGGGCAACGAGATTCAGAGACCGGGGGAAAATCTTCAGCCAGGCAAAATTTACGATGTGAACACCTACACCCTTGCAAGCATTGTAAAGATTGCTGGCGCAGTGCCAGTTATTTATTCCATTGTGCCGGATGAGATGGACCAGATAAGGAAGACGCTTGATGCTGCCCTCCAGAATGACCTTGTTGTGTTTGCCGGTGGAAGTTCCGTTGGTGAAAGGGACCTGATTGTAAGGGCGCTGGAAAATGCGGAACTGCTCTTCCACGGAATCGCGGTGAAGCCGGGGAAACCGACGCTCTGTGCGAGATTGAATGGAAAGATTGTGATCGGAATGCCTGGCTACCCCACATCCTGCCTGACGAATGCGTATGCCCTGCTCCTCCCTGCAATAGGCAAGATTGCAAGGCGGGAAATCCAGTTAAAAAGGGTGAAAGCGAGGGCGGGCAGGAGGGTTGCGTCCACAATCGGGAGATTGCAGTTTTTACCCGTGAAAATTGAAGGGGACACGGCGGTCCCAGTGTTCAAGGAGTCCGGGGCAATCACGAGCATGGCGGATGCAGATGGCTACCTCGAGATACCCGAAAATGTGGATATCGTTGAAAAGGGCGAGGAAGTGGAGGTTGTGGTGTTTCTGTAGGACCCTTCAATATCTTTTTATCCCATCAGTTGTTTAGCAGACCTATGGGTCTGGTAAGGTTTGGACCCCTTGTCCTCAGATGGTGCCTCAGCTGCAATATTCCAGTGGTGGAACAGAAAGAATGCAGTATCTGTGGAGCCACCACAGTGGAGGTGCCTGTGACACCCCCTGGTGATGTGAAACCCGGTTTTACCAGGGAATTGAGGATGTTCCGCCAGATTCTCGACAGGCAGTTTGGCAAGGGTTGCGGAACCGCACTGTTTCCCAAAAACAAGGTCGTCGTGCTTAACCCTGTGCCCAGCATAGACAAGATGTACGAGATAATTCTTGACGGGCAGGTCGTGGGAGCTGTGCGGTACGACATCAAAAAGGGCTGGCAGATGCTTCTAAGAATGGAGGGTGCATTCAGGATTGCAAAGTTTCTTACAAAGAATTATGTTGTGGCTGATGAAGGTGCGGTGGCACCGATTCTTAACGGAAGCAATCTGATGGCTGTCGGGGTTGTGGAGGCAGAGGAAACCATAGAGGAAGGCGATGAGGTCATTGTGCTGGATAATCTGCGGAGACCCCTAGCAGTAGGGGTTGCAAAGATGGATGCTCAGGAAATGCTGAAAATAACTGAGGGAGAAAAGAGAGGCGTGGCGGTGAAGGTGCGATGGAAGGAGGGCTGGAGGGAACCCAGAATCCTGAAGGATACTATCACCGGCTGGAAGCGGATTGCGGAGGGAAGCAGGGGAGTCCTGGCAAAAAGGGAAGAGATGGCTGTGAACTTCATAAAGAGTGTGGTGGGCAAATACAACAAGCCAGTAGCGGTGTCCTTCAGCGGCGGGAAGGACAGCATGGTCACCCTGCTTCTGGTGCTGAAAGCTGGGCTGAAACCCAAGATTCTGTTCGTGGACACGGGACTTGAGTTGCCCGAGACAGTGGAATATGTGAAACAAACTGCCGGGAAATTTAATCTGGAATTGCTGGTCGACACGGCTGGCAACTCATTCTGGGAAAATCTAGAGCTCTTCGGACCACCTGGCAGGGACTTCCGATGGTGCTGCAAACTCTGCAAACTCGGGCCTACGGCCAGATTGATAGCAAACAATTTTCCGGGTGGTGCGGTCGTCTTCATAGGGCAGCGGGTTTATGAGTCCGAGCAGAGGGCGCAGAAGGGGAGTGTATGGGATAACCCCTGGGTGCCTGGACAGATAGGGGCTTCGCCCGTCCAGTACTGGAATGCCCTGCACATCTGGCTTTACATCATGCTCTCCGGTGTTGAAATCAATCCCTGGTATGCGGAGGGAATGGAGCGGATAGGGTGCTATCTCTGCCCCGCCTCAAGTATCGGTGACTTTTACATAATCAGGAAAAAGTTCAGGGAATTTGAAAAATGGGAGAAATACCTGAAGGATTATGCACTGCGGCACAATCTCCCTGCAGAATTTCTGAAGTACGGACTCTGGCGGTGGCGAAAGCTCCCGCCCGGAATAAAGGAGTATATTGGGGGTGTTGAAGTAAGGCAGGTGGAGAAGGGGATTGAGTTACGGCTGGCTGATAGTTACTCTCCGTGTGTTGGAGGGTATAGAATAGAAGGGGTCTACAACACGAAGTTTGAGCTTGCCCGCATTGAAAATCTGCTGAATATCATTGGCATTCCGAAATGTCAGGAGGGAATGTGTGAGATAGATTTTGCACAGGTATTCGCGGAAGGGGCAATTGCTGTGAAGGGTAAGGATGAGCAGGAAATGCGTGGCAATCTGGAAAAACTTCATGCTGTGATAATGAAGGCCGTTTCGTGCGTCAGATGCGGAATCTGTGCCAGCAGGTGTCCTCAGGGGGCAATCACCGTTGATGAAAAAGGGATAAAGATAGATGCGGGGAAATGCGGGCACTGCGGCACCTGCCTCCAGCCCTGCCCGGCGGTGGTTTATAGACAGGACACGGAGGTCTGGTAATCTCCTTATCTGGCAAACAGTCAGTATCTCAAAATCTCATCGAATCGTTGCTCGATTATTCTTGTCTTCTCCTTTTCAAGGCCACCAGGTGTCATTTCAACTATCAGTGTGCTTCCCGAGATTGAATTCTCATCATCAATCGCCTTCAGGAAGTCAACCACAGCCTTGAATTCATTTGAGAGAAGTGCGTTTGAAAGGGCGTCGAAGAATACAAGTCCGTGGGTCTCCCGCATGAAATCCAGAATTGTCTTCAGAACCTCGAATTCCATCCGGGAGGGGCGGAGCACATTCTCGTATCCCTCGGACTCGGTAAACCAGTAGATTTCTGCGTCCGTGAGCCTCGGGTCTTCCCTGAGCTTTTTCGGGAAATTTTTCGTGATGATGAGGGCTTTTCTTCCTTTAATCAGGTTCCTTATGATATCAATTGTGGTGGAATTGGTTTCGACGAGGTAGGAACGCCCGAGCACTGGCTGAAAACCAGCGGTCACCTCTCTCACAGCAATGTCCTCCTGCTTATCCACAATTTTGCTGAACAGCGTGCGGAACACGGCTGCATCCTTCTTGGAGAAGGTGTTCAGGTCTGCGGTAACCAGCAGCGCGGTGCTGTTCTGCATCACCTTATCAATCACCGTCTTGATAAAATTCATCACGGCTTCAATCCCATTGTAGAGAGCCATCAGTTCAATATCATCGATTACTATCAACCCGCCTTTTGCTTCACTGAGGAAGTTGGAGATTTCATAGGTGATTTCAAAATCAAGGCGCCTTATATCGTATCTCGCCTCCACAGAGTAGCTATCGGTGAGGTACGCAAAAACTGCCTTCTCAAGTCCATGCGATTTCTTCAATCGCTCAGGGTAGCTGGTAGTCATGATGAGGACCCTATCCTTCTTCAGAAACTCTGAGGCAGAGGCATAGGCCAGCTTTACATTGTTTGTGTTGAGGAAGCACACCTCTCCGTCCCCGACTTTGATAACTTCTGCCGGGGGTTTCTCCGGTTTATCCTCGCGGGCTTTTTCTGGCTGTGCTTTCGGTTTCCCCTGCTGGGTGAAAGAAGTATAGCTTGCAATCTTTCTGAATGATTCCAGGTATTTCAGGGTCTCAACATACTGCTTCCGCTTGAAGGCGATGGTTGCCTGCTTCAGAATTGCAGCCAGATTTTTGACATTTGCTCCTGCATACTTTTTCTCAACCAGCACCCTGCCAAGGTCTGCAATCTCTCCGTGGATTCTCGCATTCATCTCCTCAAGCAGCTCTCCTTTAAACTTTTCAAGCTCAGAGGGTGTGGCAGTGTATCTGAAACGTTCATACCTCTCCTTCTCATCCCTCATGTCAAGCCCGTATCTTTCCATTGCAGTGAGCACCCGCTCAAATTCGTCCGCACTCTCCTTCTTCTCTCCGGGTTTTGCAGCAATTCCCAGCATCTCCCGCAGGTTGTCGTAGATATTCACCGCCTCTATGATTTCCCGTCTCCCGATGCAATCCCTCGCCTCCATCAACATCTTTCTCTCCCTGCTCATGTTGGTCCCGTGTTTCTCCAGCAATCCGATTTTTCTCTCTATGTTTTCCAGAAGTTCATTCAACTTCTTCACATTCGTTTCTCTCAGAAGGGCAATCGCATCGTTCAGATACTTCAAGGCGGTTTGAATATCCCCCTTCTTCGCAAACTGGACGCCCTGGGCTATGTAGGACCTCGGTGCGGAGAGTTCGGCCTCGAGCCGCGTGCCCGCGGTCATCAGAGCTTTTGCCTCCGCCGTTTTCAAGCTAAGTTCCTTGTCAGGGGTGAGGGATTCAGGCGTTCGGGGCGGTTCGGGCACGGCCGCAGGGGTCTTCGGCTTCGTGACCTCCCTCACATACTCCACCTTCTCCACAACAACCTTCGGTTCTTTTTTCTCGGCACTAACCTCTGGTTTTTTGTCGGGAGGAGGAACCGGTTTCTTCTCTTCTCTGACCGGTACTGGGGCAGGTCTGGGGGGTTTCTCTTCAATCTCGAGTTCCGAGAGGTCAAAGATACTAGCGTCTCCGGATTTTTGAGGAGGGGTTTCGGGCGCGGGTTCGGGAGCTTTTGCTGAATCTTTGGAAACTTCATCGCCAATCACGGAGGAAAGCAAGTCGTCCAGCGCCTTCTTTTTGTCCTCAACCGTTACAGCAAAAAACTCAAGGTCAACACCGCAGCTGGGGCATACCGTGTCATTTTCCCCCACTTCCGAATCACATGCCATGCAAACCCTTTTCTTAGCCATGCCTTCTGCTGGTAGTAAGTAAAGAGGAGTATATAAAATATCTGATTGTGAAATCTGGATTTAATGAAAACATAATACAGTGGGTTTGTTGGAATAGAAACAGTTATAAATATGTGTAGGTATTGGTTATAAAAAGTTCTGAAGAGGAACAACATGCCTGATGAGGTGCTCTACGACCTGGAAAAGAAAATTCAGGAACTGAATGCGGAAGCAGAAAGGTACAGGCAATTAAGGGATAATCTGAATGCCGAGGCGAAGAGATGGGTGGAGGAGCGGGACAGGCTAAACAACGAGGCCAAGAAGCTAGCAGATGCAGCCAACGAACATAAGAACAAGCGTGAGGAGTACAATATCAAGGTGAAGGAAGAGAAGTTGGAGAGGGAGAAGTGGAATAAGAAGACGTTTGAGATTGCAGATAAAATCAGGATGGCAAAACGGAAGAAGATGCCAAAAAATGGCGACCCCATAGCCAAGTTGAAGAAGGAACTGAAGGAACTTGAGTTCAAGCAGATGACCTCCGTACTTTCCAGGGAGAAGGAAGAAGAACTCATAAAATCAATAGCTAGATTGCAGGCGGAGATCAGGAAGCGGGAGAAGGAGATAGAGGAAGATGAGGAGATCAAGGCCCTCACAAAGGAGTATGAACAGGCAAAGGAAGCGGCCGAGCGCCACCATAAACTTGTGAACGAGTATGCAGAGATTGCGCAACGAGAGCACGAAAAAATGGTGGAACTTTTTTCAAGGGCAGATGATTTAAGGAGACAGGCGGACGAAGCCCAAGAGAAATTTGTGAAGGCAAAACTGGAGGCGGATGAAGCCCATCGGAAGCATGTAGATAAGATCCGTGAAATCCACGACATTGAAAAGATGGTCCACGCCCTGAAGCAGAAGACGAAGAAGGAAGCAAAGACAGATGCGGATAAGCAGGCGGAAGAGATTTACCAGAAGTTGATGAGCGGGAAGAAAATTACCACCGAGGAGCTCATTATACTTCAGAGGGCCGGGAAGGCCTAAAATGCTCTACTTCACCAGGGCCCGCAATTTCTGGGCATCGTTGAACATGCTTGTGTTGTTGAAGAAAACATATGCCTTCTCTCCATCCAGGCTTTTTATCTCGGATGCAAGGTTTTCCAGTTCATCCAGTGTGTAGGTGTGCCTGTATCTCTCCCCGCCATGCAATCGGAAGTAGTAATATTTTCCTGATACTGGCTTCTTCCGTGTGGGGTCCACGCAGTGATAAATTTCAAATTCTTCGCAGAGGGCTTTCACCGTCTCCTCGCTCCATTTACCCCGGTATTCCCAGAAAATCAGAAAATCCTTCGCCCTTATTTCGGCCAGGAAATTGCGGAGGTTTGCAAGATTTTCCGGGCTCTGGTTGAACGAGGGCGGGGACTGGAGCAGAATAGTATTTGAATGGAGTTCTCTTGCTATTTTTAAGGTGTGGTTCCAGGCACCGAGGACCTCCTCCGTGAGCTTGAAGTCCCCGTAATTGCCCTTTTTTTCTTCAGGAATCACAATCCCTGCCTTTGCGTAGGTGCTTCCTGGCCTGTGGGTAATGAACTGGTGGGCTTTAACTGCAAACTGAAAATCTGGTTTTATGGAGGTGACCTTCTGCCACCAGTTCTGGGCGGTCTTTTCCGGAATCAAACGGTAGAAGGTCTGCTGGATTTCAACAGCATCCAGCACCCCCACATACTTCTCGATACCAACTGGAAATCCACAGCATCCAATGACGATATCCTCTGTTCTCATACTCACCTTTCCATAATACACTGCCTTAACTTATTTTTTTCTAAATGTGTAAAAAAGGGAGCAAACGGTGAAAAACAGCAGTAGAGAGGGTAAAACAGGAGGTTCAGAGGTGATTGCAACAGTAAACGAAACCTCAGTACTCGTGTTCCTGTCGTCCACGATAAAGCTAGAAATAAGCCCAAAATCCCGGAGGGTTATCCTTATCTCATCGGTGGTGGTAGAGTGCAGGTCGTTGAGTTCAGCTTCGTAATAGCCAAATTCATCTGTTGTGATTGACAGGTTCTCGTTGTTCGCGATGTTTGTGACCGTAATGGTGGCGTTAAACACGGGGTCTCCCGTCGCCGCATCCAGCACATAACCATAGACACTGTATGGGGTCTCCAGCCTCCCGAATATCTGGAGTTCCTTTATGTGGTACCACTGGTTTGCAGAGTTGTAGGTGCCGGTAATTCTGAGGAATCTAGCAGGGGTATCAATCTGGTCCCACTGCCAGCCCCTGTACTCTCCGGAGGTTTTGTTAACGACCTCCATCCATGTTTCGTTATCCCTTGAAACCTCTATTTTATACTGGTAGTATCTGTTATCCCCGTCCCACCAGTGGGTTTTGACTGCCCTGATTGTGTGATTGCATTTTAGGGCGATGTAGAGATACTCGCCCAGATTGTTGGCAGCATAGTTGTCATCGTTATCGTCTGTCAGGTTGTTGGCACTGCTGCTTCCCCAGACCTTACCTTCGAATGCCAGGTTCCGTGTAAAAAACAGGGACCACAGGACAGTCCGTGCATTTCCCCACAGGTCAGAAACTTCAAAGCTCAGGTTTTTCCAGCCCACGGAAAAGGAATAGGTGTTGAAGGAAACAGGGGCTTGCTGGGGTGTGTCAAAGAACCATTCTCTGGCGTAGGCGGTGTTCCAGCCACCGCTGTCGATCCTCCATCTGCACCCGGTTAGGAGGCCGGCATTTACATACGCAAATCCAAATTTGACGGTGCCGGTTACACTTGAATTGTTCTGGGGAAAAGAGACACTCAGCGAGGCATTGCCGTACACCGGAGTAACCCCGAAGTACGCGCAGATTCCCTCGTAGATTGCAAGGGCAGCCAAGGTCCGTTTCGAGTACTGGGAGACCATACCAAAATCAGTATCATTGGATATGAAGCAGACCTCCGTTAAAATTGCGGGCATGTTCGTGTGGGCGAGCACATAAAGGTGGTAGCCGAAGTAGGGATAGTCCCCCTTTATCCCCCTGTCATAGGTACCGAGACGGGAAACCACCTTTGCCTGCACATTCTGGGCAAGGCGCTTGCCTTCAACACTGTAATCCGTGTCCGAATTTGCATAGTAGAAGGTCTCGGTCCCTCTTGCGGTTCCTGTAGCGGAATTCATGTGAATGCTGACAAAAATATCTGTGTTTGCATTGTTTGCAATATCGCAACGCTGCTGGAGCGATACATCCGCATCCGTGGCTCTCGTGAGCGTTACGGTGGCACCTGCAAAGCTAAGCAACTCCTTCACTCGAAGGGCAATATCTAGATTAAAGTCCTCTTCATTCGGAAATCCAGAGCCATCAATTCCTGTTGCTCCGGTATCGCCGCCTCCATGACCGGCATCTATCGCGATTTTCTTGCCTCCGAGGGAAAGAGTTCCACCAAACATCTGGCTTATCACTTGCCAGATACTCGGCACCTCATACCCCAGCGCCCACATCCCGGTGCCCTGCAGCTGCCTCTCAAAAACCAGGTTGAACTTAATTCCCAGGGACTCCGTGTCATCATACCAGCACTGGTGCCATACACCGTCTGCCTGGTAAGCATACCAGGGGGTACTCGAGGCATTGTGCCACTTTCGCGCGTAGTTCTGGGCGTTTGCTACCGCGGTTTTCATCACCACGGCTGTACCTGTGCTAGATGTGGGGGCGCCCGCACTGTCGCTAGCGCAGGGCCAGTCAAATCCGTAGAAGGGGAGGAGGAGAACAATCTTGTTTCCAGGCAGGTAGTTGAGGTAGGTGTTCACCGTGTAGGTTAGGTCGTAGGTGTACCCCTCAAGCGGTGCCACAGGGCCGGTAGTCCCAGAGCCAGACCAGAAATAATCATAACCCATGATAAGGAACGCATCGAGACAGTTCGTGAGATTGTTGTTGCGGAACACATTGCTCCAGTCCACCGCAGGTGCACAGAGGCTCACATGATACTCAGAATTTGCGGTTTTGCATTTTGCGTAGAGTTTTTCCATGAAATTCTGGAGCAGCAGTTTGTTTGAAATTCCATTTATTGCGTTGGTAGCCCGCACACCCTCAAAGTCAATGCAGACACCATCGCAGCCATAGTTTTGCATCCTCGCGAATATATTGTTCACGGCAGTGTCCATATAGTTTGCAAGCACACTGTCTATGCTGGTTGAATTAAAACATGTGATTGTGAGCGGAACCTTGACACCGTTGGCGTGGGCCTGGCCTAGCAGTCCAGATGGTAGCGGGTGGGAGGCGGAGACCGTGCCTGTTGAGGATAAACTTTCACCGAACCATGATACATGGGTGAGCACTGCCCATTCCGGGCTGTAATTTGCGGAAGTCCAGTATGGGAGGAATCCGTAGATTGTGTGGTTTGCGGTTTTCCAGATGGGCTGGGGGAAAGGATGATTGGGTTCAGACGCTGGATTTGCCCGCCCGTCGAGTGCCGAAAGGAGGAGAACAGTGCAGAACAGGGTGCCCAGCACGGTCGGGAGTTTATTCATTGATTTAAGTAGGTATCGGGAAATAATATATCTTTCGCCTACCCAAAACCATATACCCCCCATATCCTTCTCCCTTCCATGCCATCAAAACATTCTGAAAAGAAACTTGAAAAAAGTGCACTGGCAACAGTGAAGAATGCCCTGGCGGTAAAGAGGGGCGAAAGGGTCCTGATAGTTACAAATCCGTCAGAGGATGTGCTGGCGATTTCAACAGCATTGTATAGGGCATCTGCAGAGAGAGGTGCAAAACCGGTCATGTGCATCCAGCCGAGAAAGACCCAGGTCGACTTCATGGAGAAGATTGTAAGGAGGGCAATTGAAACGGAGCCAGAAGTTGTGATGTCTATTTCCGAGATGAAGCTGGGAAAGGATGAGGAAGCCCTTACAAATCCTTATGTGGTTAACGGTAAGGAATACACTCACATCTTCGATGCCTACATGGCAATGAAGAAAATTCGCACCATCTGGACGCCAGGGATTACGAGGAAGATTTTCGAGAGGGCGGTGGACATCAACTACGGGAAGATGGCAAGGGATGCTGAGAAACTGGCAAGGGTGTTCGAGGGAGCAGGGGCCGTGCACATCCAGAGCAACGCAGGTACCGATGTAGAAATTGGAATTGAGGGACGGAAACCGAAGAGGGATGATGGCAATTATCGGGTTCCTGGGACAGGAGGCAACATTCCTGCAGGTGAGGTCTATATCTCGCCGGCCATCGGAAAAACAGATGGAACAGTGGTTTTTGATGGGTCAATATCTACATACTGGGGAGATGTGGTCACAGGGAAACCCGTGCGGGTTGAATTCCGAGGAGGATATGGGGACACAATCACGGGTGGAAATGAGGCCAGAATGCTCCAAAAAAGCATTGCCCTTACAAGGAAGAAGGTGAAGGAGCTGGAAAAGAGTGGAAAATTTGATACAAACAAGGCCGAAATTTATCTGAAAAACGCTACCCACCTTGGAGAAATAGGTATAGGACTTAATCCCGCGGCGGTGATATGCGGCAACATGCTGGAGGATGAGAAGGTCTATGGCACCTGTCATCTAGCAATAGGTGCGAACTTTGACGAGGATGCACCCGCCCTTAATCACTACGACTGTTTGATCAAAAAACCCACAATCAGATTGCTTCAAAAAGGAGAATGGGTCCAGATAATGAAAAATGGGGTGCTGAAAATCTAGGAAAAATCATTCAAAAGAGGCCTCAAACTCTTCCTGCAGGTCAATTACTACCTGTTCCAGCACCTCGTTTATAGAGTTGCTCTTGTACTCGCGGACACCACCTACTTCGCTCTGAACTCTCGCCAGGTAGATGTTCGCCTGTTTTATGAACTCCACTGTGCAGATGACTTCTTCTACCATTCGCAATGCCTCCAGCTTTGTTTTGTCTTTTCACCTATATCACTTAATGTATATATTTTTATTCCCTGCTTGTGATGGTAGCAATTTTTATATAACCGTATCCGTTTCGTAACACCAATTGCAAAAAAGTGCTACCTACCAGAGGTGAAAAAATGTGGCTGATAACCACTACTGTGTGCGCAATGGCCGCTACAGCTGCCTACTTCGTGCTTGAGAAACAGAGAAAAGCAGGAAAAAAGTACAAGGTTCACTACCTTTCCCTGATGCTCTGGGGTGCGGCGATGATGATTCTGGTTGACCACGCTATCGGGTACATTGAGGAAGGCGGCAGCTTTATAGAGGTTGAAACGGACGGACTTGTGACCAACGGAGCAGTGCTCGGTCTCTTGATGCTGCTCCCAGTGCTCGGTGTCTGGCTGGGTAGCATCGGAATTGAAAAGATGCTGGAAAAGAAAGAACAGAGGTGAAAGAAATGGCTTGCTTTCTAGTACCGACGGCCGTGGGTTTTATCGTGCTGCTGATTGCGGTGTTTGGCAGAACCAGATTTTCAGCGATATGGAGAACACGAATTGCAGGGCTGAACCTGATGCTCTGGGGCGGTTCCCTGATGCTGGCAGTGGAGCACTACGCCCACCAGGAAATTGTGCCCTATTTCCCGTTCCTGACAAGGGGAATGGATGAGGTACTGCCAGAGCTTGTTACCGTGGGCGTTCCGATGACCCTCGTGATTTTCGCTGCCTGGGGCATAATGGTTGCGGTGAGTACAAAGGTTCTCGCGCCGGAAAAAACAACCAGCAAAGCATAAAATATTTTCTCTCAATCCTTTTATATACTCCCTGTTTTTCTTTTCTTCATGAGCAAGATTTCGGAGTGTTCAGAGGGGCAGAGGATTGCGGGCAAGTTTGTGGTCTGGGAAAAGGACTTTATCAAGGATTATTCCCGTGGGAAATTTTTTAAGATCACGATTTCAGACGGGGAGGCGAGAATGCCGCTGAAATTCTGGGGCGCACCTATGCAGTCAAAGGTAGTAGAACTGTATGAGGCAATAACTCCATGCAAGACCCTTGTAGAGGTTGAAGGAAATGTGGTGATGGACGGGTTCACAAATACACTTACCCTGAACATAAACGAGGAGAATGACCGTTTTAGAATCTGCACTGAAGAGGAGACAAAAGGAATCCAATTTGTTCCAGCAACCCGGAAAAACAGGGAGGAACTGATGAAATTCATTGAAAGAGAGATTGAAAAAATCGGAGAACCAAATCTCGGTGCCCTGCTCAGGGCAATCTTTGCCGATGAGAACCTGAAAAAGAGCTTTATGGAAAGTCCAGCTGCGAAAATGAAACATCATGCGTATATCGGCGGTTTGCTCGAACACACCTGCAATGTGGTAAACCTATGTAGCACCCTCTGTGAAATCTACCCTGAACTTGATAGAAATTTGCTGATAACTGGTGCAATTCTGCATGACATCGGCAAAATCCAGGAGTACAGTGTGGCCCTTGCAATAGACACCACCGATGCAGGCAGATTCCTCACCCACACATACATCTCGATTGAAATTATCGAGAACAAACTTCGCCAGCTTCCCGGTTTTCCTGACCAACTGAAATGGAAGCTCTACCACATCATTCTCCGCCACCACGGGAGATACGCAAGCCAGGAAACGATCGAGGGCAAGACATCCTGGGTAATCCCAGAGGCCTGTGCGCTTTATTATGCGGATGACATGGATGCCAGGGTTAAGAATTTTCTCCAGGAGATTGAGGAAGGCAGAAAAGCCGGGGAAAGCTGGAGGTTCGTGAAAGACCTCGGCGTCCAGATATATATAGAGGAAGAGGATGAATAGGGCAGAGCTGAAAATAAGGTTTGATAGCCGGGAAACTGCGGAGATAGTGGCCCGTGCAATTGAGCTTGAGAATGAGGGTTATGTGACGATGAGGGTGGAGGATAATGAAATAGTGGCTGTTGCTGAGGCAGAGAATTTGCTCGGCTTGCTCCACACATTTGATGATTTTCTTGCCTGCGCTGCGTTGGCGCACAAAGCGAAAAGAATTTAACCCCTGAGAAGTTTAGAGAAGACAATGGAGTTCACGAAGAACAAGGCGATGGTCTTTCCCAGGGCGGTGCTTGCAGGGCATGGAGTGCTCGCTGAAATTGGAAAACTTGCGAGAAACTTCGAACTGGGCCAGACAGGGCTCGTAATCACCGGAAAGAAGTCCGAAGCCCTTGCAGGGAGAGCCGTGGTGGACTATCTCACTGCTGAGAAATTTGATGTGCAGCTGGCAGTTACGGGCGAGGCAACAAGGGAGAATGTGGATGAGATGAAGAAGGTTGCACTGGAAACCAGGGCAGCATTTCTTGCTGGTGTGGGTGGAGGGAGCAAGATAGACATCGCCAAGGTGTGCTCTTCAGAGCTAGGGATTCCATTCATCTCTGTGCCCACGGTTGCGTCGCACGACGGAATTGCATCACCGCGGGCATCCCTCAAGACCAATGGCATCTCCATCTCGGTGGATGCGAATGTGCCGCTCGGGGTCGTTGCCGACAGTGCAGTGATTGTGAAATCCCCGTTCCGGTTCCTTGCCTCTGGCTGTGCGGATGTGATTGCGAACCTCACCGCAATTCTTGACTGGCGGCTTGCCTCGCGGCTCAGAAACGAGGAATTCAGCAGCACTGCAGCTACACTTGCAGAATTCACCGCAGAAACGATAATAGAAAATGCCGGACTGATAAAGCCCAACATCGAGGAGAGTGTCTGGCTCGCGATCAAACCGATGATTATTTCTGGAATTTCAATGAGTGTTGCGGGCAGTTCAAGACCCACAAGCGGTTCGGAGCACATGTTTTCTCATGCACTTGATGCAATAACCCATGGAAAGGGTCTCCATGGAGAACAGTGCGGTGTGGGTGCCATTATGATGATGTATCTGCATGGTGGTGACTGGCAACGCATCAGAAACGCGCTCAAAACAATCGGGGCACCCACAACTGCAATAGAGCTGGGTGTGAGCAAGGAGGACATAGTCACCGCCCTTGTGAATGCCAATAAGGTGAGACCGGATAGGTACACAATTCTTGGAGATAAAGGTCTAGCACCGGATGCGGCTGAAAAAATTGCCAGGGTAACGGGTGTGATTTGAGGTGGGAACATGAGCATAATCACGGCTGTTGGAACCAACCAGGCGAAAGAGGGTTATGTGTTTATCTACGCTGGGCCTGTTAACGAGTGCAGGGACTGCAGGTACAAGAACGCCTGTATCAATCTTGAGAAGGGGAAGGCATATACAATCACCGCAGTGCGGAAGGACAAGAATCATGAGTGCAAGGTGCATGAGCGCACGATCACAATTGTTGAGGTAGAAAAGATACCAGTTGAGCGGTGCATCGCGAGTTCAAAGGCAATTGAAGGCAGTTTGGTGACAATCGAGCCAAATCCATGCAAAGAGATGGATTGCGAGCATTACAGAAAATGCAATCCGCTTCTCCACGAGCCAGATGAAAAGTACAGGATTGTGAGTATCGTGGGCGATGCAGGGTGCCGACTTAATAAGAGCCTCAAAATTATTCTGGTTGAATGACTTCCTGGTAGGACCAGAGCGGGTTGAGACGGAGCTTGTATTCCGCGAGCAATCCCGGGGTGGGGAATGGAGCGGTTATGAGTATCACCATCCCGCCCTCCCTGAAATTCATTTCCTCAAGCGCGGCCCTTGCACCAGGTTGCAATTCGGGCAGGATTCCATTGAAATTCCTGACAGCTGCGGAGCCAATTTTTACCTCAATCTCGGAATATTTTTTGTAGAGTTTGAAGAGTTTATCTGTGAGATAATAATAGTTCATCTTTCTGTCCTTGAGGACCCGCACGAAGCCTTTATCGACGAGGTTATCAAGATGCTGGATGTAAACATAGGCCATCGAAGGTTTATTCATTTCAAGAGTATCGAGGACCCCCTTTTTGGACGCACCATGAGCTCTTGCAATTCGCGTTATGAGGATGCGGACCTCGGGCTTCTGAAGGAATCCTATGTCCTCGACATCCTCCCTGACCACGAACCCGCGGGTGTAATACACAATTTTTCCACCCTGCCTAACACTCTCGATCAGATGTTTCTCCTCCAGTTTCTTCAGGTGCCATCTCACAGTTCCTGGGTTTACCTGAAGCTTCTCGGCAATTCTGGTTGCGTTCAGGCATGGATAGTTCGTCACGGTCTGGAGAACTGCGAGAATCTCAACATGCTTCGTGTCCGTGGACTTCTTGTAAGTTTTCTCCAAACTCTTTCCCACCCCTCCCATGGTCCCACTACTCAAAATACTCTCTCAACCTTTCGATCAGGATGTTGAGCTCTATCCCTTCTATATCCTTCATTGTCAGCGAATCCAGCAACTTCACCAGCTTTCCATGTTTTTCTTTCGGTAGGGTTCCAAGCTCGCGGAGGATTTCCACTCTCATCGGTTCTGGAAGCTTCCCACCCGGGAAGGTCTCACCGGTGCTGTGAATCACAACGAGACCTATGTTTTTGAGGAATCTGTAGTGGTGGGCATTTTCGCTGTGTCTGGAAGACCGGTATTTGATTACCTTCAGGGTTCTATACGGCTTTACCTCCAGTGGGCGGTATCTGAGATGAATCACGCAGTCAGCGAGGTACATCGGAAGCACGGTTTCAGCCCCTGTGAGATTCCCAGCGGGCCCGTGTTCCTCAAGGGTGCAGAGCACGGTTCCAATTTTTCTGGTTTCTTTCATCAGAAAGCTGAGGAGTTCCCGCTGTTCATACAGATCCTTCGTTGCCCAGATAACGGGTGTGAGCGGGTCGATCGCGATCCTCGCACCCACGCCTCTCCATGTGGCCACGAAGTCAGGCAATTCCTTCTTTATGAAGTTTGTGAATTCCTTGCCAGTAGCATCAATAAATACGAGCTTTTCCTCATCTAGAAAATCCAGAATTTCGCCCCAGCCCATTGCAACCGCTTCCTTGATTATCTGCTCCTTGTTCTCATCAAGCGTGATGAAAATTCCCTCGGTTCCAGTTTCCAGTCCCTTCTTGATGAACTGGAGGGCAAATGTGGTTTTGCCAGCACCCGCACAACCTATGACTGTTGTGGTGGAAAACTCGTTCAGACCCCCGTCCAGAATTTCGTCAAGTCCCGGGACCCCGCTCTTTATTTTTCGCATGCACTAACGGAATAACCTTAGAATATATACTGTTTTTGTTTCGCTACCTCCGTGGAGCACAAATCATATATCCTCTCAGCATTTTCCCCGTTTCATGCTGAAAATCCGGATTGTACTCGGTATGATTATGCTTGCGTTGATTGTTACAGCGGTGGCTGGTGGGGCACACGGGGCCCAGAAGACAGAGGTAATTGCCCCTGCTGCAACTGGGGGCAACGTTGAGGTGGGCATCTACCAGCTTTCAATCGGGAATTTTGACCTTGCAAAGGGAACTTTTGTGGCTGACTTTTACCTCGTGTTTAAGTGGGTAAATGCGAGCATCTCCCCTGTTGCGTTCGAATTCATAAACGGGAGGGCCGCATCCAAGGAGAAGATTTTTGAGAACATCACGAATGGCTCCTGCGAGATGTGGTACAGGATCCAGGCAAATCTGTACATGTCCCCGGAGTTCACGAATTATCCCTTCGATGCCCAGTATTTGCCCATCATAATTGAGGATGCAAAAAACAACAACTCTGCGATTTCCTACAGGGTAAGCCAGGATTTGTATGGTTACGACAACACACTCACCGTGCCAGGCTGGAAGGTAGAAGGTTCAGAAATCCTGGTGGAGGACCACGAGTATCCTTGGGGCGAGGTGTATTCCAGGGTCGTCTTTGCGATCAAGCTTGTAAGGGATGCGGGTGCCACTGCGGCCAAGCTCATGCTTCCGCCAATCATCTTCTGTATCGTATCAGGACTTTCGTTCTTTTTCAAGGCGGATAAGATTACCCACCGTCTTGGCCTGGGCACGAGCACCCTGATTTCTGCGGTGATGTTCCATCTGAGCCAGACAACTTCGCTGCCGCCATTGCCATCGCTCATCCTGATTGACAAGATAATGATTTCTGTGTATGGTTTTCTCGCATCTTCACTCGTTGCCACCACCTTGATTTACATTGACGAGGAATTCTGGAAGGATGTGGACTATACGAAGCAGGTCAACCGTTACGGGGCAATCTTCACCATAGTGTTTCCCTTCGTGGTGTTTGCGGTGCTGTATTACTTCGTGTGAACTCTTTTTCTGATTTTCTTCCCCTTACACCATCTCTATATACTCCTCCTCCTTTGCTCTGACCATGGAACCCGCTCTCCTCGCAATCCTCCTCCTGATATTTCTGATTGCGTTCGTTTACTCCAATATAGGACTCGGTGGAGGGATGCTCTTTACCCCCCTCCTAGTGGCCTTCGCATTCGCTGATAAAGACACAATCGTTTGCATCTCGCTTTTTCTCGTAATGGCTACCTCCATCGCTGCGGCCTACAACCACTGGCGGGGAAACCTGATAAAATACAGATACGGGCTCCTGATTGCGGCTTTCTCGATTCCAGGCTCAATAACGGGAGTATTCATCGGTCTCCGGATTCACTACTCAATCTTCTATCTCCTCTTTGCGATTCTGGTTTTCACGGTAGGCACCAAGATGCTGTATGATACCCTCCGGAACAACAACGCCTGCGTTGAAAGGAAGATTACCACAAAGGACTACATTGTCGTGGCTCTAATATCCTACTTCTCTGGCATCATCTCGGCAATTTTCGGGGTTGGCGGCGGGGTTTTCAATGTGCCCGTGCTCCTCTACATCCTCTCCTGCAGGACCAAGGAGGCAAGTGGGACCTCCTCCTTCACAATATGCCTCACGACCCTAGGCGGGATTCTCACGAATGCCCTCCTGCTCCCGACATTTTCCACAGCCAGCGTCTCAGCAATGTTCCTCGCACCGGTTGCCTTCCTCGGGGCTCTAATCGGCTCCAGAATCGGAATAAAGAAACTGAAGGAAAAACCGCTCAAGGTGATATTCATCAGCATGCTGTTTTTGGCGGGAATCCAGATGGTGTGGAAGTTTCTTGGATGAGCTATCCTTTTTTTCTCCCCTTACCGTTTTCCATTCCCATCTTCCTATACTCCTCCGCAAGCCATGTACGGCACCACCGGGCAGCTTTGTCATCCCCGAGCCTTTCAGCAATCTTCAGGGCTTTCATGTAGTGCTCTGCAGCCATCTGGTGCTTTCCCATCTCTGCGTACGCATTGGCAATGTTGATGTGTGTATCCATAGTACCAGCAATCTGTCCAATCCTCCCCTGCAGTTCCAGCACTTTGTTCCAGCATTCCAGGGCCTGCCCATACTTTTTCTGCATCACATAGACAATCCCGAGGTTTCCGTAGCAGACAATTTCGCTCTCCACATTCGGGAATTCCTTCCTGAGCTCCAGGGTCTTCTGGAACTCCTCGATTGCCTTTCCGAACTGCTTTTTCGCCATGTAGGCGTTCCCGAGTTCTTCCCTCACCTCCGCCTCACCGCGCCTATCCCCTTCTGCCACAAAAATCTCCGCGGCCTTGGTAAGGTGTTTGAGGGCTTTGTCGTACTTCCTCAGCTTCACATAATAGATACCGACTTCAAAGTGGCCAAGCGCAATCAGATGCTCGTTCCCGACTCTCTCGTGGATTTTCATGGCATACTCTACCGTGTTCACAATCTTTTTGGGCTGCGCCGTTTTAGTTAAAATGCTGATTTCAATCGTGAAGAAAAAGCTCAGGAACCAGTCCTTTTCCTCGCTCTCTAAAGAACCCAGAGCCAGCTCAAATTCTTTCTCCGCCGCCTCCCACTTCCCCTCCGTTACAAGCCTTGCTCCCTTTTTCAGATGCTTCATCTTCTCCCTGTCTGCGGCCACCATCTCGCCGATTTCTTCCAGCCGCTTTCCAAGTTTACGGGTTTTCTTCACGGACGTACTAACCCCTCCTGAATTCTGGCTTTCGCTTGCTCAGAAACGCCTCGATGCCCTCCTTCGCTTCATTTCCGCTGAAGAGCAATGCAAATGCCCTCGCCTCCATGTTCAGCCCCTCAGCCAGCGGTAAATCTGCGGACGCATTTATCAAATATTTTGCAGTTTTCAGGGCCACCCTTCCAAGCCCGAGAAGCTTTGCAGCCAGCGCATCAACCTCTTTCTCAAGGTCCTCCGCCTTGACCACGCGGTGGACCAGCCCGATATGGCATGCCTCTGCAGCACTTATCCGCTCGCCGAGCATTACCATCTGTTTTGCCCTTGCAATCCCCACAATTCTTGCCAGTTTCTGGGTTCCACCGAATCCGGGGACAAGCCCGAGCGTAATCTCTGGTAAACCAATCATCGCATTCTCACTTGCGATTCTGAAATCGCAGCTCAGAGCCAGTTCAAGCCCGCCCCCGAGTGCATACCCGTTTATCGCCGCAATCACCGGAATCTCCATTTTTTCCAGCATTCCAAAAACCCTCTGTCCCTGCAGCGAATACTGCTCCGCCTCAATTGAGCCAAAGCCCTTCATCTCACCGATGTCGGCCCCTGCCACAAATGCCTTCCCGGTGCCCGTAATAACGAGCACGCCAGTGCTCCCGTCATCGCATACTTCGTAGAAGGCACACTCAAGCTCTTTCAGCAACTCGCCGCTCAACGCGTTCAGCTTCTCTGGCCTGTTGATTGCAATCACGCATTTTCCATCCTTTTTCTCCACTTTCAGATACCTGTATTCCATTTTTTCACCCCAGCTTTCGTTTTTCTCCACATTTCAGGCATTCAAGGGAATCAGCATCAATATACCTTGCTTCTGCTGCCCCGCACCTCGGGCAATTGCCCACGGAAAACTGGAGGGACACAAGACCCCCTTCCACCCGTTTTTCAACCCTTTCCGGCGATTGTACTGGGGGTGCAGGCAGATTAACTTTCTCAACGAGTTTTCTGAGGTATGCGAACAGGAGTATTGGCGCCACCGCAATTGCAAACATCAACACGACGACGCTGACGAATATACCTGGCATTGCAAGCATCTCGGCGGAGGGCGTGAGAATCTCCTTCACAGCCAGCATGTAGGTTATGTCCATGTAATCGAACGCAAAGTGCATCAGGATCGGGGCAAAAATTCCGCCCTTCAGATAGAGATACCCGAAGCCAAGACCTGCAACGAACGCAGGAAACACCTTGTAGAGGTCCCAGCCGTAGAGCGCATGGGCAAGCCCAAAAATCAGCGACGAAAACACGATGAGCCCTCCCGACACCAAATCAAGCTTCTGGCCACCGGTGAAAAACGCCTTTGGCGAGGGTTTTTTCCGCATCAGAACCTGGATTGCGAAGAGGGGTGCGGCAAGGAGCACAACGCGGACCGCAAACTCCTCGTATATCGAGGCATTGGCGAGGAGCAGCATGTTCTCCCAGATGGGTTCAGTTTCAAACTCGGGGGTCTCGGGGGTAACGCTGCCAGCGGAGAGCAGAAGGTTGTAAATGATTGTGATGAACACAACGATGCAGAAGATCTCGCTTATTACCAGGAGGGGATTGTGGGAGGCTGTGAGCACATGTTTCCGTTCCCTTATTTCTTTTACGCAGGCCTTCCAGTTCAGCCAGACCAGAAAAACCAGCCCGAAGATGAGCAGCGCCACCATGAAGAGGTAGTATGCAAGCACGAGCCCGCCAGAAATCGTGCAGAGATTGATGTAATAGGGAACAAAGAGTCCGAAGTCAAGGGAGGGAGAGGTAAGCGCGATGTTCCTTGGCACGATGTAGAGCGAGAAAAGGAGCCCGAGATAGTTTGCAGAAATGAGCATCAGATAAAAGCCGGCACAGAAGAGAAGCACCGCAAATTTCATTGCCCGTTCAACCATGCTCATTTGGTGATCACCTCGCAACCCTCTTTTCCAACAATCACAGTATGCTCTGCCTGGGAAACCATGCCCCGTCTTGTATCCGAGAGGATTGAGTATTCGTAGAGCACCCCGTATTTCATGAGCTTGGTGAGCTTTTCACCTGCATGGGCATCCAGATTCAAACACCACCGCGGCGAAAAGGGCAGGGCTCCGAAATTCTGCTTGAGCAATGAGTAGAATTCCTGCAACTCCGTGTCCAGCTTCCGCTCCCTCACAATCCGTAGGATGTTGCTTCTCCCATCCGAATCCACATAACCGCTCCCTGTGCTGGCAAACGGTTCGATGGCAACAACCTCTCCTGCAAAAATCACATCTCCATTGTTATCCTGAATGTTGGGAACGCTCTTCCCGCCGTGAAGCAGATACCGCTTGATTTCATGTCCGGTTAGATTTGACACCGGCACAAAGCCCAGGGCCCTTATTGTTTCTTCAATCTTACCGCCAATTTTTCTTACAGCAACTTCATGGCTGCAGAGAGAAACTGCATTTTCCAGGGCAATGCTGGCGGCATCGATGAGCATCCTGTGCCTCTCGCTACCCACCTCAACCGTAGTGGCTGTATCTGCGATGTAGCCCTCCACATGCACGCCGACATCGACCTTCACTATGGCTCCAGCAGAAATCTTTTTCCTGTCATTGATGCCTGGAGAGTAGTGGGCGGCCTGATGGTCGGTCGCCAGATTCACGGGAAATGCGGGTTTTCCACCGCGGTCAATAATGAACCCCTCAATTTCCTCAGCAACTTCCAGATAGGTTTTTCCCTCCCTGACTAAATTCACACCAAGATTTCTCGCCTCGGCCGCAATCTTTCCTGCCCTCCTGTACTTTTCCAACTCCTCCTCATTCAAGGAATGCACCTCTCAGAAATTCAAGGGCGGAAACAATGTGGTCCTTTCCATTGGCCTCGGCATAACCCTCGTGTCCTGGAAAGAGCCCCACAATTTCCAGATTCTCTAAACTTTGAATGCTCTCGATCAACTGTGCAAGGTTTCCAGTTGGGAGATCCCATCTCCCCGTGGAGCCATACAGGAACACGGTATCGCCTGAAAATAGCCACTTCTGGGCGGGGAAATAGAGCGAAATGCTGCCTTCCGTGTGCCCGGGTGTGGGGATCACCTCCATCTCCTCCAATCTGAGGTCATCGATGTCCAGCACCGTGACTTCTGGTATCTGCATCCCGAAGGCATAGGCACATGTGGAGCGGCCGTCCCTTCCATTCACCGCGCGGGCTTCACTTTTGCTGGAATAAACTTTTGCGTTGAAATGCCTTGCAATTGCACCGGCACCCCCGATGTGGTCCATGTGTCGGTGGGTCAAAATCACCGCATCCAGCTTTTTATTTCCGAGATAGCCCTCAATCTTCTCTATAACCCGTTCAACCTCAAGCCCGAGTCCAGCATCAACCAGCAGATTTCTCTTTCCCATCACAACATAAATATTCGAGCTGAATCCCTCTCCCAGAATTGGAAAAACCTTCATCACCATCGCTCCGCATGGAGGTATTCTTCAAGAGGGGCTCTCTTCCGCATCGCTGGCTGTTCTGCAGGATAGCCGAGAGGAATGATAATTACGGGTCTGGCATATGATGGGATCTGCAGAATTTGTCTCACAGCCTCTTCGTCAAAAGCCCCGACCCAGCAGGTTCCGAGACCGTGCTCAAGGGCAGCGAGCATTATCAGCATAGCGGAGGCCGCGGTGTCCTGGTATGTGTAGAGGGTAGTGCCTCTGGTTCCGTATCGCTTTATCTTCTTCTCGTTCGTGCAGATTACAATGTTCACAGGCGCCTCGGCTACAAATTCCTGGTTGAGCGATGCTTTTGCCAGCGCTTCTTTCGTTTTTTTATCGCGCACCACAATAAAATCCCTCGCCTGGAGATTGCCGGCAGAGGGTGCAAGATTCCCTATTTCTACGAGATTCTTCACGGTTTCCTCCGGCACATCTTTTTCCTGATATTTTCTCACTGACCTTCGTCTCAGTATCGCATCCATCAGTTCCATGGGTTCCTGCATTCCATCCATCAAAATAAACCTTTCTTAGGCGCGTGCAGAAATCCTGAAACGCATGGCACCTTGGACAATCATCCGAATACCACTTTCTCCCCTGTTTCCATGTACACGATGGACTTGCAGAGGTAAGTGGTATGGTCAGCAATCCTCTCGAGGTAGCGAACAATCAGCACGCTGGAGACCGTGCACCTTGTTGTCGGAGAGGAATGTTCAATCAACCTATCAAAGAAATCAAAGTACATTTTATCAATTTCATGCTCCCTGGCTGCAATCTTTTCAACCAGGTGCGGGTCATACTTTTTAAGAGAGTCGAGGCTCAGCCGCATCATTCCGAGCGTTTTCTCACCCATCTCCATGATGTAGGAAACGATCCAAGTATCGCAGTTAGCCACACCGTTCAACCTTTTATTCGTGAACGAAATATCCAGTGCATATCGTCCGAATCTTGCAAAGTCGTATGCAATCTTCATCGAAGATTTGATTCTCCGCAAGTCCGATGCAACTGGTTGATACCTTGCAATCATCTCGACCACCTTTTCCTCGATCGCTTCCTCCATTGCGACCAGCCTGTTCGAAATCTCCCGCACTTCCTGGTGGACACACTTGCCGCTGATGCACTCTGAAACGGCCAGCGAGACCACCTTGTAGGCAAGCTCGCCCATTTCGCAGATCGCTGCAGAAAGTTCATTCAAACTATTCTCTATCATTCTGGTCATCGTTTTTCACCTCATCCGAACTCTCCTGTTATGTACCTCTCAGTTAACTCGTGCTGTGGATTTTCAAAAACCTCGCTGGTTTTGCCGTATTCCACGAGTTTACCCAGATAGAGGAAAGCCACATTGTCAGAGACCCTCGCTGCCTGCTGGACATTGTGGGTTACTATGATTACCGTGTATTTTTTTGCAAGGTGCCGCATCAAATCCTCTATCTTTGCGGTTGCAATCGGGTCGAGGGCACTGCAGGGCTCATCCATCAGGATTATTTCGGGTTTAACGGCCAGCGCCCTTGCAATGCACAGCCGTTGCTGCTGCCCGCCAGACAAACTGAACGCATTCTCGTGCAATCTATCCTTCACTTCATCGTACAGGGCGGCACCCTTCAAACTCTCTTCGACAATTTTTACCATGTTTTTCCCATCAGCCATCTTGTGGATTCTGGGCCCGAATGCCACATTCTCAAATATAGATTTCGGTAGCGGGTTCGGTCTCTGGAAAACCATTCCGACCCTCCTTCTCAGATCGTAGACATCTGTATCCTCATCGTAGATGTTCTTCCCGTCAATGTAAACGGCACCTTCTGTTCTGCAGCCCTCTATGATTTCATTCATCCTGTTGAGGCACCGGAGCAGCGTGCTTTTTCCGCACCCCGAGGGTCCCATTATAGCGGTGACCGCATTTTGTTGGATTTCCAGCGTGATGTCTCTGAGCACATGGTTCTTCTTGAACCAGAGGTTCAGTCCGTCGATCTTCACCTGAGCCATGGTTGCTTCCTCCTGTAACGGATTCTGAGGATGATCGCGGATAGTGCAAACACAATTACGATGAGGAACAGAACCAGCGCCACACCAAAAACCTTGTCCGGTGTTTCCCCGAGAGCCACAATCTTGACATACAGGTTGAATGCGAGGGCCATGATGGGGTCAAGCGGGGTTTTCGGAAGCCCACGGGTAATCATCACGCACGAGGTAAAAAGAATTGCTGCGGTTTCACCGGCAACCCTTGCAATGCCCAGCAAAATGCTCGTGATTATTCCCGGTGCCGCAGCAGGCAGAGTTATGCATCTTGAGACCTCCCACTCGGTGGTGCCGATAGCCAGTGCTCCCTCCTTAAATGTTTGGGGCACCATTTTTATTGCTTCTTCCGAGCCCCGGATGACTATCGGGAGCATCATCAGGGAAAGGGTGAGCCAGCCGGCAGCGAGCGAAATTCCTAGCCCGAGCGCCCTGCAGAAGAAAGCGTAGCCAAAAAGCCCTATCACTATCGAGGGCATCCCGGCGAGGTTGTTGATTGACTGGTCTATCAATCTCGTGATCCTGTTCCTCGGTGCATACTCTACAAGATACAGGGCAGCCAGTACACCGACGGGCCCGGCAACCGCAGCCGAGCCGAGGAGAAGGTAAACCGTGCCAATGACCATCTCAAACATTCCTCCATTCAGCACAGGGGTTATCAGGGCTGTGAGGGAGAGTGTGCCGGAGCCGGAGAGCAAAATGGCAGTTATCCACAGGAACGCAAGCAAGCAGATTCCGGTGCAGACCCCGAAGATGGTAAAAATCAAAAACTCCTTCGCACGCCGCCCTTTCCGCATCATTTTTTCGCACCCTTTTTGGTTCCCTTGTGTATTATCGAGTCCGCCAGTGTGTTCACGATAAATGTGATGATGAACAGAATGACCCCGAGCCCGAACAGAGCACTGTATTCCACACTTCCCACCGATGCCTCACCCATCTGCATTGCAATTGCCCCTGTGAGCGTGTAAACCGGGGAGAGAAAATTCCAGGGTGGAGAGGGGATAACTGCGGTGTTTCCAGCCACCATCAGAACCGCTACGGTTTCCCCTATGGCCCTTCCAAAGCCCAGAAGAATGCCCGCTATCACGCCAGATTTTGCGGTGGGCAGCACCACATACCTTATCGTCTGCCATTTTGTTGCCCCCAAGGCCAGTGCTGCTTCCTTGTAATCCTTTGGAACCGCTGAAATTATCTCGCTGGAAACACCCACGATTGTGGGGATCGTCATTATCGCAAGAATGATTGCCGCGGTGAGGGCAACGGTGCCAGTGGGTATAGAAAAAAGGGACGCAACAAACGGGGCGACCACCAGAATCCCGATGAATCCGTAAATGATCGAGGGAATGGATGCCAGAAGTTCTATCATTGACTTCAAGATGTCACGGATTGAGAAGGGCACGATCTCCGAGATGAACACTGAAGTTCCCAGCGACAGGGGAACCGCGATCACAAGCGCCCCAAATACAATCATCAGGGAGCCGTAGATCAACGGCAAAGCTCCATAAAGGTCGGCATTTGTCTCCCACACAGGACCCACGAGAAAACCGACACCGAACATCAGGAGTGCCTGTGCACCTTCCTTCAGAATAAAAACGAGCATCAGGAACAGAAAGATGATGGAAAGGAAACTGCAGAAAAAAAGGATGAATCTCACTGGCTCCCTTCTGATGGATTTAAAATATTTATTCAGTTTTCGGAAGAGCATTACACCACTTCACATTATTCAGCTGCCATGGAAGTAGGGAAGCCTCATATACCCGTTTCTTTCCACGATCTGCTGCCCTTCCTTCGAAAGCACGAAGTCGATGAATCTATCTGTCAGCGAGCCACTCTTCGGCTGGCCGTTGGTGACCAGATACAGGTATCTGGAAAGCGGGAAATCTCCCTTTGCAATCGTTTCTTTCGTTGGGGTTATGTATGGCTTCCCGTCTGCCTTGGCGATAGCAATAGCGTGCATGTTACTGGATAGGAACCCGTACCCAACATACCCTATGGAATATGGGGTTGTCTCAATCTTGTTCTTGACTGCCGGATTGCTGGGCTGCACGCTTGCGCTCGAGGTCACCGTGTAGTTCCAAGGATGCATCGTGAATTCCTCAAATGTAGCCCTGGTACCCGAGCCAGGTTCCCTGACTACAACCTGGATTTCTTTATGCGGGAGGTAGGGCTTTACCTCATCCCAGTACTTGTAGATGCCTCCGAAGATCTTGCCAACCTCCTGGAGTGTCAGATTAAGCGGTGTGGTTGAATTCCCCACAGTTGGATGCACGACAACGCAGACGGCATCTAGGGCAATCGGATGAAGCCACAGATCCACACCCTTGTTTTTGGCATTCTGGATTTCGTTGCTCTTCGCATCCCTCGAGGCCATTCCTATGTCAACGACTCCATCAATGATATTGCTGTAACCGACGCCCGAACCACCACCCTGGACAGTGATGGTAATCCCAGCGTATCTGTTCATCAGAACCACCGCACTCTCGTTTGCGATTGGAAGCACTGTCGTAGAACCGGAAATTTTTATGCTTGCGGTTCGCCAGGCGCTATCCTCAGAATCTCCACTGCCATCCTGCGGTGTTACGGAGGCCATTCCGAAAAAGTAGCCACCAACAAATCCCGCGGCAAGGACCATGACCACAACCACCAGCAGCACTCCCGTGCTCACACCTCTGTCGCCCATTTTCAGCATTCCTCTCATGTTTTCACCTGATTATGAATAAGGGAGAAAAATCTATATATTTTATCCGAATATAGTATAGTGATAAATATGAACTATATAGATGATGTAGGGGGTATAGAGAAAAACCGGAGTGGCGAGCAGCTGGATGAAGATGTGAGAAAAATCCAGTTTACCGGGAAGTCCACTTATGTGATTTCCCTGCCTAAAAGATGGGTGAATGCGATGGGACTGAAGACGGGAAGCCAGCTAATCCTGGTTCAGAAGGGTAACAGTTTAATTTTGACCCCCAAAGGAATGGGTAGAATGCAGGAGCGCACAAGTGAGGCAACGATTAAGATATCTGTTGGTGATGAAGCCAGTGCAATCGCAAGAAAGATAATTGCGGTTTATTTGCTGGGCTACAAATTTATCCACATAAAGACAGGCGAAAGGGAGATAGATGCCCTGCAGAGGGCAGCGGTAAAGGACCTTACCAGGAAGAAACTGGTCGGAACAGAGATAATCTCAGAAACGGAAAAAGAAATTAAGATGCAGGTGCTGGTAAGTTATCCAGATCTTCCAGTAGAGAATGCGATAAGGCGGATGTGCCTCATCGCAGCTTTCATGCACGAAAAAGCGGTTGCTGCGTTGAAAAATTTGGACACGAAGCTGGCGGCAGAAGTTATCAATCTGGATGATGAGGTTGACAGGTTCAGTTTATATGTGGTTCGCCAGCTCAAGGCGGCGGTCCAGAATGATCACATCTTGCATGACATAGGTCTCTCCAGCCCGCAGGACTGCCTCGGTTACAGGGTGATCGTAAAATTCGTGGAAAGGATTGCAGACCATGCCACGATAATCGCAAAGTTAGTTCTGGAAAGCGGTACGAAAGTAAGCGAACGAGATTACCTGAAAGTTGCTGAGATGAGCAGTTTCGCCAGGAGGGCTTTTGAAAATGCGGTCAAGGCACTCTTCACGAACGACTGCGCCCTTGCGGAAGAGGTAATTTCGGGCGGGAAAATGATTGCGATGATGGAGGAGCAGGCAATAAAAGAGGCACAGGCGAAGAGAAAGGTCTCAGAGATGGCAAATATGAGAATGGTTTTCGAGAGCATAAGAAGGTGCGCCGAGTATGCCTGCGACATTGCAGAGGTCGTGATAAATTTAAACATCGAGAAGTCCCTGGAAGAGGGGTCCAACAGGTAGCAGGTTTCTCTCCAGACGCAACCATTTGCTTAATCAAAATTTTTAAATACACTCTTGTAATCCCTCACCTCAGTGGTTAGCATGAAGAAATTCATAACCGAACTTAGGGGAAAAACCGTGATGACAAATGACGGGCAGATACTCGGTGTAGTGGATAACTTTGTTGTGGATTCGCTCAGCGGAGAGATAGAGCACATGCTGGTGGTGCCTGCAGAGGAACTGGATACAAGGGGCTTCAAGCTGGACAACCAGAACAGAATCATTCTGCCCTTCAAGTCAATGCGGGCAGTGAAGGATGTAATCGTGATGGACCTTGGTGGCCAGTGACACTGCCTTACCCCTGTGATTCCATGCAAAAGCCAGCGAGTCCTAGAATTAGAACATTCATTGAAGGGTTTGATGAGAAGTTGAATGGGGGCATCCCCCAGAAAAATGTGGTGCTGATTGCGGGAGAGCCAGGCACCCTGAAAAGCACGATTGCCTTTTACATCCTGTACCATAACGCTCTTCACGGGAACATTCCCGGAGTTTATATTACGCTGGAACAGGGAAGGGAAAGCATTCTTTCAAACATGGAGGGGCTGGGACTTGAGTACGCGAAGGTTGAAAAAAAGTTAAGCGTGGTTGACCTTGCAATGATAAGGAAGCACATAGAGGGTCTCGGAGAACATACCTGGATGGATATTTTCAAAATGTATGCGGACAACCTGAAAGCCACAACCGATTATCAGCTCTTTGTGATTGACTCCCTCCCGGTGCTCGAAATGCTTGCTGAATTGAAAAATCCGAGAAACGAACTCTTCCACTTCTTTGAATGGCTCAGGGACCTGGATGTGACTGCCCTGGTAATTACCGAGATGCGTCCCAACTCGCTGGAATACTGCCATTTTGGCGAGGACTTTCTTGCAGATGGGATTCTGCATGTGAAGATGGAGCAGGTGGACGAAGTTACTGTCCAGAGAAGGATCCGCTGCGTTAAGATGCGGAACACGAATCACAGTACCAATTTCTATACTTTGATGCTCGAGAATGGTGTGCTCCAGGTAACCCGAGTGCTCTCCGAAAAGACCTGAATGAGCCAACAATTGAGTTTTCAAGGGTCTGTGGGGTAGTTTGGCCTATCCTCCGTGGTTCGGGACCACGGGACTGCGGTTCAAATCCGCACAGACCCATTACCTCCCTCAGAAAAGTTTATTGGTAGAAAGTTAATCTCCTGAGAGAAATGTCCCGAGGGTTCAATGGCTCGGTGGTGCATTTTCTCTTGCTCTGGTTATGTGTGGGCTTAGCCCTGACTCTGCCTCGGATACACGGGGGGGTGGCGGTAGCCCAGGCATCCGACTGGGGTTGGTTTATGGACAGGGGAGATGGTGCCCGAAAAGGTTTTGCAGACACCTACATTCCTTCCCAGGTGGAAGTGATGTGGGAACGATACCAGACATCGATTTCACTCGCTTCCGTGGTCTCCGATGGAATCTATGCTTATCTGACTCCCCAAGCAGGAAATGTGACTGCAATTTCCGTGGACGGTAACAGGACCCTGTGGGAGTATGGTGCAGGGACTGTGGTCGCGACCCCTCTGATAGTGGAGAACTTTTTGGTTGTGGGAACCGCAGAAGGAAGCCTCTATTTTTTCGAGCGTTATACGGGCTACCTTCATCGGGAAGTGTTCATCGGACATGAATGTATCCAGCATCCCCTTTACTGGAATAACACAATATTTATTCCCGGTGAAAACTGGCTGACTGCAGTGGACCCTGATGGAACAATTCTCTGGAGCCGGCATTTTGAAAAAGAAATCTCTGCACCGCCCGTGGGCTACCTCAACAACCTTTACCTGCTGACCGGAAATCAGGTCTGGTGTTTGTATAAAAATTCCACACTCTGGAAGAGAGAGTTCAATGTGAATTTCACCTCTGGCATTGCGGCGTCGGGGAACCTCGTGGTCACCGCTGAAAGCGGGCAGATTCTGGCACTCAACGCTATCAGTGGGGAAACGAAATGGGAGCGTGACATGGGTTGCGAGGCGTTTTCTCCAGCCTACTGCAACGGACTGCTCTTCACCGCTACGAGGAATGGAACCCTGTATGCCCTCTCTACAGCGGATGGTTCCGAACTCTGGAATTTCTCAACAGAGGGGGTATGTTTTCAGTCACCCGTAGTAAACCGGTACAACATCCTCTTTGCGTCCGGCTGCACCCTTTACTGTCTGAAGCAGAACACTGGCGAGATTCTCTGGACCCTGGATTTTGAAACTAACCTGCTCACCGGGATTTCCCTCGTGTCGTCTATCATCTTTACTGGAGATTCCGGGGGCGTGGTCTACTGCATCTCTGCGCCAAAGCCAGACCTCAAAGTATCTGTCTACCCCGCCTCACCAGCCCTCTATGAACGAACACAGGTGAAAATTTCCTTCTCTGTTTTTGCCGGCATAATGCCAGCGGTGAATGCAACTGTAAATCTCTCCATTCCCGCAGGCACCCTTTCCAACTACTCAGGTTTTACCGACGCTGATGGCATTTTCGCGGTGGTTTACACCGCACCTGCTGTAAAAGACAGGGAGAACTTCACGCTTAAAGCCACTTTTTCATATCCAGGCTACAGAAACACCACGAGGAATCTCACGGTTGCGGTGCTTCCGATGCCGTCCGTGGAACTCAACCTTAGCACGGAGGAAGAAACGGTCTATTCTGGCACCGCTGTGGAGTTCACCCTTACGGTGTTGAGGGACGGGAAGCCAGTCATCGGTGCTCCTGTCTATGTATGGCATGGAGATATGTGTATCGCCGAGGGCTATACTGATGAAAACGGAAGCTTTGAGTTTACCCATAAAATGCCAGAGGTCCAGAGAGAAACTCAGATCAAGATTGAGGCAAGGGTATACGGGACAGCCGGTGCCCCTTTTCTCGAGAAAAATGCGAGTTTGAGAGTCGTTGTGGTCCCGTTACCCCAGGAGGGGAATAAAGAACCCCAGGTTTACGGTTCGCTCGCAGTAGCTGCAGTCCTCCTACTTTTCTTTTCCGGCTGGAATCTGTGGGAGTGGCGGAAAAGGTAACGCAAGTTATCTCAGGAATCTTCTGGGATTCTGGTCCACCGCAAGGTATGCCTCCTCTCCACTCAGCCCCGCGCCAAGGGCCACCCGGTATGCCTTTTCATCTGTAAGCAGGTCATCAAAATCATGAGCGTCCGAGTTCACCACAAATTCTGCGCCCACCATCTTCCCGACCCTCACCACATGCCCGTTTGTGAGACAGTGCCCTTTTCTTGACGAAATTTCAAGCAGGATTCCATGTTCCTGGGCAAGCCTTGCTGTTCTGTATGTGATGAGTCCGGGGTGAGCAATTAGGTCCACATCCTCGCATTTGGCAGCGAATTCATTTGTTTTTTCTGGAACTGGCTCTGCAAGGGTTTCTCCATGGACCACCACAATTTTTGCACCGGCTTTCTTTGCCCTTGCGGCGAGTTCCGGGATGGATTCAGCGGGTACATGGGTCAGTTCCACACCCGGAATTGCGGTAATTTTCCAGAACCTGTTGACAAGCATGCACTCTGCCCTAACTTTTCTCACAATCTCCTCAACTGCCGCGCCGCAGTGGTCCGTGATTGCAATGGCATCGTGCCCCAGCACCTCTGCCCTTCTCGCCAGCTCAGGCGGGATAAAGGCCCCGTCACTCAGCACGGTATGGGCATGGAGTTCAATTCTTCCCAAGGTTTCACCTCACGGAGTAAATCCCATCTCATAGATTCTTAGTTCTTCTCTTTTTCTTTCCAGGAACCTGTACACGGTGCTGTGTTCGCTGCCGCTGAGCAGCATCTCTATTGCCTCCTTCGCTGCCCTGAAGTTTTCGTACTGGCCGATGATGCTTACGGTGTGCCCGTAGATGGAGACCTCGGTGCCGGTCAGTTCTTCAATTATCCGTCTGGTTTTCCCGTTCTTTCCGATGAGCCGTGCGCGGATTCTGACGAGGGCCGCCTTGCTCTTGCCAGTATATTCTTTTATGTCAATGGATTCAAAGTATGTGTCCTCATCAAAGATTTTTCTGGCCCTCTCGGGAGAAAAACCCCTCCCGACGGCAACAACATAGTCCCGGAGCTTGATGCAGAGCAGAGGGTCATTTATTGGACTCGCATCGATCATGGTCTCACCTGTTTCAGAATCTACGAGAATCTTCACCCCATATTTCTTCTCAATCTCCTTCTTTGCCCTCCCCTCCTCACCGATCAATGCCCCGATGCGTTCCGTTGGAATTCTAACATAGAACACACTCATTTTTTCAGCACCTCCAGCATTTCATTCAGCAATTGATTTTCATCGACCTCAACACCCAGTTTTCCAAAGTATCTCGCAATGTTAAGGACATCCCTTCTCAAAAGTTCGAAAAATCTGGGATGCTCCTTTGTCACCGCCTGCCCCACATCTATGATGTACGCCTTTTTTCTGAAGTAGAGCATGTTGAATTCGCTCATGTCCCCGTGGACGAGCCCTGACTTGAGGATAAGCTTGTACATCCGCACCACATCTTTGTAGGTTTTCTCAGGGTTCTCAACTACCACATCCTTGATCATGGGTGCGGGAGCACTGTCGGTCCCTACAAACTTCATCACTACAATATTATCCAGAAATTCCAGCGGCTCTGGCACCCGAACACCCGCATCAAACATGATTCTCAGGTTCCTGAATTCCTTCTGGGCCCAGGTGAATATTATCTTTTTCCGGTCCTTTCCCACATACCTGAAACGCCTGTCCCCCTTTATGTATTCTCCAATTCGATTGAAGTTGGCGTTGCCTATGCGGTAGATTTTCACAGCTACATTTCCGTGTTTTTTCCCGCTTGCCTTGAACACATTCCCCTCCTTGCCCGTGGAAATAGGATAGTCCAGAGTATCAAAGTAGCCGTCGTTCATCAGCTTGTAGAGTGCCAGCATAAGGTCGCGGGTGAACACCTCGTTCTCTATTTTTCTCCAGTCGGAAGTTTTATCCCTGAGATTGAGTTTTGCGATTTCATACTCCATTCGCTGGATTTTTTTCTCGTCAACAAGTGTCATCGGGTATATTATTATGGTAAGGGATATTAAGGTTTTGGATGGAGCATCGGGGGAGGATTTGCACCCAGTATCAAAATTTCCCTCAAAATGCAGGGGAGCAATCTTTATCTCAAGAGATACCTTGTAGTTGCGATGGAGATAAACCCCTATGCTGTGCCCCCTGCAATTTCAATCGTGGTCCATCTTGTGTTTATAGGGATTTTGCTGAAGCGGTCCAGGTCAAGACAGATATTGAAGGCATTCCTCCCGTTCTTTTCGTCTGCACTTCTCTGGGCAATCTCGGAATTTATTGTGAGGTCATTCGTGGTCACCCCTGAAAACTACCTGCATGCATGGAGTTATCCGTACGCTCTTTTCTTCGGTAAGCTGAGCTGCATCGGGGTAATTGGAATCTTTCTCACTGGCGTGTATCTCTCGTTCATATTCCCCATGAGAAAAATCGGGCCGAAGGAGGAAAAAATCCTTGTGTTATTCATGGTCGTTTCACTGCTGGTCATTTCGCCAGTAATTCTGTTCACGGACGCAATGGTGGAAAGAATGGTGTACTACTGGGCTGGCTATGGCAATGACTTTGGTCCCCTGCTTACCTACCTCCTTTTCCCGCTGTTTGTTTTTGTCGGCGTGCTTTTCTACAATTTTATCACATCGTACATCGATGCCCGGACGAAAATCGAGAGGTCCCAGATTAAGCTTATTGCGATAGGTACCGGAATTTTTGCAGTCACATCGCTTCCCACAGGGGTCTTCAGCGAGTACTTTGCTGGGAGCAATTTTCCGGTGTACGGGGTGCCTTCCGGTACATTCTACATTCTCTTCCTGGATGCTTTTGTCATGTATGCTGCAGTGCGATACAAGTTATTCACGGTTGAAGCGGTGGTGGAGGAGAAGCCAGAAGAACTGGTGGTTCCTGAATCTGCTGCTGAAATCCGTGGCGGGGATGTGGTGCTCGTGGTTTCACCGGATGGAGAAAATGGTTTTGAAATCTTCCGTGGGATTACCAACCAGATGCCTGGCCTATGCATCACCACCAAACATCCCGAGGAGGTGAGGATCAACTACGGGTTTACAAAAATTCCAATCATCTGGCTTTCCGAAATAACCACCAAGGAGATGGCGATAGAGCCCTTACATCTGGACTTTGAGATTTCCTACCATGTTTTCACTTTTGCCAGGGAAGGAGAGAAGCGGGCAATTTACATAGATGATGTGGACTATTTAATCAGCGTCAATGGATATGAGGCAGTGCGGACATTCCTGAGCTCAGCAGCAGAGGAAACCAGAAAAAGAAACTCGGTTCTTATTTTTTCAACCACCATGGCCGGGCTTAACGAGGAGGAGCGAAACAATCTCAAGGAGATTGCAACGCTGGAAATTTTCCAGGATAGGCCACGGATCAAGAAACCCGGAGCCGAATTCAGCGTAAAAGAGGGGAATGCAATTCTGGTGGAGGCCCTTGGTGAGCGAAGGGAAGCAATCAAGTCAAAAATCTCCGGCTACAAGGTTCTCGGCGTGAGTGCCCATTTTCCGAAGAAGTTCAGAAGGGGCTTTCCTGAGAGTACTGACATGGAGTGCATCTGGATTACAGAAACCACCAGTTATGAAAGGGCGATTTCCGCCAGAAGGATGGAATTTGAAGCTCTCAGGGAAATTCTGAATTTCGTGCGAGCCAATCAGGGAAAAGGTCTGGTATATCTGGATGCCATTCCGGCTTTTTTGATTACAAATGAATTTTCCAGCGTGCTCAAATTTGTGAAGGACATCGTGGATTTTGCCAAGGAGCACAGGTGCAAGGTGGTTTTTGAAATCCCTCCCGATTTATTCAAACCCGCAGAAAAAACCCTTTTCGAGAGAAGGATGGACGCAATCTACACCGATGCGTTCTGAGCACAATTCTATCTCACTTTCTGAGATGTCTATGACAGAGCATGAAGGCGTCAATTCCTGCCCTCACTTCATCCCTCAAATTGTTTCCATAAACATTCCTCGTGCCGATAAACAGGTTCCTCAGCGGGGTCTGGGGCAGCTTTCTGTAGGTGGGCAAAGGCACATCCTGAACCATATGCTCAACCGTCTCCACATTTGACCAGAAATTGGGATATGCTCTGGCCATCACCACCCTGAATTTTCTGACGATATTCTCCAGATTCTCAGGATTTTTATCGGTTCCGGTGAAATACCTCCAGTAGGTGATCATCCTTCCCCCAGCTTCAATGCCTCCGTTGGCGGGCGAGAATCCGAGCAGGGGCGCATCCTCAAACACGAGCGGGGCTCCGGTTTCAGCAATCTTCTCCTTCAACACAATCTTTACATCGAGGCACTTGGTTCGGAGCCCTGCAAACTCCTCAATCAGCGGGTGCTTCCAGTCTTTCATGAGGGATGCTAGTTCGTAGGGCTCCGTGCTCATCACAAAAAACTTTGCCTCTATGTTATTCTCGCCCAGAAACGCGGCAATCGCCCTATCATTCTCAGCGCTTACCATGTTACAATCCGCTTCATAAACCACGCCCTCGTGTTCTGTGTACACATCTTTGAGTTCCCTGAGGAACTGCTCGATTCCAGGTTTGACAGTATATATATCAGGATACGCCTTCCTTAAACCCATGACCGAACTGAAAAATGTAATGGCATCTACACCGCCCCACGCGACTTCAGTGGCAAAATTCCCGAGCGCAAGAAGATATCTCGCAGTTAATTCGTTAAAGTTCAGCGTTTCAATGAGGTCCCTTGCAGTGCAAACCCCGACCTTTGCGGGATCTACCCGGTTCAATTTAAAAAGGTCAACCGCAGTTCTGAACCTTGCGGGAAAGGGGAGGTAACTGTAGAGGAGCAGCTGCCCCAGCGATACAGGCAATCGGTAGGTCCGGTGGTCTTTATAAACAAAGAAACCCTTGATCCTTCCAGCTCTCGCTGAGAGTTGAAGCACTTCCGCTAGCTCAAACAGGGGTTTGGTAGGTCCAAGCCAGAGGTTCCCAATCTCGTAAAACCTTTGCCTGGGCTTCCGCACAAAGCCCACATTGATTCCCTTCTTTGCCAGAAGTGCAGCCGTGATATGGGCAGAGAGCGTATCCCCAATTACAATAACCTCATGTTCAATCATCACCGCTCACCAGGTGCCAGATGTATATGTCAACCCCCAGAACTTCGGTGAAGGGTTCTTCATTCCCGAATCCTCTTCCAGGATTCTTCAAACAATCTTTTGAACTCCGGGTCCAGGGCGATTCTCGGGTCTATCTTTTCGGTGTGCCACGGTGGCGGGAAATCCTCCCACTTCTCAATTCCGTAGTGTTCAGTGTATCTCAGGAAAATTTTTCCATTTTCAGAGAGGCGATTGTCCTTCACGAGCTTCAATTCCTCGTAAAATTTTACCAGACCTTCATCTACTTCCTTTCCCGTGTCAATCTTTATCAGATTTTCTGCATCCTCCATACTCAAGATTGTGAGATAGAGGTTCAGGGGCTGAAGTTCCACACGGAATCTGCACTCCTTTTTTCCCTCGCTCACGCATCCAGTTTCTTCAACACTTGCAGAAATCCCGAAACACTCCGAGAAAACCCTGTATAAGAAGTGGCTCAGCACAAAGCATGACTTGGAACCCCTGGGTGCAATGTAGATTTCAGGCACAGCGTTGTTCTCGACCGCTATAACAAGCTTGAACGGCGTAAACTCCTCAATACTTATGTCTCCGACACCCATTTTCTTAATGTAATATTTCAGAAAATCGAACAGTTCAGATTTCTCCGGGTTCTCAAAGAATTTGCGGAGTTCCTTTCTTGGCACCCTCATCGTCTTGATAAAATGCCGCATTTTGGCCTCGAGAACTATGCTCATTCCGAACATCCTTGCTGCATCCGGAAATGTGAATTGAGATCTGGCCTGGGTCTCAGAGATCGCAGAGGTCTCCCGCTCTTTCAAAAATTTTATCCCTTTCGGTGTGAGGTTGCTTTCCTCATCAATGTACCCCTTCCGCTGAAGGGCCCCGAGTGCGTCCTTCAGTTCGTTTCCGAAGGTGGCCAGCAGGAATTCCTGGGTCTTTTTGTTCCGCACATTCAGGTAGAGGAGGAGCACGAGCCCGCGTTCCACCTGCGTTAATGGCTGTTCCACCTTTGTCTCCTTTCCACTCATCACGATGAGCGCACATCGCAGTGCAGAAACCAGGAGTTCTGGACCGCGGAGAAGGGCATATCCGTATTCCCCTTTTTTTGTCGAGTACCCGATTGCAATGCATCCCTTTCTCACACGGATTTCCCGTGTCTCGGGGATTGCACGGATCTCTGTTATGCTCTCTATCGGTATGATCGCATGTTTTTGCTCAAATGTGAATATGAGTTCCTTGCTAGTGAGGGTAAATGTAGCATCAATCCAGCCACTATCTACATATTCTGGGCTCTCACGGTATGGAATCACCTCGAGGTTAAGCACTCCCAGTTTCTCTCGCATGATATTTACCTCTCTTACATTATACAGGGTGAAAGAACTCCAAGAATTTAAAAATTACCTCTTCCGATGGCGGTTTCCAAAAAGATTAAATCCAATGGCGATAATGTGGGAAGAGCTGTGATTGAATGCAGGCCGTAATTCTTGCTGCGGGATACGGAAAGAGGTTGTGGCCGTTCTCTGAAGAACTTCCAAAGCCAATGCTTCCCATCGCAAACAAGCCACTGATGGAACATCTCGTAGATGCACTTGCAGCAAACAACATAAGGGATATTATTATTGTTGTGGGATATAAGAAAGAACGGATTTTAAGTTATTTTCAGGATGGAAAGAAGTGGGAAGCGAGCATAAGGTATGTTGTCCAGAACCAGCAACTGGGCACTGCCCATGCACTTTACCAGGCACGGAATCTGGTAAAAGAGGAGTTCCTGATTCTACCTGGCGATAACTTGGTTCTCCCGAGTGCGATCGCGAGCATAAAGGATACGAAAGGAAATGCGGTCCTTCTCACAGAGTCCGAGGATCCTTCCGAATATGGGGTTGCGTATGTTTCAGGCAAGATTCTCAAAACAATCGTGGAAAAGCCAGCAATGCCTGACTACAACATAATAAGCACCTCAATCTTCAAATTTGATCCGAGCGTTTTTGATGAAATAGAACGATGCCTGGCAGTCAGCAAGTATGAATTGAGCGACCTCATAAGAGAATGTGCGGTCAAACGGGAAATCTCTGCGATTACCATGTCAAGTATCTGGAAGGATGTGATGTATCCGTGGTCTATCGTGGATGTCAATGCAATGGCTGTATCCCAGATAAGGGAAAGAATCGCGGGTACGGTGGACAGCGAGGCGAAAATCCGTGGAAAGGTCAGTATAGGCGAGGACACCGTGATTCATCCGGGCACTTGCATTAACGGTCCAGTGATAATCGGTTCCGGCTCCGAAATAGGCCCCTCTGCGGTAATTTATCCATGCACTTCAATCGGCAACAATGTCAAAATTGCACCTTTCTCGGTGATTGAAAACACGGTAATAATGGATAACTCCGCAATAGGGCCGCACTCCACACTTCAGTCATGCGTGATTGGAGAAGGCACAACTGTTGAGTCAGAACTCAAGGCACTGGCAGGGGATTCTACTGTGGAAGTTGAGGGCAAGCTCGTTAAAATCAAACACGCGGGCGGAATCTTAGGCGCCAGATGCATTGTGCAGCATGGGGTTTTCATGAAGCCGGGAACTACAGTCGGTAACGACTGCAGGATTCACCCCAATGCGGTGATATCAGGCAGAGTTCCCTCCAGGGCAGTGGTGATGTGAGATGTGTGGAATAATTGGTTATGTTGGAAGAAATAACTGCATGCCAATAATCTTCGATATGCTTAAGCGCCTGGAGTACAGGGGCTATGATTCCGCTGGCATCTCTGTAATTTCAGATTCCAACCTTTACCTGATGAAGGACAAGGGCACGGTGGATGCTCTCAGAAGTGTTGTGGAGTTTGTTGATTGCAGCATCGGAATCGGACACACACGCTGGGCCACATGCGGTGCGCCGCTGAAGCACAATGCCCATCCATTCCTTGACTGCAAGAAGGAGCTGGCTCTTGCACACAATGGAATAATCGAAAACTACAGGGAATTGAAGGATGGCTTGATGCGGGAAGGGCATGTATTCTCCTCAGAGACAGACTCCGAGGTGATCGTGCACCTGATTGAAAAATACTACACGGGCAGCAATTTGATTGAGGCCGTGAGAACAGCACTGGGGCAGGTGAGGGGGAGCTATGCGATTGTCGTGCTGGATAGACGGAATAAAAAAATCGTCGGGGCGAGACATGAAAGCCCGCTCGTGCTCGGCATCGGGAAAAACGAGATATTCCTCTCATCAGACATTCCCGGCTTTCTCAGGCATACAAACAAAGTTGTGTATCTGAACGATAACGAGATGGTTGAAATTTCGCACGGCGGTTATTCCGTTTATGATTTCAGTGGACACACTCTTCAGAAAGAGGTAAAAGAGATCCAGTGGACCATAGAAGATGCGGAGAAGGGAGGATTTGAGCATTACATGCTGAAGGAAATCTACGAGATTCCCAGGGCAGTTCAGGACACATTGCGAAGCCGCGTTGATGCCAGCATCCTAGAAATTGATTTTAACGATTTTGAGCGGATTCTCTTGATCGGTTGTGGAACCTCATACCATGCTGCCCTCTACGGCAAATACCTGTTTGAGAATTTGCTGAAGGTGCCAACCCATGCTGAAATCTCATCGGAAGTCCGAAATTCCACACTTGCAATGTCTGACACGCTTGCGTTTTTCATCACCCAGAGCGGCGAAACTGCGGATACGCTTGCTGCAGCCAGAAATCTAAGGCGGCTGGGGGCCACCACATGTGCAATCACAAATGTGGTTGGAAGTTCCATAACAAGAGAAACCGATGCTGTCTTCTACACCCACGCAGGTCCGGAGATAAGCGTCGCCGCCACCAAGACCTTTGTGTCCCAGATTACTGCTCTCTACATGCTTGCTGCCAGTGTCGGTGAAGTAAGGGGCGAAATTTCAGCCAGCGTGAAAACGGACCTCCGGAACGCGCTCCGCGTGCTCCCGTCGGAACTCCAAAAGGTTCTCGATAATGCTGAACCCGTGAAAAATGTGAGTAGAGAACTTGCAAAATATGAAAATGCCTTTTACATCGGAAGGGGCTACAATTATCCTATTGCCCTCGAAGGTGCCCTGAAACTGAAAGAAATTTCCTACATTCACGCAGAGGGTTATCCTGCGGGGGAGCTCAAACATGGTCCCCTCGCCCTTCTCTGCGAGAAGGTGCCAGTTGTAGCAATCGCGACATACGATGAACTTTATCCAAAAATGATTGGAAATATTGCAGAGGTGAAGGCCAGAAATTCACCGGTGATTCTTTTCTCAACTGAAAACCATCCTGAGGCAAACGAACTTGCCGACTTTGTTGTGGAGATTCCAGAAAACCACCAGATAATCACGCCTGCAATCACGGTGACCGCGCTCCAGCTGATGGCATATTATGTGGCGAAGGAGCGGAACTGCCCGATTGACAAACCGAGGAACCTTGCGAAAAGCGTTACAGTGGAGTGATGCATTCGCTGGGACGCATGCCAGATATGAAAAGTGAAACTTTAAATACAAGTTCTTATATAACTTATTCCTGCTCATTTATGATGCACTCTTGGACGAAAGTTCAAGGGGAAGATGGTGAAGACGAAAACTCGTCGGTGATACCGCTCATAGGCATGTGGGACTGGACTGTTGGCAGATGTGTCGCTTGCTGCTGACTCCGCCACTTGGGGGATGGTCTGGCTTGTCCACCGAAGAAGGGCGTGCCAAGCTGCGATAAGCTGTGGGTAGGCGCATGGAGCCTTTGATCCACAGATGCCCGAATGGGACTTCCTGCCGCAAGGCGGTCAGTAATGACCGGGAACCCCCCGAAGTAAAGCATTCTAGTAGGGGGTGGAAAAGAAACCAACAGGGATTCCCTTAGTAAAGGCGATCGAAAAGGGAAGAGAGCAAACCGAATCCACCCAGAAATGGAGTGGAGATGTGGAGTTCGGACCTCCGTACTTCTTCGCTTTCTGACCCGAAGTTCCCTGGAACGGGACGCCATAGAGGGTGATAGCCCTGTAGGGGAAGGAAAGAAAGAAGATTGGAGGTATCCAGAGTACCATGCGTTGGATATCGCGTGGGAATACGGGAGGCACAAACTTCCAACTCTAAATATGTGACAAGTCCGATAGTGGATATAGTAGTGTGAACGAACACTGAAAAGCACCCTTGACGGGGAGTGAAAAGTGCCTGAAACCAGGTGGTTATAAGCCGAGACGGCGGGAAAGCGTAATGCACCGTCGTCACGTCCGTGCTGAAAAACGGGCCAGGGAGTTCCGATCAGCGGCGAGGTTAAGCAGGATAACTGCGTAGCCAGAGCGAAAGCGAAGGTCCGCAGCCCGCAAGGGTGAGGGACTGGGTGCGATCGCCCGGAGTCGCTGGTGGGAGACCCGAAGCCGGCAGATCTATCCCTGGGTAGGTTGAAGCCCCCCGAAAGGGGGGTGGAGGACCGAACCGATGCTGACGTGCAAATCGTTCGGATGACCTGGGGATAGGGGTGAAAGGCCAATCTAGGCCGGGAATGGCTGGTTCCTCCCGAAACTACTCGCAGGTAGACCTCGCCAGAGAGTGTGCGTGATGTAGAGTGACTGATTAGGTGCTTAGGGCCCGAAAGGGCTCGGCATCTTATCAAACTCCAAAGTTGCGCACCTCGTAGAAGGCGGGAGTGAGGGCCACAGGGGTAAGCCCGTGGTGCAAAAGGGAATGCAACCCAGCCCTGAGTTAAGGTCCCTAAATACTGGCTAAGTGTTATGAGAAAGGGCGTCTCATGACTAAAACAACTGGGAGGTTGGCTTAGAAGCAGCCATCCTTTAAAGAGTGCGTAACAGCTCACCAGTCGAGTCATGGGGCCTCGAAAATGAACGGGGCTGAAGTCAGTTACCGATACTCAGGAGCACCGAACAGGTGATCTAGTAGGGAGGTGTCGAGTGTGGATAGAAGTAAGGGCGTGAGCTCTTATGGACCGCATTCGAATACGGATCCTGGGAAGAGTAGCAGCAAAGAGGGGTGAGAACCCCCTCCGCCGAAGGGGCAAGGGTTCCTCGACAATGTCCGTCAGTCGAGGGTTAGTCGGTCCTAAGGATGCGCTTAATCGCAGCATCCGAAAGGGAAGCAGGTTAATATTCCTGCACTGCAGTGTTAAAGCCCTATATCTGACGCATCGCGGTAGTTCAAGCATCCTCGTCTGGATGTCTAAGCGTATTAAGGGCGGGGAGTGCCGTAATGGCGAGAACCGCCCCAAGGCGTGATGGGGTCCCCGTAGGGGGACTTTGGATGATCCGTGGTGCCAGTGAAAAGGGTATAGGGGCAAGCTGCAACCGTACCTAGAACTGACACAGGTGCCCCTGGGTGAGAAGCCCAAGGCGTGTCGGCGAGAATTCGAGCGAGGGAATTCGGCAAATTAGCCCCGTAACTTCGGGATAAGGGGTGCCAGCCTAGAGATAGGCTGGTCGCAGTGACAAGGGCGCTCCGACTGTTTAATAAAAACATAGATGGCCGCAAGACCGAAAAGGTTCTGTATGGCCGTTGAAGCCTGCCCAGTGCCGGTATCTGAACACCCGTTTCAACGGGACGAAGGACCGGTAAACGGCGGGGGTAACTATGACCCTCTTAAGGTAGCGTAATACCTTGTCGCTTAATTGGCGACTTGCATGAAGGCCCAACGAGAGCGCTACTGTCCCCGCTCGGAAGCCGGCGAAACTGACTTACTGGCGAACAGTCCAGTATCCTCCACCTGAAAGCGAAGACCCCGTGGAGCTTTACTGCAGCCTGTGGTTGTGATACGGTTCTGGATGTGTAGTGTAGGCGGGACCCGTTACAAAGGGCCTGTCGCTAGGCAGGTACCGAGGGGCCGATGAAACACCGCCCTTCTGGAATCGTACCACTAACTTCCTTCGGGGAGGACACCCATAGGTAGGCAGTTTGGGTGGGGCGCCACGCCCTCAAAAAGATAACAAGGGCCCCCAAAGGTCGGCTCAGGTAGGTCAGAAATCTACCGTAGAGTGCAAGGGCATAAGCCGGCTTGACGCTGTTGCGCCCAACGAGCAACAGCGATGCGAAAGCAGGGCCTAGCGAACTACTCGACCTCCTTTGTGGGGGTGAGTAATAAGAGAAAAGTTACCCCGGGGATAACTGAGTCGTCTCCAGCAAGAGTTCACATCGACCTGGAGGCTTGCTACTTCGATGTCGGTTCTTCCTATCCTGGTGGTGAATGAGCTGCCAAGGGTGGGGTTGTTCGCCCATTAAAAGGGATCGTGAGCTGGGTTTACACCGTCGTGAGACAGGTGTGTTGCTTTTTGGTGGAGGTGCATTGGTGCCTGAGGAGAAGGTCCCTTTAGTACGAGAGGAACGAGGGATCGGAGCCGCTAGTTCATCGGTTGTCCGACAGGGCATTGCCGAGCAGCCACGCTCCAAGGGATAAAGGCTGAAAGCATCTAAGCCTGAAGCCCACTTCAAAAAGAGGCACCTTTAAGAGCATCCGTAAATGACGGGTTTGATAGAGCAGGGGTGTACGCAGGGAGCGCAAGCGACCTGCTCAGCCCGCCTGCCACTAACGCTCGCAGCATTCACAAGCGATGCATTTGCCAGTCAAACAGTCCCATGTGCCTTTAATTACATGTTTTACTTCGGAAATATCTCTTGAGAATACAGGGGCGATACTATGCCCGCAACGAGTGTTATAACAAAGTGTTTTAAAAAAGGAAGGATTAATGGCCTTTTAGCTTTCTCAACCTTTCTCCGTAAACATCCATAAACTTCCCTTCTTTTATTGCCTCTCTAATCTGAGCCATGAATTTTTCCATATAGGCGATGTTGTGGATTGAGGCAAGCCGCATCCCTAAGCTATCATTCTCCCGGAGATAATGGGTCACCTGCGAGCATGTATAGTTCTTGCATGTGTAACATTCACAACCCTGCTCGAGCGGTGCAAGGCTCTGCAATGTCTCCATGTTGCCCACATTGTATTTCCCGTTCATGCCAAAGATGGTTCTGTGCCTTGCATTCCTTGTCGGAAAAGCGCTATCAAAAACATCTATACCGTTTGCCACGGCCAGCAAAATCTCGTCTTCGGAACCGACTCCCATCAGATACCTCGGCTTGCTTTCATCAATGAATTTTACGGTTTTTTCAAGAATTTTGTGGGTCCAGTCCTTCGGTTCCCCAATGGAGAGTCCTCCAATCCCGTACCCATCCAGGTCGAGTTTTGCCAGAGCCCTGGTGCATTTCTCCCGCAATTCGATGCTGAAGCCACCCTGCACGATGCCGAAGAGAAGGGCATTCCCGCTAAAAACGCTTTTTGCAATTTCTGCCCATTCAACAGTGTGCCTTACTGCATCTTCGACCTTTTTCTCCGGTGCGTTCCAGGCAGGACAGTGGTCAAGGACCATGTTCACATCCGAGCCAAGTTTTTTCTGAATCTCTATAGCCAGCTCCGGCGTGAATTCGATTTTCTTTCCAGTGTCCGGTGTTTTGAATATCACACCCTTATCCGTGATTTTATAACTGAAATTTCTCACGAGCTGGAAACCGCCACTATCTGTAAACAGCGTTCTCTCCCATCTCAGAAATTTATGCAATCCCCCGTGTTTCTCGATCACGGCTAAACCGGGCCGCATGTAAAGATGGAGAGCATTCGATATCAGCGCATCAACATTGCACATTTTCAGATCTTCACTCGAGAGTGCCTTTACAAATCCCTTCGTAGCCACCGGCAGGAAACACGGGGTTTCTACCGTTCCGTGTGATCCAACGAGTTTGCCAGCCCTTGCCTCAGAGCCAGGGTCCTTGGCAGTAATTGAAAAGTGGTCCATGGGATGGGTTAAGTTTTCTTTGAATATAACGGTTGTTCCAGTTTTTGCGGAGAAAAAAAAAAGAGAGATTTTATTCCCTGCGTCTCCCCGCGATGCCGCAGATGCTGGAGAGGGCGAGCAAACCCGACCCAATCGCCGCAAGTCCAGATAATTCCACCACTGGATACATGTCATATGCGCCTGCACCGCCCTCAATCGGGTAGGCACCAGCACTGCCCCAGCCATTGCCATCCCAGTTGCTCCAGTAATTTCCTTCCTTCGCAACATTGTCGTGCCAGTAGTTCCCCCCCACCTCATCGTAAGCCTGGCAGTTCCCGTTTGCACCTCTGGTTGCACCGTTGTTGCCGATGAAGTTGTTGTGAATAATGTGGTTGGATGTGGACATATCAGTAACCGAAACCCCGTGTTTTTTATTGTTATAAAACCAGTTGAGAGAAATGTTGTTGTTAGTTGAACGATGGAGGCAGATTCCGTTGGAATTGCCTGACACATTGTTTTCGGTAAATGTATTGGAGTTAGAGTAATACATTAGATAGATGCCATTTTCGGAGTTGTTCGACACGGTATTCATCATGACCGCATGGTTTGTTGAGGTGTAGAGCACAAGCCCGTAATAGTAGTTTCCGCTGAAATTATTGCTGGAGATATTGTTGTAGTTTGAGAACTGGATAAATGCACCATCATAATTGTTATAGCCAGTATTTGAGGTTATGGTGTTCCAGTGCGACATGGATAGGTAAATTCCATAGTTGTTCCCAGAAACCGTATTTGCATCTATCGTTGTATTGGATGTGGATGAGAGGGAAATTCCATATGTGTTGCTGTTCGCGTTATTGGAGGTAACTGTCAGATTGTCCGATGAGCCGAGATATAGCCCAGATGCAGAATTACTGTTTGCGGTACAGAACGCAACAGTACCATTCCTCGAGGAATAAAGATAAATTCCGTGGGCATTACCTGTTGCTGTATTGTTGAGAATGGTATGGTCATCTAAGTAATAGAGGGCAATTCCATGCTGCGAATTTGCATTTGCAGTATTGTTCAGCACCGCGGTCTTCGCAGAGCCGCCGTAAATGTATACTCCTCTTATTGACCCAGTGCAAATGTTGTTCTCGATTTTTCCATTTTGCACATTGCTCAGGGCAATTGCGGCACCAAAGGGAGCCACGCCAATGGCAGTCGCACCCTGGAGTGCACAGTTTCTTATTGTAAAGTAGCAGGTTGTGTTCTCAATCCAGATACAGTAACTTCCACTGGCACCGTCAATATCATACCCTTCGATGATGTACGGGTTATTTTCTGTTCCATCACCAGGCCAGCCCTCGGTTGCCACCTGATTTGCAAAATCCGCATTCCCGTTTATATGGATTGGAGCATGTGGTGTGCCCTTTGGATTCATGGCCGCAACCACACTCCAGGAATCCGTTTTTGCATTCGGATAAAGTCCGGACACTGATGACCTGGCATTCTCGGTCTGCAACGCACTGTCAACCCCGCACTCCTTGTTCTGCCAGTCGATCATGTAGAAGTAAACCGCATACCTCTCCGTGGCACCGAGCACACCCTTTCCAGCCATCGTTTCCAGTTGCTTCCCGTTGGTGGCAGCGGCGACGCTCTCGCCAATGTTCCAGGTCCACTCCTGCTGGACAACACCAGCAAACAGAAGCACCCTGCTCGCCTCAATCTTCCCGTTTTTACCGATAACCTCAATCGCCCTATCAGCGCCAACCGCAAAGTTTGCGGAGGGCCTGAACCCGCTCGAGGGATTGTTATCTATGTCCACGAACACATACGCCACATCCCTTCCGTTTGCGTTGGGGATTGCGGTTTCCCGCTGGTTTGCCACATAAACTGGATTTTCTGATGGTACCTCAACGATGTATCTGCCATCGCCTGCAAGCAAATTCCCATACACCTTCGCATAAAACGCCACATTCTTTCCCGTTTCTACGGTCGCATCCTCCGCTATGTGTATGTTTTCCGGCAGGCGCGTATCCCTTGCCTTCGTGGTCTTATCCACGCCATGCCAGTCGTCGAACATACCATCAATCTTTATCGGACCGGTACTGCTACCCTGCAGGGTTAAGACGGCGGCAACACCCACCGCAACCACGGTGAACAAAACTCCAATACAAACTTTACCATAACTCCTGCCTTTGACGGTCCCTGTTCTGCATCCATTCAAGTCACCACTCTGGAAACCGTTGGTCAGACCATGCCTGTTTTCCTGGAAGTTTCCTCTTGCACTCTGGTACGCCATTCCCTTTGTAGTTTTGCTTCTCAACTTCATTCAAGCCACCGCAAGGGAATTACTCTCCGAAGTATATATCTCTTTAGAAAGAGGATATGTTTATAATCTGCTGTTAAAATTTTTTACGGGCAAAAATGATAAAAAAATAATATAACTCGGAGTGGTGCATTTAAGATAGATTGCTGATTATTTTCACAGCACTTTCCACGATACCGGCATCATTTTGATAAATTCCAACACCTGCAAGCAGGAAGCCAATCTCCCGCTTCGTCTCCACCCTGTAGAAGTCGTCCTCTATTGCATCTGCTATTTCTATTGCCCTTCCAATCAGGTTGTGATTTTTCGAGATCCCTAGTTTGGCCAGATTCAGGGCAATCTCCCTGAAAACCGCGGTGCGGTAGTGCATTGTGAGGATTGTTTTTCCAACGCTGTATGCCTTCTCGAGCATGAAGCTGTTATCCGTTTTCTCGCCCTGCTTTGAGAACTCGAGAGCAATCTCTCTCAAGATTTCATCCCTTGAGGCATGATTCTTCATTTCAGATATGGTTTCTAGTGCTTTTCTGAAGGTCTCCCGCTCATTCACGATACCCTTCATCTTGGAAATTTCTACAATCAAATCCCTGATTGCCCATGCCCTCTGGGTCTCGTTCTCAATAGATAGTGCCACATTCATTGCCCTGCTCAACACCTTTCTCGCATCGTTGAAGTTTCCATTCGCTAGACGGGCTCCCGCCACCATGGAAAGCGCCCAGACCTTGTGCCTCGTATTCTCCAGCTGTTCTGCAATCTCCTCTGCTGCGAGCAGGAGTTCCTCCGCTTTTTCGGTCTCTTCCACCTTTGAAAAGAGCTGGGCTGTTTCGCACAGGGCGAAAACCCGAACCCGTGGGTCATCGATGGAGTATGCGAAGTTCATTATGTTTTTCAGCATCTCCTTGGTTTTGGCCTTCTTGGTTTCAAAGGTGTGGGTGATTTTTTCTCCGATCAGTTCAGCAATCACGGTGGCGCACCGGTAGTGTCCGCTTTCAAATGCCCTTACCGCAATGTCGTACTCCACGGAAGGATAACTGAAACCATGCTGCTTCATCTCCTGAATTTTGGCGTCTATTCTGGCAATTGCGTCCCGCGTCTCCCTGTATTCCTCGTACACCCTTGCCAGGGCTTTATCAGCCAGGGCTGCTTGCTCCGCTGCCTCCGCATACTTTCCGGCTTTGTAGCTTCGATGGGCTTCGTTAACAATTATCTGAATTTTATCTACATTCACGCACTCCGCCACCGCATTAACAAGATTTTTATCAAGTTCATCCAATATTTTTTTAACATCGGTTTTTTTAATCATTTTTTCACCCGATATCCAATGGATTACATAGTATTTATATTTTGTCATAGCCGCAATTTTTTTGTTAAAAAAATCGTTTGAAAAGTTTGTATCTTCTCCTCCTGGCACAAAGTATGTTTCCATGTCAGTCACTTTCCAGCAATCTGATCTTTTTACCAGAGTCCCATTACCGACGCCGTATTTCCGTGCATCCTCTAGAATTGTATTCTGGGTGAGTTGTTCAAGATACTGCCAAGGTAGATTTGGGTTCCACAGTACCTTTCTCCAGATGGACCTCTGATCCCACTGTTTCCTTAAAAAAATTCTACCGCTTGAGATTGCTCTGTTTCTTTCTTTTCCTGGGCTTTGAGAATTATCACAGTTCCTGTATTAAAAACGAGAAAATAAGATAATTTATATTTGTGTGGTGGCGACTCCGGGGGACAAACACCAGATGCCGATAAAATTTCCATTTCTCACTCCTTATTCTCCCCTTTCCCGTGTATCGGGCAGGGCCTTCCCAGCCTGCAGAAATGGCATTTCTCCTTCGGCACCGGCTGAATCGGTTTCTGGAGCCGCCCGTACTTCCGCCTAGGCATGGAGTTTCTCCCCCGGGGCTATGTCCATCATCGTCAGGCCGGAAAGCATTTTCGGGTAAAAGTCAGTGCTTTTTTCGGGCATTCTTTCGTGGTTCTTTGCAATTTCGAGCACCTGTTCTGGCCTTGTGGCATTCACCAGGAATGCGACCTTGCCTTTGCCGCAATTCACCTTGTCAATCGCCTCATCAATCCACCTGCAGTAGTCAATGTCCACATCGATCTTTAACTCCTTTGCATCCATTATGCCTTCGAAAATCACATCTCTGAGCACGACCACATCCAGTTTCTTGTAGTTCTCGCTATAATCTGGTTTGAAGAACTTATTCACTTGCTCGATGCCTTTGAGCACAAGTCCCAGGTACCGTTTTCCATCGTAGGCCACAAAGCAGATTTTTTCCCTGTTCTTCGCAAGGAAATTCTCCACCTCTTTCCTCGAAATCTCAGAAACTTCAAAGTATTTCCTGATTTCGCCCAGATGCTGTTCCGTCAGCGGAATCCGGAGCAGCACACGGTGGCCGGGCAGAATCACAAGCCCAGGGTCATTCACTGGCACGAGCAATGTCATCTGAAAGTTGAACGCATCATTTTCATCCCATTTCCCAACCTTTTGCCTCAGTTCGTCCCTGAAAGCCACCGAAGTTTCGTATCTATGATGTCCGTCCGCAATCACCACCTGCTTGTCCCTCAGCACATCCTGGATTTTCTTTATGTCCGCGGGGTCCTCAATCTTCCAGAGGCGGTTGCGAACCCCGTATTCATCCACCACTTCCATCAGCGGCTTCCCTTTCGCATACTTTTCGAATATTTTCACGGTCTCGCTGTGCTCATCAGGGTAAAGCATGAACCCGGGCTCCAGATTTTTTAAGGTTGCTCTCAGCATGTTGAGCCGGTCAATCTTTGGTCCGGCGTGGGTTTTCTCGTGTGGAAGCACTACATCCTCGCTGAACGGATGCAGCTTCACCGCACATATCATCCCCCGTCTCAGATACTTCTTTCCGAGCACCTCGAATTCCTGGTAATAGACATAAATCCCGGGTTTTGCATCTTTGGTGAAAACTCCTTCATTTAAACACTTCTCGAGCCGCTGTTTTGCAACCTCATACCTGTTCTCCTCCGCAGGCAAAATCAACTTGCAGTAATTGTACTCGGATTTTGCATAGTATTTTTTCTGCATCTCCGGTGAAATCTTGTCGTACGGCTGGGTTACCAGGTTCCCGAGGTCTCCAGCTCTCCCGCTGTACCTTATTGCGGGAAACGGACGGATTTCAACCATTTTCTCGACCTTCTTTTTCAGCTTTTCAATGCCTCGATGACCCGCTCTGCGATCTGAACACCCGCACGCTGCTGCCCCTCATGGGTCTGGGCCCCGATGTGGGGTGTGAGCGAGACATTTGGTAGCGTGGCTAACTTGTGGATGCCTGTTGGGGGTTCCTCTTTGAAGACATCGAATCCCGCCGCCCTTACCTTTCCTGACCGCAGGGCATCGTAGAGCGCATCCTCATCCACGATTCCACCCCTTGCACAGTTGACAAGGATTACCCCGTCCTTGCACTTTGCAAGCTCTGCCTTTCCAATCATGTTCTTTGTATCTGGCAGAAGCGGGACATGGATGGAGATGAAATCCGATTTTGAGAGCAAATCGTCGAGCGACGGTACAAGCGTTACCCCGGGCACGCCAGGATCTTTTACCAGCGGGTCATATGCAATCACATTCATTCCCATTGCCACGGCCAGTTTTGCAGTTTCTTTTCCGATCCTTCCGATTCCTATCAATCCGAGGGTCTTGCCGCCCAGCTCGACACCTTCGAGTGCCTTCTTCTCCCATTTGCCACTTGCCATTGTAGCGGTCCCGTATCCGATACCTCTGGCGGCGGCAATCATGTGTCCGATTGCAAGTTCCGCAACGCTTCTCGAAGTTGCCTCCGGGGTGTTCACGACCTTTATTCCCTTTGCCTTCGCATGGTCTGCATCCACATTGTCGAGCCCGACCCCTGCCCTGCCTATAACCTTGAGCTTTGGTGCGGCATCAATCAGGGCCTTTGTCACCTTCGTTGCGCTCCTGACAATTATTGCATCGCAGTCCTTTATCAATTCTGGCAGCTGCTCTTTCGGGGCCTCCCACGCCTCGAGAACCTCGAATCCGGCCGCTTTCAACTTCTGGATGCCTTCCTTTGCAATCTTATCCGCAACAATCACCTTCATGTTCACAGCCCCCAGATATCCTCGATGTTAAGAAGCAACGACCTTATCTCGTCAGGTGTCCAGTCACCCATATGGCCTATTCTGAAGGTCTTGTCCTTCAACGCACCGTAGCCGTTTGAAATCTGGAAACCGCGTTTTCCAAGTGCCTTGTTCAAATCCCCGATGTTCTTGTTAAGGTTATTCTTTAGCGTGGTAACCGTCACCGATTCATATCCCTTCTCCGGGAAAATTTCAATCCCGTGGTCCGTTGCCCATTTTCTGGTCATCTCTGCCATCGCCAGATGCCGCTCATACCTCTTCTGCGCAGTTTCCGCAAGCATCCTGTTGAGCTGGTAATCCAGGGCATACATCAATGACACATTCGGTGTTGTGGGATTCTGCTGCTTCTTCGCATAGTAATCAAAGATTGCAATCAGGTCCGTGTAGTGGCCCCTGCCTGGCACCTGCTTCGCCCGCTCGAGGGCTGCATCGGAGACAATGCCGATGGATAGTCCTGGAGGCAACGCAAAGCATTTCTGGGTTGAGGTAAAGACAATGTCCGCATTCATCACATCTGGCTCAATCAGGTCCCCTCCAGCAGATGAAACCGTGTCGACAACGATCATTATATCGGGATACTCTTTCTTCACTGCCTGGCAGATTTCATTCACAGGGCTCCTCACACCTGTCGAGGTTTCGTTCTGGCAGATCGCCAGTGTGTCGTAGTTCCCCCCCTTCAATCTCTCCAGCACCATCTCCGGCTTTATTGCCTTACCCCAGTCAACCACGAGGGCATCCACATCCTTACCACAATCCTTTATCGTGAGGTACATTCTTTCCGAGAAAGCTCCGTTTACGCATGCCAACGCCTTCTTCTTCACCATGTTCCTGCCCGTAATATCCATCCAGATTGTGCCTGAAGCCGTGAGAACTGTGATGTTCCTCTTTGTGTTGAAGTACTTCTGGAGCTTGTCAATAATCCCCGTATATAGCTTTGTGTAGTCGTCGCCTCTGTGCCCTATCATCGGCTTTGTTTGCTGCAGGAGCACTTCTGGTAGGACATCTGTTGGACCCGGTATCAATAACCTTTTGTGTGCCATTTCTTACCACCTCAATACCCCAAATTTGAAGGGATAATTAAACCCTTCGGGAGTTCGAGGGTGTCAAAAGTTAAGTGAAAACAGGAAGTCCATCCGAACTCACATATGATAGCCAGATAGAAAAATATCTTGATGGATGTCTAGCGATTTCCTTGGAAATCACTTAAGATTGGACAGTCTCAATCACACATTAGGTTTATATGGGAGAACAGTGAGGCTCTCGATAAAGGCCTCCCAAACCTTTATAATTCTCAGATTTTTATTCCAAACCATGGCTATTACCCATTCACTTCAAATCCCGGTGTCGCTCCCCACATTCACCTTCTCCCTCTGGGACATCTGCATCTGCATTCTCGCCACATGTGGATTGCTGGCGATCATCTTTGTGCTCCTCATTCTCCTGAGGATCAAAAGGGCGATGAAGGTGATGGAGAGGACAAAGCGACTATTTTCAGGTGGAAAAGAGGTTGTGTTGAAAAAATGCCCTGTTTGCGGGAATTTTTACGATGAAAACGGGTTCTGTGAGAAATGCGGGTATAAAAAGAAATGAATAAAAATGATTGGGTTCACAACATGTGAAGTTAAATGGAAAGGTTTAACAATTGTTAAGTGCATGGACTTAACGGTGAAAATATGGGTGATGGAATAGAGGCACTGGAAAAGCTGCCCAGGTCTGCGAAGGAAGTGTACAATCTGATCTCTGAAAACAGGGTGATAAGCCGTGAGGCCCTGATCCAGATGACCGATTTCCCCGAGAGAACTGTCAGGTTTGCAATAAAGAAACTCCTGGCGATGGGTCTGATTCAGGAAAGAATCTCCCTCAAGGACGCAAGGAAAAAGATATATGGGATAAGGCATAACTGAAGTCAGCGGTGAGCAAGATGAAAAAGGTACCCTGCGAGGACGCAGTATGGGAGATATTACCAGCCATCCGGAGGGAACTTGCAATTTCTCTGGTTAAAGAACGCGCGCTCAGCCAGAGGGAAGCCGCAAAGATTCTCGGCCTGACAGAGGCGGCGGTGAGCCAGTATATAAGCTCAAAGAGGGGTGGCAAACTGGACCTCCCACCAGAGGTAATGCCCGAAATCAAGAGGGCAGCCGACATCATAATTCTCAATGAAGCAAGAACCACGCATGAACTCTGCAGAATCTGCACGCTCGTGCAGCACTACTCGACCTGCAGCCAGAGCAGGATAATCGGGGTGGAGGAGAGGAAGAAAAAGGGAAAATGACTACATAAAATCCTCAAGCGTGAACTTTCTTTTCGGCTCAGTTTTTTCTTCCTTCTCTTTCTCAGGGACCACAAATGAATCCAGGGAACCTTCTGCCAAGCTCGCCTGCCTTCTTCCAGAAAACAAACTCTCTTCATCGTATCCAAAGACCTCAAGCACCCTTGCGAGCGTCATTGCCACACGCCTTGCATAGTATTCGTAATCTGGCTTTCCATTGAAAACCCTCCCCTCCACATACGGTTCTACTTTTTGTGGCGTTTTCTTTGCATCTACGACAATCCACGAGACCTTCATTCCAGGGATGAACTCATACCCCTTTGCTATCATCTGTTTTGCCACCTCAACATGCGCAAGCCGGGCCGCATCCTTATAACTATCAAAATCCCTCACACTCCTTGAGATGACAAGTTTCTCAACGGGCACTTCGCCCCTGAGCGTCATTTCCACAAGGAGCTTTGCCTTCGCAATCACATTCTTCTTCAAGTCCTCCTCATCCCTGCTGTTGAGCACGGTTTCAAACACCTCCATCAGCGCTTCGCTCTGCCAGTCAAACGAATCAGTCCGTCTCGTCTCATAACCCCTCACCACAATTTCTTCCTTTGGCCATACCGCCTTTCCCACATACCTTTTCTTTTTTCCGTGGGAGAAAAAGGGCTCCAGGATTCGCTCGAATTCCAGGGTTAAACCGTTCTTCGAAAACCTGGCCGCGGTTTCTTCCCCGAATTTTATCGATTGCTCCAGGTTCGGGTAGGGCGACTGGAAGAAAACACTGTCAGTATCTGAATAGATTACCCTGTGTCCCTCGGTTTCAAGGGTTCCAATCAGATTCTTTATGTTTTCCCTTGCAAAGGCGGTGATCGATGCCCCGATGCTCTTGTCCGTGAATCTGTAGAACGAGGATGCGAAAACCCCGTAGAAGGAGTTCATCAGGATTTTAACTGCGTTCTGGAGCCCATCGTAGTAGGCCTTCTCCTCTTCGGTCTTTGCCCTCTTTGCCTTTTTCTTGAACTCCTCTCTCTGGCCCATCAGGTTTTCCAGAATGTCAGGCACAATTCCCCGCTTCCTCTCCCGCGACATGAACCGGACATTGCAGGGGCTGACTATCTCGCCATCCTCCGCAATCGTGGTGAAACAGATGTTGTTTGAGATTATGATGCTAGGATACATTGATTTGAAATCGCACACGATCACCCAGTGGTAAAGTCCGGGCCTTATTGAGTGCACATAGCCCCCCTCTATGGGGGCCTCGCTCCCTCCGAATTTGTTCATCGGGACCCCGACCCTTCTCCTGTCTGCTTCCCTGATTACGAGCGAATCGATGAGGGTGGAAGTCCTCCCGTCGATTACATCATCCAGCGGAAGTTTTGCCACTGCAGCAATGTCCATCCCCCTGCTTATCTCCGCAATTTCCTCCAGAATTCTGAGGGCGAGTTCTGCGTCCTTGATACAGTAACTTATCACCGCTTCCCTCCGCTGCTTCCATTCTTCATCTATCTTCAGCCGGTTCACATCCTCCTTCTCCTCGCCCAGCAGCATTTTCGCAATAAAATTCAGGGTTTCCTGTTTGGGCCTTAAACGCATCTTGGCTGTGAGCCAGACATCGAGTACAATCCTGCCATGGATTCGCCAGAACCTTTCCTGGCTTACCGAAAATGTGCCGAAGTCCCTACCCACATCCAGCGTTATCCCATGGGCCTTTGCCCGCTCGGTCAGCAGCGGGATGTCATAGCCGCCAATGTTGTAGCCGGCCAGCACATCCGGGTCATGTTTGCGGACGAGGTCGGCGAAGTTTTTCAGAATTTCCTGCTCGTCGTCCGTGTCCGAGGTTATTGCCCCCTTTATTATCTCGTTTCCCTTCCTGATTGCATACGAAATCACATAAATTTTTCCGCTGCTGATGCTGTTCTCTATGTCAAAGCTCATCACCACGAGGGGAACTTTAAAAGGAGGAACTGGCTTCAGTTCTTTTGTTTCCACCACGAGCTCGGTTGTGTACTTCCTCCTGACATCCTCAGGGGCATCCTCTCCCGCTATCTCAGTGCACAGCGAAAGGTCCATGTCGAAGAAAAACCTGAGATGGAAAGGAATATCCGCAGCCAGGCATGCACCGTCCGGAAACTTTTTCCTCAGTTCCGGTACCTTGTAGGGGTGTTTTATGGTCACCTTCACGCAATCCGTTTCCCTGCCCTTCACATAAAGTTTGTAAGGTTCAACATCGAGCACTTCCTCGTGGTTCCTCAGCTCTTCAACGACGGCAGGGGGTGGAGCAACCACATAGAAATAGGGATTGAAACCATGGACCCTGGCGGTGAGCGATTTTCCCTCCCTGGTTCTGCAGTAGAGATCAATTACCACGCTTCCGTTTTCCTCGTGGTAACTGGCATCCAGTACCATGGCCCAGTATTTCTTCATCGGTCTTGAAATTGCATCCGTGTTATTTAACTTTCTTTTTGGGATACTGAGACCCGACGAACGCGCAAATCATCCCCGCGAAAACGGAGCAGGCAATCAGCAACCGTCCCCCTTCAGGAGCTGCTGGCTGGACGATGACGGTATAGTTGCTACTCGTGCCCGTGCAGGCCCCGGAATCAACTGCATAAAAGTAATATTCAACGGTGCCTGGGGCACTCTGGGCAGGAATCGTTGCGGTGTAATTGCCATCGGTTGAATTGCCCGCGGTGAGGGACATTCCCATCGCATACCATGTAACTTCATTTACTGGCTTGTAGTACAACCATACACCCGAAAGCGGGAGCGTGCTCGCAATCCTGACGGAAATCGGGATGGGCTCTCCCTGCAGCACGGACGCTGGTGGTGTGTGTTCAAACACAATTTTCGCCTCAAGTGTGACATTCGCGTACACATAACTCCCTGCATCCGGTATCGACACGGGTGTCTCATCTGACACATTTGTTATTCCCCAGCTGTAATCGGTTGCGTTCAAAAACTGGATTGAGCCAGTAGTTCCAGAGTAGGCATCATTTACCTTCACAAAAATTCTGTTTCTCGCGCTGTGGTTGATATACCCAATCCCGTCTGAAAGGTCAACCACAAGGTTGCAGTTTGGAAATGCATGTCTCTGGTAGTTCGAGATGCCCACATACGCCTGGATTGAATTGAAATCCAGGATTTTGAGAGAGTACTGGGGGGAGGTAAGATTTCCGATGCCCGCAGTAATACCATTCCACATTATCTCGCCCCTTGCATTGTGCTGGACTTTCACCTCCGCAACCAGGGCAGGGGTGTAGTTTGTCCTGTCTGTAAGAAAATATGCCGTGGGGTAGCATGTGACCGTGCTCTTCACCGCCGCATAGGACATCCAGAAATGGCCTGCGTCGCCCCACGAAGTTCCCCAGGAATTCACGAGGCGGAAGGCACCAGCCCCATCGCTTGTCTGCTTGTCATCGTCAAACCCGTAGATGGTTACCGCATGGGCGCCCCTGTTGGTACCGGTCACTTCGGATACACAGTAGGTGTTGTTGTAGTTCGAGATGTAGTCAAAATTGGAGTACACATTGATTGCAATCACCGCGGTGCCACCGTTAGCAATGTGCTGTTTCAGGTTAGTTATCCCTGCATCTGTTGATACGGAGAGGTAGGAATAATTCCATGCCCTTAACTGGAGGGCATTCCTGTAGGTCTGGGTCGAGGTGGGCCAGGAAGTAGCATCGCTTGCACTGTAGGGGACCTCCTGCAGGGAGGCACAGCCCAGCGTGCACAGGAACTCCATTGCCTCATGGATGTAGCTGCCAGTATCTGAACCGCCGTTGATGTGGTGATAGAGGAATGCTGGGGAGCATTGATTTGATGAGAGGTTAACATCCCAGTTTTTCTCCCGCCATTCCAGATGGGTTCTGTGGTAGTAAGCACTTGCCCAGGAGGTGCAGGAACCCTGCGAACCCTGGCTCCTCACAGGAGGAAGGCCAGCGCTGTTTATCACAGAACGGATTGTGGGATTGGTTCTTATGTCAAGTTCTGGTGTTGTGGGACCAATGTAGTTCACCCTGTGCTCGGGAATCACCGTATCCGGGTTAACGATCAGCGCCCCGAGGCCATGCTCGGCCAGCACAGAATCTGGACCCACTGAAAACTTTTCAGCTTGACAGTAAAGGGGGCACACCACGAACGCCAGCAAAATTATCATCGCAAATTTCCGCACGGGCTATCACCAATACAGGATATGGGAAACGGGATATATATTTTTTTGGCGTGCTAGGACATATCAGATGTTTCCCACTTTGGCTAACGAAAACCGAGGGTGTCAAAAGTTAAGTGAAAACAGGAAATACATTCGAACTCACATATGATGGCCAGATAGAAAAATATCTTGATAAATGTCTATTGCATTCCTTGGAAATCACTTAAGATTGGACGGTCTCCGAAAACCAAAAAAGTTATTTACACATCCCCCTTATTTGGGGCTGTGATACCATGAAGTTGGAGCTGACCAAGGAACAGGAAGAATTTAGGAATAAGGTTAGGGACTTTGCCCAGAATGTGATTGCCAAGTATGCAGAGGAGAACGACCGCACAGGCAAGTTATCGCAGGAATTGATAAGAAAAATGGGTGATGCTGGCTATCTGGGTCTCACGGTGCCGAAGGAGTATGGGGGTAACCTCGTTGACAACATCTGCTATGCGATTGCAATTGAGGAGATGGCAAAGGTGTGTGCCTCAACCGCGATTTCAGTTGCGGTGCACAGCTCCCTCGGATGCGGAACCATTCTATACTATGGCTCCGAGGAACTCAAGAAAAAATATCTGCCAGACCTGGCAAGCGGGCGAAAGATCGGTGCCTTCTGCCTCACCGAGCCGAATGCGGGCAGCGATGCAGGTGCCATCCAGACAACTGCAAAACCTGAGGGAGATGGATATGTGCTCAACGGAGAAAAAACCTTCATTCTAAATGGGCCGATTGCCAGTGTCTACACCGTGTTTGCCCTCACACAGCCAGAGCTGAAGACCAAGGGAATAAGTGCGATTGTTGTGGAGCGGGATGCGCCCGGTTTCTCAATTTCCCATGTGTTTGACAAGCTCGGTGTGCGGGCTGCAGAGACAGCAAAGCTGAAGTTTGAGAATACGAGGGTGCCTAAAACCAATTTGCTCGGAAAGGAGGGCGAGGGTTTCAAGATTGCCCTTTCCTGTCTCGATGGGGGCAGGATTGGAGTCGCCGCCCAGGCACTCGGGATTGCAGAAATCTGCCTTGAAAGTGCAATCACCTATGCAAAACAGAGGGTCCAGTTCGGACAGCCCATCAGCAAGAACCAGGGCTTGCAGTGGATGATTGCAGAGATGGCCACCAGGATAGAAGCTGCGAGATTGCTGGTTTACAATGCGGCCTACCATCGGGATATGGGTAGAAGGGTCACGAAAGAAGCGTCAATGGCAAAGCTGTTTGCGTCCCAGTGTGCCGTGGATGCTTCCTCGCTCTGCATGCAGATCCACGGGGGCTACAGCTACATGAAGGAATACCCGATTGAACGCTACTACAGGGATGCAAAAATCACGCAAATCTACGAGGGCACGAGCGAAGTCCAGCGGATTGTGATTTCAAACACGCTCGGTCTATGAAAAAATATTTTCTCCTCGGTTTTTTATTTTTGGGTATCGCCATTTCCTGCTTTTTCTATGGAGTTTTTAAGGGTGAGGTCCAGGCAGGGATTGTACTCATCTTTCCGTTTCTGGTTGGCTCAGGGTTTTTCTCGTTGCTCGGGACAATCTTCCTGATACTTGCAATCTTCAGCTTTGTAGCTGGCTTCATGGTCGCGACAGGCGTTTTCGAAACCCGTGGGGCAGGGGACGAACACAGAATATACTCCCAAGGCCACGGGAAACCTGACGCAGGAGTGGACGGTATCGTGCTCATAGGACCCTTTCCAGTAATTTTTAGCACGAAGAAATCCCACTTGGTCTATCTTGTAATTATTGCATTTGCACTGGCAGTAGGAGTTCTCGGCCTGTTCCTCTTTCTAGTATTCTTTACCTGATCTACTCCCGATTTCTTATCACGGCACAGGAGTATCTGGCATCAAGCAGCTTCCTGGCGATTCTGGCTACATCTTCAAATTTCACAATTCCAATCCGGTTCCGCAACTCCTCCAGCGGCACAATTTTTCCCGTTCTCATTGCATACTCTCCCAGCACAAAAGCCCTCGACTCGCTTGTCTCCAGCTTTCTCGTAAAGAGGCCGTCGAGCATACTCCTGGCAGTGCGGAATTCGTCCTCGGAGAAATCGCCTTCTGCAACACGATGGACCTCCTCAAGAATTCTCTGCTTTCCCCTCCCGAGGTTGCCTCTCGCAATTCCAGCGTAAATACCCAGAAGCCCCGTATCCTCGTAGCTCTGCGAGTGGGTGAATACAGCATAGCCCAACCCTTCCTTCTCCCGGATAGTCCGGTAAAGGCGGGAGCTTGTGCCGCCACCCAGCAACACGCTGAGGATCTTGAGAGTAAAGAGATCCGGGTGGGAAAAATTCAATCCTTCGAATCCGATGGCTATGTGCGCCTGGGCCTCGCCACCATGAAATTCATGTTCCATTCCAAGGAATTCTGGCTTTTTCCTCATGTTCTTAACATTTCCTCCCGGGAGGGCTGCAAAGTATTTTTCTACCCATCCAGCAATCTTCTCATGCTCTAGATTTCCCGATGCAGAGATGAGAAGATTTTCTGTCAGAAAATGCTGGCTTATATAGGTCTTCAAATCCTCTATTCGCTGCCGCTTGACATCCTCTATTTTTCCAGTTTCAACTTTTCCGAGTTCGTGCTCACCCCAGGAACACATTCTCAGGGCATCGAAGATAAATTTTTCTGGATTTTCCTCGTGGAGGCGAATTTCCTCGAATACCACATGCTTCTCCCTCTCGAGAATTTCCTCGGAAAGCAATGGCTCTGTGAGGATTTCCGCAAGAAGCGAAATTGCCATTTCCAGGTTCTCCTTGAGAGTACCAGCATAGAAACACATGTACTCGCTACCAGTTATTGCATTCATCTCACCGCCCGTGCCCTCGATCAATTTATTTATCTCTTCTCCGCTCCGCTTTTTGGTCCCGCGGAAGAGCATGTGTTCCAGCATGTGGGCAGTGCCCGCAGGAACATCCCTTTCATCTCTTGCACCGGACATTATCCAGACACACACAGTTGCGGAATCGAGATGCGGAATCTTTTCTGTGACTATTCTGATCCCGTTTTGGAGCCGGGTTTCTGTGTATCTGTCCATGGGGGTTGATAGTGGGAAGGAATATATATTTTTGCGGTTTACAGCGTGTTATGAAAGTTCTGGTCATAGGCGGGACTTCACTTCTCGGGGATAGAATTGTGAGGAGATTTTGCGAGGGTGCAGAGGTCTGGTACACCGTAAACAGCAAGGAGGTTCCGATTCAGGGTGCGGGCAGAATTCGGATGGATATCACGGAGCCAGAAAGTGTTGAGAAGGGTTTCAGGGAGGTCAACCCGGATATTGCGGTGCTTGTTGCGGCCTATACTGAGGTGGATGCCTGCGAGAGAAACAGGGAGAGGGCTATTTCCCTGAATATAGGCGGGGCAGAGAAGGTCTTCAGGGCGTGCCAGAAGAACGGAACAAAGCTTGTCTATATTTCCACGGATGCCATTTTCGATGGAACAAAGCTGGAACCATATACGGAGGGAGACAGGCCGAACCCTCCAAATTTCTATGCCCGTACCAAGCTTGAAGCGGAGAAGATTGTCCTGCAGAGTGTGGAAAATCTCGTGTGCAGGGTTTCCACAATCTATGGAAACCGCTCGGCCCATCACCGCCAGAATGTGGTCATGTGGATGATTGAAACCCTTGCCGCTCAAAAAAGGATTGAGTTGTTTGAGGACAGGTTCTGCAATCCGACCTTTGCGGACGAGGCGGCGGATGTGATTGCTACAATTGCGCTGAGGGGCGGAACGGGAATTTTCCACACAACAGGAAGAAACTGCGTTTCGAGGGTTGAGCTTGGGAGATTGGTTGCGGGGGTTTTTGGTCTCGATGAGAATCTGATTGTACCGGTGAGAAGCACCGCCTACCAGAGCGTGCCGCGCGGGCTCCATTCCTGCCTCTCGGTCACGAAGGCAGAGCAGTTCATCGGGCGAAAAATTCAGACAGTTGAAGAATCGCTGAGGGTGCTAAAGGATCAGATTGAGGAGGCACCATTCGGAAAGAATTTATAGAGGGAGCATATTATATACAACTGCATACCATCAAATACTTACCACTCACATATCAGATCTCAGGGTGATATCCATGATGTTGAGGAGTTGTTCGATACACGGATTTTTCAGGGGGGAAAAGTGCCCCATCTGCGGAGATGCAGGCAAGTTTCTGCTGAATGACGATGAGGTAGAGCATCTGAGCAAGGTGCTGGCAGGTGTGCTCCGGCACTTCCCAGATAGGTACAAACTGGAAATGGATGAACATGGCTGGGTTGACCTGAAGGCGTTTCTGGCCGCGGTGCAGCGGAGGCATCGCCAGTACAGGTTCCTCAGGACCTACCACATCATCGGGCTGATTGAGACCGACCCGAAGGGCAGATACCAGTACAACGGCACAAAAATCAGGGCTACCTATGGACATTCGTTTGAAGTTGACCTTGACCTGCCCACAGAAAACCTTCCGCCGAAGCTCTACTATCCATCCACACCGGAAGAAGCGGACATCCTGCTTGAGACGGGAATAAAGCCCACGGACAGGAAGATGGTGCATCTGAGCGGGAGCGTGGAGGATGCGGAGAAAGCCGGGAAAGTGCGGATCGAGGACCCAGTGATTCTGGTTGTGGATACGGAGAAAACAGTGAGCATGGGCCATAAGATAATGCGGGCCGGGAAGACAGTTTACATAGTGAACGAAATCCCGAAGGAATGCCTTGCAAAGCTTGAGTAATTAAAGGTCACGGAGGAGGGCAAGCGTTTCGAGCCAGTTATTTGTATGCAGCTTCTGGCTTCTGGTATAAATGTGCATTCCCCTGGTATCGTCCCTATCAATTCTGAGCCCGTAGCTGAAGTTTTCCTTATGAAAGGTTTCCAGGAAGACCTCTTCAGGCGGGTTCTTCCCATAGCCGGAAATAAACTCATTCATGAGGGTCGGCTCAATTCCGTATTTTTTCAGGAGAGGCTCCACGATAAACGCAACAGGGTCTCCCTGGCAATCCACGAGAAGTTTCATCTCTTTCCTGAAACTTATTCGCTCATGCATCGATTTCAGAAAATCCTCCATTGCGTTCGGATAATAGGTGGTAACCCCGAGTTCTTCTATTCCCACCCTTGTAAATTTCCCTGCCCTTTTTATTCCGAGGATTTGGTCTATCACTTCTGGCTGGACATTCTCACCCGAGTTGTCGTACAGATGGACCTGGATTTCACCATCATAAAACGAGACATACACCCCGGCATCAATTCCCTGCTCCCGGATAACATGCCGTAATGCCACGCTTGGCACGAGCCGCACATCAAACGCAGTTATCCCAGTTGAGGCAAGGCCGCTGATTATCTCGCGCCTTACAAATCTGCATACCGGTTTTCCATCCCTGCCCACACCGATTACCCTGTCCTTTCCGAAGAAAGTGCCTATTGCACACCCGAGCTGGACAGAGTCAATAGGATTGTATTCCTTCCAAGCATATAACCTCATTTTTTCACCTCATTCGCCCACCAGGAAGGTGCCCGGGTTCACCGTGGTTCCGCACCATAATTTCAGGTTCTGCCCGAGCACACAACCGTCTCCAATTCTGCTCTCAGAGCCAATCACGACACCTGGCATTACCTTGCAGTTTTTTCCGAGCTCCACATTTTCCGCAATTATGGTTTCTGAGATGCTCGTGTTTTCTCCAATTTTTACTTCATCCCAGATTACTGTGTTTGAGAGTTTGCAGCCATCTCGGATTACCACATTTTTGCCTGCGACAACAAAACCCTCAACCTCCACTTCGCCGATTTCCGCGGAGTCGGAGAAATAGAGGACCCCCTTCTCAAATTCCTTCACCTTCAATCCTGGATTGAATGAGACCCTGTGGTTCACCGCATCACGGATTGCGAAAAGGTATGAACTGTGTCTTCCAATGTCATTCCAGTACTCCCTGAATTTGTAGCCAAAGATGGGATAATTTTTATCCACGAGCAATGGAAATAGATGCCTGGAAAAATCAAATTCAGTGGCGTCAGGCACATGCTCGAGCACCTCCCTTTCAACCACATAGATGCCAGCATTCACAATGCGTGAGAATGCCTCGCTCTCTCTGGGTTTTTCAACGAACCTTGTGAGCCGGGCATTTTCATCGAGGGTAGCAATCCCGTAGTGAGAAACCTCGTCTGACTCTGAAAAAGCAACTGTGAGTTTGCTTCCCCGCTCATGATGAAAATCCAGCAGGCGCTTCAGATTGATGTCCGTGACGAGGTCTGAGGAGGAAACAAAGAACCGTTGTTCGAGCAGGTCCAGGTTTCGACGGACTGCTCCCGCAGTTCCGAACGGAATGTTGTTGTCTCTTATTTCGATCTTAACCTTTTCCCGCCATTTTTCAAGATGCTGTATCAGGCGCTCCTTCCTGTAATCCACAAGCACCAGATAATTTTCAACCCCGAGCCGTAGAAAACCCTGGAGAATTCTGTCAATCACCGCCTCGCTCATGAACGGAATCAGGGGTTTGGGCGTAGTATGGGTGAGTGGAAGTAACCGAGAACCTCTTCCTGCGGCGAGAATTACTGCCTGCACGCAGGGGATGAGGGGCTGAGGCGATATAAGATTTGCGCGGGCACGATGGTAGAACGGAATGCGGGAGATATGGTATTGTGAGAGTAGAGGGAGGATACATGGCCGTTCGCATCTCCATAAATCTGTGGAGCTTTTCTCCTCAGAAATAGATAAATACTGCAGGAGCAATCACCGGAGCGTGAACTTTACATTGAATGCGAGTGTGAGCGATGCACCGTCTACATCCTGGTTCGGTCTTGCGATCAAGGTGTACTTCCAGCCCTACCTTACCAATCCGTTCGTTGCGGATGCCGACAACGATAATCTGAGCGACAGGGTTGAGCTGGAGTACGGGACCGACCCGTTGTGCAACGACACGGACCATGACGGTATTGCTGACTTCAACGAAACTGGCAGGTTCGTGGACGAGGTGAGCGACAGCCATACTGACTGGAACAACAGCTCGGTCCATAGCCCCGGGATATACTTCAATGACCTCAACAAAACGGTTGGCACCGGGTTACAGGCATCGGCCACCGCCGAGTTTAACTTCACAGTGTCTGTCAGCGGTCTGGACCTCGGTGTCGAGTTGCCGAAGCCCGTCATGGTGACCGCGACGCTGCAGAGCGAACTTTCAAGCGGCTACTTCACGGTCACATCCTACTACGGTGCGGTTTACGACGAAAACAACAACACGATTGCGAGCGAGAGCAACAATAACTGGAACGACAACTACGCGATGGTTACGCTCTGGTTTGATTTCAGCCACACCGAGGCGAAGCGCTACTATGTGTCGATCATCTGGAACTATACGATGAATGTACATAAGCC
>JAOAJK010000080.1 GCA_026414225.1 Thermoplasmata archaeon
GCTAGGTGTCAGTGCCCTCTTCGACAGCTGGGTGAAGAACGGCACCGTGGACGCTGCAGACATCTGGGGATTGTACAGGAACATTAAGGACACGAAGATAGACACTGGTAAAATTTTAGCCCAGAGCATTTACTCGTTTGCAGATAGATTTGCGTATGAATTGCTCACAATCTTCTGGGACCCGAGCACCGATTATTTTGCGGACCCGATTCTGAAGGAACCGTTCCGCGACTGGAACGAGGCGAAGGGCAAGGGAGAGGCCTGGGCAAAGGCGATGCTCAAAATCTGGCTTGGCAAGTTCAGGGAATGGCTCGGAATTGCAGAGAGCATCAGGGATTACCAGGACTCTGCCTACATCAATGAGATGTCCGGCTGGTATTATGCCTACTGCCCCGTGCACCGTCTTCTGGTTACTGGTAAATACACGGTTTTCCCTGGGGGCACTTGGTATGTGCATGCGTATGGAGTGCCTGACACGAGGGACCTGATTCTCGGTGAGTCAGGTGCACCCAATCTGGATGC
>JAOAJK010000081.1 GCA_026414225.1 Thermoplasmata archaeon
GCCCCCTACCCCCACCCCCCTATTTCAATCCTACCTTAGTCCAGTTTGAACCTGGAACGACACGAACAGGTGGAGCACCACATCTGGATTTCAATCCTACCTTAGTCCAGTTTGAACGTAAAATTCAGTCGTCAGTTCAAGTAACATCTTCAGCATTTCAATCCTACCTTAGTCCAGTTTGAACCCGAAACCGAGGGAAGACCGTCCCGTTGTTCTGCGAATTTCAATCCTACCTTAGTCCAGTTTGAACTTACAACTTTTGTAAACATTAAAGCGGCGCTCCGTGATTTCAATCCTACCTTAGTCCAGTTTGAACTCCATTTCGTTCACCTTACATCACTATATACATAAGATTTCAATCCTACCTTAGTCCAGTTTGAACTAAATAACCAATCCCCTCTTTTTCCCTTAAACACTACATTTCAATCCTACCTTAGTCCAGTTTGAACACATAAATACTTCTGCGAACTCAACGATAACGGTGAAATTTCAATCCTACCTTAGTCCAGTTTGAAC
>JAOAJK010000082.1 GCA_026414225.1 Thermoplasmata archaeon
GCTCTACATAGACCACATGTACATCAATGCCACTTTTACACCAATGTTCTGTGTAGAATTTAAGTTTTCTGGCCTGTATGGAAGTTACTCCTCAATGCAGCTCAATTTCACAGGATTCCGTGGTAACCTTTCAGCGATGGAGTCCGGTGATGGAATTTCGTTTGAAATCTGGAACGAGACACAAAAGGCATGGTTGAACGATACAGGGATGAGTGCATTCTGGAACAATGCTTTTGTCAATGGAACTTATCGCTCCACGAACACATGGATTTACAGGAATATCACAGATGATGGAATACTCTATGTGCGAATAAGAAACTGGAACGTGTCTGGCGACACTGCAGATTGCTGGCTCTGGATTGACTTTCTCGGCATATCTGTTATATCTCCGAGGAGCAGTTTTGCGGACTACGGGAAATTAGAACAAGCAAATCCAGTAGTGGCAGGCAATCCTCTGCAATTTGCTACAGCAGTATGGGGTGCGAGCAATCTTACTACAGAACGATACATGAA
>JAOAJK010000083.1 GCA_026414225.1 Thermoplasmata archaeon
GTTCAGCATCGTTTACATGTGGGGCTCAACTGGCTTCGCTTGGCGAAGTGAAGTCGAAGATGTTACCACACTTGAACAGATCTTTAACCCAGACTACGGATTCTTGCCAAAGTATAGAAAAAAGATCACGATGCTCGAAGAAGCTACTGAAGTTATCTGCTCCTGCAAAGCTTACCTTGGAAAAAAGATCGAAGATTGGAGCGATGAGACGCTCGCGGAAGTAAAGGAAGTTCTGATCAAGCAGAAGCCTTATCTCGCTGCATATGCTGGAACTAATGTTTACTATGAGGGGTTGAAAAAGGGAACAATCTACGTCGCTCAAGCTTACAACGGAGACATTGTAAGGCTTAGAGAGGAGTTTAGCCAGGTAAAATTCGGCATTCCCGAAGAAGGTGGCACGATCTGGACAGACAATCTTTGCATTCCAAAAGATGCGAGACATATAAATTCAGCACACGAATTTATAAACTTCCTGCTCGATCCTGCGGTAGCAGCGGTTAATTCAC
>JAOAJK010000084.1 GCA_026414225.1 Thermoplasmata archaeon
GAAGTTATAGTACCGGCACCTTTCTGGGTAAGCTACCCTGAAATGATTAAGCTGGCAGATGGTGTGCCTGTTATTTTGAATGCAACCGAAGAAGAGAATTTTAAATTTTCCATAGAAAAGCTCGCAGCTGCAGTAACAGAAAAGACCAAAGCTATTGTAATTAACAGCCCAAGCAATCCTACAGGAATGATTTATTCTGAGGAAGAGTTAAAAGCAATTGCAGATTTAGCGGTAAGCAAAAACATATATATCATATCTGATGAAATATATGAAAAACTAATATATGATGGTTTTAAACATACAAGTATAGCTTCCTTTAATGAGAAGATAAAAGATTTGACTATTATAATAAATGGTATGTCAAAGACTTATGCGATGACTGGCTGGAGAATTGGTTACAGCGCATCAAATGCAAAGATTGCCGAGATAATGGGAAATGTCCAGAGTCATGCAACATCAAACCCGAATTCAATTGCTCAAAGAGCAGCAGAAGCAGCTCTTACG
>JAOAJK010000008.1 GCA_026414225.1 Thermoplasmata archaeon
CTATTGCTTTCCTTGGAAATCACTTAAGATTGGACGGTCTCATCACACTAAAGAAATTACGGGAGTTTTTTATTGCGGAAAGAAGTAAGCCACATCTAAAGCTGGCAGAAGAAATTGGTAAGAAGTTGGAGAGGTACTACGGGATAAAAGTAACTGTAAATATTCTATGATGAAGTTTTCGATATGTGCCCGCACTTTACACATCCCATCCAGCCACAATATCGCAGCTCCTGCATCTCAGGCACATGGTCTCCATGCCCGGGTTTAGCCCGAATCTTTTCAGGACCCTCTTCTGCTCCTCAGCAATCCGGAGAAGGGCAGGAGGCGAGAGCGAACTCAATCCGTGGACAAATCTGAGATTTGCTATCACACCCGTGGATGCGAGAGTTTCAAGTCCTTGAAACAAAATTTCCTCTCCCTCTCCCAGGCCCACAAGCACATTGGTTGTCACTCTGCCTTCCCCGAATACCTTCACCGCATGTTCCAAAAGCGAGCGGGTGTCCCTGAGGAACGCGGGGCATACCCTTTGAAGAACTTTTCTATCAAACGAATGAATGTTAATCTTTATCTCGGTGGCCCCAGCATTATGCAATATATCTATTTCCTCTTTCCGTGTTACGAATGGTTCCACCCCTACCGGAACCGCTAGCTCTTTTCTGGCTTTTTCCACAAATTCCCGCAAGAGGATTACATCCACACCGTCACCACCGACCCCAGAAGTTACCGCGATGCTTCTGATGTCCTCAGCCCTCTTCCGCACCAGCCCGAGGTATTTTTCAATCCTCACATCGTTCTGACCCTCGTGCGGGAGGTTGCAGAAACTGCAGCGATACTTACACCAAGGTAAAAGATTGAAAAACGCCATTTCCGGGGCGTGATAAACTGGCTTCAGAAAATTCACCGCCATCAGCTTTTTATCCTCCTCGAAGAGAAAAAATTTTCCGTTCTCTCCGACCACTCTGAACGCTGATTTCCCTATCCCAAGTTTGACTCTGTGCTTCCCGAATTCAAGAAAGACCGTTCTCTGCGCACCGTGCGGCCCTGCAGGGTCACGGCACACATAACCTGGAGGAAGTTTTATCTCAAGTGTCACCGCTCCGGCACAGATTAGCCTAGCTTTCAGCAGCGCATCATACATACTTCCACTTTGTGCCGTCAGCCGTATCCTCTATTTCCACACCGAGGCCTCTCAACCTTTCCCTTATCCTGTCTGCAGTTTCCCAGTCCTTCCGTTTTCTGGCTTCAGCCCGCAGCTCAAGGAGCAGGTCGATGAATCTGTCCGCGGTCCCTTCCTTTGCAAAATCAATCCCGAGGATACTAGATACCTCGTCAAAGAAGTGGAGTGCGGAGGCAAGCGAGTTCATGTCAAGATTTTCGAGTTTTTCGTTTATCGTGGAAACCATCTCGAAAAGCACTGCAATTGCCTCCCTCGTGTTGAGGTCCTCGTCCATTCTATCAATAAATCTTTGCCTGTAGGTTTCCACATCCAGAATTTCAGTCCCGAATTCGCCCTTTCCGAGGGCATCTAGAATGTTGGCGTAGCAGTTCCGGAGCCTTTTCAGTGACGCCTTCGCCTCATCCAGCGCTGCATCTGAGAAATCAATCGGGGAACGGTAATGTGCATGGGCAATGAAGAACCGCAAAACATCTGGCTCATATCTCGCAAGCACCTCACGGATCGTAAAGAAATTACCGAGGCTCTTCGACATTTTCTCCTTGTTGATTGTGAGGAAGCCGTTGTGTATCCAGTATTTCACAAACTGTTTGCCCGTGTATGCTTCAGATTGAAGAATTTCGCACTCGTGGTGCGGGAAGATAAGGTCCATTCCTCCACCATGAATGTCAAAGTTCTCGCCCAGGTATTTGACTGACATCACGGAGCATTCGATGTGCCAGCCAGGTCGCCCATTTCCCCACGGGCTCTCCCAGTAAATTTCACCTTCCTTTGCCTTTTTCCACAATGCAAAATCCCATGGTTCTCGCTTGTCCTCGTTGATTTCCAGCGTGCGCATGTTTTCAATGTCCTGCTTCGAAAGCTTTCCAAACTCTTTCGCCTTTTTAACACTGAAATAAACGCTTCCGTTGGATTCGTATGCATAGCCCCCGGCAATGAGCTTCTCTATTGTTGAGATGATATCAGCCATGTGCTTTGTAACCCGCGGATAGTATGTGGCTGGCTTGATTTTCAGCCTGTGCATGTCCTCAAAGAATGCAGAGATAAATTTCTCGGCGAGTTTTCCGGGTTCAACACCTGTTTCGTTGGCCCTTGCAATTATCTTGTCGTCCACATCCGTGAAGTTCTGGACATAGGTGACCCTGTAGCCAAGAAATTCCAGATACCTTCTTATTATGTCAAAGCAGACATACGAGCGGGCGTGTCCAACATGACAGTAATCGTAAACTGTTGGGCCGCAGACATACATTTTCACACATCCTTTTTCCAGCGGCTCAAACGGCTCAAGTTGCTGGCTCAATGTGTTATAAATTCTGAGCATGCTATCTTGCCCCTTGAGTCCATTGAAATTCTTCCCCGCACATAAAGATTTCTCACGGTTGCGTCTGATTGCATCAGTATTGGATTATTTCAATTTGAAGGAAGAGGGTTCTTCGATTTTATGGAAACGGCGGAGAAAGAGGAGGAAAAAATACTGATTAACTTCAAATGTGTGTATATATTTATAAAAATTACAAAAAAAACTTTATATACTCCACCAACATTACATTTTTTGGGTAAGAGCAAATGATGAGATGGTTCGCACGGGGTCCATCCACAGATGGCGTTCCGCAACTGCCTGTGAATGAAAGCGAGTATGGTGGGCCCGTTAGATTGGGTGCAAAAGGGTTGGGGGTCCAAGTGGGCAGCAATGTGTATCCGTTAAATTTGATGAGGGGAGTCTCATGAGAACTGTCCGAACTCCATATGTGTGCATTCTAATATTCGTTTTGCTTTTTCTCCAGATAAAACCAGATGGCTTCCCATCGGCAGAAAGCGGTTTTATCCATACCCCTATTTTTACAGCAATCAGGGGACCCATTTTTATAGAAGGAGATAATTTCACTTCAGAAAATGGCGTATCCAGTGGTAGTGGGAGTCCGGGAGACCCGTAAATCATTGAGAATTGGATAATAGTTTCGAACGGCCAAATGGATCGAGTGAATATAAAAAATGCCACTAAATATTTTATCCTCAGGAATCTCATTATAAAAGGGGGAAATGGAAATTTTAGTGGAATCTCAATCGCTTTACCATTATCAGAAAATAGAGCATATCAATTTACTATAGAAAACTGCAAAATTTCTGAGTACTCCACTGGAGTCCGGGTGCGAAGCGGTTCTGGAGGAATAATCTCACGGAATATAATTGAGAATTGCACTGTAAATGGGATAGACATCGCGGCTGAGAACTGGACATTATTAGAGAAGAATTCTGTGCACTGGTGCGGTGGTGATGGTATCTGATGTGGTTTTGCAGAAGAGGGGCAGGTAGGAGATTTTATTGGAGCTGTGAAAGAAAACATAATTGGTGACAATGGGGGTGCGGAATTTCAGCGATTGCATTCAGAGGCAAAATTGAAAACAACAATATTTTTAACAACAGGGGTTATGGAATTGCCGGTCGTGTGGAAGAATGTTATAACAATACCATTATTCGGAACAAAGGAGGTATCTGGAGCGATACATACCCCGGAAGTTATATAATCAACAACAGCATTTTCAGCAATACCGAATTTGGAATTAGCATATTCTCCATTCCGCGAAACCATACATGCAACCTTTTAGATAACAACATCTCACACAATCCATATGGTATCCTAATTAGAATCTGTCGCGAATGTGTGGGAAAATTACGGAATTAACATCACTGCCTGGAATAACTATTCTAGCGAAGACCTGAATATATTTTGGATTTCACGAAATGTGTTTGTTGATAATAAAATCCAGGCATGCCAGAGCGGTTACTCCATAAACAAAGCTTGGAACCTTTCGTGCGAAGGCAATTACTGGAGCGACTGGCAGGAGCCAGATAATAACTACGATGGAATTGTGGATTTACCTTATGAGATTGCGGGGGATGCCGGTGCCAAGGACTATTCTCCACTAACCTATATTCCGGCTGCACCGACTGTGCCCCAGGAACTTAATGCAACACCCGGCAATCGATTCGTATGCCTGGAATGGAAGGAACCGGTTTACTGCGGGGCATCAAACATTACTGGCTACAGGGTTTACAGGGCAACCGAGCCCGACAGGTGGATTTTCGTTGCCCAGACGAAGGAACTCAACTACACGGACGCAAACCTCACGAATGGTCTCACATATTACTACTATGTCACCGCCCTGAACAGCCATGGAGAGAGCAGGAAATCCGAGACCGTGAATGCAACCCCTGGTGAAATACCTGGAATCCCAGAGAATGTGCGGGCCTATAGCTTCGAGAAAAAGGCCGTGTTGCGGTGGGAGATGCCCAATTCTACTGGAGGCCTACCAATCACGGGTTACACGATCTACAGGAGCACATTTCCGCGCTGGCAAACCCTTTATGTGGATGCGGGTAATGTCACCGAATTTGTGGATGGCTGTGTTGAACCCAACACAACCTATTACTACCGCATCGCCGCTGTGAACATCAAGGGTGAGGGGGAGAGATGCGGAGTTGTCAGTGCCACAACATCGGGCTTGAATGTAAGCATGGTTTTGAACAACCAGGTGCTCGGTCCTGGCGAGAACGCAACGGTTGCCGTGTATGTTGGGCGAAATGCGACCCGTGAGCCGCTCGCTGGTGCGCATGTAGTCCTGAGCATTGTGAATCTCACGGGCAGTGTGGAGTTGGCGGACGGCTACACGAATGCGAGCGGCATTTTCACCACGAAATTCATTGCGGGCTGTGTCAGGAGCCACCAAAACGGTTCCATCAGGGCAACGGTGTTTGCAGACAACTACAGCACTGTAACCACGAGCACGGCAATGACTCTGTTGCCTGCCGAGAAAGAAAGCGCAATGAAACTGATTGTGGAGGCAGGGAGCAAAATTCGCAATGGCCTCTGGAAGGTAAATGTCTATGTTGTTGAGGCAACCACGGGCAAGCCAGTAGAGAATGCAGGCGTAGAGGTGAGGTTAAGCACGGGTGCCGTAGCAATGAACCGGAGCGATGCAAGCAGAAGAGCTGTTTTTGAGTTTCTGCTGGATGCAGCGGACGCGCCCGTAGTTACGGCTGAGATATCTCAGAAAGAAGAAAAAGTGAGAAAATATTAGCGAGACGCCGCCACGGGCCGTTTACCTTGCCCCCATTACCCTCTTCTTTTCCTCCTTTATTGTATCCAGCCACTTTGACATGTGCGAATAGTATGCATACGTGAGCATGCAGGGAAAATCCTTGCAGTCAGTGCAATGCTTCTTTCCCCGCTTTTCCGCGCAATCCCGTATCGGACACTCGGTTTTTCTCGCCCCACAATAACCTCCCCGGCAGCCCCCGCACCTGCCCCATTTGAAGTAAACACACCAGGAACACACATTCCCGCAGGGATTCAGGTGCTCAAAATCGGATCGCATTCACACCCACTTCTCTGCACCGGCTCATGCAGAGCCCGCAGCCAAAGCATTTCTCAATGTTGACCCTTGCAACTTTCTCAACAATGTTCAGTGCCTGATACGGGCAGCTCATTGCACAGAGCCCGCACCCGATACATTTTTCTTCGTCAATTTTGGGCGGCACTGGGTAGGTGCGAAACTCAAGTTTCTGGATGTGTTTTAACGCAAGCCCGCGCATTTCGTCGACGGTTGAATAACCCTTTCTTGCCATGAATTCCGCAATCTCTCCTGCAATCTTTCCAAACACTTTTGGCCCTTGTAAAATCGCGGCGGTGCACACCCCCACAGCATGGGCACCGGTCATTATGAACTCAACTGCATCGTTTCCCGATTCGACGCCGCCGACGCCAATAACTGGCACATTCACGGTTCTCACAATGTCGTAAACACATCTCAGAGCAATTGGTTTTATTGCGCTTCCAGAAAGCCAGCCATAGAATTCCTTGCTTCCCATGTAGGGCATCCCTGTCTCGATGTCCACACCGAATGTTGGTCCAAATGAATTCACAGCGGTTATTGCATCCGCACCGGCACTCACCGCCGCCCTTGCGAATAACTTGATGTCCGGCACATTCGGGGAGAGTTTGATTATCACTGGCAACCCGGTTTCTTTCGCCGCCTTGATTGCATTTTCCATTGGTTTCGTGTCGCTTCCAAGGTAGTGGGTCGAGAGTTCCAGTGCATCTGCATACGGCTTCACCTTCGGTGCAAGTTCCGCAATCTGCTCCGCGGTGTAGCCCAAGCTTATTATTAAAGGTAGCTTGGTAGTTCTGGCAATTCTGTATTCTCTTTCAATCCATTGCTCTGGGGGTAATTCAGACCACAGTTCTGTATTCAAGAATCCAGATTTTGTCTTTGCCATACAGGGTCTCGGCACTTCCGCTGCCTTTACCGATATCGTTTTGGTAACTATTGCCCCGGCCCCGCCCTTTGCACACTTCAAAATTGCCTCTCCATTCCTTACCGGTGGTCCAGCTGCAGGAATGACCGGGTTCCTGAATTTCAGCCCTGCAATCTCGACACTTAAATCAATCGCTTTCATGCATTCACCTTCTCCCAGATTTTCCTCGAGATTTTTATACCTTTCTCCATGAGGCCCTCTTCGTCCAATCCCTCGAGTTTCCCATCGTTCAGAACAATTTTTCCATTCACGACTACATCCCTGACACCTGCAGCATCAAGTCCGAAGATGAAATGCCAGGGAAAATTACCCGGAGTAATCTCCGTATAATTCCTGTAATCGATAAGGATAAAGTCCGCCGCATAGTTTTCTGCAATCTTCCCCAGTTTCACTCCGAAAAATCTCTCAGCCAGTTCTGCATTGCCGGAAAGCATCCTCCACACAGTGCTAGCAGGCATCTCGCAGGGATCGGCATTTGCAAATTTGTGGAGGATGTGGCAAACCTTTGCCTCCGTAAACATATCATGGGTGAAACCGTCAGTCCCGAGGTACACTTTCAATCCTCTTTCCAGCATCAACGGAATTTTTGCATATCCAACTGCGTTGTTCATATTTGATTCTGGACAGTGAATTATGTTCGCACTCACGCCCCCCAGGTTCTCCAGCTCGTTCTCGCTTAAGTGAATGCAGTGCACGCAGAGGGCTCTTTCATCAAGCAATCCGAATTTCGCGATTCTGGATACCACATCCATGCCGTGGTTTTCCCTTGCCTCCTTCTGATCAACCGTATCCTCAGCCACATGAATGTGGATCCCCGCACCCGTGGCATCCTTTACCGCCCGTATCCTCTCGAAGGTCGTATCGGAAACAGTAAAAGAGGCATGGATTCCGATTGTGCCAGAAACCATGGGTCCTCGGTTTTTCACAAATCGCTCGTTTTCCCTGATTGCTTCCTCTGCTTTCGCCTCGCCATACCGGTCCGTGATTTCATAACTGAGATTCACCCTTACTCCAAGCTTTGCCGCCACATCAGCAATTGTGTCGAGAGAGCCAGCAATGAACTGCGGGCTTGCATGGTGGTCAAAATATGTGGTGGTGCCGTGCTTGACCCCCTCAATGAATGAAACCCAGGCAGAGTATTCCACCGATTCCCTATCCAGCACTGAATCGAGTTTCCACCAGAGGTTTTTGAGGATGTTCGGAAAATCTGTGAGAGGTCCTCTTACACTCATTCCCCTTGCAAAGGCGCTGTAGATGTGGGTATGGGCACATACCATGCCGGGCATCAATATTCTGCCCCTGCAATCATAGAACTCCACGCCATGCTTCCGCTTGAGTTCAGCCGTGTCGCCCGTTTCAATAATCCTGCCATTCTCGACAAGCACACCAAGATCTCCAGCTATAGAACCATCTTCCCTCAGCACCCTTGCATTCCCGAAAAGCATGGGCTCACTTATCCACGCCTTTCAGTGCCCTTATTTGCTTCACCACACTTTCCACTGCATTCTTTGCGTTCTCAATCCTGTCCTCCGCCTGCAACCTTGTCATTCCTGGTCCTGAAATTCCGAGACCGACTGGCTTTTCAAATTCGACACTCAAATCCGCAAGTTTCCTCGCTGCGTTCTGCATTATTATCTGGTCATGGTCAGTTTCTCCCTTTATCACCGCACCTAGCGCAACCACACCATCGATGTCCTTCCGTCTCAGCAATTTCTTTGCCGCCACCGGCATGTCATACACGCCGGGCATTGTCACAATCTCTGCGATATCCACGCCGAGAAACTCCGCGTGCGCCTTCGCCCTCTCCAGCATCATCATGGTGATGTCGTAGTTGAACTCGCTCACCACTATTCCAATTCTTATTTTTTCTGCCATTTTCCTTCCTCCTGCCCTGTCCGTCATCCTTACCTACCTGTAAATTTCATGGAGTTTTGGTCTCCTTGCATCCCCTTCATCCTTCTCAGTGTCCTCCTCCACAAGCTGCCCTTGCTTCTTTATCGGCCCAAAAAACTTCTCCGCTTCGCCTATTGCATCAAAAAACATGTTTTCGGCCCACTGGGGAATGATTGAAATGTTGTGGAATACATTTTCCATCACATACGAAATGGTCAGGCGCTCGTACTTTTCATAGTATTGCTTGTACTTCCGCTTTATGAGTTTTACTATTTTTTCCCTTATCCTTTCCAGATTCTCTGACTTCACATTTATCTTCTTCTTTCTGAGTGTGTCGAGTTCCTCGCCAATCACGAAGTCCGCCAGTCGCTCAATTGAGTCCTCATCAAACTCCCACGGGTTCACATAAACCAGCTTTGGTTTCACCCTGAGGAGCACATCTAGGAAGTGGGGCCAGTTATCGGGATCAGACAGGGCTGCCTTGGTAAGTTTGTCGATCTCCGGTAGATAGCCCATTAAATACGGAATTTCCTCCTTTTTCAGGGTTTCCAGAATTTTGGGGTAGATATCTTCAATCAACTCTGGCTGTGTCACCACTTCCCATTTTATCTCTTTTCTTTCCCCTTTTCTCATCGTTTCACCTCAACGCGATTTCGCCCTCATCCTCAAATCCCTGCCGCAATCCTTTACCTGCATTTTTCGTAAGTTCCTCGGGCTTAAAGAGGAGGAGATAGGCATTTTTAGCATGCTCCCGTGTCCTCCTGTCTGCGAGCCATGCAAGTTTCCGGTCATCTTCCGCCTCGTCAACATGCACGAAAACCTCTATTATGTGTTTCAGAACCTCCAGCTGCACAGCAATCAATCCCTGCGAGGCCTCATGGGCGCATTGTTTATCTATTGGCTTACCACCTGGCATTCCAAGTGCGAGCACAATATCCGCATTTTTCTCCACGAACAGTTTCTTACACGCAACCGGCAGGTCCTTTATGCCAGGCACGGTGTAACGCACAATCCTGAAACCCGTTCCTATCGCTGAGAGTTCCTCAATTGCGCTCTTTGCCATGTCAAATCTCGCGAAGGTGGTATCCGCAATTCCGATTATTTTCATGTCCTCTTACCCCTATCTCCTTCTCGCTCTAATATTTTTTGGATGATCCGTCTCGTCGCGAGCAGGTCATGGGAGAGCGGCGGGGCTCGCTCTACCTTCACCTTCAGCCCTCGTTTTTCGCACTCGCGCTCTATTTCCTTCGGGTCGAATTTCTGGTCGTAGCCAAGGACTATCACATCTGGCTTTACCGCCTCCACCGTTTTATAGAAATCCTCGGTATCCCCGAGAATCGCCTCATCTACTGGCTTGAGGGCTGCAACCATCTGGACTCTGAGATGGTCTGGCACGATGGGTAATCGCCCCTTTCGCTTGAGCACGGTTATGTCCCTCGCCACAACAACCACAAGTTTGTCCCCCAGTTTTTTCGCCTCATTTAGATAGTGCACGTGTCCGAGATGGAGTATATCAAACACGCCCGAAGCCATCACGACCTTCATTTCGCCATGCCTCTATGATTTCCTTACCCTCAACGAATATTAAATCGTTTTGCTGCGCGTATCTCCATGCATCTACCTTTTTCATAGCATAGCCATCATCGGCCATAATTTCGCAGATTGCTGCGGATGGAGCAACACCCGCCATAACCATCAGGGCAGTAGCGAGTTCGGTGTGCCCCTGCCTTCTGGTAACCAGACCTTTGCTCGCATTCAGCAGCGGCACATGGCCAGGGCTTCTAAAACCTGCCTTCATTGCTCTCAGGGTGTCTTCCGGGTTGCGGTGACTAAAATAGTCGTTCACGCATCTCCCGAATTCTGAAATTGTGAGAGCCCTATCTCTATCCGTAATCCCTGTAAAGGTTTTCCGGTGGTTGATGGTAACCGAGAACGAGCTCTTTGCATCGTACGGGATGTCATAGGGCTCAAGGACCTTAAGTATCCGGTAATCGTCCCAGCACCTGGGAAAAACATCCGTCAGATATGGGAGACCCACCGCTTCCCAGAATTCTGGGGGCACGGTAACGCAGATTAAACCACCCCCTTCCTTCCGCATCTGCCTCACATGTTCGGGGGTCACAAACTGGCTGCAGATAACAAAATCGGTCTCGTGCTCCCTCTCGTCAGCATCATACACCAGAACGAATTTACCGCTGGCAACCGCCTCCAGTGCGTCTTTAAACATTGTGGAGATAGTAAGAGACCGCAGATAAAAAGGTTTGGGAGCGGGAGACAAAAACCGTGTAGCGGAGACCGCACAGTGCAAATACTCTTGCGAAAAATATAAATTGTTTAATTCCATTTGGGTAATGTGGCTGAACCCAATATAATTCGAAATTTGGTTGTGGACACACTTAGAAAAATCGTCGGGGATACAGGGCAAACCCTTTATGAAAGCGTCTGTGAGACCTATTCTATTAACCCTTCAAATCCAAAATCTGAGGACATTCCGAAGATTGGGAAGGGACTTGTTGAGGTGCTGAAGCCCTACGGCGAAGATAGGATAAAGATGTTTTTGAAGACGATGAGACAGATCCAGATGATTCTTGACGAAGAAAAAGCAAAGCCGGAAATCATAGAAGAAATGTTACTTTACATTGGAGACATGTTCCTGGTCATTGGAGATTATAACGAGGCACTTGCCAATTACTTTGAGGCAGCCAACATAGCCACAAACACAGGTAATAAGGTCATTCTTGCAAGGGCAATCCGGCGGGTCGGTGATGTTTATGGGGCAAGGGGGGATTATGCATCTGCAATTGCAAAGTACGAAGAATCTATCGTGTTGTCTGAGTCGACAAACGACATTGATGGAATTGTAGAGTCCATGCGGGAGATTGCAGAGATTGAGTGGAAGCAGGGCAAGTTCAGGCAGGCAAAGGAGAAGATGAAAAGCGCGGTGGAACTTGCTGAGAAAGCAAAAAATCCGGTTCTGAAATCCAAAATTTTCCTCACATTTTCCAGGATCTATCTTTATCAGGGCGAAATTAATGTAGCTCTCCAGTATCTCCAGAACTCCCTTAAAATTTCCAAGGAGTCCAGGGACCCGTTTGAAATCTGCAGAATCTACAACACATTCGGAGTGTTTTATTACACCGTTGAGGATTATGCGAAGGCATCTGAGTATTTCCAGGAAACCGTAAATCTCGGGAGGAGCATGGGAGACCTGTTAATTTACACCTATGGACTGATCAACCTCGGAAGCTGCTACATTAACTTGTCAAAGATTGACGAGGCACAGAAAATGCTGGAGGAGGCAATGAAACTGGTTTCAAGGTTTGAGAATAAATATGCGCTCGGGATTCTCTATTCTGTTATTGGGAAGCTGCATGCCTCGAAACGTAACTGGGAACTTGCAAAGAAAAACTTTTCAAATGCAATGACCCTCCTCCAGGATCTCGGACTTGAATTTAACCTGGGATGGACCTATGTATACATCGCAGAGATGTACGCTGAAAAAGGAGAACCCGGGATTGCAGTTACATATCTGGAGAAAGCGAGAAACATCTTCGAGAAACTGAACAACGCTTACCTTGCGGAAAGATTTGAAAAAAAGGCGAAGGAGATTGCAAAATCACAGCCCGGAAAGAAATAGACCTAGAACAAACACCGCAAACCCGAAGGAATAAAGGGAGAAGAGGTAAAATTTCTTTCCCCTGAGAATCCACATCAGGAGTTTGAGTGAGAGAAGGCCTACAATAAATGCGGTCAGTCCGCCAATCAGCATTACCTGGATATCTATGGCGCCATTCATCCCGGTAATCTCGCGAATTTCCAGAAGAGTAGCGCCGAGAAATGCGGGTAAACTTGCAATGAAACTGAACCTGGCCGCGTCTTCCCGCCTCAGCCCTCTTGCAACCCCTACTGCTATTGTAGACCCGGACCTTGAAAGCCCCGAAAATGAAGATAAGCCCTGCATTGTGCCTATTGCCAGGGCATCCCCCAGGTTCATCTGGCTCTGCTTCCTTCCACCCTTTCCGAATTTCGTGGAAAGATTCAGCAATCCCTGGATTATGAACGCAATTCCAACCGGTAAAAGGGTTTTGATGTACAGGTCGATGATGTAGAGGTCAACGATTATTCCAATAATCCCAGTCGGGATTACAGAAAGGAGGAGAAGGGCTGCATACTTTCTCTCAGGCGTTTTTGTTACAGATTTCCTGAGACCGGTCCCATGCACCACATCTGAAAGAATCGCCAGAAGCGTTTTCAAAATCTTTAGAATCTCCCTCCAAAAAAAAATTGTAATTACTAGCATCGTAGCAAAATGGAGGCCGATGTTAAAGCTGAAGGGAATCTCCTGTTGTAGCAGATGCTGGGCCACAATGAAATGCCCGGAGCTGCTTATCGGCAGCCACTCTGCAATTCCCTGAATAATCCCGAGAATCACGGCGGTGAGCCAATCCATGGCTGTTGAAAGGTATGGGCTATAATAATGTTTGTTCATGTGAAGGGGTCGCACTCTTTGATGTGCAAGTATTGTGAGCGTAGATGTGGCATACCACGGAAATGACCGGGGAAACCTTATATACTTCAAAAATGCTATCGTAGATTAGGAGGAAGTCAAATGACTGGAGAGGAATGGTACTGGAATGGCTGGAGGGTTGCGAAGAAGGAGAAGAAAGATAAGAAAAAATAAATTCAAAGCCGTTGAGAAATGCCCTTAAATACCCTTTCACTATTCCTGTTTTGAATCTCATGAATCCTGCGGTTACTTGGGAGTACGGAGGCACAATAGAAAAAGTAAAGATTTCGAAAGACGGGGAAAAAGTGTGTTTCTCCAGTGCCGCCGGACTGAACCTCGTACACACCACTGAAAGGGCTGCCTACAAACTCCCTCTCTCTGGCAAATTTTTGTTCAATCTCTCGCCCGATGGAAACTTTGTGATTGTAGCAACACCCGACGCAGTTATCAGAATGTACAGTGATACCCTCAATATTGTTGGGGAGGGAAAACTCCCTGCGCCGGCTACGAGCATATACATCTCGACAGATTCTTCAAAAATAGCGGTGCTGTCCGGCAGAACCGTTTATCTGCTTGACCAGCGACTGAAACTTGCGTGGAGTCAGGTGCTGCCCGTAAACGGGGTAAAGGTAAAGCTGGATAATGCGGGTTACCACCTTGCCTGCGTGGATGCGGGTAATCTAGTTACTCTCTACGATGCTGCGGGTAAAACCTGCTTTGCCAGGATGTTCAATTCGAAAATCACAAATCTCTCCCTTGCGAGTGCTTCGGAATACCTGGTTGTTTCCACGCTGGAAGATAGAGTGTTTCTTATGGATACGAAGGGAAATGTGCTCAATGATCCCCGCTTCGGATCCAGAATTAAGTTTGCAAAAATATCGGCTGATGGAACGCGGTTGATCGTATGTTTTCCGCAGGAAGTCCATTACTACACCAGAGATTTCACACCGCTCCAGAAGTTCCCAACGGGGCATGAGCTACACTATTACGATGCCTCAGATAATCTGGGTTTTGTAGGGGGCGTATCTAGAACTGGGGAAATTCTGGCATTTCACAACGACGGTTTATTCTGGGAGGGAAATCTTCCTGGAGGGGCAGAGGGGATTCTGGTAACGCCGGGAGGAGAGCGGGCATTCGTTTATTCCAGGACAAGAATTGTGAAATTTGATAACTTGCTGCCCATTCAACGGGGTCTCGAGACCGCCGTCAGACGGCTGGAGGTATTGAGAGGATACGGATATGGACTCGAGGAAATAGAGAATCTTCTGAAACAGACGAGGAGCAGATTTGCCGCAGGTGATTTTGGTGCCACACTCAGGTTCTTGGATAATATTGAAAAAGGCATCCAGATGCAGCGAAGCCGTAACAAACCGCAGCTGAGCCTGTTAGGGGTCACGAACGAAAACTTCAGGGCAAACGATTGGACAAAGGTGCTCCTCTACATGCTGAACACCGGAAATGCCCATTGCGCAGATGTCCGGGTCGAATACTCCCATAACATACTGATGAAGATTAAACCGGTGCCCGTACTGCTCACTGGCGAGCTAACAAAACAGGTGATAGGGCTCAAGCCCCTTTTCTCAGGTATCCAGAAAGTGATTGTCAAGTTCAGATTCTGGAATTTTGAAGGCAGGGAGTTTGTGGAGGAAGTAGCGTTTGAAATGAGTTCTGGGAGTAAGGCAGAAAATTATGAGAAACCGGTTGCGGTGATAAAGCATGGAAACTGGGAGGCTGTGTTCAAAAAGGCGCAGGAGCCAGCAGTTCAAGTCCAGAACAAGTGTCCCAACTGCAAGAAAAATATCATGCCCGAATGGGTGGCATGCCCCTACTGCATGTGGAAATTGAAAAGATGGTGAAACTCAGAATTTGCCGATCTGGCAAACCTGACACACCGTGCAGGATTGAAGTCCTGGAAGCTTCTTAACTTTTTCAAACACAATCTTCTGGAGCTCTTTTATATTCTTTGCCTCTATCTTGACCACAATGTCGTACTTTCCGTAGACCTCGTAAATGTCCTTCACATTCTTGATGCCACTCAGAAGCGCAGGCAGCTTGTGTTCTGATTTTGGCACTGTTTTTATCAGAAGATATGCCAGCATTCTTCAATCTTCCTCTTCTTCCTCTTCCTCACCCTTTTCTTTCTCCACAAAGCTAATCTTCTTCGGGAAGTATTTCAGTATTATCACATCCCCGATTGCCTGAACCCATCTGTAGGGAAAGGCAACACCCCGTGAACCTTTCACAAGCACTGGATTTGTCTCTGCGAGAAACAGGCCATCAATTTTTGCTCCCTCTACATCCACCACTACATTGTTCACATTTCCAAGCAGTGTCCCATCTGGTGTATATACAGGCAGTCCAATTATATCCGTCATTTCCAACAGCATGTTGATCCCATAAGGCATATAAACAAGGTTTATTTTATACTTTCTGCCCGGTCGCCACTGTAGCTCAGCGGTAGAGCAACTGATTCGTAATCAGTAGGCCGAGGGTTCGATCCCCTCCAGTGGCTCTATCTTAAACGAAGTTTGCACCCCGAGGACCAGGTTTGGAGGAGTTTGCACAGTAACCATTATATACTCCGTGCGGGTTATATCCTCAGCACATTGGGAAGCGGGCAGTGCTCTTTTTTCAATGTGCAAAAAAAGCGAAAAGGAAGTATAGACATGGAGCAAGAACTGACGAAAGTAAAGGACTTGACACCTGGCTCAAAGCAGGTAAATGTTTTGGCCAAGGTTGTGAGTGTTGGTGAGCCGAAAGAGATTCCCTCCAGATTTGGAGGAGAGGGACGGAAAGTTGCCGAAGCCGTTATAGGCGATGAGACAGGCACGATAGTGCTATCGCTCTGGCAGGAGCAGATTGGCACTGTTGCACCTGGAGATGTGGTGCTGATAGGAAATGGTTACATTTCCTTGGTAAGGGGGCACATGCATCTCAATGTTGGCAAATACGGGTCCCTTACAAAGAGCACGGAAAATGTGGGCGAGGTCAACACCAGTGTTGACATGAGTGCCCAGGAATATGAGCAGGAAAGAAGGGAATTCCGGGGCAGAAGGAATTTTAACAGAAACCGAGAGAACAATAGACGAAGATTCTAAAAAGTTTTAGTTTGTAAAATAATTTTTTTATTTTTATTTGTTTTAGATTTAAATTTTGGCGGGTTTTATTGCATTTTAAGGGAAAGAATTTAATACTATGGCGAGATAAGGATATTGTGCAATTAAATCCATACGCAATAGCTCCGGCTATTTCGGTAGTTTTCCACATAATTTTCTTAGCCTATCTTCTTTACAAAAGCCGTTCTGATAGGATTCGGTTTTATTTTTCCATCATTTTTATTTGTGTTATTATCTGGGCGGGTGCAGAGACTGCCATGAAAAGTATGCCAGTTACTGCAGAAACCTACAGGAGTGTGTGGTACTATCCCTATGCCATTGCATGCGGGCGGCTGATGAGCGGGAGCGCAATTGCGCTAATAATGGCCGGAATTCTTCTCTCTTTTCAATATCCTGTCAAGAAGATATCGGATAAACAGTTTAGGATTCTCTCTTTTGTCGTTTTAGTTGGTTTCTTAGTTTATATGTATTTCGCTCTTTTCACTCCCCTTATTGTCAAGGATGTGCTATATTACTGGGCCGGGTATGGTGTAGACAACGGTCCTCTGTTCACTTCATCTACCCCCATTTTGGTCCTGATATTTGTTATCATTATTTACAATTTTCTCCACTCCTACCTTCACGCCAGGAGCAAAGTAGAAAAGATGCAGTTGAGATACATGACTGTAGGTGCCTTAATCTTTATTGTTGGGGTTTCAATTACAGGTTTCCCGGATCTTCCACCAATCTTTGGGATGCCCACTGGTAATTTCTGGATAATCTTTATGGATATATTCTGGCTCTATGCGGCTGTGAAGTATAAGCTTTTCACTATTGAAGCGGTCGTGGAAGACGGGATCAAGCCCTCTGCAATTCCAAAACAGGAGAACGGTATAGCTCCTGGGGATAGTGTGCTCGTCAACACCAAAACAGGAAAACGAGGATTTGAAGCTTTTAGGGATGTTGCGGGAAAAATGCCTGGATTGTGCATAACTACGCGACATCCAAGCGTTGTCCGGACGGAACATAATTTTACGAAGCTTCCGATAATCTGGATTTCGGAAATCACAACAAAAGAAAATGCGATAGAACCGACAAAACTGGAATTTGAAATTTCCTACCATATTTTTGCGTTTCTTCGTGAGGAGGAAAAGAGGGTTGTCTATCTTGACGACGTGGACTATCTCATAGCCATTAACGGATTTCAAACTACATATGAGTTCTGCAAGGCAGTTGCAGATGAAGCTGCAAAGAGAAACTCCGTGTTTATTTTTTCACTTGCAGAGAACATTTATTCGGAGAAGGAACGAAGCTATTTTGAGTGCATTAAAACTGTAAGGATTATAGAAACTGGGGGAGAAGGTAAAAAGCTTAGCAGTTTTGAATTGGTAAATGGAAAAACTCACCTGGTGGAGATATCTCCTGAAATGAGGGAAAGCATTAAAACCAGATTGCCAGTAATGCCCACGCTCGCAATTTCCTCAAGCTTTCCGAAAAAGTTTTTGAAAGGGTTTAGAGATGAAAATAGTGTGGAATGCATCTGGATCACTGAAACATCAGGATATGAAAGAGGATATTCCGCAAAGAAGATGGAATTTGAGGTGAGCCAGGAAATAATTTCTTTTGTAAGGAGCAACCAAGGGCGAGGGCTTGTATACATAGATGCGGTGCCAGTTTTCCTCCTTTCAAATGGTTTTGGACCTCTGCTAAAGTTTCTCAAAGATGTCTCCGATGAATGCCATGAATACAAAGCTTCCCTAATCGTGGAGATTCCTCCGAAACTGTTTAACCAGAAAGAGAGAACGCTTGTGGAGCGACGATTTGATCTTGTATTTTCAGAATAGTTTGTGGTAGCGGGGAATGGATTTGAACCATTGATCTACGGGTTATGAGCCCGTCGGGATACCTGACTACCCCACCCCGCTGCAGGAAATGTAAAATGAAAGGTTATAATAAAACTTTCCCAATGATACTTTTGACTGATGTGAATGAGTTGATTTTGCGATGCATGCCAATCCCCCGTAATTGGAGCAAGGTAATTATATATATCCGAAACGCATTTCATGTTCTGCGGGAATTCGCATGGGAAACAGGATATTTGAGATAACTGTAGAAGAGCTTTCGTTTCTGGGAGATATTCTCTCTATGGGAGTGGTGAAGAAGGGACTGGTTATGGTAGGTGCAACCCCGGACTCGGTGACGAGAGACCAGATGCTGCAGGCACTGGACCTCCACATCATTCCCTCAATTAGAAGCTTTGTGAGCCCCGAAAAGGCGAGCCAGGTAAAGCATAATATTCTGAAGAAATTGGAAGGGGGTAAATGATTTGTCCACCTCTTCCGTGTTGAGGGATAAGGTGACCGTTGGTTTTATTCTGTTCTTCGTGATAATGGTCGTGCTGGGCACCCTCCTCCGTGGAGATGGGCAGATCATCTTTAACCAGCTTGCAGGTGCAACCTCGTTGATGCTAGCGGTGGTATTTTGCCTCAGGGCCCACCGGCTCTACGGTTTCAAAAGCGGAGAGGGCCAGGTCTGGCTGATGTTTTCGTTGGCGCTGGTATTCCTCGCTCTGGGACAGATTGCGGTGATTGCAGGGCTCAAGGGTGGAATGGTACTCTTCAGAATCGTGGCGATTCCTCTCTATATTTTAGGGTTTGCGAGGAAAATTGGAATTGCGGGCTTCGTGCTGAACGCCCGAAATAGCGCAACGACGATGGTTTCCGTGGTCGGGTGGTCCACTGCTGTGTTTTTCATTTCAGTGAAACCCGCGCTCTCCAATGGCTTTGACTACTTTGAGGACGCCTACATGATTTTCTCGATTCTTGATATTTTCCTTCTCTTTGGAATGATGTTCATTCTCCAGATGGATGTGACGAGCAACGGCTGGGTGTTGCTTTCGACTGGGCTGGTTGCAGTGATGCTCGGGGACATTTTCTACATCTACGCAAATCAGAACCTCGGATATTACGACGGCCATCCCTATGACCTGATATGGTACACCGGGCTCCTGACAATCGCGTACGCGGCATATTATCAGAGAAAATCCCATCTGGAATTAATCGCCATGTAGAACCAGGAGATTTCAAGGTTAAACTATAGTTTTAAATAGCCGAATGCTATGCCTTGCATAGAGGTTTACCATGTTCGGAAAGAAAAGCGCCTTGATCGCAGGACTGGCAGGGATTACAGCGATGCTGGGACTGAGCATGAACGCAAGCGCACAGTATGAAACCTTCGGACTGTGCCTGACAGGAACAATGTGCATTCTGCCGATTATCTGGCTGGTGATATGGATACTCATAGCAATCTGGGTTTACAAGGACGCAGAGAAGCGAGGTATGAGCGGAATACTCTGGCTGATAATCGTGGTAATTTTGGGGCTTATCGGTCTGATAATTTACATTGTTGTCAGGAAGCCAGAGCAGCCACAGATGCCAGCAGCACCGCCACCTCCGCCACCGCCAGCGTACCAGCAACCACCACCGCCGGCTTACCAGCAGCCGCCGCCTGCCTACGGGGCACCGCCACCACCGCCACCAGCGGCACCTGGGATGGCACCATGCCCGTACTGCGGCACACCGAATCCTACAACGGCAACCATCTGTCAGAAGTGCGGTGCAAGGCTAAGGTAAATAAACAAAAACTTCTTACACCTATTTTTTATTTTGATTGGTTTTTTACCGGGCATCACAAAGCACCGATCTGAACCCGTTTCAAGTCCTCAAATGCTCCTTATTATCTCCTCGATCAACTTCTTGTTTTCCTCGCTGAGCTTCCTCGCCTTCTCCATTGTCTCTGCCTCGGCATACACCCTGTAAATTGGCTCTGTTCCTGAGGGTCTGACAAGCACCCAGGCCTTCTCAAACATGATTTTTACACCGTCAGTAGTGTCGACCCTTTCACCCCTGTAATGCTCCACGAGTTTTTTCAGTGCCGCCTCCTTCTTTGCATCAGGACATTCCACCTTCGTTTTCACCTGGGCATACTTCGGCAGCGAATCAATGAGCTCTGATAGCTTCATTCCCGTCTTTGCCAGCACCTCAACCATTTTCGCGGCCGCCATCCCGCCGTCCCTGCAATACTGGAATTCAGGGAATATCATGCCGCCATTTTCCTCGCCACCGAAGACCGCGCCGTGCTCAATCATGGCCCTTGCCACAATCGGGGCACCAACCCTCGTGTAAAGCACTTTTCCACCAAACGGCTTGACCGCATCCTCAAAGCATAGCGAGGTCGCAACCGGCGTCACCACGAGGCCCCCATTCCTGGCTTTTACGGTCTCCCTCGCCATCAGAGCCAGGCTCTTGTCCCCGAAAATGTATTGCCCCTTCTCGTCTATGAAGATTGTTCTATCCGCATCCCCGTCATGCACCACAGTAAGGTCGGCACCCAGTGCAGAAGCAATCCTGATAGTATCTCGCAGATTATCTGGCGTCGGCTCTGACTCATGCCCGGGAAATGTGCCCTGCGGATGTGCGTTAAGGGAGATGACCCTGCAGCCAAGGGTCTCAAGCAGGTAGGGAGATGTGAACCCTGACGCACCGTTTGAACAATCCAGCAACACCTTCAATTTCGCCTTTCTTATCGCCTCCACATCACATCTGGCGATGATACCCTCGATGTAATTCTGGTTTGCCCTGGGATTTTCCACAAGTTTCCCAATCAGGTTCCAGGGTTTTACAGCAAAACGCTTCCCAAAGTAAATCCTCTCAATTTCCTCCTCCTTCTCCCTCCCGAGCTCCGTGCCATCTGCATCAATGCACTTTATTCCGTTGAACTGTGGGGGATTATGTGACGCCGTGATAATTACGCCAAAATTTCCGAATCCTGTCTTCACAGCATACTGTATCGCTGGAGAAGGTGCAATCCCCACATCGATGGCATCGCTACCAGTGGAGAGAATACCTGCAATCAGCGCACTCTTCAGCATCTCGTTTGAGGTCCTCGGGTCCGTGCCCACAACCACGCTCCCTCTACCCCCAAGAAAGCTTCCTACCGCTCTCCCTATGCCTGACGCCAGCTCGATGTTCATGTCCTCGTTCACCACACCTCGAATTCCGTTGGTTCCAAACAGCCGCTGCATGTCTATCCCGTCCACCTAACTTTTTTCCAGATTAAAAGCTTTTCTCTGCGGTTTTTTTAACTGCCAGTTCTGCAGCAATGCAAACGGGGTTCCAGACATCGGCAACTGGTGGGGAGTAGCATGTATCCAGATGCACCAGGTCGCCCGCACTCAAGCCCCTGTCTATCGCAAGCGAGAGCAAATTCACATAGCCAGTTGCACCTTCCTTTGTGACAACCTGTCCGCCTACAAGCCGCAGATTCTCCTTCAAAAACACGAGCTTCAACTTGATCTCACTTGCTCCCGGAAAGTATTCTGCACGGGTCTTCCACGGGACCGCCACGGACACCACATCCATTCCGACAGCTTTTGCCTGCCACTCTGTGATGCTGACGGATCCAATCTCTGTGTCAAAGAGGCGCGTCACCGTGGCATTGAGCGTGCCCCTGTAAACCGCATTTCCACCGGCTGCATTCACCCCCGCGACCTTCCCCTGTCTCACCGCTGAGGTGCCGAGCATGGAAAGCACCGGCTTTCCCGTCACTCTATGAATTGACTCTGCACAGTCCCCCGCGGCATAAATTCCCTGCTTGTTTGTTTCCATCCTCTCATTCACCTTTATACCGCCTGCCTCCCCCAGTTCAATTCCGGCATTCTTTGCGAGTTCGACATCTGGCTTTACGCCTGTTGCGAAGACAAGGACGTCGCAGGGAAATTCCTCACCTTCAACAATGACCTTGCTCACATTTTCGCCTCCTTCAACTCCGGTCACTTTCTTACCCAGAAGCACTTTAATTCCGTGCTGCTCTAGCTTCTCCTTGACAAGCTTTGCCATGTCATTGTCAAGCACGGGTTTGAGGACGGTGTCAAGCAATTCGATGACCCAAACATTGATTCCCGCTTTCTTCAGGGCATAGGCGGTTTCCAGCCCTATCAGTCCCGCACCGACGACCACCGCCCTCTTCGCCTGCTTCATCCTGGCACTGATGTTAATCGCGTCCTCAAGGGTCCGGAGCACAAATACTCCCTTTTTATCCACACCGGGAATTTTCGGCAATACTGGCTTTGCCCCAGTGCAGAGGATGAGGGTATCGTAGCACTCTGAATTTTCCTTCTGGGTTTCATCGATATATGTGATTCTATTTGTTCCTGGCTCAATGCCAGTGACCCTGCACCTCAACCTTGTTGTGACTTTGATAATTTTGAAGAAGTTATCCTTCTGCGTGATGAGATTTTTTGCATCTGGAATTTCTCCATCAATTGTGAACGGGAGCCCGCATCTCGAGTATGGCAGGACCTTCTCATCAGTGAACATCGTAATCTGGATGTCGCGGTTCTCTTTCCTTGCGTTCATGGCCGCGGAAAGGGCTGCTGCGCCTCCACCCACTATCACCAATTTTTTGGACTGCAACATGCAGATAAATAAGGGAAGGGGTAAATAAGGGTAGTGTGCCCGCGGGCATTACCTGCAAATTACGCTAGCAAATGAAAAAGAAATGGCTCTGGGACATTTGGGGTAACCAAACTCAAACACATGATTGGAAAATCCAAGGGGAGTATAGAAACCGCTCTAGCAGATGCGAATTAATCGGAACATCGAATTGATAGCGGGTATAACAATTTACTACAACGAATGTAACACAGCCCAGAACCATCGACAGTAAAGTTGAAGTGTGCCGTGGGAGAGGCATAGTTGCTGATGCCAACCGTTTGCGTGCGGATTGCATTGTCATTCGTGGTTTTCATTGCGTAAAAGACAGCCGTGTTTTCAACGAGCCCGGTGAGAATCTCGTGGGCAGTTTCTTCGAACTTGTAAGCATATGTGGCGTTGAAGCATCTAACAGGTAGGGCACCGGTTGGAATCTGTAGTTCCACGCTCATGTTCCCGCTCTGCTTAACCCAGAGCGAGGGAACACTGGATATATGGTTGCATCCTCAACCGGAACAAACACAAACTGCTTGATGCTCCCTGCACTCACATTTATGCGGCTCGGGGAGTAGCCATCAGCAATTCTTATCCAGTACCACTTGCCCTTCTCAGCGTTTGAAATCGTGTAGGTATGCCTGTCTGAGCTGGAGTTAAGAGCAATCTTGATTTGCCCAGTGCTGTTCGCCCACACACCGAGAAGGTAGTGAGATGTAGGTAGGCCAGATAGGTCCTTTTCTTCTCCAGCACGCAGTTCTGTTCTGTACCACCACACACCCTCATGCACCTCTTCTTTGTCGCTTAATCCGTCGCCATCGGTGTCGGCTGCACCTGGATTCGTGAAGTAGCGCCGCCATTCGAGGGAGTCGTTTAGGGCATCGCTGTCGGTATCAGCGGCGAGCGGGCTCGATTCCCACGCATCGAGCTTGCCGTCGGTGTCGGTATCCTCCTCGGGGTCAAGCAAGCCATCGTTATCGCTGTCGGTATCCCGCATGTTGGCTCTGCCGTCGTTATCGGTATCCAGCCAGTATAGGGGTTCGTCCCCGTCCTTGATGCCGTCGTTATCGCTGTCGCTGTCGCCCAAATCGCTGGTGCCATCGGCATCGGTATCTCTTATCACATGGACTTCGCGTCCGCTTACCGTATACTCGGGTCTCCCACATCTGTCCAGGCAGAGGAATGGCAGTGTGAGTTGGACGCTCGTGGCGTTGTAGCGCTCATAACCGATATCAATATACCATTTGGACCTACCAGGGTCACCAGGAACCTCCTCATAATGATACGCGATTGCGCTCACCACATTGAAATAGCTGAATTGCGGTGGCTGAATTTCATGGAGCACTGGGAGTTGCCTGTAGTTTTCGCCCGAAGTACCGAACCGCTCAGAGAGCACCTCTGGAAGTGAATTCACTGCATCTTCACGCAAGTCGTATGGTTCGGAACTATTCTGTGACGCATATTTTTATTATATCTGCTCTCTGCTCCCAGCATCACCGCCTACGGCGCCCAGAACAAAACACTCCGGACCAAAATGGAAGGGCAAATCTCTTTATCACACCCCATCTGCCCCAGAATATTCACTCTGGCGAAATTACAGTCACTGCAGAGTATCCCTTTGCTACGATAAAAATTATCACGGGTTTCATTATAATCCGTCTGGGTTAAGACCATCCAAATCTGGTAAACTCCTATTTTCTTCTCTCCAGCGCATACCTCGCTGCTCCGAGTGCATTCACTATCTGCGGTTCTGGGGGCACAAGCACCTCACTGCTCACAGCTTCCCTGAATGCCTTCACAAACCCCCTGTTCTTTGCGACGCCCCCTATCAACACCACCTTCGCTGCCGGAGGCACGATCTCAACGACCTTCTTCGCAAATGCGTGGTTGAGTCCAGCAACCACATCCGCGGGTCTTGCACCATTTGCCAGATGGGAAAGAATCTCGGAGAGAGCAAAAACCGTGCAGGTATTATTGAGGTAAAGGATTTTCCCGTCATCCAGATTTTCAAGCATCTCAAAATCAAGCCCGAGATAGGCGAGAATAAACTCAAAGAAGGCCCCAGTGCCTGCACTGCACTTGTCGTTGATGTAGAACCTGTTATCCCTCAAATCCACTACCTTGATATCCTGCCCGCCAATGTCCACAACCACCTCACATTCAGGGAAATAATGCCGTGCTCCCACCATTGCCGCTGTGATCTCGGTGATTGTAAATTCGCTTTTAACCTGCTTTCTGAAATACCCGGTGGTGCACAGGTTTCGGTTAATGTCGGGTATCAACTCCCTGTTTTTCGCTGTCCTGGTTACTTCCTTTCTAACTATCTCCTCGCCCTCGATCTCGACAAGTTTTGTGTATGTGCTTCCCAGGTCAAGTCCAATAAACTTCTCCATAATCAGTGCCTGAAAACCCGCCAGCCAGTAAACACCATCGCCATTCCATACTCGTTCGCTGCATCAATTACCTCTCCATCCCTTATTGAGCCCCCTGGCTGAATCACCGCGGTGATTCCTGCCTTCGCCGCAGCATCGATACCATCCCTGAACGGGAAAAAGCCATCTGATGCCATCACCGCACCCCTTGCCCTCTCTCCTGCCTTCTCAGCCGCAATTTTCACAGCCATGACCCTGCTCGTCTGCCCCGGTCCTATGCCTACGGTTTCATTCTCCCTCGCAAACACAATTCCATTGCTCACCACATGCTTCACGACCTTCCAGCCGAACAGCATTGCCGCGATCTCCTCGTTTGTGGGCAAACGCCTGGAAGCGCACTTGAGTTCATTTTCGTCCAGCACCCTTGTATCCCTCTGCTGGATAAGCAACCCTCCGCCTACCTTCTTCATCTCATAGCCCTTCACTTCCCCGCATTTGCCTGTGCGGAGGACCATGCTCTTCTTTTTAGCAAGAACCTTCAGGGCACCCTCCTCATAATCAGGCGCGATTATCGCATCCAGGAAATATTTTCTCATTTTCTGTGCGCACTCCTCCGTCACTGTTGAGTTGAAGGCAACAATGCCACCATACGCGGACAGCGGGTCACCCCCGATACACCGCATGAATGCAATGCTAGAATTTTCACCCTTTGCAACACTCGACGGATTCGTGTGCTTCACGATTGCACATGCGGGCTCGCTGAACTCCGTTACGATATTCCAGGCGGCATCAAGGTCAAGGATGTTGTTGTAGGAAAGTTCCTTACCCTGGATTTTCTCAGCGCTGGTGATGCAGGGAAAATTTACCGATGGCTCTGCGTAAAATGCCGCCTTCTGATGTGGATTTTCGCCATACCTCAAACCAAGTTTCTTTTCGAAAACGGCAATGAATGTATCTGGAAATTCCTCGCCTATGAACTTCCTCTGGAAATAGTTATAAATCGCAGCATCGTAGACAGCAGTGGTGCGGAATGCCTCAACTGCAAGTTTCTCAAGCGTGCCTTCACTCAAACCCCCGTTTTTCTTCAGTTCCTCCAGAACCGGTTGATACTGTTCCTTTCTGGTGACCACGGCTGTATAGCGGTAATTTTTGGCTGCGGCCCTTATGAGGGATGGGCCCCCTATGTCTATGTTCTCCACCGCATCCACCAGCTTGTGCTCTCCTGCAATTGTTTTTTCAAAGGGGTATAGATTCACGCACACCATTTCAATTCTCTGAATGTTGTGGATTTTTAACTGGCCGAGATGTTCTTCTTTATCCTCGGCGAGCACACCTCCAAAGATTGCTGGATGCAGGGTTTTCACCCTTCCATCGAGAATCTCAGGAAAACCCGTGAGATGGGAAACTTCCTTCACAGCAATTCCCGCATTTCTAAGCAGGGCCGCAGTGCCACCGGTGCTTATTATTTCCACACCCATCTGTGCAAGTCCCTTTGCAAACTCGGCAATCCCGCTCTTATCTGAAACACTCAGCAACGCACGAGAAATCTTCAGCATTTTTTCACCTTACATCTTTTTCGTGTTATCTGGCCCCATACCCTGGCAGTGCATGGGATTACATTGTGTGGCCGGTTTTCTCATCAGATAATTCTCCCAGCCAGAAAACTTCAGGATTGGCTTGAGGGCTTTCTTTCCATGCACCCATCTGTAGTAAAGGAAGTAAGCAAAGATGCTTCCCAGAAGCATGAACGGCTTTTTGTTGGGTTCCACCCAGCATTTCACATTGTGTTCCCAGCACCTGGCAATGAATTCCCACTGAAGCTCGTTCAGGTCGCTAAGGTCAGCATGCTTCTCCCTGTGCAGAATGCAGTCCTCCTCGCTTGTGAAAAGTAGAGGCACATAGAAAATTTTCATATCCTTCAACTTGTCCAGAAGTTCGAGGGTTTTAATTGTATCTTCCGGTTTCTCATCAGGCAAACCTGTAATCAGAGTGCCAAGCGGATACATCCTGTTGTCGTTCATAATCTTGATTGCCTGCACCACGACTTCCTGCCACTGTTCTGGCTTGTAAGGCAGCATCTTTCCCCGCATGTATTTTTCCATCAGGCGTTCGCTTCCTGTTTCTATCCCTACCTCGACGGTGCAGTAGGGGGTGTTATTGACATCTCTCCATCTGGACTTTTCAACCAGCAGTGGACAGATTTCTTCCATCATTTTGGGGTCATAGACCACTGGGGCAAGGGAGGCATGGGCAATCTGGATAAGTTCAACTCCGGGCGTGTCATGCACCAACTTTATCAGCTTCACAATCGCTTCCCTGTTCGGAAGAAAGCCAGGTTTAGCATGGTAAAGGAAAACATCGTCTGTCTGGAGCGAAATCATCTTCGTCCCGTTTCTCGCGTTCAGCTGAACTTCCTTCATTATGTGCTCCAGCGGAAAGGAGTGTCGCTGCCGCATCGTGGGGGAACAGAACGCACACCCCCTCCCGCAACCCCGCATTATCTCCACAAAACCGTAAAGGGCCGGTTTTTTGATTAACGGGATTGTTTCCGGCTCTGGTTTTTTGCATGTGACCAGTTTTGGCAGGGGTTCTCCATTCACCGCCTTTCTGAAAAGGGCCACTACCTCCGCTTCCGCCTCACCCATCACAATGGTATCCAGTCCCATTTTCTCCTGCAACCCGGCTTTATGCACCTGCCACGCACCACTACCACCAAGAATTTTCTTAACACGATATTTTGAGAAGACAGGATTCGCAAGGAGGTCCTCAAACTCCGCCGCAGACATTGATTTTCCACTTACAGCCACCAGCCCCGTGTATGTCCTGCTCACAAATCCAATTCCGAGAGGGTCCATAGATGTGATTCCCACAACCCTCGTATTCTCTCCGACAAAATGCTCGAGCATCGTGGGATAAACCGTTACCACATTTTCCTCTCCGAACTCCTCGATCAACAGCGATTCCACCTTCCTCAATCCGTAGGGTGCAAACTTGGCTGTTCCATCAGGATTGAACGGTGTTGGAGGATACCAGTATTTGCGGAGCATGTCTCTAGGCACAATTTTCGACGGGAAGCCGCCTGTGAAGGCAATAAAGGCGTTGAGGTTGAAATCGCTCATTTCAATAGCCGAAGCCGTGAGAACAATCTTTTTTCCACCGGTGCGGCCATGTCCATTGTTTTTCCTGCCCAACATCGTCTCGCCAACCTCGGATTACCTCGGGGAAATATATAATTTTCCACAATAACTTTGACCCGTAGTTTCGGAAACTACCTCGCAACTTTTTTATATTAATTTGTTAATTATAGATTGAATGGAGAACCAACAGATTAACCTCCTGCTAGAAGACAAGATTCTCCTTCATCTCATGGATTTTGCCAAGTACAGGGGCAAATTTGAGAGCCCCAGTGGCGTGACAGTGGTAGGTATAAGCAGGGCTTTGCGGGTCCATCCGAGAATCCTTCCCCCTATCCTTGATAAACTCAAGTCCGTAAATCTGGTGTGTGAAGAATGGAACTGGGTAGTTGGGTGCAATGCCAAGAAAAAGGTGTATTTTCTTACTCCCACTGGGATTGCAGAGGCGAAAAGAATTCTTGAAAATCTGAAGAACCGTTCCGTGAGAATAAGGCATGGAAACAGGGAGTTTGATGCGAAGTTCTGCGATGTAAACTCAATTCTGGGCATGAACATGAGAACCGTGGAGATTCTCTGCTGCATGAGCGATGATGGCTGCATCGACCTCAACATGCGAAACCGTATGATAAGATTTTAAGCCCCCATGCCCACTTTTGGCTTTTCTTCACCACCTGCACCCATGCCTTCTTTTCGCAGTTCCTGGATTGATGGGATGAGCATACCCAGAATCGTGAGAAAGATAATGGTAATCATTATCATGGAAAAGACCAGCACTGGGGCGTCGAGCTGGACCACCCAGGACCATTCGGGTATCCACGAGGGGTCTGCAGGATTCCTGTAGGTCATGTTGGCATCCAGGATGTGAATGTCCCCGGGGTTCACAGAGATAAATATGAACATAATCACGATTGCCATTATCAGCAGGTACAGGTTGGCGCCGAGCGGTTGGGTCCAGTCCTCCTTTCCCCTGGGGTATCGGAGCGAGATGTAAATCAGGCAGGCAAGGATCAGGATTATGATTGTCCAGAGCAGTGAGACATTCATCACAATATAGAGGAGCACGAAACCGACGAGCAAAATTATAAACACGATGATTTCCAAGGACTCACCTCACCTGGTTCCATACATGTCCATGAATGTTTTTGCCCACTCAAGGGTTTCAGGTGTGATTGATGAACGGGTCTTTGAAAGGGCTTCAAGCAGATGCTCCATTTTCACTCCGAAGCCAGCAGCATGGGTTCTACCCCTCTGCTCCGGGCTCACAACAGTGTCCAGATACCTTGTAAATTCCATTTTTGCCCTCGTTTCGGGTCTCTCAACCCCATAACCCTCCTCCCTGGCTACCATCTCCCTGATCGCAATCAACTTTGCCTCGTCCACAATTGCGGCAATGTCTGCACCGCTATAGCCCTCTGTGCGGTGGGCAAGCAATTTGTAGTCAATGTAGCCAACGGTCGGCACATCCTTCAGGTGAATCTTGAAGATGTCCTCCCTCGCTTTCAGATCTGGCTGCGGCACATAAAAGATTTTATCAAATCTGCCTGGGCGGAGAAGTGCAGGGTCCAGCAAATGGGGACGGTTGGTTGTGGCTACCACTATTACCCTGTCCTTCGGTCTTACGCCATCAAGTTCGGTGAGGAATTGAGATACAGCACGGTTGACTTCGGGTGTCTTCATGCTCTCTTTCGAAGCAAGTGCATCGATTTCATCAAAGAAAAGGATGGAGGGGGCATTCTCCCTTGCCCTCGACATCACATCCCTGATTGCTGCCTCACTCTGGCCAGCAAGGGCACTGACAAGCTCTGGACCATTCACGACCTGTATGGGCACATTAAGTTCATTGCTGGCTGCACGCATGATGTGGGTCTTTCCGCAGCCGGGAGGTCCGAAAAGCAGAATGCCTTTCCCTGTTTTCAGCTTGAATTGTTCCATCAGTTCGGGTTTTGTCAGCGGAAGCTCCACATACTCTCTTAGCGCCTTCTTCACCTCTTCCAGTCCACCAACATCGTCAAACTTTATCACCACCTTCTTCTCGGCTCTCTGCAACTGGTGCATCTTTCTCTCGTAGTCCATCTTCAACTTCTCGTATTCCTCCTTCATGCGCAGGGTGATGCTCGGCTTGATGTTTGGAAGGACTGTCAGGAAGTCATCCATTGAAATCAGGGAGGGCGTGTTGGTCCTGAGGGACCGTTTCATTGCCAGAATTGCTGCTTCTCTGACCAGGTTCGCCAGGTCAGCACCTGAAAACCTTTCAGTTCGTTTTGCAATTTCAGTTAAATCAATATCCGGTGCAGTGGGTTTACCCATCAGATGCACCTTCAAAATGTCAATTCGCTCCTCAAAGTCCGGCGGAGGCACATAGATTATCTTGTCAAATCTGCCTGGTCGCATCAGAGCAGGGTCAACCATTTCTGGCTTGTTCGTGGTGCCCACTACAATGACACCGCCCGCCTTATCCAGTCCATCCATTTCCGCCAAAATTATGCTGAGCAACCTTGGAGAAACATCATCTGCAGAGTACATATCCCTTCTCTTCGCAATGGCATCAACCTCATCGAGGAAGAGAATACAGGGTTTCCGGTCCTTCGCGGTTTTGAAGAGTTCCGCCACACGGTTTTCACTCTCCCCATACCATTTTGACATCAGGTCAGAACATTTCACGCTTATCATTTCCACATGAAGCTCACTTGCGAGGGCTTTCATCAGGAGGGTCTTACCACAACCGGGTGGTCCAAAAAGCAGCAATCCTTTGGGGGGCTCAAGCCCGAACTGCTCTGCCACATCCCTCCGGAGCAGGGGGACTATCATTGACTCCCTGATGTCCGCCTTCACATCCTTCAAGCCCCCCACCATGTCAAAGGTGGTCTTGCTCAATGCCTTCATCTCCGCAATCCTCGTGCCGACTGCAGTGGCACCGATCTTGCTGGCAAAGTAACTTGTGAAGATGTCCCTGGAGAGGAGACCTATCGCTGTGGCCAGAAACACTGCAGGGATTATTCCTGGAAGAAGGGTATACGCAATCAGCGGATAACTGTAATTTGGATTCATTGCCATTGCAAGCCCGCTCGATGCCATTAGAATTCCAGCCCCTATCATTGAATAAACCACCCAGTTTACCATTGTCATCTTTTCCCGGTGCTCTATCAGCAAACTCACTACATAGACAGCCAGTGCCCAGAGAATTATCTCGACGAAGGGCATCAGTGAAAGGCCGAAGTTGGCAATTGCGGTTTCGAATACACGGTTATCCAGATTTGTGATGTTTGCAAATGCCGCCCCGAAATCAGTCAGCTGGAAATTCGCCAATGCGGGTTTTACCGCTTCCGTGTGTCCGGCTACGAGGGTCTTCATCCCGGGAGCCAGGGGACCTACGAAGAAACCCAGCACCTGATAATTCCCAAGTGTTACAAACACCGTCAGTAAAATCGTGCCCACAATTGAGACCGCAAGTCCCAAGATAAGGGAATAGACCATCGCAGCCACCATTGGCACTACGAATGGGAAACCGAGGGGTGCGAGAAATAGCATGAGATAAACCAGTGCTCCGAATTTCCAGTCGAACAGAGATACGCAAAGCACAAAAATGGAGGCAACGAGAAACACAAAGCCGAGTTCTGGGGACTGGTAGCCTATCTCGGCGGTGGTGAAAAATGTGACAAGGATGAGCGAGAGCAGGGGATAACGGAAAGAGATTACACCCACCACAAATGTGATGAATAGAATCATCCACCAGGGATAGAATGGCATGAACACACTTGAGATGAGCCCGAGTCCGGCAAATGCAAATACTTTCAACCACTGGGGTGATTTTGTTTCACGGTCTATAAACTCTTTCAATATTTTCTGAAAGGGCTGCTTTTTCTTTTTTTCTTCCTTTGGTTTTTCTTCCGCCACAACCACTTCCTGGGGCACCTGAACAGGATAGTAACCGCCACCGTAGGTGAAGAAGCCCCCGCCTGGCTGGGGCATCTGCTGCTGGGGATATGCGGGGACAAAGTAGGGTTGCTGGGGAGCACTTTCCTGCGGGGTCATGCCCCTGTCCTCAGTCCTGCTCCATCTTCTATTTTTTCCCATCATGTGCATTCACCTCAAACCGTGATTCTTTTTTCCTCCTCTTCTGTTTTCTTTCTTCTATATCTGAAATACCAGGATATTGGAACCGTAATGCAAGCAATCACCACGAGTGAGATTGCTACAGGTAAATAATTTTCTGAAAACATGTTGATTTCCGCATACACTGGTGGCTTATCTGGCTCGTTGAAAAGGAAGGTTATTGTTTTGTTTGACTCATTTGTGAGTTCGTAGAATACAGTTTTGGTAATGCCGTTGTAGGTGACCTCCACCGTGTAATTGCCCATGTAGAGCATCTGGAGGTCTGTGCCACCTGTGACATTCGGATAGGCAAAACCCATTACATTGGTTCTGGTATTGCAATCCCAGGTTTCATTGTAAATTTTAACTTCTGCATCTTTCACATACTTGTAAACCCTGTCATTTCTATCATAATTCAGGACTACAACATAAAACCACGAGAGAGTTTTCCCACCCGGGGTACTTACCGTATAGTTCACCGTGTAGTTGTATTCCTTTGAGACCGTGAGATTGAGGAGGATATCGTATGCCTTAATCCTGAACTTTACTGAGATACCTGGCGGAAGGCCATCAATCACATAGTACCAGGTTGTGGAATTTATTCTCTCAAATACATCAACGCCAGTGGAGGGTTCAAGCCCTTCAGCGGAAAGGGTATACTCTATGTAGGCCGCATAGATGCTCACATTTGAAATTCTTGAAATTATGGTGACATTCACCGGCTCTCCCGCAGACACGGTAGAATTTGGAGTTTCTATCACATCAGGGGATGTGCGGATAATGATGTTCTGCTCAAATTTGGGATACTGCCATGTATTATTTTTTGAAACGGTGTAGGTATAGTTTCTGGATTGCAAACTTCTAGAAGCATCCTTAGAGTCATCGAAAGCCACGATGTAGAAGGTAATCACTGTCTCTGGCAAATACCCTGGAATTGGAGAGGTCAGCTTCATGGTGAAGGAATCCTCGGGTGCAAAGGGCCAGTTATTGTATTTATATACCTGAGACCCCTCTTTGACGGTAAGGTTCATGTAGGCGGTGCCAATTTTAATGCCCGACTTGGTTGAGTCAATTGTAATTGAAACGCTGTCGTAGGCGTTGGGTGCAGCACCGTTTATTACATCTGGTGTTGCAATTACATGTATGCATTTTTCAAATGCCTCCTCCACAGTATTATTGTATGGCCAGGCACCCTGAACTTTATAGTAATAGATGTTAGAGACAAGCGTTGAAGGGGTGCTGGTGTAGTTGGTGACCTCAATCCTCCACCAGACCTGAGAGCCAGCAGGGAAATATTTTGCATTGTTGATTATGCAGTAACCAGAGTAATCATCAATTCTGCGAAAAGAAAAGATGCCGGGGTTCATGTTCGGGATTTTTCTTCCATCCCAGTACAGCGCAGAGGTGATATTTATCACCGCACTGTCCAGCATCGTGGTGTAGTTCCTTATCCGGACCGTCACATTTATATTCTGGTTCTTCTCGGGCATTAAAGTTCCGGCAGGAGGGATTGCGGGTGAGACCGTAAACTCCACAATCTCTTCAAATGTCTGGTTGTTCCACTCCTTTGGTGACACTTTTGGATGGCTGGTGGCAGGGAAGCCATCTGCAGACAACACCACGAGTATGTTTGAAGGCAATACCGCCAGAATTAGCAGCAGAATCGCAATTTTTTGCAGGTTCACAATTACACCGTAATTCGTTTTTCCTCCTCCTCCGCTTTTTTCCTTCGCTGGACAAAGTAGTAGATTAAAGGCACGAGGAATATAGTGATACCGATAACTTCTCCCACCATTACAATATAATCCGGCTCAGACACCTCTGCATAGACAGGCGGTGCCTTCGGGGCATTTAGATAGCAGGTGATCGTGTTGCCCTCACGGAAAACCCGCACCCTTGTTGGTTTACCCGTGAAGTTAATCACGGACTCATAAAGGGTCTCGTTATCATCCTGCTCCCTTGTGAGATTGTAGGAGAAATAAATTGTGGTATTATTGTTACTGTCGAGGTAAATTATTATCACATATTTTTCTCCTACGGTGAGATAATAGGGGGCATACTTGTTCCCGGTCATGTTGGGATATGTATAGCCAGTATAGTCCGTCTGGGTGTGGCACTGCCAGCTATCATTCAGAATCGTGATGTTCACGAAGGGTAGGGGTCTCTCCACCTGCTCCTTTATATCCACTACACCTACATAGAAAATTGCTCTGGTTTTGCTTACCGCAGGTGGTAGCGTTTTCACAGAGTATGTATAGTTTTTTGAGGTGATTGGAGTATTGTTGACATCCCAGGCACGAATGTAGAAGGTAACATTGACACCTTGTGGCTGTCCTGGTATTATGTAGTAAAATTCAGTGCTCTTTATTCTTATCATCTGGTTTTTTGCCTTAAGTGGAACATTGTGCCATGTGTTGGAGATTGTGTAATAAATGTAGGCCACTTTTATCGGAACATCCGAGAACAGGGATTCAATTGTGATATTCACATCGATTCCAATGTCCACCTGCGGTGTCTTGGTGGTGTTTGCGGTCACATTCTCCGGCTTTGATTTCACCCTGATGTTCTGAGCGAAATTGCTGGGATACTTCCAGGTGCCATTTTTTGATACGGTGTATTCGTAGGTGTCAGAATAGATTTTGTGATAGAACGGATCCCATGCCACAATCCTAAACATGCATCTGATTTCAGGTTTTGAGTGGTAATATCCTGAAATTCTAGCAGTGGCATTCTTTGAGGGCCACTCACCTTCGCCTGGGGAAAAACCCAGATAGAAATCTTCTGTGGTGGAATCCGGATAAACCACTCTGCCCTCAATCGAAGCCCCCTGCAACTTCACATTTACATCAGGCTTCGTTTCCACATATACATCAACAGGATCTCCAATGTTGGGAGAGGCAGGTGCGAAATAGGCGATGAGGTTTCTATCAAACAGGTCCTGGAGGGGCGGCTTATAAGGCCATGCCCCTCCAATCTCAAATGTGTATCTGCTGGATTCCAGATAGTGGGTTATCCAAGTCCCTGTTTGGGCGTCGTATGTGCAGTTGGAAACTGCGACCCACCAGGTAATTTTGGAACCGGGCTGGAAATTATACTCTCCCCCATCTCCATTCCTCGCCCAGATGACAACCTTTACCTTGTATTCGTTCTCGCGGTAGTAGTAAGGTGCAGCATGACCTGAAGAATTGCGATGCCACACGGTGCCATCGCTCTCAGAATACCACTCCGTGCCATCCCAGAGTACATTGGTCACATTGACCATTGCGGAGGGCTGATATTGCTCGTTGCTGCTCTCAATCTTGTAGGGAGGTCTTGCTTCAATCGTGATTGTCACATTTTGTTCTGGCTCTATGTAGGGATGATTGATAACATCTGGTTCTGCATAAATAGTGGCATATTTTTCCAAACTCTCATTTGTGGGCCATAATATGACGGGATTATGTACGCCTGAAACGACTGGTAATGGTTTTCCGTCTCCATGTTGTGCAAATCCTGACGGAGAAAGCATGAACAGAAGTGCAATCAACCAGCAAACAATCCCTTTCATTCAAATAGAGCATTGGGTTTAAATATAAAAAAGTTGTGGTAAACCTGGCAGTGGGTGTATTATCAAGGGACCTCGCGAACGCCTGCAGGGAACAGGTAATCCATTAATTGATTTTTCTATCTCCGTCAACAGGCGCCGTGGACTCTTATGCCTTGCGTCCGTTGTTCATCTGGAGCGGGAATAACCCCAACGATGAAACTGCCCACAGCAAAATATAAATCCAAGAACCGAATTATGGAAAGCAGAACAAGGTGATTTGATGATGAATGGCTATGTTCATACCTATGTCAAGGGTCTAGATGAGCGGATTGAAGGGGGGATACCGAAGGGACATATCGTGCTCATCTGCGGCCCCGCTGGAAGCATGAAATCCTCTTTTACATTTAACATAATGTACAACTATGTACGGGAAAGAAAGGGGAAAGCCCTCTACCTTACACTGGAGCAGAGCCGGGAAAGCTTGATAAAGCAGATGAAGAAACTCAACATGGACCCGGACAAGTTTAAGGAGGACATAGCTATTCTTGATATTGCCTGGCTGAGGAAGGAGCTTGAGGAATCCGGCGAGAAATCAATTAACTGGTTTGATTCGGTGCAGAAACAGCTGGTGAGTTACAGAGAGTTCATAGATTATGACCTTCTTGGTTTTGATTCCCTGGATGCTCTCTACACCCTTTCAGCAATAGACAATCCGAGGAGTGCGCTTTTCTTCTTCTTTGAAAAACTCAGAAACATGAAAATAACAGCGCTGATCATCTCCGAGATGAGTCCTGAGCGGCTCCACTTTGGAAAGTATGGTGTTGAGCCATTCCTAGCAGATGGAATAATCCATCTGGACCTTGAAAGAATCGGGAAGACCGTGGGAAGATTCATCAGCATCGTGAAGATGCGAGAGGTGAAGCATCCCACCGACTATTTTCCGCTGCTTGTTGACAGTGAGGGCTTCAAGATTGTGACAAGGTAATCAGATGAACTTTGATGAATGGGAGCCCATATACCTCAAAATCCTGCAGGATTTTGGATTTTCAAGAGTTGATGATGAGGTTGCAGGGGTAACTCTCTTCAATCTTTTATCGGGAAAAAATCTTGTAAAACTGACAGAATTTGAAGAGCTCCTTATTGGCAAGGTAGTATGCGTTGTCGGGAATGCTCCGCATACTTTTGAGGCGCTACCAGATGCTGATGTTTACATTGCTGCAGACGGTGCAGCTAAAAAGATGCTTGAACACGGGACTCTCCCTGCAATAATCACCACCGACCTCGATGGAGATGTGAATGCTCAGATAAAGGCGAATAATGAAGGCACAATCGTTGTAGTGCATGCCCACGGAGATAACATCCCTCTTCTACAAAAGTATGTGCCCAGATTCAGGGGAAAGATCATCGGCTCCACCCAGTCAACCCCTTACACACGTCTCATAAATTTTGGTGGTTTCACGGATGGGGACAGGGCGGTGTGCCTTGCCGCCCATTTCGAAGCGCGGGAAATCCTGCTCAAAAATTTCGATTTTGAAGATGTTTCTGCCGAAGAACCGGAAGTACGGGAAATAAAATTGAAAAAGCTGAAATGGGCGAAGAAGATAATTGAGAACTGCGGGAAAAAGTCAGCGATTAAGTTTGTTTGAAAATCTCACTGTTTATTTTCAGTTTCCCCTTTTTTCTCTGTTTCTGGCTGTTTTTCTTCCTTCTTCTCCTCTTCCTTTCTTAGCAGATACTCTTCCGTGAATATGACCTTCCTGGTCTTAAATCGCTGTTTGATTTCGAGGATTAACCTTGCCTTTGCGGTAACCCACTTCAAGTCAAGAATCGCCCGCTCTGGCACCTTTATTTTTGCATCGACACCATGCACCTCAACCTCAAACCCTTCGTTGGTGCCGTACACCATCTCGATTAGACCCCCAATCTTCTCTGTTTCCGTGTGGAGAGCTTTCTCAACCTTCATTTTGAACTTTACCTTCTTACCTGCATACGGGTGATTGAAATCAATTCTTACTCTACCTGCGGTAACTGTAACAATCTTTCCTTCTCTCTGAACACCATTCTCATCCCTTATTGTGATAGTTTTTCCCACTTCGAGGGTTTCCCTGCCATCTCTGAATTCGGGAAGGTTAAGCACCTGGTTAAGCGGGAAGGTTCTTATCAATTCTGCCTTTCTTTCACCGTAAGCGTCTGCCGGCTCAAGAACAATTTCGTAGGTCTTACCTGTCTCAGCATTTCTTAAAACCTCCTCCACCTTTGGCAGGAGTTTGGTCCGTCCGAAGCACACAACTTCTGGTTTATAGTTCATCTCCGGAGAAAAGATCTTCTCCTTCTCTGCCAGCTCCCTGGAAGTAGTCATCACAAGCGTTTCGGTGTTTTCAGCGGTGTACACATACATGTCTGAGTTTAGGAGGATGAAATCTCCATCCTTGTATTTTTGCGGCTTTTCGGTGCTTGGAGCCTCGGTTTTTGATTCCACAGAAACTTCTTCAGTCATGGAAATCACAACGGCACGCATACACTTTTCCAATATAATTTTATCGCTTCCCCGCTCAGTATCCCCTGGATTCAAGCACAATCTTTCCCTGCTGGGTCTCCAGATCTGCGGCCACAAGCCTGCACTTGGTGATGAGGAGATAGAAGACCTTGAGCTTTTCCTGACCAAGGGTTTCGTAGTTACCCTGCCCCTTTGCTATAACTAGATCAAAATTTTTTAACTTTGAGAGAAATGCTGGAGAACGAAGTTCAAGTTTCCAGTTTTTTATCGGCACCACATCAATGGTTGCATAATCATCAACGCCAGCAATCCTAGCATCTGACAGCATCGCATCATTAATCCAAGGCCTCTCTTTCACAAAATATGTGATTTCGTGCAAATCTGAAAGCCAGGCAATAATGAATCTATCAAAAAAAATCTCGCCAGCATTATCACCGAGGAAGCCAATTTTCAGTTTTCCCATTGAAATAATTTTCTCCAGTTTTCTGAGGTTCTGCCAGTATCTTGCGGATAACACTTTCCTGTCATTGAGGAGTTCATTTATTCTATCCAGATTTTTATTCACGGGGGGACCGTAATCGAGCCAGTTGCCCACAGCACTCAGGCGGAGGAGGGAATCAAGCGGGTTTGAAGCCTGCACAATCCCGGAGAACCCAATCTTTTTTACGATTTCCTCGGCCTTCCTGTTCATCTCTACCTTCGCTCCTGCATAAGGGTCTTCGATATCCAGTACTCTGGCAACTATTGAATGAGGAATGCCCGTATTCTCAAAAGGGGATTTTGTGAAGTCCATTTTCTCCATTGCCCGTGTAGCCCGGAATACCACCTCTCTCTTTGTGTCCTCATCCGCATCATTCAAATCCAGAGCCTCTAGCACCTGTCGGAGATAGCAGACAATGCAATCAGGATAGGTCTTCACATCCCGCCATAGACGTCGGTTTAATTAAGTTTTGGAGAGAGTAAAGATGTACCGTACTGGCACCCGTTTTTTCCTGTGGGTCCAGTATCCGCATGTAGGGCACTTGTAGCCAATGACTACCTCCGTTCCATTCAATGTCTGGTTCACTATTTTTGTGAGACGGGCATCGCAGACCGGGCAGAGAAAATACGGTCTCTTCCCCTCCGATTCTCTCGCCACAATCTGAACCTTTGCAATTCCTGCCTTTATCAACACCTTTCTTAACCTTTTCCCGGATAACCTGTAAAGGTTGTTATCCCTCTGAAGTTTGCCGAGAATAAGCTTTCTCAGCTTTTCCTGGGAATCCACAGTTCTCCCAGAAAGGTAGAGGTTCACAGCAGCTTCCACGATTGTATCGCGGGAAGGCAGGGCATACTTCTTTTCACGGCGTGCCTTCTTTTCCCCCTGTTTTTCGTTTTCCTCCGTGCTCTCTGCTTCGGTCATCCCTACAGGTTAAGCATTCAGAATATTTAAATATCTCCTGTTTAATGGCAATTTTGAGGAAAACTTGATAGCCAAAGAGGAGAATTCCGAGGCAGATGAGCCTCCAGATAAACTCCGTTTCCCTGACATGCGATTTCTGAAATCAGGTTACTTCTCGATGGTTGTGGAGGAGGTAGTGGGAAAAGGCACTGGCCCAGCCAGAAGAAAAACCAGAGATTTCTTAACAACCAACGCCCTTGATTTCTTCTGCGTGCCTGTGCTCCTCGAGCGAGCGAAGAAACACGGCATCCCTGTCACAGAGTTTCACATCACAACCCAGTGTGATTTCAAGCTTCCAGCCATCATCTACCCGATAAACCCTTTCATGTACACCCCGAGAATTGTAAGGGATAGAAAGCGGGTGAAACAGGCAATGGTTTCCCTTACAAGGAATCATACCTACCCTGTGTGCGTAGAACCATTTCATGGAAAGTTGAGAAAGGAGATTGTGATTTACGGAAGAACCAGGAATGAAAAATTTGAGGAAATCGGAGACAAACTCTGGAAAACTTTTAGAATTCCCCTGTTTGTGGCTTACTTCTTTGAAACAAGAAAATGCATCTGGCTGAGCGGTGCAGTTCCGTTTTCAGATACCTCGAACAGGTTGATTGAAAATTTGAGGAGGAAAAAATGGCGAGAATAGGGTGTTTCATAGAGCAGGACAATCTTACCCATGGGCCACAGCTCTCTGCGCTGGTAAAATTTCATCATGCTGCAATGGAACAGGGACACACCTTCGAGTTCCTCTTCAAGGATGATATTGATTTCGTGCCCGAATACGATGCAATCTTCATAAGGGCTACAACGGATCCAAGGAACTCCACCTATGTGGTTTCCCGTCTTGCCGAACTTCATGGATTGAAGGTTATAGATGATTCGCGGAGCATCTCGGTGTGCTGCAATAAAGTGCACCTTTACATGCTAATGCAGAAGCACAGAATCCCATTTCCAGAAACCTGTTTTCTTTCAAAGAATGAAATAACAGAAACCACCGCTAAGGAACTGTTTAAGCGCGTTGGGAAGCCCATCGTACTCAAAGCCCCCACAACAAACTTCTCAAAACATGTGGAGAAGGTAAATGATGTGAGCAAATTCCTGAAGGTTGCTGGGATCTATTTCAGGAGGAGTGATATCATAGTTGCCCAGGAGTATGTAGAGTCCCCCTACGACTGGAGGGTTGGGGTCCTTAACGGGCATGTGATTTTCGGTGCAAAGTATCACATGGTAAATGGATACTGGAAGATAAGAAGAACATCCCGTGGAAAAGTCCTCTGGGGAAACATAGACGCAGTGAATGTACACCAGATTCCGGATAAAGTCAAAAGGGTGGCACTCCGGGCTGCCAATATGGTGGGCAAGGGTTTGTATGGGGTGGACATAAAGGTGAAAAACGGAAACATTTTTGTGATAGAGGTGAATGATAACCCTTCAATCGACGCTGGCTATGAGGATGCTGCAAACCCCGAAATCTATTCCAAGATTATCAGTTACCTTGCGGCACGGTGATGTGATGGTTACCATCCGAATGGCGAAAAAGGAAGACATCAGCGGGATTCTAGCAGTTGAAAGGGAAAGTTTCGAGGAGTATCTGCGGTACTCCCCTGCAGAAATGCGGTACCTCCTTTTTGAAGCAAATTCTGAGGGATGGGTAGCTGAAATGGACGGTAAAATCGCGGGCTACTATATTCTGCTTTTCAGAAAGAATGCGAGAGTGGCAAGGTTGTATTCAATTGCTGTGGCTGAGGAGTGGCGGGGGAAGGGAATAGGGAGAGCTTTGCTCCAGCATGCAGAGAAAAGAGCAATTGAAAGGGGCTGCAGTGCAATGCACCTGGAGGTAAAAACCACTAACTGCAGTGCGATTGACCTTTACACAAAAAACGGGTATAGCCAGGTTGAGATTCTGCCAGATTACTACAAAAAAGGGGTCCACGGAATAAGAATGGAAAAGCGGCTATAGTTAGTTTTTTATGGGTGCATTCCATCCATCCTCTGCATGTCCTCGCCCAACAACCCCCAGCAACCACCTACACAGCAGAACCCCCAGACGATCTACGGGTACAACTATTATTATCCTTCCTACCCATACTACCAGTACTACCCATACTTTTACAGCTACCCTGCATATCCATCTCCGAAATACTACTACGAAATTACAAAATATGCTCCACCGTTTGCACCTCCCGGGAAGAAACAGAATCCACAGATACTCAAACTTGCCTGGGTTCTCATAGCATTGCTCGCTGCGGTTAACCTTGTTACTGGGGGATTCATGCTCTTTGCTGCCTACGACGAAAATCACGAGCACACTGCAATTTTAAAAGGCACAATTACGGATGCCAACGGCACAATGCCCCTTGCAGATGTGAAAATCACCGTTTCGGGTACTAACCTCTCAGCGCACTCTGACACTAATGGAAGCTTTGAGCTTCCCGTTACCACGGGAGTCCATTGTCTGGTATTTGAAAAACCGGATTATCAGACAATAAACGGTACCGTGGTTGTGGGAAAATATCTCGACAACCAGCTCAGCGTGGAGATGCAGAAAGGAAATGAATCTCAGAACCAGACATTGACTTCATTCCAGACAATCGATGACTATATAGCAAATCTGATGGTATCCAGCACCCTCTCCGTGTTTACGGGCGGTTTTGCATTGATAGGAGCGTTCCACATAAGGAGGGCAAAATTCAGAAGCATGGGAATTGGCTCAGGAGTTCTCGGCATTTTTTCGCTATTTATTCTTTCTGGGATTTCGCTTATTTTCATGGTTCCCGCCATGATAAGCACCATTCTAGGTTTCGCAATCCTCGTAACAATGTACCTCTCTTCAGAGATGTTTCTCTCCCAGCCGGTAACCGCAACTGGTGCAGATTGAACCAGAAACTTCAAAACCACAGCTAGAACAGATACACGGTTTTGTAGCCACTTCGCTCACCGCGGGCCCTTGCATTTCTGGTTCCACACTCCTCTCTCCATTCGCCTTTACCATATTCTCCACACCCACCTTCGGTTCCTCCACTGTTGTGGTCGCATCCCGCTCTCCTTCCATGCCCACGGCTGTCCCGGCATCGCTTGAATCCTGTTCTTCCGTTTCTGGTTCTGCCTCACTAGAAAAAATCCCGGCTCCGATTTCAGCAATATTCTCGTCTTTCTGCTCCGCGATAATTTCCGAAGCCCTGGCACATCGTTCACACACAATTTCTTCAGGACTCTTTCTTTCATGGCACACAGGGCAGATTGTCTCTTCCTCCGAAACTGGCTCTACCTGTCTTTCTTTCTTCTCCGTCTCCATCTTTGGCGCCGGTCTCGGGGGTGCGTAGTCCATCACTCCACCAAAACTCTCAAATCTGGGGATATAGGTTACAGATGGCGGTTTCCCAGTTTTCTCCAGATACCCATACTTCACACAAACCTCGAGCGAACCCTCTGCCATCTTTTCAGAAAGGCCGTAGGCATTGGCAATATCGAACACGGAAACCCCTCTGGTTTCGAACACGGTTTCCAGCACCTTTTTTGGATGCTCACCTATGTCCGCGGTGGCAAGTGTCTTGTCCAGGTAGTAATACTGCTTCGGATGCCTGAAGATTCTCGCGGATACAGGGAACTTGCCAGCTCTGAAATTTGCAATGAGTGCATCGTTTGTGATATCAATGTCGTAGGTGAACCTGAAATGTTTGGTGTAGGCACAGACCCTCAGGACGAGTGGCAATACTCCGAATTTTTTTGTAAATTTCAGAAAGTCCTCGAACAGAAACAGATCAAATGTAAATGGGTACTTCCTGTCCATATCGCCGCGGAGGGACTGGGAGCGGATGGATTCAGGGTAGAAGAAGTCAAGAAAATAAAATCTGAACATGGCTTCTTCCTCAACTGGCTCCAGGTTTTCCATATTCCATCTCTTGAATGAGTAGGGGTCAAAGGCACACGCAAGGGTCAGTTTTCCATATCCTCCTTTCTTTATGTTCATTTCCACTGTAGGCACATCGTATTCCCAGTTCTCGTTTATCTTCGGTTTCACAAAATAAATCTGAAAATTCTCAAAGTTAGAGGTTTCAAACAGGAGGTCCATAAAAGAGTCGTATTTTTTTCCATCCACGATATACCTCACCTTTGCCAGAAAGATTCTTTCCCTTCCTGCATAGGAAAATAGTTTTGACTGAAGGGTTTTCTTTGCATGCATATCTACCTCTTCCGGTGGCGAAAAGGTCTCGATGAATGCAAGCATCAGATTTTCATTTCCCATTTCTCTCATCCGTGCCTAATGCCTTCGTGGTTTTAATCTTTTCTGCCTCTCCGACTGGGTCTCCACATAGAAATCCATAGTAAGCTTCAAATACTTTGCTACCATCAACCCTGTTGGTGATGTGAATGGGAACACCTCCTCAATCTGGATATATGCCGCCTCCACCACCCCAGCCAATGCAGCCAATACCACCAGCAAGACCGCAGGCACAGTATCCACCAGCAGCTCAACCGCTTCCCCCTCGGGAAGAAATTCCTGCCTTCGTGAGCAACAAACTCCTCGTGCTCTTCGTGTTCATCGGAATGGTATTGCTGGCAGTAGGGGCGATGATGATACATGCCGCTCCAGAGATTACCAACAAGGACTACTCGATCTACAATGCCCAAGACCAGGCAAAGATCAGGGCTGCAGATCAGCGACTTCAGTTAACAATAACGAATGTCGGGCACATCCTGGCAGATGCGGGGGCTTTGTTGCTGATAGCCTTCCTGCTACTGGCTGCGTTGCTCCGCACGGACTGGAGCGATACGGTGAGATTCGGGCTCTTCCTCGCAGTCGGGCTCTTCCTCCTGGGCTTCGCATTTGCAATCTGAGGCGTGCATGCCCCTGGATAATCAAAAACTAATCTTCTTTTCCGCAATTTTTGTAGTTTTTGTAGCCGTGGCTGTAACCGTGGGAAAAGCCACATACACCCCATCAACTTCTGGAGTCATGAGTCCCGCCCAGCTCTGGAATGCCATAGAACAGGGAAAGATACAAAACGAGAGTTATCTGGTGGTGGAAGGAATTATAGAATCCGTGGATACTGTTTACGCTGGCACCGTGCCTATATACAACCTCACCTATTTCAAGGGCTGCGATGCGCCGTTCCTGTGGGGAATTCATGACGAATCCCCAACCGACTATATCAATAGAAGGGTGACAGTGGTTGTTGGTGTGATGTATCTCGGAGAGATGGCACAGGGCTATGGGAAGGACGGCTGGGTTGCGGTAATCGGGGAAATTCTTTAGCTGGCTATCCGTAGTTTTCTGGCCTTGATTTCATGAATTCACGAAGAAGGGAAGTGGCATAGGTGCCCTTCGGGAGCGAGAAACGGAAGCGCACGCCTTTCTCTTCCACAATCCACTCAAAATTTTTTGGCTGAACAAAAAATCCCCTTCGTGTGCCCTTCGAAGAGACTTCTGGAATTTCTGGAATGATAAAATCTACGGGTGCAAGGTGTTCCTCCTCTATCACCTCCCGTTCAATCTCGCCTGGCTCTCCTTCAGCAAACACGGGTTCAGCCCCGAAAACGATTCCAGAGACAACGCACTTTCCCTGCTTCCATTTCTCTGAAACCGTGGAATAATTGGACGCCCGGACAGGAATGTGTTGCTCTTCCTGAGCAATTCCATTTTTTACAGGCAGGACGATGTCCCCTATTTCCAGGGTATTGCCTCCAAACCTCTTGATTCGCCTGCTCAAAATCCGGTTAAATAGGAAGGATTGATACGCATGAACAAACATCATCAGGAGATTTTTGGGGAGGACACGCAGGGCACCTGCATAATCTCCCGGATGCTCCGCAAGTTTCTGGGCAATTGCCCTTTCAAACAACATTGAATCGGGCATCTCCTTTGCAGCCGTGAGAAAATCAAGGGTTTCTGCAAGTTTCTCCCTCACCTGTCTGGTTTGCTCTGCCTCTTCCTCCAGTGGATTTGCAATGTAGGTGATTACTGCTTCCTCTAGCCTGCCCCTTACAATTTCTCTCCCGACAATGTGGGTTACTGGCCTGTAAACTCCGAAGCGCTGGATTCCGAAGAAATTTGGAAATCCTCTGTTTTTAAGGATTTCTTCGTAAATCTGGGAAACTCTCTTTTCGATTTCCGATGCTTCTGGTTGTCTTACGAGGATGTTAAAGGTATTTTCAATCACATCTCCAATCTCAATCTGCTTGTTTGTTCTGAACATCTCCAGAATCTCCACATCCTTCAGATTAATTTTCTTAACGAGTTCCGGTGGGGCGTCAAACCAGAAATAGCGTTCAGCAATCGCCCTTTTGTCCTTGGTGCCAGCAAAACCGATACGTTTTCTGCTGATGTGCATTGCCCTTGAAAACTCTCTCACAAGTTTATTCGTCTCCCAGTTGCAGGTGCGAATCCTCGCAATTGTGTATCTCCCATTCTCCACAACCTCTGGCAATTTCGCAGTTTCCACAACAACAAAATCTTCTGGCTTTACCTTCAGAAGACCCCCGATTCCCGGCAGGTTCCCCGTAAGAAAACATTCTATTCCTATTTCCCTCTCATCCTTCAACATCTTTACCTTATGTGGTCAAGCGAGAATGACCCAATGCTTATCTTGTTCTTTGAGAAGTTATACTGGATCCATGCCCTTGACTGGACATCACAGATACCCTTCACACTCAAATAGGTTTTCAGCTGCTCAAGCTTGAACTCAATCGAACCGTCCATCATGTGTCCAAGCATCTGGATGTCCGATTCACTGTGCATCCCCGTCTCGATCGTGTAGAGGGCAACCGCCCTATCTCTCTTTCTTTTACCGCAGAAGGGCTGAAGGAACTTGAACACTGATGCAGTGTCTAGATAGGCAATAATTGTGGAGATTGACTCAAAGGTGAGGCGGTAATACTTGTGTTTCTTCTTGAACTCCTTCGCAATAGTATCAACTGCCTCCGCGATTCCCTTCGTGTCGGTGGGTTCATCGATGTAGATTGCATTGGGGTTGTTTGTTTCCTCGCCCATGCTCTTTGAATAGGCATCTACATATCTCACAAGACCTATTTTCTCATACTCTTCAAAACTGGGTACTATGAATCTCAATTCCTCAACAAGGGTTGGAATTGACTTATCGGTAATCACAAAGATGCCGGGCACACCTTTCTTTAAACCTTCCGCCATAAATAAATTCATGAGGACTTCCTTTCCAACATGTGGAGGACCATTTATGAGCACATTTGACCCGAAGGGAAAGCCCCCGTAAAGCAAATCATCAAGCCTTGTTACCCCGGACTTCACCTTCTCCTGCTTTATCTCCTGCTCCCTCTCTGCCTCCTTCATCTCGATTTCCTCAGCCACAAGCCCCCTCTCTTTAAGCCGCAATTCTTCCGATTTTGCCTGGAGATACCGTTCTCTCGCCCTCAGTTCCTCCTCTTTCTTTGCAATCTCCGCCTCCAGGTCCTCAAGCCGTCGCTTTGCCTCAATCGTCCGCGTGTCCTGAATTTCTGCTCGCATCGCTGCAAGCTTCTTAAGTTCTTCCTGGAGTTTCTCTTCCCTATACCTTATGTCTTCCTCCCTTCTGTTGTATTCTTCTTCCTTGAATGCCAGAGTATCCTTCAACTTCCGCATCTCCTCTTCTTTGAAACGAATTTCTTCCCGCAATCTTCCAATTTCTGCCTCTTTTAGAGCCAGTTCCTTTTCCTTCGCAGTGAGTTCCTGGATCTTCTTATTAAGGGTCTCTTCAATCTCTGGCACGGATTTCATCCTGAGTTCAAGGGCCTCCTGCTCCAGCTTTCTTTCAATCCGCAGGTTCTGGTTCTCCTGCTCCAGTTCTATGATTCTTCTCTGGAGGGCACTTTCCTTTTCCACAAACTCCTTTTCCTTCGCTATGAGTTCCTCTTCCATCCTGGCACGGATTTCCGCTGAGGCCCCGTTTGTCATTGCGGTTGCGGATGCTTCCCTCAGTTCTGCAATTGTCTTGTTGAGGGCTTCTATTTCCTTCTCCTTCGTTGCAATCAAACCCTCGAGTTCTGCCACTCGCATTTCCATCTTCTTGTATGCCTGGGCGTCCTTCGGCAGTGACTGGATTCCCTTTTCCAGTGCCTCCTTGAGTTTGGCAATCTCCTCTTCCCTGCTCTTAAGCACAGAAGCAAGTGCTTCCTTCTCTCTCAGTTCATTTTCAAGCCGTTTTTTAACCGAGTTCAACTCCGCATCCTTCGCCTTTGCCTGCTGCGCCTTCACATACTTTATTATTGCGACCGTGCCCTTCTTCACATGGTCCAGTTCTTCCTCCATCTGTTTTCTTTTCTTCACCTCTTCCTGAAGTTGCTTGCTCATCACAGCGGTTTCCTCAATGAGCTTCATCGGGTCAAATGCACCTGACCTCACCCTATCCATGTATTTTCCCATAATTTCCTTCATTGACTCAATCTCGGCTTTCATTTTTGCAATTTCTTCTTCTTTCTGGCTAAGGAGTTTTTCCTTCTCGGCAAGCTGAACTCCCACCGCATCAAGTCCGTGTGTTGAGATTTTTTCTGCAACCGCCACCGCTGCCTTCTCTTCCTCCAGCCACTCACCCAGTGCGGTTTCATCACCCTCCAGCCATTTCTTCAAACTTTCAACTTTCTTTACATTTTCCTTCTCGGATATGGACGGCAATGCCGATTTTTTCTCCTTCCCGACCTCCCCAAAAACCTTGGTTTCGCTCTCTCCAGTAAGCCATTTTTCGAGGGCATCGTCGCTTTTCGTGGCTCCAGCTATCTCTCTAGTTTCCGCAGTTTTTGATTGTGCAGTGGTTTTGGTCTCCGGTTCTTCAGTTTTTTCTGATAATTTGCGCTTTACAGCTGCGGCCTCCTCTTTCGTCAAGCCGGTAGCAACGAGTTCATCCTCAAGGGCATCCTTCAGTTCGTCAACTGTGTCAAAACCATTCTCCACAAGCAACTCTGCCTTCATTCTCGGGAGCCCTAACACTTCCACAAATGTGTTTATTGCTTCCTCTCGCTGGACTTTAGCTCCAGAGGTTTTTCCAGCCATTCCCTTAAGGGCGGTGCCACAGTTCGGGCAGGTGCTGGCGCTATCACTAACACTCCTACCACAAACCGGACACACGATTTTTGTGGTTTCAATTGTTCCAATTATCTTCGGCTTCTTGGTCATGCTTTCTTACCGTGAGCCATTTTACAGTATAAATTTTTCTGGTTCTACGTTTCTGTGCTTCAACCCGAGGGTCGCCACCTCGAATTTTCTGTTACCATACAGTTCTGCCTCTTTCCTGCCAGCATACAGGGCTGCAGTTATGCGCCCCGCCGCGTCTGCCTTCATTATACCTGAGCCGCTTGAACCTACTGCAATTATAACATTATGCGTTTCAAATATGTAAGGGTTTGCATCGAGGGTGTTCATGTCGTAAAGCCCTGCCCACTTATTCGCTGCCTTTAAACCGTCAAACATTGGCATGTATTTCCGGAGCACCTGATAGATGTTGTAATCATAGTATTCATCTGTAGCCTTTGGGTCTTCTTCAAACAGATAGGGCGCCCCGAAGTGCTCGTGCCCGGATGCCCACACACTTCCTTCAATTCTATCCACCCTTATGTAAATTGCTGCCTTCGGAAAGATTGTGAATGGCAGAGCATTGAATTGATTGAAACCCTCCACCTTCATCAGCGGCGCCAGTTTCTGGCTCCTGAGCACAAACATCTGACGTTTAACTGATTTAATCATGCAGTCAATTCCAACAGGGTCAAGAATATTGGGTGCCCAGGAATTTGCAGCAATTATGACTTTATCCGCATTTACCGTTTTCCCGCTCTTTAACCTGACACCTGTAATCTCTACATCCTGCCAGATTAGGGGTTCACACTCGAGTCCGAGCTTCTCCCTTGGCTCCAACAGCGGCATCGCCACCTCGGTATTATAAATCACCTGACCTCCCATTTTCTTGAACTCGGTTTCGTAGAACCTCGTGAGTTTATCTGCATCCACAAAGCCACACTTCACACCGAAAACCCCTTTTTCTATCGACTCAAGTCCCATCATCCGAGCTTCCTCGTCGGCCGGGTCGATATCCGTGTTCAGATAGGGCATTATCTTTTTCAGCTCCTCCTTCTCATAGAATTTCAATTTCACACCGTTGTGCTGCATTTTGGCTAGCACATCCTTATTTCTCTCAAGCTGCGAATGGCTCATAAGCCAGAGATAGCCCGCCTGCTCCAGCCCGATGTCGTGGCCCTGCCTGTGAATGTCTAGATAGAAATCCACGCTCGTATCAGCGAGCAGAAAATTTGTCTTGGAGGAGAACACATTCCTGAAGGCACCCGCACTCTTCGCCGTGTTTCCCTGACCACAGGTCGGAAATTTCTCAAAAATGGTTACCTTCTTGCCTGGATTTTCCTTCAGAATGTGATACCCTATTGCGACCCCGAATATCCCTGCCCCAACGATTACAATATCCTGCTTTTCCATGAACCGCTGAATATGTGGATATATTTTAATTTTTTTGGAAACGCAAAGGGACTTTTCCCTCCATCAACCACAGAAATGGTTATAACTTCCAACGGTATTCATCGCACGGTGAGACCATGTTCTACTTTGGACCTGCAGGGATTCCGGCAAGGTGCAAGGGTTATGAGGAAGCATTTGACTACTTGAGACAACTGGGGTTGAATGCAATGGAACTGGAATTTGTAAGGGGTGCAAGAATGAGTTTGGACAGGGCAACGGAAGTTGGAGAACAGGCAGAAAAACAGGGGATAAGGCTTTCTGCCCACGCCCCCTACTTCATCAACCTGAACTCGAAGGAAAAGGAAAAGGTTGAGAAAAGCATTGCCCACATCGTGAAAACTGCCCAGGTCGCGTCCGCCGCCCGTGCGTCGCCTGTCGTGGTCCATGCGGGTTATTACTCGGGTAAAAAGCCACCAGAGGCAACGGAAATCATCACAGCAAACCTTGAGCGGTGCATCGAAGAGATCGAGGAAGGTGGCGCTAACAACACGATTATAGGGCTTGAGACGATGGGAAGGGTCAGTGCCTGGGGAACGCTTGACGAAATCCTGGAGGTTTGCAGCCGCTTCAAAAATGTGGTGCCAGTGGTTGACTTTGCCCACATGTATGCGAGAACCAACGGACAAATCAGGAACGAGGAAGGGTTTGAGGAAATTGTGAGAAAATTCGAAACAGGTGGATATCCGTTCATGCATGTGCACATGAGCAGCATTGCCTACACCGCAAAAGGGGAGAGGATGCATCTTTCAATGGAACAATCCTCTGAGCCGGATTTCAGGATAATTGCAAGGGTGCTGAAAAAACGCAGATATCCAATCACAATAATTTCTGAAAGCCCGGTGCTTGAATTGGATGCCCTTAAAATGAAAAAAATAGTTGAGGAAACACCATGAAAATTTTGCAGGTGGCACCGTACTTTCACCCGCATGTCGGCGGTGTGGAATCCCATGTGTTTGCCCTATCCAGGGGGCTGGTGGAGCTCGGGCATGAGGTGAAGGTTCTCACCGCAAACCACACAAATAAACTGCCCACAGAAGAAAAATTTGAAGGACTTGAAATTATAAGGGTGCCAACGCTCGCAAACCTGTTCAACACCCCGATAAATCCCTCAATTTTTTTCAAAGTGAGAAAATTAGATTTTGAAGTGGCCCATCTGCATTTCCCACCACCCCTCGCCTCCTTCTTCGCTGCCCTCTCGCTTGTGAAACTGAAAAAACCCTATGTGCTTACCTATCACTGTGATGTGGAGCTACCAGTGCCACTGGGCAACCTGATCGTTGAAGTATACAGAAACACGATGGGAAGATACACCGTGGAGCATGCCTCGAAAATCATCGTGCATACAAAAACCTACCAGGCGACCTCAAGAAGCATCTGGAATCTGGAGCCAGTGATAATCCCCTCTGCCGTGGATACCCAGCGGTTCTCACCAGAACGATTTTCGCCCGAGTTAAAGAAAAGGTATGGAACCTTCAGAATTGTGCTGTTTGTGGGGCGGCTGGTTTACCAGAAAGGTGTGAGTTTCCTGATTGATGCATTCCAGTATCTCCCGAACAACGTTTTGTTGCTCATCGTTGGGGATGGGCCTGAAATGGAAAACCTCAAAAAACTCGCGAAAATTCGCAATCTGGAACATAGGGTCATCTTCCTTGGCAGAATTTCGCATTTTGAACTCCCTTCCTATTTTGCGACTTGCGATGTATTCGTGCTTCCCTCAGTTTCCCGGCTTGAAGCGTTCGGGCTCGTGATCGTTGAAGCAATGGCCTCCGGGAAGCCAGTTGTGGTTGCAGACATTCCGGGCGTGAATGAGGTGATTGAGGATGGCAGGGAGGGTTTGCTCTGCAAACCGATGAACCCTGAGGACCTGGCTGAAAAGATAAAAAGATTACTTGAAAATCCAGATCTGGCTAGGAGGCTCGGAGAAAACGGTAGGAAGACCGCCCTTGAAAAATATGAGTGGAGAAAAATTGCAAAGGATGTTGAAAGGGTTTATATGGAGGTTCTGAGAGCTCAGTGAATCTCCTTCACCGCAAGAATTTCCGTGCGGAACCCTGAGAACGAAGAGAGGAGCACCTTCTCCCTGGCAAACGCACCTGTTTCCTCAATGTATTTTGCAAAATGTTCCACACTGAACAGCTCTTTCTCCGGAACCTTGACTGAAACGAAAGCGGCTCTGGATGGAGAGACCTCTATGTCATTTAATGCCTGGAGCAAGCTTGTGCCCATTCCCAGGTCTGCCCTTCCCTTCACCGGATGTTTCTTCAGCATCTCGATACTCTTCCCAGTGAATCCATTTACCACATGTTCCACCAGTGCATCAGCCATCTGATTTGCTATCTTCACCACCTTCATGAATCTCGTCTCATGGGAAAGGTCTGCAATCAACTGATTGTCAATAAGCCAGATATTGCCACCGCTCAGATAGTCAATCGCCTTATTCAGATCAAAATTACCTTCAAAGCAAAATGGGGCGTAGCCTATCACCAGCACAAGTTTGTGTTCGTAAATTTCCTTCAATGCCTTTGCAACTCCCATTCCTGTTCTTCCCCGGAGGGCAGTGATAACCACAATTACATCTGGTTCCCCTACTGCCTCTGTAATCTTTTTGTAGTTGGCTACGCATAGGTGGTAAACATCCTCGCTGGTGTATTCCTCAAGGTTCTGCTCCGAGAGATAGATACGGTGCTGGGCGGCAGCACTCAGCAAACTCCCACCGAGAGTGAGATTAATTGCCACCTTCTTTATTCTTGGCGTCTCAATTTTTATCTCCCTGAGTGTGTTGATGCCTGCACCACCACAACCCACAACGCAGAGGTCAATCGGAGATGGATTTTCATCAAACATTTTTATCACATTCATCTTCTCACCCCCGTTCATTGGACCACCTACCTTGTAAGTTCAACCACCCCAGGCATGACCTCGTATATTCCTTCAGGTTCCAGCGGCACCAGTGACCTGACACCCACTGCAATTGCCATCACCCTGATACTTCCCTCGCACTCCGGCAAAATTCTTGCTCCGAAGATTATGTTTGCATCATCACTGAAACGGGAGGCAATTCCCTCAATGACTGTGTTAGCATTCCTCAGCGTGAGCTTCGTTCCGCCTGTAATATGGATTATTGCAGCCCTTGCACCCGTGTAGTCGACATCCAGGAATGGATTGTTGAGGGCATCTTCCACAATTTTCTCGGGCTCCTCCTCAGAGCCCTCTCCATAGAGGAGCGTACTCATGTTGCCATCCGCATAAGAAAAGATTGTCCTCAGGTCTGCATAGTCGATGTTGATTAGTGAGGGAAGGGTGAGCGTATCAGTTACACCTGAAATCATCTCAGCAATCACCTGGTCCATCACCCCAAAGGCATGTTCAAGCGGAAGTGTCGGGGCAATATCCAGGAGTTTGTTGTTGTCCAGCACAATCAAGCAGTCGGAGAATCTCCGCATGGCCGCAATTCCCTTTTTTGCTGTCGGGATCCTTCCCTTTTCATACCTGAACGGCGAAGTTGCCACAGAAATCACAATCGCTCCTGCCTCCTTCGCAATCTCCGCTACAACTGGGGCTGCACCCGTGCCTGTGCCACCACCCATCCCGGCAATCACAAATGCGATGTGGGTACCTCTGAACGCTGTTTCAAGTTCTCGCCTTGAAAGTTCCGCGGCATGTGCACCTATTTCAGGCAGTCCTCCAGCGCCGTTGCCCCGCGTCAGGTGTCCCCCGAGCAAAATCTTCTTCCTTGCATGGATTGATTTGAGATGCACATAGTCGGTGTTGATAGCGATAGAATCAATGTTCTTTACGCCCAGTTTCTGGAGGTGGTGTAAACTGTTGCACCCCGCACCGCCAACCCCTACAACCTTTATGTTTATCTCTGGTTTTGGCATGGGATACTCCTTTTCGAATTCTTCCGCATCTTTTATTATTGAGTTTATTGTCATGGTCCCACCCCTTCTGGTTTTTAATCGGACGGTCTGGCATTTACTGGCTTTTTACGGTGGCAATCTCCTTCAGCTTTTTCTCCAGGTAGTCCCTGATTGCGTTTCTTATCGCCTCCTCGATGCTCACGGCGTCCATTCCTTCGCTTATCATCGCCTCAAGTTTCAGTGCAAGGCTTTTCGGGAGAGCCAGTGTCACCATCGTGATGTTTTCAGGAGGCAGCTGTTTCTGGATGTAGTCGTCGAGGGCACGGCGGATTACCTCCGAGAGATTTTTCTCGTTATTCTTTTTCTGGATTTGCTCCAGTTTCTGGAGATACTCCAGAGGCAACCTCACCGTTATTCTTGCGGTCTCTTCTGCCATCATACCACCGTCAGCCATTTGCCTTCATTTTGTCCGACAAATAGACATACATTTGGAAGTATATAAACCTTTGCAGGGAGCGATTTTTATTAATTATCTAATATATTTTGATATATATAATTCTGTTCTTTTATTTATCGAAATTCCTGCCTTTTTCAGGTCATCCAGACACCGCTGCATCGTGGTTTTCTCAGGAAAGATCACATAGTATGAATCAGTTCCAACAACCCTCAGCACGAGGATTTTCAGTCCTTTTTCCAGTATCACCTTGTCCATGCTTGCCTTGTATGCCACAAAAGGCATTATGTTCTCTGGTACACCCGGATATGTGAGAACGCTCACAACCTCAGCAAAATGTTCCATGCAATGGTATAGACCCTCCGAGATTTAGATTTTTCCAACGATGCATTTGCAGATAGGAAAAAGATATTAAAGCGGGAGAACTTATAGGTAACCAACCGTTCAGCATGATGGTGGAAAAATGACTGAAATTACAGAGGGCTTCTGTAGGGCAGGCGTACTGCAAACGGACCTGGAGTACATTAAAAAGAAAAAGGGAAATGAAGGACTGAATAAACTGGATAAAGTTTTGAAAGGGATGGGGATATCGCTCCCTAATATCCAGAGCATGCGGTCCCGCGACAATGTACCTCTCTGGATGAGATGCAAATTCCTAGATGCATGTCTGGAAGTGTTCGACGGTAACATTGAAAAGATAAGAGAGATGGGTAGAGAGGCCCCCAAGGCATCAATGCTGATAAAGATGCTGTATCCATTTCATCTCAGCCCGAATTATGCCCTGACACATGCATCCCGAGTGTGGCGGGACCACTATTCTGCTGGAGAACTTGTGATTCTAGAAAGTTCATCCTGCCATGCCCTGCTTGCCCTGAAAAATTTCAGGACCACAAAGTTGATGTGCATCTTCTTTGCGGGTGCGTTCGTGGGCGTGGGCGACCTTACCAAGGCAAAAAATCTGGTTTGCACTGAAGTAAAATGTGTGAATGAGGGTCATGAATGGTGTGAGTATGCTTTTAAGTGGGACATCTGATTTTTTTATAATGCTAGAAATCAAGCACCGAACTGAGAAAGATTATTAAAGCAGGAAGGAATACAGGGTTACAACAGCTCAAAATGCCGGTGGAGATATGGTGGAAATTACAGAGGGCTGGTGCAAAGCAGGTTTATTTCACGCAAATCTGGAATACATAAAGAAGAAAAGAGGGGGCGAGGGCCTCCACCGTCTAGATAAGAAACTTGGTGAACTGGGAATTTCCCTAACTCAAATCAGAACGATGCGGACCCATGACCATGTGCCCCTCAGTGTTAGGGCAAAATTCCTGGACGCCTGTCTGGATGTATTTGACGGAAACCTGGAGAGAATAAAGGAAATGGGCAGAGAGGCACCCCGTGTGTCGTCGCTGATAAAGATGATTCTACCTTACTTTCTCACAATCAACTATACACTGAAACACGCCCCAGGCCTCTGGAAGGAGCATTACTCCGTGGGTGAACTCGTGGTTCTTGAAAATGAACCAGATCATGCACGGCTCGCTCTGAAAAATTTCAGGTCCACTAGGTTGATGTGCGTTTATTTCACAGGGTATTTTGTTGGCGTGGGTGACCTGTGCAAGGCGAAGAACATGGTCTGCACAGAAGTAAAGTGTGTTCATGACGGGGATGACTGGTGCGAGTATGCTTTTAAGTGGGATGTTTGATTGTGCAGATGTTTAGTTTCGCAATCTTTCAATCTCCCTCGCTACCTTTTTCTGCATAATTTTGTTCCCGCTCTGCTGGAAATATCCTCTCACCTCTCCCAGCAACTTCGCCGCCTCCTCCTTCTTCCCCCAGTCAATATACAGCTGGGCCAGCTCAAATTTAACATTGTTTATACTTTCTGGCAATTCAATCTCTGAGTACATCCGCAGTGACGCGAGATACCTTTTCTCCGATTCTGGATAATTACCTGCGTAACGAAAAACCTCAGCCATACCCGCTAACGCATCAGCAATAAAATCCTGGCTGCCTGTCTCTTCAGCCGCATCCACAGCTCGCTGGGCGAGCTCCATTGCCTTATCAATCTTTCCCTGGCTTGCAAGGCATGTGGATATGCTGTTTAAGATTGCCGAAACCATCTTCTTATCGTCTATTTCTGCAGCAATTTCGTATGCCCTCTGATAATACTCAAGTGCGGCCCCAGGATCCTCCACCTTCTGGTAAACACTCCCAATGTTGAAGAGGGCAAGGGCAGTGCTTCCCTTCTCACCAGTTCTTTCTGCAATCTCAAGATACTTCTTAAAAAATTCGATGGTCTTTTCCGGTTCCTCGCAGATGCGATAGTAAATAACCCCGATATTGTTGTAAACGCTAGCAACACCATCGAGGTCTCCGATTTCCTCGTAAATTTTCTTTGAAATTTCAAAAAATTCCATGGCTTTCTGATACTCGCCCAGGTCGTCATAAACCCCGCCAAGATTGTGGTACGAGCCGGCAATCCCTTTCTTGAGATTGTACTTCTTCCTGATTTCGAGAGAACGCTCCAGGTAATCAATCGCCTCCCTTATTTTTCCAATGTACCACAAGGCAACACCCATTCTGTTATATACCTCTCCCATTGCAATCTCATCACCCGCTTTTTCTGATAAACCTATGCTCTCCCTGTAATTTTCTACCGCCTTGATGAACTCACCCTTCGTTTCATACACCCAGCCCTTATTCCGCAAAATCTCACTTCTCAGGCAATATGCATCTGGCTCTGCCTCATCTTCTGCCCTCTCCAGGTGCGCCATACTCTCGGCAAAATCTCCCTTTTTAAGATACGGCAGACCCAATTTCATCAGAAATCTTGCCCTCTCGTTTCTTTCAAGTGGCAACCGCAGAACCTCCTCGAGAACCTGGATCTCCCTGTCATACTCTGCCAGTATGTAATAACAATCCGCAAGCATATCATAAACCTTCAGGGTCTCCTCTCTCAATTCGCTGCTCGCCCCCAGAACCTCAAGCCCCTTTTTTGCATCCAGCAACTCCTTCAGGCATTCCGCAATTGCGAAATTTCTAAGGGTAAACTCTGCAGAGATTCTCTTGAACTTAACCCCATTCCTTATTTCTCCGCCCAGCAGGTAATGCCTGCCAATCTCTCCAGCATATTTTGGATTTCCCCCATAAATTTGCTCCAGCACTGCAGCCGCTCTCGCATGGAGAATTCGCTTCCTTGTGCCTATGATTTCACCGTAAACGACCTCATAAACAGGGTTGTGGACGAATCTGTAGACCTCATCCCCTTTTTCGGATTCCTCAAGATAATCGATAGCAATCAACTTATCGAGAATATCCAGCAATTTATTTTCCTCGATATCCACAAGTTTTTTCATTACCCTGTACTCAAACTCCCTTCCGAGGATTGCACAGGTCTTCAGTACCTTCTTTGTCTCTTCATCCAGTTTTGCAAATCTGTACAGAATCATCGTCTTTATGGTTTCTGGCAGCTCAATCTTTTCAATCTCCAGTGCCCCCAGATTCTTTCCGCTGCTGAAAAATCCCTGTTCCAGGAGGACTTTTCCCATCTCCTGAACAAACAGGGGATTGCCCTCGGTTCTCCTATAAATTTCTTTCACAATTTTGTCGGGCAGATTTCCTGCACCAGTAATTGCATTCAATATCTCTGCCACACCTCCTTCAGCCAACGGCCTGAGCTCAATCGTTTCTGCAACCCGTTCGATGTTTATGTTCTGCACTGTTTTCGTAAACTGATTTACCTGGCCAGTTCTCATACTTTCAATCTGGTATGCAATCACAGCAACGAGGGACAGCCTTCTCACATTCCTGGCTAGATAGTGAACAAACCCCAAAGTGCCTGAATCCGCCCATTGAAAATCATCGAGGGCAAGAAGAACTGGCTTTGTTCTCATGATGCGTTCAAACGCCCGCAAATAATTTTCAAAGATTCTGTTTTGCTCCCTGAACGGATTCGCAGAATACAGCGGGGTCTGTTCAATCCCTGATAGCCCAATTGGTAGATAGGTGGACTCATTCTCCTTCGAAATTCTCGTCAGTGCATCATCTAATGGGAGAAACGGGCTGCTTTTTTCATCAATGCAATTTCCAGAAAGGACTGCGAAGCCCGTATCTCTGGCAACGCTGCAAATCTCCTGAACTAGCCGGGTTTTTCCGATACCCGAAGCCCCTGTAATAAAATAGATTCTTCCCCTCCCTGACCTTGCATCGTCCATTCCAGTTCTGATAGTTTCCATTTCTTTTTCTCTTCCAAAGAGAGGAAGGTCCATGGACACAGGAACACCTTGAATTAGAAATAGATTTTCCTGGTGGAAAAGGGCTTTTAGGATTTCTTTGTGAATACATCCGGGTTAACTATCTGGTCTGGTGTTTCCCCCTTCAACGCCTTCACAAGCTGGGTTGCGGCCATGATTGCCATGTTTGTCCTTGTCCTGGTGGTTGCGCTTCCGATGTGGGGGGCAAGCACAACATTTTCCATCTCATACAGCTCCTCCGTAACTGCTGGCTCAAATTCATATACATCCAGTGCAGCACCTGCAATCACACCCTCCTTCAGGCATCGCACGAGGGCTTTTTCATCCACGCACTGCCCTCTAGCCGTGTTTATCAGGTAAGCGGACTTTTTCATCATTCTGAGGCGACGCTCGTCCATCAGGTGATAGGTATCACGGGTCAACGGGATATGGAGGGTCACAAAGTCCGACTCACGCACCAGATCGTCAATTTCAAGCTTTATTCCACCCATCTCCTCAATCTCTCTATTTGGCTTCCTGCTCGCATAAAGGATTTCCATTCCAAAACCTTTTGCCCTTCTGGCCACTGCAGTCCCGATCTTGCCAGCCCCTATAATTCCTACCGTGCTTCCGTGGACATCGGTCCCGAGCAGGAGTGTGGGTGCCCAGCCAGTAAACGCTCGCCTTCGCATCAATCTATCTCCTTCAGGAATCCGTCTTGCCACAGCGAGAAGCAACCCGAATGCCAGGTCTGCGGTGGTTTCCGTCAGTGCCGAGGGTGCGTTGGTGACAACAATTCCCTTTTTCGTGGCATGGGCGACATCGATATGGTTCACGCCAGCAGAATAGGTGGAGATTGCCCTGAGCTTAGCGCACGCGTCCATCACCTCGGCATCGATTGTATCTGTAAGGAGACAGAGCAGACCCTCTTTGTCCCTCGCGCCGGCAATTATCTCTGCTTTGGTAGGAATCCGCTCTTCTGGGAAAACCTCAACCTTGCACTCTTTCTCAAGAATTTCCATGCCCTCTTCCGGAATTTTTCTTGTAACAAACACATTATACATGAAAACAGGTAAGGAATATGGGTATAACAGGGTTTTGGTTGACTATGGTTTTCCGTTCTGTCTGCCCGAGAGTTGAGAGTGCTGGAGCAGTTCTGCAAATTTATCAGACCATGTGCCAGTGTTTTTTTCACTGGAGATTTTGAGGGCTTTTCCGAGGTAATCCATCGCCTTTTCTACATTGCCAGGTTTCTGCTGTTTCAGCAACATCAAACAGTACTCGTAACATGTCTTCGCAAACTCGAGGAGCATATTCATTTTCCAGTAGAGAGAAAGGGCTTTTTCAAATGCTGCCTCTGCATCCTCAAACAACCCTTCCTCCCTCCTAACTATTCCCAGTGTCCTGCGATACTCCGCCTCCAAACTTTCCGAACCGATTTCAGAGACAATTGTTCCCGCCTTGCCCACACACTCCAGAGCTTTTTCCAGTTTCTGCTGCTTGGCTAGAACTTCCGCAAGGCCATTGAACCCGACGCACAGCAGTTCCTTAGAACCAGATTTTTCAGCAATTCCGAGGGCTTTCTCGTAGTAGGTTTTTGCCTCCTCCATTTTGTTCATTCTTTTACAAAGATTGCCCAGGTTTATGTAAGAAAGGGAAAGCCCATAACTATCGCCGATATTTTCCCGCAAAACCACACTCCGTGTGAGATACCTTTCGGCATTCCCGAAATCCCATTTTTCCATATAAATGCTGCCCAGTGCATTATATATGAGCGCCACACCGTGAGTGTCACCTATCCTCTCCTTTATTACCAGTCCCTTTTCATAAAACCGAAGTGCCTGGTCCAAGTCACCCTTATCAAAATGCACACTTCCGATATTTATGTAAGAAAGCCCGATTCCGTAGGTGTCACCGATTTTTTTCGCGATTTCCATGCTCTTCTCAAAGTTTTTGAGGGCAAGATCCAGTTCCCCTTTTCCGTAGTACACAATACCCAGGTTATTAGAGGACTTGCCAATTCCCTCTATATCATTTATGTCTTCAGAAATCTCCAATGACTGGGTAAGAAGGTTTATTGCTTCCTTATCATCCCCGAGGTACATCCTGATAGTCCCCATTCTCCGGTAAATCAGTCCAATTTCTTTTTTGTTTTCGTCCCGCCTGCACATTTCAAGAGCTTTTTCTAATTTCTCGAGGGCCCTATCATACTCACCCTTTCGCATATAGACCAGTCCCTCAAACGAAAGGATTATACTCATCTCCCTGGATTCTCCTGCAACCAGTTCCTCTGCCTTTGTGCAGAAGTTCATCGCCTCATCAAATCTACCCATCTTTTCATACACTTCTCCAATTCTCCTGTGGAGCACCCCTAACTTTTTCAAATCTGGGAGTTGGATTCGTTTGAGCTCTTCAATAGCTTCTGAAAAACATGCTATCGCGTTTTCATAATTTCCGTTGAGACCGTGAATTTCACCGAGTTTCTCCAGGCACTCTACATATCGGTCCCGCTGTTTTTCTTTCTCAATACATTCAATAGCGTGCCTGTAAAAACTTGCTGCTTCCCTCACCGCAAAATTTTCCAGGGCCCTGTTTCCAGCTGCGAGGAGATGGGGCAGTGCCCTCTCTTTCAACCCTGCGGAATAATAATGGATTCCAAGCATGGGTGCCACTGCATCCAGGTTTCCCCTGTGCTGCTCCTCGATATAACTGGCAATCAGTCCATGATACTCCTTTCGAAGTTCGGGATTCAGCGATTCATAGATTGTTTCCCGTATTTTCGTATGGTCAAACCGGTACTGGTCACCGGCAGGATGAATCAGTTTATACTCCCTCTCAAGGGTGTTCAGCATCTTGAGCACAGTTATCCTGGGCATCCCGGCAACATGTTCAATTGTTTTTGAATGAAAGTGCTCGCCTTCCACCGCCGCTATTTCGAGAATGTCTCTGTGCGCCTCTTCCAGATGGTTGATTCTGTATTCTATTACACTCTGGACTTTTTCGGGAATCTTGATTTTGTTGATATCCAGCGGTTTTTCAAGAATGTATTGTTGCTGGTTATCGTCGTAAAATATGACCCTCTCCTCAAGGAGCAATTTAAAAACTTCCAGTATGAACAGGGGATTACCCTCGGTTTCCCTGTATATTGTATCCAGAAAACTCTCTTCGAGATATTTGATTTTCCCGAAATGTGCCTCCAGAAGCAGGAGGGTCTCTTCCTTTGTAAACCTGGATAATTCTATTTTCTTCACCAGTCCCTCCCTGTCCATCAAGCGAATCGTTTCTGCGAGAGGATGGGGTTTTCCATCCCAACCGGTTGTGATGTCTTCAGTCCTGTATGTGCCTATCAGGAGAACAGGCAAATTTCTGAGATTTCTGGCAAGGTAGTGAATCAGGGCGAGCGTGGATGGGTCTGCCCACTGCAAGTCGTCGATGAAAAGAAACAGAGGATTCCTTTTGGCTTCCCTCCTTAACCCCGAAAGAATGTTCTCGTATATCCTGTTAAGCTTGAGTTTAGGATCATCCAGTTCTTTCGAATAATCAATTCCATCGTACTTGCCAGAACCTACCATTGATTTTAAAATTTCATCAATTCTCTGCACCTTCTCTACATCCCCACGCCAGTTTTTGAGAACCTCGCCAAATTCTTTTTCTACCTCCCTGTGGACTTCTTCCATGTCCTCCTTCAAAAATTCATCCGGTTCCCCGCGAACTATCGCCACAAGGTTCACGGCTTGACCCTTGTTTATCAATATTGTCCAGTCGCCATATCCTAACCTGTTGAGGGCGTGGTGTTCTTCAGTTTCCTTTTTATCCAGCATTGACAGGGTGTCCCTGACAAAGTTGTTAACCGCGGTTATCATCCCTGCAAAGATGTCTGAATCCAGCGAGGAAATTGCCCGCTCATACTTCGATACCAGAAGTCCTGCGTCATTCATGAAATATGCACATTCCAGTTTGGGCGGGGGTTTGTCTACCACCAGAGATTCCAGCCCTGCGGTTCGTAATGCCTCTCTCACAGACATGTAGGGTACAATTGCGTCCTTTACACAGTAACCCGCCAGCACTTTGTAGTTTTTTGCCACGGCGTACTCGGTTAGCTTGCTGACAAGGGTGGTCTTTCCGATTCCGGCCTCACCACCGATAAGCACACAGCCCGCCTCCCCAGTCAAGGCTGCATCTACATATTGCTTGAGCAAGATGTGCTCTTTCTCACGGGCGACAAACACTGCGCTCATGGTCTGAAACATAATCGCTTGCCTGTATAATAATCTTTATGCTGTCAACAATCCTTAAATATCCGCACCATTTATAATCCTGAATGACCCGCAATCCTCTATTTCTGGTTGATAGGGAGCAGGAGCTTGCATTTTTAAGGCAGGTAATGGAGGAGGGAAAGATAGGTAGAGGCCACACCGTACTTATTACAGGGGATGTTGGCATCGGCAAAACAAGGCTCGTGGAAGAGTTTATGGATATCTGCCAAAAAGAGGGTTTTGCAGTTCTACCTTCAATCTGTATCGGAAATAACCAGCCAGCATTCCTGCCTGTGGGGACTGCACTTCAGACCTATGCGAAGAAGGTTCGTGAGCGACCTGATATGTATGTCCCGATCGGTCTGGCAGGTTTTCAAAGTTTAGAGATTGAAACATCCAACCCTGCTGAGGTGGTAAAGGAACGGACAAGAATGCTGGAGTATCTACTTCACCAGTTTGCTGCAATTGCAAAACAGCAGCCAGTGCTTTTTGTGATTGATGACCTACATCTTGCCGACTCTGCAACGCTTGCATTCTTCCATTATCTTGCAAGAAATATAAGGAATGAGAGAATTATTGCAGTTGGTACTTTCGTTGAGGAGTTTGCCAGTACCGAAAATATTTTTGCAAACACCTTGAAGAACATGAACATTGAACGCCTGCCGGCCATCTTGAAACTCGCGAATTTGGGCGAAAAAGAGATTAACCAAATTGTTGAACAGATGGGATTTGGAGAAACTGAGGAATTGGCTAAATACCTCAATGAAAGAACCTCAGGAAACCCATTGTTCATAATTGAGTTTCTGGCAGCAACCAAGAACACGGGATTGACGGAGATAGAGGCAATTAAAAAAATGTCACTTCCAGAGAATGTCAAGGACATCGTAAGATTTCGTGTATCCAAACTGCCGGAAAGAACGAGGAAGGTTCTTGCCACATGTGCGGTGCTGGGAAGGATATTCGAGTATGGGGTCCTCAGTGCGCTTGCAGGGCTGCAGGAGGAGGAGTTGCTGGATTCGATTGAGGAACTGATTTCGCAGAATTTCCTGGTTGAAACGGAGGAATTTGAGGAAGGGTATAAGTTCGTAAGCAACACTGCCCACGAAGTGATATATGCTGATATAACGGGTGTGCGGAGAAGGATACTCCATCAGAAAGCTGCAGAGGTAATCGAGAAACTGCACGGGACGGATGAGCGTTTTTGGAGCGGACTTGCAAGACATTACAGGGAAGGTGGAAACAAAACCAAGTTTCTGGAGTATGCAGTAAAAGCTGGGCGCAGTGCCGCAAGTAGATTTGCAAATGCTGAGGCAATTGCCCATCTCAAAGGGGCTTTGGAGGTTTTGGACGAAACGCCGGATAACCTTCAAAAGAGGATTGAAGTTATGTGGGAACTTGCGGAGGTCCTGGAACTGGAAGGGAGGTACGGGGAAGCGCTGGAAATGCTGGATAAAAGAATCATGGTCACGGCAACAAACAATCCGTTTGAAACTGGGAAAAGTCATAGAAAAAAATCGGAAATTTCCATTTACAGGGGAGATTACGACCGTGCCTTGGCCGAGTGCGAAAGGGCCGAACAGTTTCTTACAGAATTGACAGATGCGAAATTGGAACTTGCAAGGGTTTGGAGTGCAAAGGGAATGGTATATGAGCGAAAAGGGGACTATGTAAAGGGAATCGAGTGGCAGAACAGGGCGCTGGGGGTGTTTGAGAAAATAAACGCAGAAAAGGATGTCGGAAGTGCCCTCAACAAAATCGGCCTTTGTCTCTGGTATTTAGGGGAGTGTGATAAAGCCCTCGAACAATATCAAAAATCCCTTGCGATCCGTGAAAAAATAAAAGATTTGCGTGGAATTGCGATGTCATATAACAATATCGGACTAGTCAATGATACCAAGGGAAATCATGAGAAGGCATTGGGTTACTATGAGAAGAGCCTTGGTATCTGCGAGAAGATTGGTGATGTTTGGGGCATTGCAATCTCCTACAACAACATTGGGTTAATCTACTCCAGTATGGGGGACTATGATAAAGCATTGAGATACTATGAAAAGAGCATCGGTATCTGCGAAAAGATTGGCGATGTTTGGGGCATTGCTCTGGTGTGCAACAACATAGGCGCACTCTACGGAAGGAAGGGGGATTATGAGAAAGCACTGGAATATTGCGAGAAAAGTCTTGGGATCTACAAAAAAATAGGTGATGTTATGGGCATCGCTAGAGCATACGCAGAAATCGCCCTGATACATGAGGCGAAAGGGGACTATGAATTGGCACTAAAATCCTCTCAAGAAACTATTGCACTCGGAAAACAGATTCAGAATAATGAAATGATTGCCACAGGATTTGTGCAAGTTTGTGAGATATACCTGTCCAAATCCGAGATTGGCCCTGCAAAGGAGCATCTGAAAGAGGGGAAGAAACATCTGGGAGAACATTGCGATAAAAAATTAATCGCGTATTCCGATTATGTAGAAGGTAAACTTCTGGCAGCAGAGAGACGCGAAGAGGAAGCCAGGAAAATTTTGAAAACTGCAATAAAAATGTATGATGAGATTAAATCCCATGACACTGAATATTACATGGCACTGTTTGAGATTGGCAGAATTGAGCGTGATGTGGAAACTTTAAAAAAATCGCTTGCGTTTTTCGAGAAAATCGGGAACAGGATTTGGGTTGAAAGGGTCAAAGATGTGCTGGAAAATCTGGGATGAGAGATAAACGGATAAAACGAAAATCTCTTTACTCCCTTTTGTTTGTGTGGGGCCGAGGGGAAAAATGAAACTCACCAGCACAGCAATTTCAGTTCTGGAGAAAAGGTATCTAGCAAAGGATGAAAACGGCAAAATCACCGAAACGCCCGACCAGATGTTCAGAAGGGTAGCCCGCGCGATTGCTGGTGCAGAGCTGAACTATGGAACACCCGGGGAGCGCATAAAGAACCTGGAGGAAGAATTTTACAGGATGATGAGCGAGCTTGAATTCCTGCCAAACAGCCCCACACTGATGAATGCAGGCAGGGAACTCGGACAGCTCGCTGCATGCTTCGTGCTGCCAGTTGAGGATTCTATCAGTTCGATTTTCGAAACCCTGAAACATGCTGCCCTGATACACAAGAGCGGTGGTGGCACGGGATTTTCCTTCTCGCGTCTCAGACCTTCCCAGGATGTCGTGAAAACTACCTCCGGGATTTCCAGCGGTCCTGTGTCCTTCATGGAAGTTTACAATGCGGCGACCGAAGCAATAAAGCAGGGTGGCACGAGGCGAGGTGCTAACATGGGCGTGCTCCATGTGTCGCATCCAGATATAACGCACTTCATCGATGCCAAACTCCAGGAGGGCAAACTCTCAAACTTCAACATTTCTGTCGCGGTAACGGATGAATTCATGGAGGCAGTAAAGAAGGATGGAGAATACGCCCTGATAAATCCAAGAAACGGGGCCATCACAAGTAAGGTGAAGGCAAGGGAAATTTTCAGAAAAATTGCAGAAAATGCCTGGAAATCAGGGGAGCCAGGAATCATTTTCATTGACGAAATCAACAGGCACAACCCCACACCGGAAATAGGAAAAATCGAAGCAACCAACCCGTGCGGTGAACAACCACTCCTGCCATACGAATCGTGCAACCTGGGTTCAATCAATCTCGCGAAAATGCTGAAAAAAACCACAAAGGGCTGGGAAATCGACTGGGAGAAACTGAGAATCTGCGTCATAAATGCGGTGAGATTTCTGGACGATGTGATTGATGCCAACCGCTACCCATTACCTGAAATCGAGCGAATAACCAAAGCCAATAGAAAGATAGGGCTGGGCGTGATGGGCTTTGCAGACCTGCTCATTTATCTAAAAATCCCGTATGATTCGGAAGAGGCCCTGAAAACCGGAAGCCAGATTATGAATTTCATTACCGAAACAGCCAGAAGGGCTTCAGAAGAGCTGGGAAGGGAACGCGGGAACTTTCCGAACTTTGAAAAGAGCATCTGGGCTGGAAAAACCAGGTTCATGAGAAATGCTGCAGTTACCACAATTGCACCGACCGGCACGCTGAGCATGATTGCTGGCTGTTCATCCGGAATCGAACCTATCTTTGCCCTTGCCTACACAAAAACGGTGCTGGAAGGCACGGAATTTCATGAGGTGTCCAAGGCATTTGAGGATGTGATGCGGGAAGAGGGTTACTGGAGCGAGGATTGCCTCCGGCATGTGAGTGCAGACGGAACCGCAAGAAAGCTGAACATCCCAGATAACCTGAAGCGAATCTTTGTAACCGCCCTCGAAATTGCCCCGGAATGGCATGTGCGGATGCAGGCGGAATTCCAGAAGTTTGTGGACAATGCTGTGAGCAAGACCATAAACCTGCCAGAAAACGCGAGTGTGGAGGATGTGGAGAAAGCTTTCATGCTAGCTTACGATTTGAAGTGCAAAGGCATCACTGTTTACAGGAACAGAAGCCGGGAAGTCCAGGTACTCAGCGTCCGAAAGGAGCGGAAGATTGTTCCGAGGCCGCGACCTGTTGCAACTACCGGTAAAACCATCAGGGTCGAGACAGGGTGTGGTTACCTTTATGTCACCATAAACGAGGATGAGCAGGGGCTCTGCGAGGTCTTCGCCACAATGGGTAAATCAGGCGGCTGCGCGATGTCCCAGATTGAGGGAATTTCCAGGTTGATTTCAATCGGGTTGAGGGCCGGGCTCGAGATTGACTCCATCATCAAACAGTTGAAGGGAATAAGATGCCCATCACCTAGAATAGGCAAGGACGGTGCGGTGGTGCTCTCCTGTGCTGATGGAATTGCCCATGCACTTGAGGAATACATCAAACACGGCAAAGAGCCGAAAAAGCTTGAGTTCACACTTGCGAAAATTGCACCGCGGCTGGATGATTACTCCGAGTCGGGCAATGTGGTGGGTATCTGCCCGGATTGCGGTAACTCTCTGATTTATGCTGAGGGCTGCGTTCAGTGCAAGAACTGCGGGTATTCAAAATGCCAGTGAGAGGTGTGATGTTCCAAGAGTTAGAGAGATGCAAAAAGCCAGAAATAATCTGAGATAAATACCAGTGTGGGGTAGAGATCAACCAATGGAAGTTCCAAGTATCCAATCATACTATCCCGCAAATAAAAT
>JAOAJK010000009.1 GCA_026414225.1 Thermoplasmata archaeon
GGCAACTACTGGAGCAACTGGGATGGCAACGGCTGGGGCAGTGCGAGTGCCTACCCAATAGACGGCGGTGCGGGTGCCTATGACAAATATCCTTTTGGTTCCAGGAAACATTCACCGATACACATCAACGGGAATGCGGACTTTGCAAGTCAGGCGGCAAGTGAGGGCTGGCCTGGAAATGGAAGTCCGGGCAATCCCTACATAATCGAGGGGTATGAGATTGATGGCGGCGGTGGAAGTTACTGCATCTGGATTGAAAATACGAGTGTGTATTTCGTGATAAGAAACTGCAACGCGTACAAAGCAACGAATTCAGGCAGTACACCGAACGGTGCAGGGATTGCGTTGAAGACCGTGACAAACGGCAGGATTGAGAACAACAAGTGCAATGACTCTACCTGCGGGATCCGGCTTTACGGGAGCTCCCAGTACAATGAAGTGATAGGGAACAATGCCTCCAGTAACGGTGCGGGCATCTATCTGTTATCTTCAAGTTACAACAACATAAGCGGTACCTATGCCTCGCTTAACTCCTACTACGGTTTGTATCTGTACTACTCGACCAACAACGCGATAACAGGCAACAATGCCAGCGGTAATGCCGATGACGGAATCTATCTGGAGTCCTCAAGCAACAACAACATAACGAACAACAATGTGTCGTTTAACACCAACTACGGCATCTATCTGTCATCCGCAAGCAACAACAACCTCACGGGCAACAATGCCACCGGTAACGGTGCGGGCATCTATATGTACTCCACAACCGGGAGCACCCTGGCAGGCAATGTTATGTGGGGAAACGGGATTATGATATGGGGCAATGAAATCCACTGGAATACGCACAATATAGATACAACAAATCTGGTGAATGGGAAACCAGTTTACTATTACAGGAACCAGGTAGGTGGCCAGGTGCCTGATGATGCAGGACAGGTGATTCTTGTGAATTGCACGGGCATGCTTGTGAAAAATCTGAGCCTGATGCGGGCATCAGCCGGAGTGCTAATAGGATTTTCAAAATATACGACCGTAACAGGCAACAATGCTTCGAATAATCTGTGGGGTATCTGTCTGTACTCCTCAAGTTACAACAACATCACAGGCAACAATGCATCGTTTAACACCAACTACGGCCTCTATCTGTCATCTTCAAGCAGCGGCAACAATATAAGTGGTAACAATGCCTCTGGGAACTACTACGGCATCTTTCTCGATTTCTTCTCGAGCAACAACACCATAACCTACAACCGGTTCTGCAACAATACAAACTACGGTGCTTTCATCTCCTTTGGTTCCACTGGCAATTCCATTTGCCATAACAACTTCATCGGCAACAACGGGGCAACAAAGGGTGTCAATGGCAACTGCCAGGCCTACGATGATGCTGGTGGCAATTCCTGGTACGACAACGGTGCCCGGGAAGGCAACTACTGGAGTAACTGGGATGGCAACGGCTGGGGCAGTGCGAGTGCCTACCCAGTAGACGGCGGTGCGGGTGCAAGCGACTGGTACCCACTCGCAAACCCTGTGAGCGAGTTCTCGCAATTATCTGTGATTGGGATGATTGCAATAATCCTGTTTGCACTTTCTACGCTGATTATAAGGCGCCGCAAATAATTTTTTATCATCTTTTGTTTCCCTTTTTTATTTTGCCCTGGTTCTGCTCTCTCCCAGAAATTTCAAACCTGAATTTCTCTTTTTGAGAAGACCCTGTAACCCCATGTGATGCAGAATGCAATAATTGACCAGGGCACAATTACTTTCACCGCGGTAAGATTTACCATGTGAATTTCAAGCGCAGCTTTGTCAGTGAAAAAAACCGCCGAGATTGCGAACAGGCCCACGGTGAGTCCAACCACTGCATCAAGAACCACACATCTTCCGGCATCCGGTTTCGGTTTCCGGTTCCGGGTTTGATAGAGGAGGAGAAGGGCACTGAAAGCAATTCCGAGAATGAGCAGGGCGCCTACTGGGGTTATCGGGGGGGCGTTCCGGATTGCGATCCTAAAGACCCAGAGCATCGCTACAAGCAGACCAAATAAAATTCCAAGACCCAGTTTCGTGATAAAAACCTGCCGCTTCCTCTCCGGTACTACTATTCTGGCAAGGTAAAATGTGAGCACGCCCTGCAAATTTCCCCACCAGACAACTGTGATGAAGAAGAAAGACCCCCAGTTCACTCCGAGCAATAACTGGCCTGTGAACATTCCGCCGGGAATGAAGAAGGCAGCGAACGAGCCGAAGATAAAGCCAGCAACGAGGACCTGCCAGTCCTTCAGATGGTACCTTTCAATGAAGTATTCCAGCAGTGTGAAGTAGGGAAAATAGACAAGAAGCAGGAAGAGCGGGAGAAGGGGACGGACAGCCAAATCATTGATGCCCCTGAGTGAATACTCAAACAGAAGATTGAAACCTGTTGCAACCAGAATTCTTATCCAGTTCTCCAAACCATCACCTGAAGTAAGGCTTTCTCTGGAGCCACGCTCCTTCAACCACCGCCTTGAATCTTGGGAAATCATCCAGTAATTCTCTTATGCTTTGACCTGCTGGCAAAAAAAGGCAGGGCTTTATTTTTCCGCTGGCTGTGATTCTCAACCGCGTACAACGGTTACAAAACTCCGGATTCCCCATGGGCGAAACAATCTCCACCTTTGTTCCGTCCTCAAGAATGTAGATGGAGGTATTGTGCAGTGCCTCCTTCTTTGTCCTTTCAACTGCGATGCCCGAAAGCCAGTTCTCAATCTCATTCAGGGACACATGGTGGCGGGCATAAAATCCGCTCTCTGTTTGATTGCTAGGTGCCTCGAGTTCAATGAACTGGATGTTAAATTTGCTGGCCCTTGCAATCTCCAACATTTTCGTCGCATGCTCAATCCCGTCGTTTAGTCCCCGCAAAACTACCACATTGAACTTCACATCCAGTCCTCCCTCCCTTGCTCTCCTACAACCTTCGATCACTTTGGTGCACATGTCCCTACCAGTAACCATTTCATAAATTCTGGGCTCAACACTCGGGAGATTCACATTTATTCGGCTCACACCTGCCTCCACCAGACCTTCAATCCTTTCCAGCAACAGCGTGCCGTTTGTTGTGATTCCCGTTTCAATTCCCCTGGTCGTAAAAGATTTAGCAATGGATGAAATCTCATCACGGAGGAGTGGCTCCCCACCAGTTAGCTTAACATTGTCCACACCAATCCTGGCAAAATTCTCAGCAAGCCTGTCAATTTCCTTCAAGCTCAGCTCTCCCTCTCCTTCCGCCTGCCCCTCTCCGTGGCAGTAGAAGCAGGAGAGGTTGCATCTTGCAGTGAGGGAAAGCCGCAGCCCTTTTAGCTTTCTGCCATAATCATCCATCACGATATGCATTAATATACATAACGCATATAAGGATTTGGGTTGTGATTCAGGGTTTTGCCCCTCTGATCTGCTGCCTGACTATAAACATCACTTCTTCTGGCTTCCTGGTGGAAAATACGAATTCCCTGAACTTTCCCCTTCTCAGCGAAAGCACCACCCTGGCACCCTCGATGACATTGTATGCCAGCCTCCATTTTCCCTCAACCTTCACAATGCGGAGTCCCCAGCCACCGTAGATGAAAGTTTGCTCCCTGTCCATGTAACAGTTTTCAACATCTTTCCAGAAGACCCGATGCTTGAAAAGGCCAAAACAGACGGTGATGGAGGCTGGCGTTAGCATGATTTTCAGGTGACTGAAGTTAACTGTCAGGGCTACCAGAATCAAAGTAAGGATTAAAAAAAACCAGCTAAGATGACTTTGAAGTCCTAAAATGCCCCTTGAAACCAGATAGACCCACACGAGAATTATCACACTGGTGAAGATAGCCAGCATACCAGTTAACCCTTTTGAGAATATTTTTTCCTGGTAGATTGTAGTCGCGTCCATCCATCTCATACACTCTATACAGCGGAAGGGTATTTAGGTTTTTTCTTTAACTGGCTGTGCAGATATCCACCTGAAGATTCCGTTACCTTATCTACACCTTTGCAGTTATTTCATGTAGGAGTAGCGAAACATTATTAAACCCTTTCAATATTTGGAGGGTTTGAAGGGTGTTGTCCATGGATTCAATAATAAAGGAAGTTCTATCCCGCAGTGGTGCCGAAAGCGCCACCAAACCAATGCCCACGGATTTCCGCACCACGAGTGCTGATGATGAGGAGTTAGAGAGAGTGCTAGCTAGCCTGAAAACCAACATCAAGGTGTTTGGTTGTGGTGGTGGTGGCTGCAACACCATAAACCGGATTGTGGAATTCGGAATTGTCGGCGCCGAACTTTACGCTCTCAACACTGATGCCCAGCATCTGTATGTAATTCATTCCCCGAGGAAAATCCTGCTCGGGAAGCGGTGCACCAGAGGGCTCGGTGCAGGTGCCCAGCCCCAGGTAGGGGAGGAAGCGGCCAGGGAGGCGGAGGAGGAAATAAGAGCAGCAATGAGCGGTGCCGACCTCGTGTTTATCACCTGCGGGCTCGGTGGTGGCACTGGCACTGGTTCCGCGCCAGTTGTGGCAAAGATTGCGAAAGAAATGGGTGCTCTGGCAATTGCGGTGTGCACCCTCCCGTTTAGGTCAGAAGGGCTTGTGAGGATGGAAAATGCGGAGTATGGGCTTGAGAAGTTAAGACAGTATGCTGATACCGTGATTCTCATCCCGAACGACAAGCTCCTGGAGCTCGTGCCGCGATTACCATTGCAGAAGGCGTTTCAGTTTGCAGACCTTGTGCTCATGAGGGCAATAAAGGGCATCACCGAGATGATAACCAAGCCAGGACTTGTGAACCTGGATTTCAACGACCTCAGAACCATTATGAAAGGTGGCGGCGTGGCCCTGATCGGCATGGGCGAAAGCGATGGAGAGGACAGGGCTGTGGAAGCGGTAAGTGAGGCAATTAACTCCCCCCTGCTGGATGCCGACATCTCGGGGGCAACAGGTGCCCTCATAAATGTGGTTGGCGGCGAGGACATGACAGTAAGTGAAGCTGAGAAGGTGGCAGAGATTATCCAGTCAAAGATTAATCCCGCTGCGAGAATAATCTGGGGTGCCGCGATTGACCCGACATTTGAGCATAAGATTCAGGTGATGGTCGTAGTCACAGGTGTTAAATCAAAGCAGATTGTGGGTCCAGGTATGACTAGACCTGAGAAAAGGATGGCGGACATCGATGTAATTTCATAAAGGTTGAGAATATGGAGATTATAAAAAAAGGACTGCAGATTCAGACCAATCTTGAAAATAAGATGCGAACCGTTGGTAAGGGCAAGTATGGAAGGATACTGAAGATGGCAAGAAAGCCAGATAGAGAGCAGTATAAGAAAGTGGTTCAGATATGCGGGGCAGGGATAATCATAATTGGCGCACTCGGCTTTCTGATTTACTATCTCTGGAATTATCTTCCGCCATACATCCAAAGTTTTTTCACATGAGGGGCGATTTTCTTGGGACTCTTTGGAGATATTGAGGAAAAGGTGCCGGAAAAGAAGGAAGAACCGAAGGAGGCAAAGATTACCGACAAGCCGCCGACTCCTTCATTCGGACTGCAACTCGTATGCCCTGAAGATAGAAAACTCGTAGTTTCAGGGCAGACAGCAAAATACCTTCTTAAGGTTACCAACACGAGTGTTAGGGATGATGTGGCCGTTCTGAAATTTACCTACCTTTACAGATTTGCAACAAACGAGGAAGGTGCCGAGTGGAAAATTGCCTTCCGTTACAGGGAGGGTGAAGAGGAGAAGCATGAGGTGTTTTACACCCCGGAAAAAACGCTGGAAATACCCGTGCCTGCGGGAATGACCCACGAGGTCTCGCTCGAGCTTACAGCCCCCGTGGGTGTGAGATACGGGGATTCGGTGGATGTGGTTGTAAACCTATCATCAAAAAATGATCCGCTAGTCAGGGAGAGCAGAACCATTTCCACAACCGCAAAACAGGTCCTGATAGTCGTGAAAACCCAGATAGGACATGAGCGGGAGGTCGCGGACTCGCTCCTCACGAAAAGCAACATTCCCAAATACAAAGGTGTGATTTTCGCAATTCTGGCACCACCGCAGTTAAGGGGTTACCTGATTGTTGAAGGAATGAGCATCAACACCCTCAAGGAGATGCTGAAGGGAGTCCCGAAGGCAAGGGGAATTATTGAGGAGGGCGAAGCCACAATCGAGGAAATCTCCAGATTTTTGACACCCGTATCACCCGTTGCTGGCATCAATGTGGGTGACCTTGTCGAAATTGTTTCTGGGCCATTCAAGGGCGAGCGTGCACGCGTCAAGGTCGTGGAGAGCCAGAAGGAGGAAATCACGGTCGAGCTCATTGATGCGGTGGTTCCGATTCCTGTCACCGTGAAAGGTGATTCTGTTAAGGTGGTTGAAGGTACCGACAAAAAAGAGGTGAAGTAATATGGCAGAAACTGTAGAGGCACTGGTTGAAGGAGGCAAGGCAACACCTGGACCTCCGCTCGGTCCCGCACTGGGACCCCTGGGAGTGAACATTGTGAAGGTGGTTGCGGAGATTAATGCCAAAACAAAGCAATTTGAGGGAATGCGTGTTCCAGTCAAAGTCATTGTTGACCCGAAGACCAAAAACTTCCAGATAGAAGTGGGAACCCCTCCAACAAGCGCACTGATTCTGAAGGAAGTGAAGGCCGAAAAGGGTTCCGGGACACCAAAAACCAACAAGATAGGCAACCTCACTGTAAAGCAGGCGAAGAAGATTGCTGAAATGAAGTCCAGTTCAATTCTCGCAAAGGACCTGAAGAGGGCAGTCAAGGAAGTTGTGGGCACATGCCAGTCAATGGGGGTTACGGTTGAGGGAAAAGAGCCGAAGGAGATAATTGCGGAAATTGATGCGGGTAAGTGGGATAAGGAAATTTTCGGGTAATGCTAATTCTGGTCTTGCGGCATGCTAAGTTATTTAATCCTCTCTGCTTTTCTCTTTTCTGAATGATAATCGTAGAGGCAAGGCTCCTGAAAAACGACATGCTGGTAAAGGTAAACGAGGAGGAATACCTGGCACTCCCAGCAGGATGGAATGTGAGGGGAACAATTGCAACTATCAAGCGTTTGTTCACACTGAAATACGAGGTGTTTGACAGCAACAAGAAAAACAAGATAAGCACGGTTTCGTATGATGATGTCCATGATTCCATAACAATCTACCATGGGGAGACCAAAATTACCACCCAGAGCAGGGGGTTCAAGCCGTCAGTGATAGTTTACGGGGACGAAGAGTATGAGATTCACGAGAAAATGACTGGTTTGATTTACATCACGAAAAAGGGAGAGATTGTGGCTACTGGCATCTGCGGGTTCAAATCCGTCAGATTTGCGAAGTACGAGGAATCGCTCGCACCCCTGTTGAGGGACCTTGCCGTGGGTTACTGCATAAAAATTCTCACGCTGAAGATGTTTACTGGAGGACTGTGATCTCAGCGCCTTCTGAGAATTTTATTGCAACGCCAGCAAATTGTGGCACTTGAACTTACGCTTGCACCGCAGTGGGGACAGACGCCCTCCACCGCCGCAGATTCCTCTGGTGCAACATACTGGGGCGGTGGTGTGGCCCCTCTCTTCGGTGATTTTATGAAGCTCCCGCACTGGGGACACTGGACCACATTATCTTCCACCTGATTCCCGCAGCTCGGGCACCGCCGCATCACAATCTTCGGTCTCTGGGCCGCATACTGGGGCTGCGGTGCAGGTTGGGGGGCGGGCTGTGCCTGTGGTTGTGGCTGGGGCTGTGGCGCCGTGTAAGCGGGTTGGGGTGGTGGCTGGGCTGGCTGGGGAGCGGGCTGAGGTGCGGGTTGATACTGTGGATAGGTCTGGGTAATTTCGGGCTGGGTTTTGGGAGGCACTGGCTGCGGGGGTGGCGGCGGTGTGGTGGCTCTGTATGGTTCTGGCTGCTGGGCGGGCTGAGGCCTTGGCTGATATGCTGGCTGTGTTGCAGGCGGGTAGGGCTCAGGTGCCGGTCTGTAGGCAGGTTGTTCCCTGGCTGGCGGCGGGTATTGCTGCTGGGACTGGTATTGCGGTTGGGTAGAGTACTGGGGTTGATACTGTGGGGATTGTTGTGGGGCGGGCTGGGAATACCGCGGTTCTGGCTGATAATATGACTGGGACTGATATGGTTGGGATTGATAGGGCTGGGACTGGTACTGGGGTTGCGGGGCTGGCTGCGGCTGGGGCTGCTGAATCCCTTGTTTGGCCATCAATTTCTCCTGTCTTCTTCTCTCCTTCTCCAGCCGTTTCTCCTCTCGTCTCCTCTCCTTCTCCTTTCTCCTCTCTTCTCTCAACCGTTCTCTCTCAAGCCGTCTCCGTTCCCGCTCATCCATCGGTGCCTGTACTCCCTGGGGTTGCCCGTAGGGAGATGGAGCACCAGTGCCGTTCTGCTGGGGCGGATACTGGGGCTGAGGGCTGCCATATGGAGGCGGCTGGGATGATGCTCTGGAGGACGATTCGCCTGCTCTTTTTCCAACCACCCAACCAATTAAAACGCCCACAAGTATGCCTATGATAACCCCGATGCCGATCCCGATGTAGATATCCGTTCCCGCCATTTAAGTCACCATTTGTGATGGAGAGAGAGTAGAAAGATAAAAAGTTTATGGAGTTTGGGTTATTCCGAGCCAGTATCTAAAAGTGCAAACCGCAAAAATTTAATATCTTCCCTTCTATCCCTCCATACAGGTGCCGCCATAGCTCAGCTGGTAGAGCAGCTGACTTGTAAGCTATGAATAAAAGCCAGGACATCAGCAGGTCGGGAGTTCAAATCTCCCTGGCGGCTTTGACGGGCTCGTAGATCAGCTGGAAGATCGCCACACTTGCAATGTGGAGGTCTCGGGTTCAAATCCCGACGAGTCCACTCATATTTTTGTTTCTGCTGAGGTAGCCAAGCCCGGATGACGGCGCCAGCCTTGAGAGCTGGTGGGCTTCATGCCCTCAGGAGTTCAAATCTCCTCCTCAGCGCTTCTCATTCCATGATTCTCTGCAACAGCTTACCGTTCACCAGTGTAAGCACCAGTAAGTAGCCCCCGAGCACTGCAAGGTCGAGAGGAATGCCTGAAAGGTCTCCAGTGAGCATGAACGACCGTAGGATGTCTATCCCGTATGTGATGGGGTTGGCGTGGGCAATCCACTGTAGCCAGGATGGCATCATTGAGATTGGATACAGAGCATTACTCGTGAAGAAAAGTGGCATTGTGAGCACCTGCCCGATGCCCATCACCCTTTCCCGGGTTTTCAATAAACTTGTGAAAAATATTGAGATGCCTGCAGAAACCGCGGCAATGAGCACAATGGCCGGAAAAACGAGGAATACCAGGAGCGGGCTCGTCCTGAATCTTATGCCAATCAGGAGAATCAGCAGAATCACGACCGCCCCCTGGGCAATCGAACGGATACCTGCAGATAAACTTTTTCCGAGCACTATCGTGTATCTTGAGGTAGGTGAAACCAGAAGCTTGGAGAGATTGCCGGATTCCCTGTCCCAGACAAGCATCAACCCGAAGAAAATTGATACGAATAGCACGGACTGGCCGAGGATGCCAGGGGCCACAAACTCAAGATAGGAATACTCGCCCGTGGGAATTACCCTGTAGTTTGTGAACACGCTGCCGAAAACCACGAGCCAGAGGATTGGTTGCACCGAGCGGATGATAATGTCAGAATAATCGTGCCTCAACCGTCTTGCCTCGAGTTCCAGGATGGTGACCACATTTTTGATTTCATTCAGCATCATTCCAGCCTCCTTGCCACCCTTCGTATTCTTCTGGTTGCACTCCACTGCTCCATTTCCACCATTCTTCTGCCCACATACTTCATGAAAGCATCGTCCAGTGTTGTTTCCTTTATTTCCACAGAAGAGACGCTGCAACCCGCATTTTCGAGGATCCTCAGATACCTGGGAAGCTCCTCGGAGGGACTGCAGCAGTAAACCGTGACGCTATCTCCATTCACTCTTGCATCTTCAACCCCGATGTTCTCTGGTATTTTTCCAGCCGTTTTGAACACAATGCAGCCCTGCCCGACCGACTTCTTGAGGTTTGCCGGAGAATCCACCACAGCAATTCTACCGTTTGCCATCATAGCGATTCTTCCGCAGAGAGCGTCGGCCTCCTCCATGTAATGCGTTGTCATCAGGATGGTGATTCCCTCTTCATGAAGTTTCTGGATATGTGCCCACACCTGTTTTCTTGCGGAAGGGTCCAGACCAACGGTGGGTTCATCAAGGAAAAGGATTTTTGGAGAATGCACCATCGCCTGTCCTATTTCCAGTTTTCTTATCATTCCCCCCGAGTATGTCCGCACAATCCTGTTTCTTGCCTCCCAGAGATCAATCCGCTTTAGAATGTTTTCAGCAACTTCCACGGCCTTGCTCCCGTAAATTCCGTGAAGTTTTGCGGAAATCAGGATGTTTTCATAGCCGGTAAGCGCCGCATCCGAGGAAATGTCCTGGGGCACATACCCGATAATTTCTCTGATTTTGTGGTCATACCTTGGTCTCTTAAAACCTCCAACCTCAATTTCTCCACTTGTCGGAAAAATCAGGGTGGTGAGAAGTTTGAGAAGCGTGGTTTTCCCTGCACCATTTGGTCCAAGCAGCCCGAAAATCTCACCGGATGCTATCTCTAGCGAAACCCCATCCGCTGCAAGGACACCATTGGAATACCTTTTTGAAACATTTTTTATGGATATGGCACTCATACTTGCACCAAGATGCAGATATCTCCCGGGGATATATAACGGTTCATACAGTGGCACCCACAACCCTTATAATCTCCCTTTGCTTTCAGGGGCTGAGGTAATTGCCATGGTAAATATTCCAGACGATTTGCTTTACACTGAAACGCATGAATGGGTGAAGGTTGAAGGAAAGAATGCAAGAATTGGAATCACCGACTATGCCCAGGAGGCCCTTACCGAGATTGTCAATATTGATTTTGCAGTGGAGGCAGGAAGTAATGTGAAAAAGGGTGATGGAATCGTTGTTCTGGATTCGGTAAAATCCTCAAACGAGGTTTACTCTCCCGTAACCGGAAAGATAGTTGAACTGAACGAGGGATTGAAAAGTGAGCTGGAAAACATAAACAAGAGTCCGTACGGCAGTGGCTGGCTTGCTGTTATAGAAGTTGCGAATCCGGATGAACTTAAGGTTTTACTCACTGCAGAGGCCTACAGAAAATTGATTCAGCAGTAGTCCACATTCGGCTTCCGCAGAAACTCGCTCACGATTTTCATCGCACATACATCCCCGCACATTGTGCAGGTCTTTTGTTCTCCGGGTGGACTCCGTTTCCGGTAGCTTTCCGCCTTGCTTCTGTCTATTGCCAGCTGGAACATTCCCTCCCAGTCCAGTGCATACCTTCTCTCGCTCATTCTCCGGTCCCACTCAAGCCCCCTGCCCCTTGCAACCTCCGCGGCATGGGCTGCAATTCTCGAGGCAATCAAACCTTCCTTTACATCGTCCACCGACGGTAGAGCCAGATGTTCCGAAGGTGTGACATAGCAGAGAAAATCTGCCCCAAAATAGCCAGCCAGTGCACCTCCGATTGCGGATGTGATGTGGTCGTAGCCGGGTGCCACATCGGTCACAATTGGTCCGAGCACATAAAAGGGGGCTCCATCTGTAAGGTTCTTCTCAATCCGGACATTTGCTTCAATCTGGTTGAGGGGCACATGCCCCGGGCCCTCCACCATTGCCTGCACCCCCCTTTCCCTTGCACGGTGGACGAGCTTGCTTAGAATCACGAGCTCCTGAATCTGTGGCGCATCGCTGGCATCCGCAATGGAGCCAGGTCTCAGCCCATCGCCAAGGCTGAGTGTAAACTCATACTTTTCCGCGAGTTCCAGCAGGTAATCAAAGTTCTCGTAGAGCGGATTTTCCTTCTGATTGTGGAGTATCCAGGCAACAAGGAATGCCCCGCCACGGCTCACGACGCCCGTAACTCTATCTGTCTGGCGAAGCTTTTCCACACTCTCCTTAGTGACACCGCAGTGGACGGTCATGAAATCGATTCCGTCCTTTGCATGGGCCTCTATGCTGTTGAAAATGTCGTCTTCACTCATGTGCACAATTGCGCTCTTTCTCGCACACTCTACACCCACCTGGTATATCGGCACACTGCCCATTGGCAAACTGCACTTTTTCCTGATTGCCCTGCGAATTTCGTTGATGTCGCCTCCGGTGCTCAGGTCCATGAGGGCATCTGCACCATACCTTTCAGCAACTTCCACCTTTGCAAATTCGTCGCTCAAATCCACATGGTCCCTCGAGGTGCCAATGTTCACATTAACCTTTATAGCCAGGCCCTCACCTATTCCCTTCAGCCGATGCTCCCGCACAGGGTTGCAGGGGATGACTACCCTCCCATTAGCCACAAGTTTCCTCAACTTCTCCGGCTCAATATTTTCGGCTTTCGCAACAGCCAGAATTTCATCCGTGACCCTGTGGGCTGCTTCTCTCATCAATGACATGGTTGCTGGTAGTTCACACCACTAAATAAAACTTTTTTTGGGGTCAATGGAATAAACACAATTGGAAAAAGTGTAAAAAAGGTTTTATCCCAAGAGTGTATTACCCCTCTCCGGAACCATGACCCGAGTAAAAGTGATAAATGATATTGGCGAACTGGTAAATGTGTTTCGAGCTATAGATACGGAGCTGAAGGCAAACCTCTACAGGGACCTTGCTGATAACTGGAGAACTGAAAAGGAAATAGAGGAGAGATTCGGGAAGGAGGGAGTGAAGGTTCTCAAATTTTTTGAGAAGCTCAAACTCATCGAGACCCGGTGGCAGACCACAAAGGAGGGCAAGACAGAAAAGGCATACCACACATACTACTCTGCATTCAGCATTAACTGCAGTGCCCCTATAAAGGAAATGATTGATGTGATTTATGTGGCTGGAATGAGCGATGCCGAGTTTCGGAAATGGGAGGAGAAGGTGATTGTTCTGGTGGGTGCCAGCGGGATGTTTGCCGGTGATGTTGCAGAGAAATTGAATGTGTCTCCCACATTCCTGAAAGGTCTCGTGCGAAGGTCGCTGAAACTTGATTACAAGGGCCACAGGATTGAACTGGTCCAGATATGATTGCAGTCCTTCGCCTCGGACACAGACCAAAACGGGATGCAAGGGTTACAACCCATGTTTGTCTTACCGCCAGGGCTTTTGGTGCCGATCTAGTTTACATAACACCGCCGGATGAGAAAATCAAGGCAACGGTGGAAGCGGTGGTAGAAAGATTTGGTGGCCCATTCAGGGTTGAACTTGCTGACAGCTGGAGGCCGTTGATGAAAAACTGGCGGGGAATAGTAGTCCATCTTACAATGTACGGAATCCACATTGACGGAGCCCTGCAGGAAATCCCCAGGGATGCGGACATGCTAATCGTCGTCGGCGCGGAGAAGGTCCCAGGAGAGGTTTACAAACTTGCCCACTACAATGTAGCTGTGGGGAATCAGCCGCACTCCGAAGTGGCAGCCCTTGCAGTCTTTCTTGATAGGTACATGGGAGGCAGCGGGCTGGAAAAGAAGTTTGATGGAAAGATTGAAATCGTGCCCCAGAAACACGGAAAAAAGGTAATAGAAAAAAGGTAATAGAAAGGGTTTAGTTTATACCCAGCCCCGGGTCTTCACCGCATCCGCCACGCGCTTCACTGCGACCATGTAGGCGGCCAGACGCATGTGCACCTTTTCCTTCTGGGACATTTCATACACTGAATAGAAGGCCTCTGTCATGATTCTGTCAAGTTTCTCGTGGACTTCCTTCTCTGTCCAGTAGTATCCGTTTATGTTCTGGACCCATTCAAAGTAAGAGACAGTAACACCACCAGCATTGCAGAGAAAGTCCGGGATCACGAATACCTTGTTCTTGTAGAGAATCTCATCGGCCTCGGGTGTTGTGGGTCCGTTAGCGAGTTCGGCCACAATCTTCGCTTTGATTTTTCCTGCATTTTTGGCTGTAATCTGGTTCTCCAGGGCTGCTGGGACAAGAATGTCGCATTCCATCTCAAGCAGTTCCTGGTTCGTAATGTTCTTTGCACCCTTGAAATCCATAACGCTGCCTGTCTTCTCCTTATGCTCCAGCACCTTGCTGAATTCGAGTCCCTTCTCACTGTAAATTCCACCTTTGGAGTCGCTCACTGCAATTATCTTGCAGCCATACTCCTCAGACAGAATCTTTGCCGCGAACTGCCCGGCGTTTCCGAATCCCTGGATTGCTACAGTTGCCCCCTTCAGGTTCAGTTTGAGGACCTTGGCTGCCTCCCTGATACAGTAGGTGCCCCCTCTTGCAGTTGCATCGCCTCTGCCCGCTGAACCCCCGATTATCAAGGGCTTGCCTGTGAACACACCTGGAACATTGTACTGCTTTATCTTTGAGAATTCGTCTGTCATCCAGGCCATGATTTCCGGGGTTGTATAGACATCCGGTGCTGGTATATCCTTCTCGTCCCCGATAATCTGGGCAATCGCCCGCACATAGCCCCTTGAAAGTTGCTCAAGCTCCCGCTTGGACATCTTCTTCGGATCGCAGATGACTCCACCCTTGCCTCCACCGTAGGGTATGTTCACCACTGCGCACTTCCAGGTCATCCAGGCGGCAAGGGCTTTCACTGTATCGAGGGTTTCCTCCGGGTGGAACCTTATGCCTCCCTTTGTCGGGCCCCTCGCATCGTTGTACTGCACCCTGAAACCTGTGAACACCTTTGTTTCTCCGTTGTCCATCTTCACAGGTATGCTCACGATCAGTGTTCTCATCGGCTCTCGCAGAAACTGATGCACCGCTGGCTCGAGTTTCAGCTTCTCGGCACACATATCCAGTTGCTTCTGAGCTATTTTGAATGGGTTCAATTCCTCTGCCATTTTTTCAACCTCTGCCATTATCGGCAGAATTGCCTAAACCGAGGATGTAAATATATTTTACCAATGATTTTCGGGGCATGGGAAAAACCTCTGGCTGAAAATCTAACCGAACAGTTAAGCATATATTCCCCCTTTCCATGCCCTCCATATGCTCCAACCGTTGAGGGGTTTCAGGGATTTCTATCCGGAAACAATGGCAGCCAGAAGGAAAATGTTTGATAGAATGATAGGTGCTGTCAGAAAATTCGGCTTCAGGGAGATTGACACCCCGAGTGTGGAGGGACTGGAGCTGTTCAAGCTGAAGAGCGGTCCTGACATCGTCGAGGAAACCTTTTCATTCGTGGATAAAGGCGGGCGTGAAGTCACCCTGATACCTGAACTCACTCCGTCCGTTGCAAGAATGATTTCTGCCAGAAGAAAGGTGCTTACATTTCCACAGAAATGGTATTCGCTCGGGAAGATGTGGAGGTATGAGGAGCCACAGTCGGGGAGATTGCGGGAATTTTACCAGCTGAATGTGGATATCTTCGGTGCGGATAACATTGAGTCGGATGCGGAAATAATTGCTGTAGGTATCGAAATAATGAAGGCACTGGGTATCGAGAACGAGATTATGATTAAGATTTCGCACCGCCAGCTTATGCAGGGGATTCTCGAGTGCATGGGTGTCCAGAATGTGGAGGAAGCGATGCACATCATCGATAGGAAGGATAAAATCGGGGCCGAGGAGTTCAAGCGGCAGATTCTGGCTGTAGGCATTCGAGAAGAACTGCTGGATAAGTTGATGGAACTTCTTTCATTCAGAAAGGAGTTCACCAAGGAGGCAATCGCCGAAATCAAGGGTGCAGTCGAAAACATGCTACCATTCAGTTCAAAGAGAAGAGATGTGCAGGAAATGACACCTGGCTTTTCAGCCGCCCTCCATGCTGCCGAAAAACTCGAGAAATTATCCAGTTATCTGAAACTCTATGAGGTGGAGAATTACTGTGCCCTTGACCTCGGGCTCGTGAGGGGCTTGAGTTACTACACTGGCATCGTTTTTGAATGCTTCGATAAACAGGGGGCTTTCCGCGCGATCTTTGGAGGTGGAAGATACGACAATCTGATTGAACTGTTCGGAGATATGAAGATTCCCGCGGTGGGCTTTGCAATAGGAGATGCGGTGGTGGAGCAGGTGCTACGGAAATCCGGGAAATGGTATCCTGAAAAACTTGAGACCGATTTCTTCGTTGCATTCACGAACCAGGACTTTTATCCTCTCGCTGTGAGGATTGCAAAGATGCTCAGAAACCAGGGTTTTTCGGTTGAAATCGATCTCCTGAAAAGGAACCTTGAAAAGCAGTTCAAATATGCGGACAGGGTGGGTGCCCGGCGGGTGATAATCATAGGCGATGAGGAGTTGAAGGAAGGAAAGGTGAGGATTAAGAACATGGAAACAGGCGAGCAGGAAACCATGGATCTGAAAAACCTGCTCCCTGAGGGCTGAATTCAGTGATTTGTATGAGGACCTGCATTTTTCATGACTACATAGGTGCCATCGGTGGTGCCGAAAAGCTCATTTTTACACTCGCAAGGGAATTGAAGGCGGACATAATAACCACAGATCTGGACATCGAGGCGGTCAAACGGGCGGGCTTTCCAGACCTCAATGTCTTCTCGCTCGGCGATGTCTTCAGGGTCCCGCCGCTCAAACAGATAGATTCTTCACTCCAGTTCCTTCTTGCGGACTTCAGAGAGTCGTATGACTTTTTCATTCTCTCGGGTAACTGGGCCCATTACGCTGCCCTCCATCACTCCCCGAATCTCTACTACTGCCACACGCCCACAAGGGCGTTTTTTGAACTTAGAAAAAGGGTTGTGAATTCCCAGGAAACATTATTTAGAAAGATGGTTGCCTATGCCTGGACAGGAACGCACAGGGTCTTTGAGAGATACTGCATCAACCGCTATGTCGACACCATTGTAGCAAACAGCGAAAATGTGCGGAAACGAATACTGAGGGACTATGGGAGGGACGCGGAGGTGGTCTACACCGCTTTGCCCGTCTCAAAATACAGGTTCAAGGAAATTGGTGATTTCTGGCTTTCCGTGAATCGAATTTACCCTGAAAAAAGAATAGACCTTCAGCTGGAAATTTTCCGCGCATTGCCAGACGAGAAACTGAAGATTGTAGGGGGCTTCTCGAAGGGGGACTGGGCCGAGAAGAACTTCAGGAAACTTCAGAAAATGAAGCCAGACAATGTGGAATTTCTCGGGGAGGTGGGCGAGGACGAACTGCTCGAACTTTACGCAACCTGCAGGGGCTTCATAACCACCGCCCTCGATGAAGACCTCGGGCTTACGCCGATAGAGGCAATGGCGTCCGGTAAAGTGGTGCTCGCTGTAAATGAGGGGGGCTACAGGGAGACAGTGATTAATGGAAAAACCGGATATCTCCTGCCTGCTGAGAAAGAGGCATTTATCGAAAGAATAAGAAACCTTACTCCTGAGAGGATGATTGCAATGAAGGATGATTGCATCCACCAAGCGAAGAATTTCGATGTGCCCGTGTTTGTTGAAAAGATCCAGAGGAAAATCAGGGAAACACTGGAAAGAAAGGGAATGTAGGTGAGCCCTCCCGTTCCTGTTTCTCATTTTCAGATTTGATAATTGGCACTCGGGGATATTTAAACCATGAACGCGATTTTTAATCGGGGTGATAAGAATGCCCGCAGACCTCGATTACCTCACGCTCATCAATCCGGCTTTCACGGATGTGGGATTTCACATACTCATCTCCTTCATTCTCGCCCTCATCGTAAATGTGAAACTGAGGCACAAATACTGGGTGTACATTACTGCGGCCATCGGAATAAATGGGTTGATTGATGCAGACCACCTCATTTCCTCCTTTTTCGGTGATGTGAACATCTTTCACAACATGTTCGTGTTTGTGCTGATTCCACTGGTTGTCTACGGTCTCGCCTTCCTCTACGGGCAGAAGGAGGGCAGAGGAATTTATCCAGCAGCAGCCCTCATGCTGTTTACAATCACGCTTTCCCACATGTATCTTGATGTGGCTGCGGGCACCCCCATCTTCCTCCAGTATCCGCTTTCCACAACCAAATTCATCTTCAATCCATCCATCACAATGAATTCTGGTTTCGTGGTTCTCAGAACACAGGAAACTGCGCTCATAATTCTCGGTCTCCTTGGACTCGCCTTTAACAGGGTAGCGGCTTATCACATGGCACATACATATGGAGAGGAGCAGGGCACAAGCACCCAGAAGTTCAGTATCTATACGGTCAGAAAGGTTGTGGACAGGAAAATGGTGCGCATAATTTATCTCCTGGCGATAAAGGTCCTGGCACCGCACGAGATTACCGCAATCACGGGAATTCCACTGGCAGAGGTTTACAGACGCATCCACATTCTGGTGCACCTGGGAATTGTGGAGGTCAAGGGGATAAGGTACATTAGGGGCAGGCGAATCCAGTTCTACGGTGTGGTGCCAGGAAGGGTTTTGGTGCGAAATGGGGAGATTTATCTTCTCACCCACTAAATTTTTTTTTGCCCTTGAACGGTGTAAAGAATAAATACCAAAAGTGTTATAGTGATAGGAATCCACAGGACCATGCAGGGGTAGTCAAGCTTGGTCAAAGGCGCCAGAATGAGGGTCTGGTCCCATAGGGGTCCGTGAGTTCAAATCTCACCCCCTGCACCAGTGGTTTTTCCATGCTCCCGGTTCCGGGACCCTATTTTACCAGAAGAAAATAAAGATACTTAACAAACTGGTTCAGGAGGAGCCCGTGTTCCCAGTACATCACCCTGTTGCCAGATGCAGTCCTCTCGATCTTCGGAATCTTGTTGTAGAGATACCTGTTCCGGCCTTCACTGAATTCGAGCCCGTCGAGGGTAAAAATTGCCCAGGGGTCTCCGTCGATGCTTCCGTCCTTCAGGCGGTAGGCGTAGAGGGGAAGCAGATTTGAGTTTCTGCATATCCGCTCCATCTCGTCTGCCTGCTCTCTTGCCCTTCCTGACTGTGCGGTGAAGAGGAAAGTTTTCTGGCTTGAGGATTTCACCTCGACAGGGAAAGAAAATTCGCCACGGACTGCAACGAGGTCAATTCCGAATGAGCCAGCAGCCCTGAGAACCACGAATGGAATTTTTTTAAGCAGAAGATAATTTGCTCGGGTATCATATCCACATCTCCTTGAAATTTTTTCCATTTCCTTCGCATCCGCCTCGAAAATTCTCTTCAGTTCCCGCTCGTAGATGCTGCCCCGCACATCAATGCAGAAGCCCCAACCGTAGATATGTTTTTCCGTGAATGTCGGCGGGATCCTAAACTCCCATATCTAAACAATTATATATTCTCTCGTAGTTATAGAAATTGTGACGGTTTATGCTGCGGTTCTGCCCCTGATTGCTGCCCTTTCCGGGCTGGGCTGCGGATTGTTTATCTTATCCGGGAAAAAAGGGGGGGTTAAAAAACACATTCTCTTGTTGCTCTTCCTGGGATTCACTATAGCGTATGGATTTGCCGTGTTTTGGGGAATGCTTCACACGGATAGTGTCATCTTCTGGCAGGTGGCGATGGTCTTCCTGTCCACAGCCCTCCTTGCCGGAATGTTTTTCACAATTCAAATTACAAGGGATATCCGCGAGACAGACAGTGTGTTTCTCCTCCTTTACTTCATGTCCACAACTGGAGGTGTTCTCTCCATTGAGAAAACCCTGGAGGTATCTGAAGTGCATCTCCCGATTGTCTCCCCGATTCTTTTTGGAGTTTTTCTCATATATGTGCTCATCGCGTGGGGGGAGGTGCTTTACAACCTGATAGTTGCGAGAATTGCGAGCAGAAAAATTGAATTGAAGAGGTACCGTAAGAAACTAAACTACCTGTTTGTCAGCTTAAACCTGGTTTTTTGTTTCACCTGCATCGATGCTGCGTTCGTTTATGCTGGTGTGCTCCTGATGCCCGTGGTTGTGGTTTTTCTCCCGATTCCCACCCTGTTGATTTTCTTCTTCATGTTTGAGAGTTGAAAACGGAATGGTTTTTATTGCCCGTTGCATTTCACCTGATAAATGGTAGAGATTCCCCTCGTTGACAGAAAGAAGGAGTTGGCGTTTCTGATGGAACGGCTCAGGGCAGCAGGTGAGGGCAGTGGAAGTGCGGTTCTTCTGAAGGGGGATACGGGCACCGGAAAAACCCGATTGTGCCTGGAAATTCTTTTTGCTGGAGCAGGGGAGGGTTTCAGCCCGCTCTCGGGATGGTGCGTCTCCCAGAGTGTCCAGCCCCTGATTGCCTTTGAGGATGCGTTGAAGGGTGCAGGGCTGCATTCCCTCATAGAGGAGGGCAAACCTCCTAAAATAGAAGGCATCCATCTGTTTGTGGGAAACACACCTGTGTGGAGCATCGAGAGGGAACGCATCAAGGCGGAGGAAGTCGGCTATGAAAAGGTTCGAAACTTCGCCCTGAAAGAAACAGAGAAAAACACAGGGGGCACGGACAGTGGAGTCCAGATAACAAGATACGGCAATTACGAGGTCCTCAATGTGCACCGTGGTAACCTGGCTTTCTGCTGCATTGTCTACGGCAAGGTGCGGGAAACACTGGTGAGGGATTTTCAGGAGATTCTGACAGCGCATCTGGATGACGGAAACCTTGAAACCGTGAAATCGCGGGCAGGAGACCTGATGAGGTCTGGCAAGTATGATGGAATTGACTGGGCGCAGGGAATTCACGATGCAAAAAAGATAAATCTGTTTGAAAATGTGCTTCTGGGCATCAGGAGATTTGCGGAAAAACAACCGGTTGTGCTCTTCATAGACGACCTGCACCTTGCTGACACAGTCACAGTCGAGCTTTTTCTCTACCTCGCCAGAAATCTAAAAAATTCGCGGATTTTGCTGCTGGGCACCCTGAATACGGAGGCAGGGATAATCCCTGAAAACTGGAAAGAAATCCTTCAACAGATTGAACTTGACCAGAGTGTTGAGACACTCGCCCTGGGAAACCTCTCCTGCTCGGAGGTGGGCGAAATCTTTTGTGCTGGCACCGGAATAAAACTCTCTGAGGGAGTTGAAAACCTGATTTACGAGATAACAGGGGGAAATCCCCTGTTTGTTGCGGAGTATCTCCGGCATCTGAAGGAGAACTACAGTTTCGGAACCGAAAGGGAGTTGGTCAGGATTCTCAAAAGCGGGCAACTCCCAGCAACCCTTTCCGCGCTCGTGCTCACGCGGTTCGAGAAACTGGCCAAGATTGAAAGGGAGGTTTGCACTGCACTGGCGATTCTGAGATTCGGAGACCCACACATTCTCTCGAAAATCTGCGGGTATCCTGCGGACAAGATGCTCCAGGTTCTTTCCGCCCTTCAGAATTGCGGCATCCTGACTGCTCAGGGCGACATCTGGAAGTTTGTGAACTCCACATTCGCAGAGGCAATCTATGCGACGCTCAGCCACACGAGAAAGGTTTTCCTCCACCGGAAAGCCCTGGAATATCTGGTGGAAAACTCCCGCAATGATGAAAGGTTATTCGGTGAGATTCTGAGACATGGAATGGTCCTGAACAATAAGGAAGTGATACTGGAGTATGGAATAAGAGCCGGAGAGGCAGCGATGTCGAGATATTCCGTGAGCGAAGCTGTGGAAGACTACATGGCCGCAATGGAGGTCTCGGATGAGCAGAAAAGGCGGGAGTTTTTGCCAAAAGTTCTCGAAGCCCTTGAAATTGTATCGAGGTATGGGGATTGCATCAAGTTAATTGATGAAGAGCTGAAGGCTGCCTTGGAGCCAGTTGAAAGGGCCGGACTCCTCAGGAAAAAGGCGGAAATTCTGATAAAGAAGGGGGAGTACTCAGAGGGAATGGGCTGTGCAAGGGAAGCCCTCCAAATCCTTCAATCCAGAAAAGAACCGGGGGAAAGCGGAGACCTTGCGAAGGTATACAGTGTTATCGGCGTGCTTTACGAAAGAAAGGGGCAATACACGGATGCAATGCGGTGGGAGGGCAAAGCCCTGCAAATTCTCGAGAAACTGGAGGGAATGGAAAGCACCATTTCATTTGTTTACAACAGAATGGGTGTTGTATGCTGGCACATAGGGGACTACAAAACAAGTGAATTCTATTATCTGAAAGGCCTGGAGATAGCCCGGAAAAAAAATGACATGGTTGCCATGTCGAGATGTTACAACAATCTCGGAGTTCTCTACAGAAACAGGGGAGACCCGGCAAAAGCCCTGGAATTTTACCTCAAGAGCCTGGAAATTGATGAGAAGATAGGGGACCGATGGGGAATTGCCGGGACATGCAACAACATAGGGATTGTGTATCACGAAATGGGAAACATTCCCGAATCCCTGAACTACTACAACCGTGCTCTTGAAATCGAGAAGGAGGTCGGAGATGTCTGGGGCATCGCCCTGCTCCACAATAATCTGGGTATCGGATACTTTGAGATGGGCGACCTGGAAACAGCTCTGGAACATTACGAGGTTGCCCTGAAAATTTATGAAAGGGTCGGGGACACCAAGGGGATTGCGATTGTCTACAACAACATGGGGGATTTGCACAGTGCCAGAGGTGAAACAGAGGCCGCCAGGGAATGCTATGATAAAAGCTGTGAGATGTGCAGGAGAATCGGGGCGCTTGACTATCTCTTCAACCCGATTCATGGTCTCGTGGAAATCTCACTCTCACCAGCAGCCCTCCATTTTTGCGAGCAGAAACTCAGTGAACTTCAGGAAATCACGGAGAAACTGGCGGACAGGAAAAAAACCACGATTGCAATTTCCCTGAAGGCAAGGGTTGAAGCGATGAAGGGGAATTTGGACGAGGCGAGGACGCTGTTTCAGAATGCAGAGAGAAATTTTGAGGACTGCAGGGAACTCATAGACCTGGCAAAGGTGCTGTATCACCACGGAATCTTCGAAATGAAGGTAGGGGAAAAGGTGGAGGCAAGGAAGTTGCTGGAGAATGCGAGGGAAATGTTCTCAAGCTTCAACATGGAGGGGTGGAGGAAACGCACAGAACTGGCTTTAAGAACGCTTGAGCGTGAAACCCTCAGGAAGTAACTCAGAGATTTTTTTCACCACAGTCTTTCCGTCGTTCAGGTAAATCACATCAATCCCAGCGCCAAACTCGTAGATGAACTGTCTGCAGGCACCGCACGGCGTAACCCCTGCCCTGCCAACCACGGCAATCGCCACAAATTCTTTTTTCCCTTCGCTCAGTGCTTTCGTGATTGCGACCCGCTCCGCACAGATGCTCAGCCCGTAGGAGGCGTTTTCCACATTGGAGCCGGTGAAAACCATTCCGTCAGCGGTGAGCACCGCAGCCCCGACCACAAACCCAGAATAGGGAGCATATGCATTTGCCATCGCATCCTTCGCGAAGTCCAGCAATCGCATGTAGTCCTTCCGCATCCTTCTCAACAAGGCAAGCGTGTAGATAAAGGTTTCAGGACCCATTTCTCGGCTCAATACCATGAAAACCCTTTTATGTCCTTGATTTATCTGCATACCATGCCCAAATTCGTGATTGAGTCGAGGAGTACTGGTATCGTAGAAGCGGAAACCACCGTGGAGAACCCAGTGACCGCAGAGAAAATTATATCCGCGATGCCGTTCAGCGGTAAAGCCAGTTTCTGGGGTGATGAGATTTACTTCGAGATTCCGGTTGAAGCAACCATCGAAAACGGAAGGGTGTATGTGGAAAAGGGGGCAATCGCGTACTGGCCAGAGGGTAAATGTTTATGCATCTTCTTCGGGAAAACTTTGAGCAGCACGGATGACCGCCCGAAGGCCTACTCTCCGGTAAATGTGTTTGCGAGAGTGCAGAACCCCGAGGTTTTTAAGAAGGTGAAAAATGGGGAGGAACTGGTCGTCAGAAAACTCTGATTACCAGATTTTCGGGGCTGAAGGGAAATGCGAGAACATCGTTCAAAGAATAAAGGAGATTGCACCCGGGTCCGTTGTATTTGATGCGGACTGGATACTGGGCAGGGACCACATCGAGATGGCCCTCTACCATGCCTCCCGTGCATACTCCAGAAAGATTCACAGGGTGAACTCGTTCGAAAACTGCCTGCTTCTCTATGTGGGGCTCTCGGACCAGATTTACGAGGCAAAACAGAATGCAGGGGTGAAGCCCGCAACCGAGAAATTTGTATTTGTCTGCCCTGAAGAAATTGAAAGATCCTGGTTTCTGAAAGCCCTCAACCTGCGGGAAAGCGAAAAAGTGCTTGAGTTCACGGAGGCAAAAGCCAGAAAAATTTTCACCAGGCAGGAGCTTGAAGCAACACCACGGAACCACTGGAAATTTCTCGTTTTCGAAAGAATGGCCCTTCTGAACATTCCTTAGCTACCATGCCCAGCTCCACGAGTATTCTGCATTTGTGCTGGTTAACAGGTCTTTCAATCGGACAATTCTATGGGGAAGATTTCTGCAGGATAGTTGTTTAGAGATCCCTTCAATGTGACCCTCGCCCACAACGCAAACGATGTCCGTGTATTCCTTCGCTACCATTGAGATTCTCCAGGCCATGTAGTCGTTCCTGTCGTCAATGAGTATCTTCTTGATGGTTGGAAATTCCTTCCCGAATTCCTCAATCACATCTGATTCCTTTTCATTGAATTCGTCAATGGTCTTCTCAATCTTTTTCTTCGGCAGAAAAATTCCGAAAAAAAGGCCTCCAATAAGTTTCATCCTTTCAACAAACGACATTTCGCGCCAGATGCGTTCGGCAACCGTAACCGCATCTATGTCAATGAATTCAAGCTTTGCATTCAGTTCCCTCGCTGTCTGAATAGCGGTGACCATTTCCATTCCAGGCTCCGACTCGAATTTGCCAGCAACTATCCTCTGGAAAATAGCGAGCATCTGATAAACTGCGGGTAGATTTTTTCCGGCAGCACCCTGCCTCCGGTCTGGATGGAGCAATCCTTCTGCCCTTGCCGGATCGAGCTCGACGCAAACAATTTCTGGCTCCGAGTTTATAATCGCCTGTCTCACTCGGTCATGGATGTTGAAAACATGGCCAACGCCTATCAGCACAATCATGGCCCTACTTCATCGGCTTCGCAACGAAACCCTTATCCCCGATCTCCAGCAGGAGGGTTTCGCCCTTTTCAGGATGATTTCTCACCTTTTTCACAAAAAGTTTGAGCTGAGTTTCAAGCTGTGTCTTTTCCTTCTGGAGCTCAACCACGCAATCGGCAATCTCCTCGAGCCCGCTCTGGGTCGCACGGTCGTAAACATCCTTCAGCATCGTAATGCACACAACACCACCGTGATGCTGGGAGTGGGCTTTGATCAAACGCATTGTGGAAAGCACATCGCTCCTGTCATAAATTTCCATGAAAAAGTCAATTGAATCAATCACGATTCTGAAAGGGGGCTTGAGCCGTGAAACCCTGTAATTTGCAAGCGTGAGGAAGTTTGTGGCCCGCATCTTGCTTTCATCAAGGGTTATGTTTTTCACATCATTCACACCGATACCTTCCTGCCTGTATTTGCTTATCTCCAGTTCCTTCGCGAGAATTTCCTCGTAGTACATCGTCGCAATGTTCACAATCTGCATGTCTGATTTCCAGCCAAACTCATGCATCGTGTTAATAATGTCTTCAGTTCTCTCCGTGGTTGTGATGTAAAGCACATTCTCCTTGCCTATCCCTGCAGTTGCAAACTGCTTTGCGAAAAGTTCAGTACCGCTACCCGGCTCTCCCGAAACCAGCAGGGTGTACCCCTTGGGTAACCCCTTTAACAGCGCCTCATTCAGTCCTTCTATACCCACACTTACGGTTTCTACCATCTCACCACCTACTTCACCACGATTGTATCATCGCAAACCAGGCTCAGCATGTTTGAAATTTCATCACTGTTCCGCTCCTCAACACCCAGAATTATTGTGAAAACCCCCTTTGATTTTAGGTTGTTCACAAGAATGTGGAGGAACTCGGCCAGGATGCGGTTTCCATTGTGAATTGCAAGGGTGTTAATTGAGTCAAGAATCAGGAGTTTGTTCTCGTTTGCCAGCTTTTTCAGCAAAAACTCGATTTTCAGCAGGATGTTTTCAAGCATGGTTGGGCTCTCAATGTAGGTTGTTCTCTCCATCTGGGTGGAAACATTCATCATGATGTGGGAGATCGCATCTACGAAGTAGATGTTGCTGACATCCATCTCAAACATTTCGAACAGGTTCTTGCAGAGATGTGATGGGGTGGTTGTTGTCACATATATGCAGGTGTACCTTCTTTCTGGCATGAACTCCTTGAGCACACCATTTAGCGCGGCTACATAATTGTCCGCAAAGTTGGTTTCCCCGATTTTCAGGGCAATAGACGATCCATCGGGCATGCTCTTCAATCTTTCTGCCACTTCAGTGCTGTTCATTTTTCCGCCCCCATTCCGCCCTTCAGCAGCGGCACAAGCAGGATGCCTATCGGTGTAAGGTCTAGCACATATTTCGCTCTCGAATGGCTCGTGCCCCGCATCTTCACCACCTGCATTGTTCTGAGCAAATCCCCCTTCCTCTCCAGATTTCCAAGAATGATGATGCCATCTGCAATTGCCTCCTCAACTCCATACATCGAGTATCGCTGCTCTGCAGGGGAAATTTCAGAAACAAGCAGGCTCGTGCACCCAAAGTCAGATAATGCCTTGCCCAGCTTCAGAATGAACTCCCTGATTTTCTCCTCGGTCTTCAGCTGGAAACATACGGAGGTGATGGAATCTATAACGAGGCGCTTAATCTGGAGCTCCCGCACAATTCCAGAGATTGCATTCACGAGCATGTGGATTTCTTCAAATGTAAACTCGGTTTTCCGCAAACCGAGGCGCTCATAGAGGGCAGGCATGTCTATGAACACCAGTAAGCCCTGCTCGATCAACCTATCATCGAAAAATTCGTAGGGAATCAGGTTTGCAAGGAGTTTGGAGGAGGGTTCGGTGACCGAAATGAAGAGGCACTTTTCACCGGATAACGCTCCATGGACCAGAAACTCAAGTGAAAGCGTGGTCTTACCGGTGCCACAGCTACCCGTAACAAGAATCGTGTTGCCTCTGGGGATGCCTCCATTTAGAATGTTATCCAGCCCCTCAATTCCTGTCTTGCATCTTTCCCTTTGTATTCCTCTCTTTTCTGCTAACACATCTGTCATTACCCTACCTAATAGTGTGAGGGGTTATATTATTTTTGCCTCACAGTGCTGAATGCCCTCAGCATGCATATGAACTACCTTTAAATATCCCATTTCCCTTGCGCCAACCATGGGCGTGGACATTGCCTCCATAGTGGAAACGAAACCTGCGGCACTGGAAGACTTTTCAGGTAAAATAGTTGCAATTGACGGTTACAACACGCTCTACCAGTTTCTTGCAATCATCCGCCAGAGCGATGGGACATTGCTCATGGACTCAAGGGGAAGGGTTACCTCGCACCTGTCAGGGCTCTTCTACAGAACTGCGAATTTTCTGGAAACGGGGATAAAACCTGTGTTTGTGTTTGACGGTGAACCTTACCCGCAGAAACGGCGCACAATTGAGGGGCGGATTGCGGTAAAGGAGAAGGCGATGGAGGAATGGAAAAAGGCGCTAGAGGAGGGGGATATGGAGAGGGCAAAGTCCAAGGCACAGCAGACCTCCCACCTTACAAGGGAAATGGTCAGCCAGGCAAAGCAACTTCTGGGCTACATGGGAATCCCATGCATAGATGCACCCAGGGATGGAGAAGCCCAGGCAAGTTACCTCGTGCGGCGCGGTGATGCCCATTACAGTGGCTCCCAGGATTTTGATTCACTTCTTTTCGGAAGCCCAGCGCTCGTGCGAAATCTCGCGATCTCTGGCAAAAGAAAGCTCCCAAGAAAAAATGAGTATGTGGACATTAAGCCGGAGGCAATTTCACTTCAGGAGGTTCTCCAGAAGCATGGCCTCACATGGGAGCAGCTTGTGGATATCGGGATTCTCGTTGGCACGGATTTCAATGAAGGCGTCAGGGGCATCGGGGCAAAGAAGGCATTGAAGTTGATAAAGGAATTCGGAAGCATCGAGAAAGTGATTGAAGCAAAGAAAATTGAGGTGCCTGGTTATGAGGAAACAAGGAAAATTTTTCTCCAGCCAGATGTCACGCAGGATTACTCCCTGAAATGGTCGCTGCCTGACACAGAAAAAATTGTGGATATGCTTTGCGAGGAGTTTGGGTTTTCGGAGGAGAGGGTGAGAAAAGCCCTCGGGTTTGTCGAGACAAGAAAGATCCAGGGAATGCAGACCTCCCTTGACCAGTTCTTCTGACTATGCGGGAATTTCTGGGAAGAAGGGTAATCTGCGCCCCCATGGCGGCCGTCACCTCCGCTGACTTTCGTTACATGGTTAGAAAGTTTACTGACACGCTCGTTTTCTCAGAGATGTGCAGTGCCCACGCGCTGGTGCATAACCCGAATCTGCTCACTGCCAGGATTTACGCGTGGGACCACCCGATTGCCCTTCAGATTTACGGGGCAAACCCGGGGAAAATGGTGGAGGCAGCGAAAATTGCGGAGAAACTGGGTGCCGATGTGCTTGACATAAACATGGGATGTGCAAGAAGGATTATAACCAAACAGGGGGCCGGTGCTGCATTCCTTAAGAAACCGGAATTCGCAAGAAATCTGATAAGAGAACTGATAAAAAATGTTTCAATTCCAGTGAGCTTGAAAACGCGGATTGGATGGGACAAATTTCAACCCGGTTTTTTTGAACAAATTTCGGATTGTGACCTTGCCTTCCTCACAATCCACGGGAGAACCGCAAGGGCAGGGTTCAGCGGGGATGTGGATACGGGGGCAATTGCCAGTGTGAAGAAAATTTTGAGTGTGCCGGTTGTTGGTAACGGCAACCTCTTCACGCCGGGAAAGGCGGTAGAGATGCTGGAGAAAACCGGGTGCGATGCGGTGATGGTGGCGAGGGGCATGATGGGGAGGCCCAGATTTGCAGAAGCGTGCATAAACGCAGTGAATGGAGAACCCGTCCGCGAGGTTTCGGAGGAGGAGATAATTTCAGACCTGCTGGAGCATGCCAGAAAATTCTGTGAAATAAATGCGACCACTTCCCTTAAGAAATTTCGCCAGCATATTTACTGGTACTTCAAAACCTTCAGAAAAACACCCGAATTCTACGATAGAATTCAGAAGGTGAATGATTACAACCATCTCGAGGCGTTTGTGGAATGGTTTTCTGGCAGTGTACCCTCAGCACGGGAAAATGGCTCACACCAGGCATAGCCGCCCAATCCTCATTTCCAGCCACTGAGGGCGGAAAGGAGATGGATTCGGTGATAAAAGGTTTTACCGCCTGCGGTCAACCCGCCGCACATAAAAAAAGGATTATATACTACATGATGCTTGCCCAATTATGAGGAAAAAAACATCAACGCCGCACGGAAGAAAAGATGTACCTGTCGTGGAAATGGAGGGCGTGGAGGAGAATGATGATGCGTTCAGCGAACTCGCTGCGATGGCTGAGGAATTTGGCACTGACATTGATACCATTGGCGAACATTTTGAAAAGTTTACAGAATGTGGCATTCTCCAGCCCGAGGAACTCGAGGCGGACCTTTTCTCTCAAGAATTCAAGGATGCAGTTTTCCGGAAGATGGAAGAGGTGGACGCAGGAGAAGTCGAAATCGTTTCAGATGATACGGTCGGCGCGGATGAAATCCGTCTGATGGAGGCGGTTGGCTACATAACTCTCGAGAAACTTGTTGACAGCGGCATTCTCAACCTAACTGACGAAGAAGCCCTTGAACAGGAATTTGAGAAAATCATGAAATCCATGCTCTTCCTGCTCTATGTCTCTGGCGAGTTTGATACCATGCTGGAGAGATGTGCGGGGAAGGAGAAGGCAAAAACCAAGAAGCACACAAAGAAGCCAGTAGCAAAGAAAGTAAAGAAGGGGAAGAAAAAGAGGTAAGCCAGAACAGTGAGAGGATGCACCTCCTGGTTGCTTCTGAGCCAGATATAGCAAGTATGAGCATCAGGGAGACGCTGCTTTCAATCGCAAAGTGGGAAGCTCTGCCCGAGCGATTTGAGGGCAATTCTGTCTATAAATACCGGGATCTCCTTTTAATCACTGTAAATAAGCTCCACATTTACGCTGAGAACCTTGACAGGGATGTAAAAGCCGCCGGCTTTGATTTCGATAAAATCATTGTTCTTTCAAGGCACCGGAGCGAGACCGAAATTCCCACGCTAACCGTGCATCCAGTGGGAAACTTCGGCAGGGCGGAATTCGGTGGCAGGGATTTTGATTTTGCTCCGGCAGCACCTGAACTCATGGGGTCTGCCCTCAGAAAACTGGTGAAATTGGGGGGTAAAATGGACTACAAAATTTCACTTGAGGTAACCCACCACGGTCCTTTTGTGGAGACCCCCATAATGTTCATAGAAATCGGAAGCAATGAGACGAGGTGGAAAGACCCAGTTGCAGCAGAGGTGATTGCGAAGACAGTGCTTGAACTTGAGGGAACTGAGTATCCGGTGGTTGTTGGGATTGGTGGCGGGCATTACGCACCGAGATATACTGAAATGGCAACTGGAAAAAAGCTCAACTTTGCCCACATGGTGCCCGAGTACGCGGTTCCTGTGTTGACCACAGACACACTTGAAAAGGTGGTTTCAAAACCGAAGCCGGATTATATTTACATCCACGAGAAAGGGCTGAAGAAGGAGAACCTACGCAGACTCGAGGAGCTTCTTGAGTCCTTCACCATTCCCCGTTGTTCCAGCAATGACTTCGAACCGTTTGTTGTTAGTTAGAGCATTCGCGAGGGTTCATCTGTCTGAAGTATCCAGGCATGCCAGATGTGTAATATCAACCTACCCCGTGGACCATAGAAACTTAAATGTATTATCTACCACCAGCAGAAAAAAAACACCCACTGCGGGATCCCCGCATTCCGCGGAATGTAAACGCCCCGGCTAGAACTTTCACAGAATTTTAATACCCCTAACATATCCTCCTCCTGAATGGCGAGCCAACTCACACCAAAGCTTTCCTTTCGCAGGGAACTGGGGCTTTTAGAGGCAACGATGATAGGTGTGGGAGCGATGACTGGGGCGAGCATTTTCATACTCGCTGGCACGGCGGTGGAACTTGCTGGACCCGCCGCAATTGTCGTGATTTTCCTTAATGCCTTTGTAACCCTGCTCACAGCCCTTGGCTATGCTGAGATGGGTGCCAGCTATCCAGAGGCAGGCGGAGGTTATCTCTGGGTGAAGAAGAGCCTCCCCAAACCCTTCGATTTTGTAAGTGGCTGGATTTCGTGGTTCGGGCACACGATTGCGTGCGCGTTCTACACCGTGGTATTTGCAATGGGAATTGACTGGCTTATCTCCATTTATGGCTTCACCGTCAGTTTTCCCTATTTCCACCAGGCCCTGATTCTCACGGTGCTGGGAATCTTCACAACAATAAACATCCTCGGCTCCAAAACCACTGGAAGGACGGAAACCATTATTACCCTCTCCCAGATTGCAATCATCCTGTTCTTCGTTGTTGCGGGTGTTCTCGCCCTCTTCCGCAACCCGGAGGCATGGAGCCACTTCACCCCCTTCTTCCCGAGGATAGATGGAATCTTTGTAGCAATGGGTGTGCTCTTCATTGCATTTGAGGGTTACGAAATAATTGCCCAATCAGCTGAGGAGGTTAAAAACCCTGAGAAGAACATTCCGAGAGCAATCCTGCTTTCGGTTGGAATTGTGATGCTGCTCTATGTGGCACTTCTCATCGCTCTTCTGGCAATTCTCCCAGTTGAAGAAATTGCAGGGATGGGAGAGTTTGCGGTTATCGGTGGAATTTCGCAGGTGATACCGAAATACGGTGCAGGAATAATGATTATCGGGCTGCTGATAGGCACCACCGCAACCCTCAACGCCACAATTTATTCCTCAGCCAGAGTTTCATTTGCGATGGGCAGGGACGGCACCTTCCCCAAGTTCTTCGGCAAAATTCATCCGAAAACAAGAACCCCTTACATTTCGACCCTCATCTCCGCATGCCTGATTGGATCTATTGCAATCGCCCTTCCCATCAGGGACATCGTGGCTTCCGCGGATATAATGTTCCTGCTGCTGTTCATCCTCACAAATATCTCCTGGATTCTGCTGCGCTATGGCGAACCCAATGTGAAGAAACCTTTCAAAGTTCCGCTTTTCCCGCTCGTGCCCGTGCTTGCAATTATCACGATGTGTGCGATTGCGGTGATGCTGTATTCCTTCAGCCAGGTGGCATGGTATCTCGCGATTATCTGGATTGAGATCGGGGCTGCTGTCCACTATTTCGGGGGAGGGCAGAGAAGGGTCGAGGAGCGGGCGGATGAACGCAGCGTGCTCGGGGAAATGATAAGCATAGACAGGAAAAAATACAGTGTGCTTGTGTGTGTCCCGCCTGGAGATAATGTTGTGCCGATGGTCCACATGGCTTCCAAGATTGCGAGAAACAACAGGGGGGATGTCCTTCTCTACTCGGTCATTGAGGTTCCAAGACAGATTTCGATCAAGAGCATTGGTTACAGGGATGCGGAGGAAACTGTGAAGAAGCTTGAAAAACTGAGAACGATAACCAGGAAATACGACATCGCCTCGGATTACTTCATAAGCGTGTCCCACACCCTTGTCGATGCCATTGCAGATTTTGCGGAGGAAGTGGATGCGAATCTGGTGATACTCGGGTGGCGGGGGCGGTTCAAGAAGGGATTCATTCTGGGAAGCCATCTACCCGCATTGCTGAAAAAGATAAAGGCGGACACTGTAATTTACAAACCCCCGCACGGGAAGGTACCGAATAAAGTCACGCTGGTAAACAAGCTCGGCTCCGATTTGAGTTTGGCAATGAAGATCGCCCATCTTGTAGCAAAGGAATACAGTGCGGAAGTGGAAATTCTGAATGTGGTGCCGGAAAGAAAGCGCATAAATGTGGCAATTGAGATGTTTGCAAGCATCGAGGGGAGTTTCAAGCAGGAGGCAATTCCTGTGCGGAGTTCCTATATCGTGCTGAGCGAAATCAAGCACAAGCTTCAGGGGATCAACACCGGCTTTCTGATAATGAATGCTGACGACATCTGGGATGTGGTGGAATACCTCCTCGGAACAAAGATTTCTTCTATGGAGAAGGCAAAATTCGGCGTGTTCCTTGTGCACAGGTACAAGAAGGAGGAAAAGCTCAGCGGCGAGGAAATCGCAATGATGCACCATTAAGGTTGGCGAAGTAAAATATAACCCCTCTCCTTTTTTCCTAGCATGGAAGTCATCTTCCTCGGCACTGGAGGCACTGTGCCCACACCTGAGAGGAACACCGTGGCTGTGGCTGTAAGAGTTGATAACGAGGTGGTGCTCTTTGACTGCTGTGAGGGTTGCCAGAAACAGATAATGAGGAGCACGGTGAGCTTCATGAAAATAAAGAAGGTGTTCATCACCCACTTCCACGGTGACCACTTCCTCGGATTGCCAGGGATGCTCCAGACAATGGGGCTCCTTGGAAGAACCGCACCGCTTGAAATTTACGGGCCTGAAGGCGCCGAGGGATTCATTGAAAATCTGCTTGAAACGGGTTACTACGGGCTGGATTTTGATGTGAGGGCGAGGGACCTAAAACCCGGGAACACTGTTCAGGAAGCGAAGTTCACGGTTGAAGCAATATCGCTGAACCACCTTGTGCCCACAAATGGCTACCTTCTCAGGGAGAAGACCCGTCCTGGCAGATTTTACCCTGAAAAGGCGGAAGAACTGGGAGTTCCGAAAAGATTTTACGGGAAGTTACAGAGAGGAGAGTGTATGAAGGTAGGGGAGAGGGAAATCACGCCAGATATGGTCATGGGACCCCCGCGGAGGGGAATTTCGGTTGCCTACTGTACGGACACCACCCCCGACTGGGACACTGGGGCTGCAAAGGATTGCTCGCTGCTGATACACGACGCCACTGGCTGCGATGCGCTGAAGGAAAAACTCAATACATTTGGACACAGCACTGCAAGGCAGGCGGCCGAGATAGCAAAGAAATGCAATGCAGGAAAGCTCGCGCTGATTCATTATAGCCAAAGATACAGGGAAGTCAGCGGGCTCCTGGAGGAGGCAAGGGTGATTTTTCAGAACACGTTTGCACCTCGTGACCTTGATACCGTGATGCTGAAACATGAGGACTGAGCGAAACCGTGATTTTGGAAAAAACTGTTTAAAATTTTTTTTGACGCCCGGCAGTAAACCTGGCTACCGTTCTACTATATAAAACTAATCCGTGAAATCACATTTTACATTTATGAGGCGGGGTGCCCATATGTCCATGGGAGGTATGCAAAATGAATGGACCAGGTGCACCACCGCCTTGGATACCAGGATACTGAGGGAGTATTTAAATATTCCCTATGAAAAATTTTTCTCCTTTCTCCCCATTTCTATTTTTTTGTTTTCTCAAGGAAGTCAGAAAGAAGTTTTGTTTCTTCAGGCATCTCCCTACCGAATTTCCACTCGAGCACACCGAGGCACCAGCGTGTCATCCGTGTTGCAAACCCAAGGTCAACGGGATTAGCGAGCAACCCCGCAAGCCGCTTAACTGCGTTTACTGCCTCCTCCTTGGTGTCAGCGAAACACAGCCGCTGGGATTCAAGGTGAAATTCCATGTGCCAGTCGTTGATTTCCGCCCGCATTTCCTCCGCCTTCAGGAAATATTCTTTTGCCGCACTGTAATCCCTGCTTCCTATCAGACTACCAGAAAGACCGAGGTAAGCTGCGGCAATCAGCCGTTTCTCTCCTGCATCCATTGCGTATTTCAGGGCTTCCCGGTAGACCTCAGCATCCCTTCCATTGTTACCCATAATCCTGTAAACCCCGGCAATTGCCAGATTAAGGAGGGCACGTTCTATGCTCCCGTCGGTTATCAGCATCAGGGCTTCTGCCCTCTGAATGTAGTCCATCGCCTCGCTTATTCTGCCGGAAAACAAAGAGACCCTTGCGAGTCCCACCCATGCATAGGTTTCCACAACGGGAAGATGCAACTTCTTGCAGATGTCTAGTGTCGTTCTGTAATGTTCCACGGCTTCACCCAGGTTGTTCTGGTGCTCAGCATGGAGCCCCTCTATGTAATGATATTCCGCAAGAAGTTCATGGTTCTGGAGGGCTTTGCACATTTTCCTCGCTTTTTCAATGAGTGGTCTTGTCTTCTCTACGGGAGCATTTTCCCGCACAAGCAGGGCTGCAAGTTTCAGGCAGGCAAAGGGGTTATCTCCCAACCGCTCGTAAATTGCCTCCGCCTTCTTCCAGAGCCCCATGGTTTCAAGCACCTCCGCATAGAACAGCAGGATGAACTGGGAAATGATGTTCTTGGCCCTCAGGGTTGCTAGGAGCTCCGCAACCATTTTTTCAATTACTGGCAGGTTGCGGGAATTCAGGAGCAGGTACCTGTTCCTAGTAATAAATTCCTCAACTTCTTTCAGGTCATTTGAGGCTATCATGTGGTAAAGGGCTACTGAAAGATTTTCTCTTCTTCCTGTTTTCTCATAGTATTTTCCGATTCTGAGATGATAATTTCTCTTTTTCTGTTCAGAGATTCTGGTTGAAACTGCGGTAGCCACGAAGTCGTTGACTGCATACCTTCCCGCAATATCTTTTTTCAGAAGGAAACGCTCGTGAAGGGCATCCAGCATATCATAGTCAATCTCGGCTTCTCTCCCGAGCACAGAAAAGATCGCCTCCGGTTCAAACGGGTTGTTGAAGAGAGAACCTGCCTCCAGCACCGCTTTCTCCATCGATGTCAAGCCGCCCAGCATCTGTTCCACCATTGAATCACGGGTTAGCTCGTGTTTTTCCACGCCGGGTGTGGCAATTTCAAGGAGGGCGGGGATTCCATGGGTCAAACCGTAAACCTTTTTCGCCTCCTCCTGGGAAAAACCCTTATTCATTAGCATCCTGGCCGCATGCTGGTAATTAAGAGGTTCAAGCTCAATCTGGAGCACCTTTCCCTGGGCGATGTGGAGCGGGTTTAGGCTGACCCTCTCACTCGATACGAGAATCAATTTCAGGCCATCTTCCAGGGGAATAAGGGTTTCTGCAAGTTCAACCAGAAAGCTCTTCAGCTGGATTTCCGCATCCTGGAAATTGTCCACCGCGAGGATAATTCTGAGCTTTCTTGAATCAGCAATCAAATCCTTTCTGAGTTTCTCCATGTCCCACACTGCAGGGACACGGGGTGCAATTTTTGCCTCGATAAGGAACCTGTAAAATTGCTGGAAAAACATTTCAAGCGTTGTGGAATAATGTTTTCTCACCTCAAAAACAAATGTCCGCTTCTGGTAGCCAGCAATTGCACGCCTTAAGAGAGTGGTTTTTCCCATTCCATCCATTCCATGAATGATGCATGTCCTGCTAACACTGTTTTCAAACTGGGAAAGCGCAATCAGTTCCTGCTCTCTCCCGTAAAACGGTTGACTCAAGTATCTGAGCGTGGTTGAAGCAGTTTGTGCGTGCAACCTTGCCCTGTCAAGATTGAGCTTATCATCCCTCGCGGATGCCAGAATATCGAGAATTTTTAAACCTGTCTTTTCAGCGAGTTCAGGGACCGTTGCAGTGCCTTCCGAATCCTGGTCTTTGTAAAAAAACCGTTTTTTTGCGATTTTTGCCTCAAATTCCTTACCGGCAATTGCCCCCTTATCAGTCACCCTGTAGACATACTTTTTTTTCGTCTCACCAGAGACATGGAGTTTTTTCCGCTCCACCAATCCAGCATTTAGAAGTTCCTTTAGGGCGGTGCTCACATGATTGCAGTTCAATCCGAGATTTCTCGCAATTGCCTCGGGTGTAGTATCCCTCTGTGATACAATTCCCTCCGAACTCTCGAACTGTCCGAATTTCAGAAGGTAGTAGAGGACTACCATTCTGCGGTTGATTACAAGCTTGTGCATGCAGAACAGGAATGGAATTAAGGGTATATATAATTTCAACCCGTTTTATGGGCATTCCGTTTCTCTCAGGCGGTTTCAAACCGTGAAATCACGATTTAAATATATATACTAAAAAAACCATTTTTAAATCGGTGATGCAAAATGAGCATTATGCTAATTATTGAAAAAAAACCGAGAACGGGTTTCAAAAAGCTGGCTGAAGAGGGGAGGGGCCTATGCATCTCTCGGTTCCATCCAGATTACCTCCGTACAAGGCATCCGATGAACAACGCAGAAATTTACTGGCTTTCAGAGGTTGAGGGAAAAACAACGATCAAGCCAGATGAGCTGGAAAAAATTCTCAACCTGATCTCGAGATATACCAGAACCCACAAAGGTGCCAGTGTCCTCTTTGACGGTGTAGAATATCTCCTGCTTTACAATTCCGTTCAGAAAATTACTGAGCTCCTGAAGAAAATCGAGAAACTGAGCATAAGTCGAAACTTCACTTTCATGGTCCATTTGGACCTTGATGTCCTGGGTGCCTGCATGGAACTCCATGATGTTTTTGGACCCTATTTCACTCCTCAGCAAGAGGAAGAACTTCGCCAAACCTTTCAAGCAGAGCCAGATCACGGGGTTCAAACAGGGGCAGACAGATGAGGAAAATCAGAACTGCCTGTCTGCCAGAAACTGCATCGTATAACCGCTCTGCAAACCTGAAAACCTCCTTTTTCTCGTTGTAGAGCAAGAGATAGTCAAGGCAATCAAACAGTACGAAAAAATTTGTGTATCTGGTTTCACCCACAATTCTCACGAGGTAGTCCAGACTTTTCGGAGAAAAGATGTGCGGTTGTTTGAGGACCGTGTTAAAGAGGTAGAGGTTTGAGTTTTTCGGATATTTCGCTCTCGCCGTCTCTTCCTTTTCCCTTGTGAAAATCACGGGCACGAACCCCTTCTCCGCAAGCTTATGAGAGAGGAGGAAATGCACCCTTTCGTCAGTTCTGTTTGTGTGAACAAAATACTTGGCACCCAGGTAAATGTCAACTATGTGTTCATTGATCTTTATCTGGACTTTTTTATCTTCCGAAATTTTATCTTCCATGGAAAAATCACCGCATTCATTCAGCATGTTACCTACATTGCTGAAACAGGATTTAAAACTTTTTATTTCCACACCCATAAATTATTTATAGGACGCTTCTTTATTCGTGCCATGGCGTCAACACATGCTGAGGTAATAAGGAAGGGCAAGGTGAAGGATGTATATGCTCTGGATAACCAGCGACTGCTATTTGCGTTCACGGACCAGATTTCGGTGTTTGATAAAATCATACCCACACTGATACCGGAGAAGGGGGAAACCCTTTGCAGGACAAGTGTGCACTGGTTCAGGGAGGCCGCCAAGCATGGCATCAAGAGCCATTTTATTGAATTGAGAAATAACAGGGAGTTCGTGGGGAAGCGTCTCAGGATTCTGCCGCAGGTGAAGCCGGGCGAGAAAAACTATCTGATTCCTCTCGAGTTCATCGTGAGGTATTATGCTGCTGGCTCACTCCTCGACCGCATCAAAAAAGGAGAGATTAAGCCAGAAGTAGTAGGGCTTGCTAATAAAAACATTGATTACGGCACCCCGCTACCAGAACCCTTCTTCGAGATGACAACAAAATTCGAGGCGCATGACAGACCTGTGGGAATTGAGGAGGCGATGGAAATATCAGGGCTCGGAAAGAGGGAGATTGAGGAGATAAAGGAGAAAATTCTGAAAATTGATGGAATTATCGGAAGGAGTGCCAGAGCTGGGGGCCTCATCCATGTGGATGGAAAAAAGGAGTTCGGTGTGGACGGCGACGGGGAAATAATCGTGGTTGACACCTTCGGAACTGCGGATGAGGACAGGTTCTGGGATGCGGCTGAGTATAAAAATGGAAAATTCGTTGAGTTGAGCAAGGAATTTGTGCGGCAGTACTACAGAAAAATAGGGTATTACGATGAACTGATGAGAGCGCGTGAACTGCATCAAAAAGAGCCAGACATACCAGGGCTACCCGAGGATGTGGTGCTGCAGGTGCGGGACATCTACATCATGATGTTCGAAAAACTCACAGGAGAGAAATTCTGATTCCATGGAAAGCCATGCCGTGTTAGGGGTGAGAATAGACAACATTACGATGAATCTGGTGTTTCGGGAGATAAAGCAGGCGATAGTGGAAAACCGAAAACTCATAATCACGCCAGTCAACATCAGGGTTGTGATGGAAGCCCGGAAGAACAGGGAACTCTTTGAAATGCTCCAGCACTCGGATATAAACACACCGGATAGCGGACAAATTTCTTACCTTGTAAAACTAAGAAATTTTAAATTTGCAGAGCGGGTTACAGGGGCAGATTTGTTTGCCGCGTTCCCGGCGTTCGCAGCGGAACACGGGATAAGGATTGGAATTTTCGGGGGTTTTGGAAGTGTGGAGAAGACAAAAGAGCGGATTCAGAGGGAAGCAGGTGCTGAGGTCGTTTTCACATGTTCTCCATCCGCTGAAGAGGTCTTGCACACGCCCGGAAAAATTATTGCCCAGATAAATGCAGCATCGCCGCAGGTTTTATTTGTTGCTCTGGGATGCCCTAAACAGGAACTCTGGATATGGAGACACCACAGTAAACTTGCGGTAAATGTTTTTGTCTCAATCGGGGCAGGGCTGGACTTTTATGCAGGTGTCCAGAAAAGGGCCCCCGCATGGATGCAGCGGGCAGGGATAGAGTGGATGGGACGGCTCTTTGGAAATCCTGGGAAGATGGCTACGAGATACCTGACCGAACTCAGGTTTTACTATGAGTTTTTGAAAGAAACTGTGAGGAGGAAGGGCTAGGTATTTCTGAGAAACCTTGCCAGCACTCGTTCATAATTCCTTTCCGAAAATTTACGGACCACTATCTCCCTGTTTTTCATTCCAAGCAGTGCCCTTTCCTCCGCCGGCATTGCCATAACCTTCTGGATTGCGGACGCAAGGGCATTGTGGTCGTTCTCAGGCACCAGAATTTCCTGGAGCACATTCGGGATGTCCGCGTGGCTGGTTGCTATCACTGGCTTCTCGAATGCCATCGCCTCGGTCATCGCCACTGGCAACCCTTCCTTATCCCCGGATGGGTCCGTTATCGAGGGCTGGCAGTAAAGGTCACAGTTCTGGTAAAGCGGAAGGAGGTTCTCAACACTCAAGCTCCCGAAGAAAACCACATTTCTTGCCAGACCAAGTTTTCCTGCAAGTTCCATCAGTTTTTCCCTCTCGGCACCATCGCCCACAACCCAGAGCACCACCTTCTCCCTGTCCTTCATTTCCGCTATGGCTTGGAGGAGCACATGCACACCCTTGCGGTATACAAGCCGTGCCACAACCAAAATTTTGAATTTGTCTCGTGCGGCCCCGATTGCCCTGCTGACCTCCGCTGCCGCTGCCTGGTACTTCCTTGCGTTCGAATATCTTTCCACATCCACCACGGTTCTTGCCAGCACAATCTTTTCAGCTGGTACTCCAAAGTCCCTCTGCAGCAGGGCGGCAAACAGAAGGTTTGTAGCTACCACAAAATCGGTTTCCCTGTAGATTTCCTTAATCAGGGATTTGTTCTTTGGAATATAGACATCGTAGCCGTAAACTGAGCAGGAAAGTTTTTTCCCTAAGATTTTTTTACAGTAGTAACCTATCACGAGCTTGTGGTCTGCAAAGAAGGCGTGAATTCTGTCACACTCCCGCATTTTTTCCGCAAATTCCGCGGCAATCATGAACTCAAAAAGGGTTCTGGTCTTTATCGCTGTGAGAAGAAGGGACAGGTAAAGCTTTGGTCTTCTTACGAAGGCAGGAATTTGTGCCAGGAGAGTTTTGAGAGGGTCCATGTAGTGTTTGTCCCACTCCGGAGGGGGCATATATGTGCCAGGTCTCTTCATCACAAAGAATACCTTCCCATTTACACCATGGCCCATATAATACCTGATTTCGTTGAGGAGAAAGAGAGGAATACCCCTGTCCAGCGATGTGATAAAAGCGACTTTCATCCAGAACTAAACATTCTTCTTTCTAATTAAGTTTTTCCTGCGGGGATTGACCAGCGATGCACCCAGAACCATCGCAAGAAGAGAAAATGCCATCCACACCTCTCCATCCAGAAAATTCTCGGTTTGGGGCACCACCGTGACCACTATCCATGTGGTGTTCATGTTTCCTGCAGTGTCTGTCGCCCGCGCATAGACCGTGTTGGTTCCAGTATTGAGGGTGAGTGTGCCACTCCATGAAAAGGTGCCGTTGCATAGGACCCATGTGGTTCCATCCCGGCTTATCTCCACCTTCTGGATGCCGATGTTGTCGGAAGCAATCCCGTAAACCGTAATTGTGCTCGCCGAAACGATGCTCTGATTCGCAGGCGAAGTGATGGTGATTGAGGGTTTCACCGTGTCACTTGCATTTAGGGCGGTAGTATAGGCAGTGTAGAAAATGGTGGTGAGATTTTCAACGGCTGCGCGGATATGCTGGACAGTTGTGGTCCAGAGTGCCGCGTCGTAGCCCCGCATTCCGTTGTAGGTGATGCCCGCATCATACTGCGATGTGAAACGGTTGAGCATGTAAACATAGGTGGAACCGAGGTAATGCTGGGTGCCGTCAGTATCCGTAAATGCTGCGGTGGTCCCGTCATGGGAATTCACCCACTTTGCAAGATTTATTGTCAGGGCTGAAACATCCGATACATTCTTTATCGTGTAACTCATGCCATTGAGGGCCGAGATGAGGGCAGAGATTCCAGCGGTTCCCCAGACACCGGATTCGTAGTAACCGTGATAGGTTTCGCCGTCTGGGTCATACGCTGGATGGGTGTGGTCCTTCAGCGTGTATTCAGTGTGTCCGTACTGGGTAATGTCTGCAAAGTAGTGGGTGAGCAAACCTGCATAATAGGCAGCGTAGTGCTCCTCCTTGCTCCATTTCTGGCTTCCGTTCTTGAGATAGGCAGTGAGATAGGTAACCAGGTTATTATATAGCTGTGCGACCCTCGACGGGGCACCCTGGGTTCCACCTGCGTGCACATAATACACATGGTTATCCCAGTCCTGGATTGAAGAGTCCGGGTCATCCGTGTACGCAAGGTAATTGTCATGGGAGCCAGGGGAACCGCTGCTCGGGCTGAAAGAACCCTGGAAATCTCCACCATTCTGGACATACCAGTTCGTGAGCCAGTTTGCCATCGTGGTATTGTAGTTCTTGAGATTCTTGTATGCAAACTCGGCAATTACATCATGGACCCCGTAGTAGGGGTAGGTGGAACTCGACGAGGAACCGTTGCCCCAGGCCGCAGCCGGAATTGATGTGCCCTGGCACAAAAGGAGAAGGATGACGGTGCCCAAGATGGGGATTCTCGGTTTCACAGCAGAAGTAAGTGCTGGCATCTATTTAAGGATTTGGAGTGCGGAAAACCAGTGGGAGGGGTTATCTCACAATCTCAAAACTTCCGTACCTGGGTTCACGATTTTCCTCAATTTTCACTTCAAAGTTCTCAACTTCTGCATGGGGCTGATGATGGGCACACCACTCGATGCACTCCATCACCTTCTCCTTCTCACCCTCAAACTCGGCATAAACGCTTCCATCAGGCTCATTCCTCACAATCCCTGTTAACCCGAGTTCTCTTGCCTTCATTCTCGTGAAGTAACGAAAATTCACGCCCTGGACCAACCCGTAAAATCTCACAATCGCCCTCACATTCACGCCCTCACCTCCAGAATTTTGCAGCATAGGGCCTTCGAAGGACCTCAAGACGGTTGGAGTAAATTTCTGGCAAGCTCTCAAACCCGTACTTCAGCATTGCAAGTCGCTCCAGCCCTAAACCCCAGGCGAGTACCCGTTTTTTGACCCCGAAAGGTGCGGTTACTTCCGGGCGGAAGATTCCTGCCCCGCCGAGCTCAAGCGTTTTTCCATCTAAAACCGTATAAACCTCCAAGCTGGGCTCCGTGAACGGGAAATAGGATGGGTGGAATCTGACATTCGGAAAGCCGATCCGTTTGTAGAATTCCCGCAGCACACCAATCAGCATTGCCAGTGATGCCCCCTCCTCAACCACAATTCCCTCGATCTGCATGAACTCTGGCAAGTGTGTGGCATCCACATTCTCATTCCTGAAAACTCTCGCTATTGAGAAAACCTTTGCATCCTCATCTGGGTGCTCCGCAAGAAACCTTATTGTGTTCACTGTTGTGTGGGTCCGGAGCAGCGTCTTCTCGGCTTCATCACGGCTCCATCTGTAGCCCCAGCCCTCCGAGCCGGTATCTCCACCATTCTCATGCATCTGCTTTACTGCCTCGACCCATTCCTCATTCTCCACCGCCATTTTCTCAGGGAAGGCCAGATAGAAGGTGTCCTGCATGTCTCTTGCAGGGTGGTCCTGCGGCACGAAGAGGGCGTCCATGTTCCAGAACGCATTCTGGACGATGCCATAATCGATTTCGGTGAAGCCCATGCTCAGGAAAATCTTTCGCACCTGGCTAGCAATCTGGTTCAGCGGATGCTCCCTTCCTCCATAGACCCGCGGAGCATACCTCGTCACATCATACTTTCTCAGCTTTGTGTCCCGCCACTTCCCGGTCTGGATGAGTTCGGGGGTTAACTGGGACACCTCCTCCTCGATCGCGGAAATGCCAGCGGCAACTGCGGCACCGTTTTCAGTGAGTGCGAGCTTCCGTACAACCTTCTCCTTCACTGCCAGCACATTCTTTCTTTTGAGAAGGTAGTTCAGGAGGTTCCTGTCAAGTATTGTTTCCTCCTTCATCTCAGCCAGTACTTTCAAAAACTCCTCTCTTTCCCTTATTTTTGCCTCAATCTCCCCCACCTCACCAGCCGGAAGTTTTATGGTGCCTCCATCAACCACTGCCCCCGCATTTTTAAGATGCATCAGCGCAATCCCGAAGCTCTCTCCCAGCAATTCCTTTGCTTCAGCCATCCCGATCTTGCCCTCCCGCTTGCAGACCTCAAAGAGCTGTCTTTCGGGTAGGCCCTCCTCAAGGTATCTTTTTCCTTCGGCACCCAGCCCGACAAACCTCACGGCCTTCTCCGATATTTCCACGAGGTCTCTGGTTTTAAGCCAGGATGCAGCGTTCATCACTTCCTGGATTGAACTGAAGGTTTTTCCGTCAACGAGCGTCTCCACTTCAATTCCCGGACCACCCTCGGTGCCCCGCAACGCAATCAGGAGTTTTTTCTCAAGGGCGCTCAGTTCCTCCAATTTCCCCACCACCACAGAAATGCCATTTCATCGCTTACTTCCTTTCTTCCCTGAATTGAAGTTTCAGTCCCCGCAGGTCCAGTTCTCTCACAAATTCATCTGGGTCAACCGCAGTTTCGTTGGTGTACACGCCTTTCTGAATCTTTCCTTCCCCAATCATCTTCGCAACCACACTTGCCGGGTAAGCGGTAGTTCGCATCATTGCAGTCTGCCCTGTTTTTTCGTCGTAATAATCCACCATTTCATAGACAAGGGTCTTTCTGGTACCACCAGATTGTCCTGCGGCGGTTACCCTGAGCAGCACCAGGTCTTTGCTCTTTGGCAGGTTGGTTTCAAGTAATTTTACAAGGAGGTTTCTCGGAACCACCTTCCTTCCATCTACCACCACCGGGTCCTTGGAGGCAAGGCCGAGGGCGAACAAAAGCTTGATTTTCTCGCAGTGCCCGGCATACCTTATTGTCTTGTAATCCAGATTTTTTACCCTTCCACGGAAGGTGAACGGCAGCGTTGAAGAGCCACCAGATGTGTTGAAAGCCTCAAGCTCCGGGAAACCCTCGAACACGAAGTTTTCAAGGTCTGCCAGTCCGTCCACATATGCGATCTCTCCGTTTCTCAGAATGATGCACCTTTCATGGTATTCGTTGATAAGCCCGTGGGCTGAAAAAACAAGGGAGTAGTTGAGCGGCGGTTTCGGTTCCTGCGGGAGACCTCCAACCCTGAGCTTTACCTCCTCCGCTACATCCAGCATCGAAATCAATTTTGCAGCGAGCACATTGACCATCCCAGGTGCAAGCCCGCAGTCCGGGATTATTGTCACACCCTTTGCCCTGGCTTTCTCGTTAAGCGAGAGCTGCTGGTGGACCACATCTATGTTGCCGCCAAGGTCGCAGAAACCTTTGCCCATTGAAATTGCAATCTTCGTGAGCTTCAGGTTGTAGAAGTAAGGCACGGCACTCAGAACCACATCCACTTTCTTGAATGCGCGTTTTACACTCTCGGTTTTCTCCACATTCACTACCAGTGGTTCGGCACCCGTTTTCCGGCTCACTGTTTTCGCCCGCTCCCTGTCAACATCACCAGCAAAAACTTTGTCAAAGTTGCCGTTCTTTACGAGGTCGTATGCAGCGGCTGAGCCCATCATTCCAGCACCAAGGACAAGTACATTCATGAAATGGGGAAAGAGTTTGCGGTAGATAATGGTTACTTTTGGAAGGAATTCTCCCATTTCACAATGCCCATCTCATATGACATCCCATCTCCAAATTTTTCGGGATATCCTGTTAGTTTCCCTACCTATTTTCCCCCCTCCATCCCCAGACCACGATATCGCCCACATTTGTCCTCGTGTTTTTCGCAATTACATAATCACCAGTTTTTTCGAAAAATCCCATTGAGTTGTTTTCAGCAAGAAAATCATCAATCTCAAGTCCCCCGCTTCCCGCCTTCTCGATCGTGTTCAGATCACCAAAAGCTCCGGCCCATTCAGTAGTACCATCCTTCCCATCGGTCGCAAACGAAAGAATCACTCCTTCCTTCACATTCAGTTTTTTCAGAAAACCAAGCACCACCTCGAGATTTCTGCCCCCTTTCCCAGTTCCACACACCCTCACATAGGTTTCTCCGACCGCGATATACAGCCGCTTTCCAGTCCTCCCTGCCTCGTAATTCAACATTTCTGCAAACAATTTTCCTACCTCCCTTGCTTCAGCATCCAGTGCCGGAGTTATTACCCTAACATCGTAGCCGAGTTCCTCCGCTCTCTGGACGCAAGCAGCGAGAGCAGTTTCCATATTTCCAACGATAAAATTTCTCACATTTCTAAATCTGGGGTGCGATGCCTTTGGAGTTTCCGCAGCATCCAGCACGGCCTTTCTCGCGCTCTCACTCAACCTATCTAGAATTCCATACTTCTTCAGAATCCGGAGGGCCTCTTCCTTTGTGCTCCGGTCAGGCACCGTAGGTCCTGAGCCAACATCCCCGATGTTCCCCTCGGGCACATCAGAGAGCACGAGTCCAATCACCGTTGCCTCTGTCCGGATGGCAGCCCGGCCTCCCTTTACTTCCGACAGATGTTTCCTTACAGTATTCAACTCCCTTATGTTTGCACCTGAGAGCATCAATCCCTTCACGATTTCGTTCTTCTCCTGGAGACCCAACCCCTCCACTGGTTTTGCAAGCATTGCACTTGCACCGCCGGAAATCACAAAGAGCACAAAATCATCCTTTCTCGCTTCTTTCAGCACCTCCAGAACCTTCTCCGTGCCCTTCAGATTCTGCTCACTTGCAAGAGGATGCGTCGCTCTGAAAAATTTAATTCCCCCATGCTTCCCCTCTTCAGGGCAAAGCACGCACCCGGTGCACTCCTCGATTTCATCCGCACAGGCAGCGGCCATCAGATGGGCCACCTTGCCGGCACCAACGACAAAAATCCGCCCTTTCTTCCTGAAGATGCTGTTCGCGATTCTCAGATGTTTCCCATCGAAACTCAACTTCTTGCGGACAAGCATGTAGGCATCCACACTCGCAACCCCTGCCTTCACAACGCTCAGGAAATCTTTTCTAGCCAATGGATTATGCCTTACCTCACACAGTGACCTCTCATTCTCTATCTCCATGTCACATCCACCTCGTCTGTTCTGAACCGCTGCCTTATGTTCGTCTGGCTTATTTCATGCCTCACCCCAGAGTTATACATTAAAATTCCGAGGTAGGCAATCATTGCCCCGTTATCAACGCACAAATCTGGCTCTGGAATAAACATCCTCGCTCCCCTCTCCTCGGCCATTTTCCTCACCATCTCCTGCAATCTCCTGTTCCTCGCAACACCACCCCCCAGCAGCACCTCATCCTTCCCAACATGGGCCATCGCTCTTTCTGTAACTTCCACAAGCATCGCAAATGCATGTTCCTGCATAGAATAACAGAGATCTTCTGTGGATGCCCCCTTCCTCAGGAGTGCAAGGGCTGCGGTCAGCATCCCTGAGAAAGATACATCCATTCCCTTTACGGAGTACGGAAGTTCCAGCAATTCTTTTCCTTTCTTGGCGATTTCCTCAATTTTAGGACCGCCCGGAAACGGGAGACCAATCTCCCTCGCAAACTTGTCTAAAAAGTTGCCTATGCCTGTATCAAGGGTTTCTCCGAATACTCTGTAGCGGGAATTTGCAAAGGCAATAACCTGCGTGTTTCCCCCCGAGACATAGAGGAGGACAGGGTCCGTGCATTCAGTTGTCCCTCTCCCGATTTCTAGATGGGCGATGCAGTGATTGACGCCAATAATTGGTTTTTTGTTTGCCAGTGCAAGGGTCCTTGCCACGGTAGCACCCGTCCGGAGGCAGGGACCGAGACCTGGACCCTGGGAGAAGGCAATGAGGTCAATTTCATTCAACGAAATGCTCGCTTCCCCAAGTGCGGCCATTATCGTGTCAATTGCTACCTCACAATGATGGTTTGCTGCCTCCCTGGGATGAATTCCGCCGGAGGGTGGAGAATAAACCTTTATCTGGTTTCCGAGCACTTCTGCGTTCTCATCTACAATGCCTGCACCGAAGGTGTGTGCCGTACTTTCTATTCCAAGGCAGAGCATCAAACGGAATGAAAGCGGCAATGGAAATAACCTTTTCTACCCCTTATGGTTATGTATTGGCATGGAGGAAAACCCGAAGCTAGAAAGAGTTGCCAGATTGCCCCTGTATCTCCCTTCCCTTGAGGATATCCTCATGCTTAGAAAAATCATCGGATTGACCCAGGCCCAGGTTGCAGAGAAAACCGGTGTCAGTCAGTCCCTGATTTCGAAGATGGAAAAGGGAATAAAGCACGGAAGGGGTGTTGTACCTTCCTACCAGACAGTAAAAAAGCTGTATGAATTCTACATCCGGGAATTGAGAGGAAAAAACGAAATCGAAAAAATACCCTGTGCTGGTGAGCTTATGACCTCACAGGTGGTCTATGTTGCCCCTGATGACCCCGTGAAGAAGGCGTTTGAAATCATGAAGAACCGAGGGTTTTCCCAGATTCCTGTGCTTGATGGAAAAAAGAATGCAGGGACCATAACCGAGAGCTGTGCGTACACACTGCTTCTGGATAAAACGGGAAAGAGGGCACTCGATGAGCCCGTAAAAAATTACATGGAAAAACCGTTACCCGCGGTAAACACCGATGCAGCATGGAATACCGTGGCAGAGGTGCTTGAAAGGCATCCTGCCGTTCTGGTATCAAAATCCGATGGAGGTTACGGGATTATAACTAAAGCTAACTTCATTGAATGGTTGATGAGCAGGGAAACCAAAAATTGATATGGGGCGTGGTGTTGATGATGAATATGGCAAAGCCAGCGAAAATTCCCACCGGATGCAAATCATTGGATGAAATGCTTGGAGGAGGGATTGAGACAGACACGATCACAGAGATATTCGGAGAAGCCGGGAGCGGAAAAACTAACCTCTGCCTTGTGCTTGCGAAAAATGTGGTGTTGAGTGGCAAAAAGGTGATGTACATTGATACCGAGGGCATCTCGGCAGAACGGCTGGAGCAAATTTGCGGGAAGGATGCTGACAAAATAGCGAGGGAGATGCTGGTTGCGAGGTGTTACTCCCTCGAAGAGCAGCAGGCAATGGTGGAGGAGGCTGTGAAGAAGGCAAGGAAGGAGAATGTAGGCCTCGTGATTCTGGACTCCGGCACGGTTTTTTACAGGATCAACATAGGGATGGAGGAGGAGGCGGGGGAAAGACAGTCACTGGCTGGGATGGTAAACGCCCTTTCGAAGCTCGCAAGGACCGAGAGTATCCCCGTAGTTATCACAAATCAGGTTTACATGGATGTGAAGAAGGGCACGTTTGAGCCCATAGACGGGGCAATGCTCCAGCACAACGCAAAGATCATAATAAGGTTCGAGAAACTCGCCGACGGCAAGCGGAGGGCGGTTCTGCTGAAACACCGTTCGCTGCCTGAGGGGCGGGAGGCGCTGTTCACAATTACACAGAATGGGATTGAGTAAGGGTATTTTGAAACAAAATCACAAAAACGCAACAAAAACAAAAAAGGGAAAAGGGTTTTTGGTGCTTATACGGACTGGACATTTATGTAGAGCGTCCCCGTCAGCGAGGTCCCGTCGCTTGCAGTAGCGAGGTCGAGGGTTATCTGTACCCAGACGAAGTTAGACCTGCTGGAGGTAGTTGTGTCCACGTCTGAATTCACCAGCGCTGCATTGTACTTCCACACATTGGTTGCATCCCAGGAAGCGGAAGTCCACGATCCACCATTGTCTGCGGTGTACTGGAGGTTGCTACCAGAGTAGTCGCCCTGTCCATTTCTCAGCACAAAACCGTTGCTTCCTACGTTATATGCAGTTCCCTTGTCAAAGTAGACTATGAATCTCCCGGCGGCTTCGTTGAATGCATTTATGCTCATGTTTTCATGCAGTGCTACTATCGCATATGATCTGATGCTATCTGCGGCTCCAAAGTCAATCGAGGTTATCTGTAGCCTCACATTGCTTTCCGAGTTCACTATTGCAAATGCCGCTGTGTATGTCTTGTTGAACCCCTTCGCAAAGGTACCAAGCTGCACGGTGTAGTTCCCGCTGCTGTTTGTAAGGATATAACCGCTACCTACCACTGCACTGTCTCCAGCCATAAGCTGGATGAATGAGTATCTTGTACTCACACCGGCTGATACATTCACACCCAGCTTCGCATACTGTGTAGCTACCAACCCCATCACCGTAGATGCCAGCACCAGCACCACCAGCGCTTTTTTCCATATTTGCATTTTTTCCACCCCATTTCCTGTGTAGGAAATATATGTATTACCATATGGGGATGGTCATATATATACCTTTCCGAAAAACAGGTCAGAGATCGCCATTTGCTAGTGTTTGTATATAATACCCCCGCAGTTGCATGATAAATTTATAAAAATTTTAAATGCTCTAAAAAAAATATATTTTTGGAACAAGATTCTGCGGTTCTAAAACAGTGCAATAAAAGGATTTGAGACCTGCATTGTCCCAGATACATATGTGTTGCCCTGAAATTCATGGAGTTAAGTTTCTCCGGATATCCAAGAGACCTTTCTTCTCCATTTGCAGGCACAATTTGCTGGCGCCATGGTTGAGTTCGCTGGCAGTTTGGTGGATGCATAAAGCACAAAGTATTTATCCACATGTAGCATTCCCTTGCCAATGAGCGATACCACCGTCCTCATCCTCTCTGTAATGGTCGTGCTGGCTTTTGTGCTCATGCTCCTTTTCTGGTTGACCAGGATTCTGCTTAAACGGGGAAAGAGCCGGACAGAAACCGAGTCCTACACCAGAGACAAAGCCTACAATGCCCTTAAATTCACCGAGAAAATAATTGAAGCCAGCAATGTGGGCAGTAACGTGAAAAATGAATGCTATGAAAAGCTCAGGTCCGCGAAGAACGCGTATGCGCGAGGGCAGTACACGATCACAATTGAACTTACTGATGATATAAAGAGCAGAATAAGGGGGAGCATGGATGGAAATCGGAATAGTGGGTAAGCCCAATGTCGGAAAGAGTACATTCTTTGCCGCTGCCACGCTCGCAAATGCCCAGATAGCCAGCTATCCCTTCACCACGATTGAGCCAAATATGGGTGTTGCCTATGTTAGGGCAAAATGTCCGCATGCGGAACTAAATGTCCAGTGCAATCCACGAAATTCCCTTTGCGTGAATGGCACGCGTCTTGTGCCCGTAAAGATGATAGATGTTGCGGGGCTCGTGCCCGATGCTCACAGGGGGAAGGGGCTGGGTAACAAATTCCTGGATGACCTGCGGCAGGCAGATTGTTTGATACATATTGTGGATGCGAGTGGCTCAACTACATGTGATGGAAACCTCTGTAATCCGGGAGAGCATGACCCTCTGGAGGATGTGGGGTTTCTAGAGAGAGAAATTTATTACTGGCTTGCAGGAATTTTGATGAAGGACTGGGAGAGGCGGGCAAGGGGGATCGAGATTTCGGGTGGAAAACTTGATGACATGCTATCTGAAAAACTTGCAGGACTTGGAATAACCCAGAAACACATTCTTGCAGCCCTCCATGCTGCTCCCGTGGATGCTTCAAAGCCCAGTAAGTGGAAGGAGGAGGAGTTTCTCGCATTTTCAAAAATCCTGATCAAGATTGCAAAGCCAATTATCATTGCGGCGAACAAGGCGGATATAGCACCGGAAGAACATCTGAAAAAACTTCTCTCCCTGAAAGAGTATATTGTTGTACCCACAATGGCTGACTATGAACTGGCACTGAGAAGGGCTGCCAGGGCGGGAATAATTAATTACACTCCCGGAAGTGCGGATTTCGAAATTCTAAAACCAGAAAGCTTAAGTGAGGCCCAGAAGAAAGGGCTTGAAAAAATTAGAGAAGGGCTGGCTAAATTCGGGGGCACGGGGGTCCAGAAATGCATCGAAACCGCCGTGTTCAAGCTGCTAGACAGAATTGTGGTGTATCCTGTTGAGGATGAAAGTCACTTCAAGGACAAAGAGGGAAGGGTGCTACCCGACGCGTTTTTGATGCCACGGGAGAGTACCGCTAGGGATCTGGCCTACAGGGTCCATACGGACCTCGGGAAAAACTTCATAAGGGCAATCAATGCCAGAACAAAGATGGTGCTCGGATCCGACTATGTGCTCAAGGACGGGGATATAATCAAAATTGTTGCGAAGGTGTGAAGCTAAAGTTAAATATTCATTGTGGTTATGGAGGTTTCGGTTTCCCTTCCTTGAAGTGCCGAGGTGGCCCAGACCGGGACGGCGCAAGCCTGGAGACAGCTTGCAAGATAGCTTGTGGGTCTTGTACCCTCGGGAGTTCAAATCTCCCCCTCGGCGTCTATGGGTTATGCGATCTATCAGGAGCTATTTTTCTTTCTGAGGAAGAGGAAGTATATCAGGAGGAACACGACCACAATTCCAGCAACCACTAGAAGCACTCCGGCGAGAATCCACGTGTTGACTATGGATTCAGCACTTTCTACCCTGACCGTCACTTCGGTTGATCTTTCGCCTTCGCCAGCGTCATTCACCGCCGAAATCCTGTAATGGTATGTCCCCCTCGGATCTACACTCGTGTCAGTGTACTGCGTTTCGGTGGCACTTACCTCCGTCAGCAGGGTTTCATTTTCACAGTCTACCCATCTGTAAATCCTGTATTGTGTGATGTTTGCACCGCTATCTTCCAGGGGTTTATCCCATCTCAAGGTCACCCAGGGAAGTTTGGAGAGAACCCGGAGGTTGAGGACCCTGCTAGGGACTGTGATAGGTACGGTGCTCACAATACTTCCCTCACCCTCCCCTGCCTCGTTCACTGCATGCTGTGTTGCATAAGTTATCGCTAGACTATTTGTCGAATGTAGGAAGGAGGAAAAATAAATGGGAACATGATACACTGCGGTTTGTGTTCTTACTGGCAGTAAGGCCTCTATCCTCTTGCATCGCGTTACGGTAAAATGTGTTCTTTAAATTTACTCAACACAGCAGGAATGCCAAACCTTTATTACCAACAAATACTTCATCTGGGTATACCTATGAAAAAAGTGTGCATAATAACAAAGGATTTGACCGCTGAGCCGAAAATTGGATTTGCGCTGCATGTCCACAATCTAGCAAAAGAGCTGGGAAAAAAATACCGCGTAGATGTGATTTCATTTGGCGGGGGTATTACTGAAAGTAAAATCATAAAAATCGCGAATAATGTGAGCATTATTGAGATGCCTGACATTTTTTCACTTTTTATTGGTGCGATTACATATAAAATTTTTAAAAAACCTACACTCGATTACTTTTTGAGTGTGAGCGCGGATAGAAAAAAATCATTTAAAAAAATCGCACTGAAAAAGATCGAGGATGCGGATGTCGTGATTTTTGAGGGGTGCTGGCATGCAGGGCTTCTGCCTTACATCCCAGAGGAAAAGCTCGTGATATACAATGCCCATAACCTTGAATACGCTTTGAAACGGCAGGTGTACACAGATTTCGTCACAAAAAGATTTTTTCTTGAGAAAATATACAGGATAGAGCGAGAGATGGTTATAAATGCAGATTACATCTTTGCATTATCTCCTACAGATGCATCGGAGATTGTTACGTTCTATAAAATTGATCCAGCAAAAATTTTGGTAAATTTCACTTTTGCAGTTGATGTACCTGACAAAAATTATACAAGAAAGCATGCGGATCCAAAAGCCCTGGTGTTTATGGGGAGCAGTTACTTCGCGAATATTGAAGGAGCAAAATTCATAAACGAGGTACTTGCCGCAGATATGCCGGAGTATGAGTTTCATATTATCGGCGAGGCTGGGAACCACATTAAAAAGCCGAAAAAAAATGTGCGTCTTCATGGGTTTGTAGGTAAAGAAGATAAACAGAAAATTCTGGAAAGGTGCGGGATCGCGATAGCTCCTATATTCCATGGGAGCGGAATTTGCGGAAAAATAATTGAGTACATGGCATACAGCCTGCCAGTTGTCTGCACCCCCCTTGCATTCAGAGGATTGGGCGTACCCGAAGACCTACTAATTCTGGCAGAAATGGATGATTTTGCTGAAAAAATAAGGAATTGTGACGCCATTACACTTGAAGCGCTTTCAAAAAAAGGGAGAGAGTTTTTCCTTAGGTATAGAACCCCCGAAATGCTCATTCAAGACTGGGAAAAGGTTATTGAGAGGGGGCACAAATAATCATTTTACTTCCCTGATAGATTTATATAGGACTACTCATTACAAGAGCATAATTTACAGGAGGAAATGAATATGGCAATATTGATGGGCGTAGGTAATGGAAACCAAAACCGCAGAAATGGCGAGCCCGGGTCAAGAAGAAGTGGAGCAGTAAACGGGCTCACAAACGGTTCTGGAATGACAAATGGCAGCAACCAGAGAAGGCCTAACAGCAGAAATAAAGGTAACAACGGTACCAACATGAAAGCAGGACTCGCGATTCTGGTATTCATAATCCTGCTTATTCCGCCAATAATGATTCTACTTGGACCTTCGGAGCAGCGAAAGATCGATGGAAATCTGGATGACTGGGCGGATAAGGCGTATGTGGAACAGACACCCGCCGGGATGGATGTTCCGATAACAAGGTACGCAGTGGATTTTGACGAGAAGTATGTGTATTTCTATGTCCAGGTGCAGAGTCCCCGTGCGGTCTTCGAGAGCAGCGGGAATGCAAGGGACACAGTTGTGATGTTTGTTGACACGATGCAGGCCGGTTACAGGTTTGATGGATGCCAGGCAAAGTACAAGGTAGAGATTTCCGGCAGCGATGGCAATGTCGTGAGTGCGTCGCTTTCGGAATACAGGGGCGATGGCTCCAGCTGGAAGTGGGAAGCGAAGGGATCAATCGAGGCGAAGGCAAACCTTAACACGCTAGAGGGAAGGATAAAGAAGAGCGACATTGGAAATGCTGACCCCTCCATCTACATTGTGGCACAGCGTGCTGATGGGAAGGTGGGCCGGAGCATAATTCCGCTGGTCAAAGCGATGAAGGGGTTGGCGGTGTCGCAGGTCGGGATTGCGGACGAGATAATACAGCCAGATGCGAACGCAACCCTGCTTACAATC